>PKWL01000137.1 GCA_003133225.1 Janthinobacterium sp.
CAACTAGGTTGACAAATACCGTCAACTTCCGGATGAAAATTGGCAAAAACCGCTAGATAGTCTCATTAACTACTGATTGTTCACAGTGGATGTGGACGGTCAGTAGTTGGTACAGCTATTTAGAAGTTGGTGAGACACTTTCAGAAGTGGTGAGCCAGTTTTGAATCGAAAAATCATTGCTAGGCAATGAGCTGCCATCGATTTCTGTCCTTCCAAAGGGTGGAAATGCCTGGCGAATTGATTGGTTCGGCAGGTGGCGAGTTTCAGTGAAGTTGGTATCACGACGGCAACCATTTCAAGGCCATGGCCTTAAATTGCTGGTACGCTTCGGCCATTGGTGGCATTTCGCGGACGCAAGCTGTGCACGAGGTTGCCAAAAAATTGCCCACCATCACCTTGCCGCGCCAGCTTTCAGGCGATTATTTCTCGCCCTTGATGGGGAAAAATGTCAGCTCCGGCGCGCGGGTTTGGCGGAATGCTGGCATAGTCGATCGGAAAGGGCCAAATGATGGTTCGAGTTGTGGACGCGCGCAGGCCGGCACAGGTCGGGCCGGCATCGTACTGACGGTCGGGCTGACCATCCTGATTGCGCTCACAGCGTTGACGCTGCCGGGTCCACCTGCTTTAACTCGTCGTCGTTGATGTATTCAAACAGTTTCACGACTTCTTTCACGCCAGCCACGCCGCGCGCCACGTTTCCCGCGATACGACCTTCCCGTTGCGTGACGCGGCCCATGAGGTAGACGATGCCGCGTTCCGTAACAACCTTGAACGAATTGGCGGAGATGTCTTTTGCATCGATCAAACTGGCCTTGACCTTGCCCGTGATCAGCGTGTCATTCGAGCGCGAAGTGTAGCTTGCCGGGCCGGCAATCTCCAGTTCGTTGGCAACGGATTGCACGCCGGAGATGCCCGCCACCTCGCGCTCCACGGCCGTTTTCATCGCCGCATCGCGCACTTCGCCGGTCAGCAAGACCTTGCGGTTAAAACTGTTGATGTTGACATGACCGTCCCCATTGACGATGCCGGGCACCTTGACCTCGCCCTTGACGGCAATCGCGGCATCCTCGGTTTGGGCGCCAATGGTGCGCCGGTCGGAAGCCGAGACAGTGCCCACGACGGCACCACCGACCAATATTCCGACGCAGCCTGAGAGGGGGGCGAGCATCGCTCCGCACAGCAGAACGTAGGTTAGCGGGCGGCGCAGGCGGGCCCATTGCAGGCGGGGTTTTGTTTCAATCATTCACATCTCCTCCAAATAAAGCGACATCGATGCCGTCGCAAATGCAGTGTATCGACAACAGGTGAACTTCCTGGATGCGCGCGGTGCGCTCGGCGGGCACGCAAATATGCACGTCGGCATCGGTCAACATTCTGCCGATGGCGCCCCCGCCCTTGCCCGTGAGCGCGACAACGTGCATTTCGCGTTCCAGCGCGGCTTCTACGGCCGCCAACACATTGGCCGAGTCGCCCGACGTTGAGATGGCCAGCAAGATGTCGCCCGCCTGGCCGAACGCTTGCACCTGTTTGGAAAAAATCTCGCGGTAGCTGTAATCATTGGCCACGGCCGTCAGGATCGAGGTGTCGGTGGTGAGCGAGATGGCTGGCAAGGGAAAGCGCTCGCGCTCGAATCGTCCGACCAGCTCGGCTGCGAAATGCTGGCAGTCGGCGGCCGAGCCGCCATTGCCGCAAGCGAGGATCTTGTTGCCGTTCGACAGAGCCGTAAACATCAACTCGACCGCATGCGCGATCGGTTGTGCGAGGATGGCGGCGGCTTGAATTTTAAGTTCGGCACTTTCATGGAAGTGCGAGAGGATGCGCTGATTAATCATAGTGTGCCGATTATAGTGCAGGCGCGCCGGCATGCGGACAAGGACTGTTAAAAATGCTTACAACTTTGATGACGCCGGCAAGTCAGTTGGCTGCGATGGCGAGAAAACTGATGTTGCAGCGCTGCAGCAACACCGTTGGCATGTCGCAAGCGGCTGTGGGCGGCGAGCCCGGGGCCAGGGATTTATCCAAGAGCAGCCTCGTAGTCGGTGCTAGGACGGCGGTGTTCCCGCTTGGCCGCCCCGAGTGCTGCTGCCCCTTGAGCGAAGATCTTTTATTGGGGCCGGGGCAGCGGCACCAGGGCGCCATTCTCGTAGACTGCGCACTGCTCGATGCGCTCGAAGCTGGCCGTTCCTTGGCCGAAGTTGACTGAGAGCCGACCCGTGACGCCGTCGATCTGGAATGCCGAGGCCGGATGCAGTGCGATTTCGCGCGCGACCCGGAACGCGTCGATGCCGAGGGCGTACAAACGGTCCATGTCGGCGTTGGTCTTGTGCTCTTCGGATTGGAGCGGACGCGGATAGGTCATCACCGCCGGATGATCGCGCTGCACCTGCCATGGAAGGTCGAGCAAGCGCACGCCATCTAGGTCCGGTCCCGCTTCGCCGTGCCCGGTGCCGGGGTTGATTGACGAGGTGCCATAGATCGGAATGCCATTACCTAGGGCAACGCGCAGCTGGCGCACCTGGGCCCCATCGAGAGCGACAAACAGCAGCGTCCCCGGTTCTTTTTGAATGCGGGCCCGCAGCTGCGCCAGTTCGGCGTCAACTAGGTTGCCATTGAGCGTACTCATCTCGGTGCTCTGCGAAATCAGGCCCATGCGTTCCCATTGGGCGGCGAAGGCGGCTACGGTGCGGCGCTGCCAGGGCTGTCTGGCCGACAAAATCAAAGCCTTGGCGCCCGGCTGTTCGGCGGAGGCCCAGGCCGCGACCTGGCGCGCCTCGTCTTCAGTTGACAGGCCCATGACCAGCATTTGCGGCGGTGGCGCCGTGTCGCCCGCACTGTCGCTCCCATCCAGATGGTTGAGCGCGATCGTTGGTTTGCTGACCAGAGCGCTGCCGGCCACGGCGGTGACGGCGGAGCGCGCCAGCGGGCCGACCACGACGTCGTTTTGCTCGACCGCCAACGCATAACTGGCCAGCGCGTTTTGCGCGCTGTCGCCCGTTTCAACGACGTTGACGATAAAACCGTCGCGTTCGCGTTCATAGCCGGCCATGAAGCCGGCGCGCAGCGATTCGGCCGCCTGGCCCAGCGTGTCGGAGCGCAGCGGCAGGATCAGGCCGATGCGAATTGGGCGGTTCAAAGCGGGCGCAGGCACGCTGGTCTCGCCGCTCGGTATGATGTCGGGGTTTTCCACGGCAAACGTTTGCGCGGATGACGGCTCCGGCTCCGGCTCCGCCAGTGGCGCGGCCGATTGCGGCGCAGGCGGGGCGAGCGGCACACTTGTAATTGACGTGATAGGCGCGCACAATCGGCCGGGCCCGTCGCAGGGCGTGCTGCAAGCGCTCAGAATCCCGAGCACGGCACCAAACAGCAGTACGTTCACACTTTTGACTAGCATTCCACCCCCAAATGACCGCACAAGAATCCAGTCCGCTTGCCACCCTGCCCATCATGATGGAAGCGGCGCATCAAGCCTATCCTATCTCAACATTGTACGTAATGGCCACTCCAATTGGAAATGTTGCCGATATCAGTTTGCGGGCCTTGCATGTGTTGACGCTGGTTGATGCCGTCGCTTGCGAGGACACCCGCAACACGGGACATCTGTTATCCCGCTTCGGCTTGTCCAAGCCCCTGATCGCCGCGCACCAGCATAATGAACGGGCCGTGGCGACGAGCCTGATCGCGCGCCTGCAGGCAGGCGAGCGTATTGCACTCGTGTCCGATGCGGGCACGCCAGCCGTGTCCGACCCGGGTGCGCGCATCGTTGACGCGGTGCGCACTGCGGGCTTGCGCGTCATGCCGCTGCCGGGCGCGTCGGCGGCCGTCAGCGCCATTTCTGCTGGCGGCCTGGTGAACGACCAATTCTATTTCGTCGGCTTTCTGCCGGCCAAGGCCAAACAGCGCGAGAATGCGCTGAACTCCTTGCGTGGCATCGGCGCAACTTTGGTGTTTTATGAAGCGCCACACCGCATCCTCGACTGCGCCGGCGCGCTGTGCAGCGTCTTCGAGCCAAGCCGCCAAGTGGTGTTTGCCCGCGAGTTGACCAAAATATTCGAGGAAATCCACCGCTGCCCGCTGTCGGAGGCGCTCGCGTGGTTAAACGCTGACCCGCACCGGGAAAAAGGCGAATTCGTCATTTTGCTGGAAGGTGCGCAAACGGCGGAAGATGCGGGCGACGTCGAAGCGGAGCGTATATTGTCGATCTTGCTGGCCGAGTGCTCGGTCAAACAGGCGGCCAATTTGGCTGCGCAAATTACTGGGCGCAAGAAAAACGCCTTATATGAGCGCGCGCTGCAGATAAGGGGGGGGCGTGACGGATAAAAACTAGCAGGCGCGTCGGGAAAGGGCAGCTAGCACCTCAGTAGGCGAGTCGGGTGGCTTGTTCCTTTCGCAACGCCATCCGGAACGCGATTTGCCCTAGAATCGCTGCCACTGCCAGTACGCAGGCGGCTGCCAATGCCGGATTGTGGCCCAGCCCGACGAGGCTAGTACATAAGGCACCAACCGCCATCTGCGTAAATCCATATAGGCCAGCAGCCGATCCGGTCAGTGTCGAATCGACGCTGATCGCCTTGTTCAAGGCAGCCGGGCTGGACATCCCGGCCCCTAGCGTAAAGACAAACATGAGCCCTAGTGCGAATCCCACCGTCAAGCCGCCGAGCAGGACGACTAGCAATAGGGCGCACGCGCTGGCAACACTGGCTGCGTTGCCTCCAATTAGCAGGCGCTCGATACCGACCGTGCGGATGAGGCGGCTAGTGATGACATTGCCCAAGGAAATGCCGACCATGAGCAAGCCCAGATACAAGCCGACTTCGCTCAAGGGGCGATGCAGTTGCGTGGTGAAAATAAACGGTGCCGCGGCGACGATCGCGTAAAAGGACGTTGTCGAGCAGCCGCCGCCTAAGGCAAAACCAACAAAAGAAGGTGAGCGCAGCAGACGCCGATAGTCGCGTGCGAACGATGCTGCCTTGACGCTGCCGGCGCCTCGCCCGGTCTCGGGCAGCAGCTTCCATGTGAGCACCAAGGTGACGGCGCCAAGCGCAGCCAACAGCAGGAAGATGTAACGCCAGCCCAAGGTTGCCGTCAGCACGGATCCGACTAGGGGCGCCACACCCGGCCCGACCATGAGCATGAGGTTCATCAGCGCGAGCTTTTGCACCACCTCATCTGCTCGAGCCGTATCACGGACAATGGCCCGGCCTAAGACCAGTCCGGCGCAACCACCCAACGCTTGGAGCAGGCGCGCAGCGAGCAAGGTATGCACGTCTGGAGCGAACGCTGCGGCAAAGCCCCCCATGCTGTAGAGCGCAAGCCCCCCCATCAGCAGCGGCCGGCGCCCGAGACTATCGGAAAGCGGACCATAGATTAGTTGCCCAAAGGCAAGCCCCATGATGTACAGACTGATGGTCATCTGCATCGCTTGAATACTGGCACCTAAATCTTGCGCCGCATTGGGCAAGGCCGGCACAAACATATGCATCGCCAGGGTGCCGCTGAGGGCGATCAGCACCAACAGCCAAATTGGCGCCCGTGGTGCCACGCTGGAACGCCCCGGCCCGTTTTCTACTCGCTGAGCGCCGGCATCGGCTTTCACGTGGCGTTATCCGGCGCTGATGAGGAAAGCGATTCAGATATTTTCTCGAGAGCGTAAAAGGCCAGCGTCAGCTCCTCGGCAGGCACGCCGGCAAAAATCTCTTTGCGAGCGGCGTCGACCACCAGTTCCACGCCCTCGACCGTCATCTTGCCGAGGGCGGTTAGCTCGACGGTCTTGGCGCGTCGGTCTTCATTTTGCACTCGCAAAATAAAACCGGAGGACTGGAGCTCATCTAAGAGACGCACCACCGAGGAACTATCTAGGGAAAGGGAGAGTGCGAGATCTTTTTGTCGCATCGGTTCCGCCGCGCGTGCGAGATGGAGCAGCGGCAACCATGTCGCCTCCGTCAGGCCAAGAGGTTGCAAGCGGCGATTGATGGCGCGCCGCCATTGTCTTGCTACCTGGGCCGTCAGAATCATAAAATTCTTCTGGATATCGTAGTTGCGTGTGGACACGGGACCGCCGAAAAAGATGGTATGTCAATTGATGACATACAAATTATAATCGTTTAACGCGATTGGTGGGGCGATTGGCGAGCACGGAAATGAAAAATGGCGCCGCCCCGTAAAAGAGGCTACCTGGACCCCGCGCCTTGACCGCAGTGGCGCGAACGTGTATTATCCTGCTTCTCGGAGTGTAGCGCAGCCCGGTAGCGCACCTGGTTTGGGACCAGGGGGTCCAAGGTTCGAATCCTTGTACTCCGACCAAGATTTGGCGGTATAAAAAAGGACTTAACGGCGTTGGCCGTTAAGTCCTTTTTTATTGGCCGGGACTAGCGAAATGGCGTCGGGGCGCCGCTGGCGCCTGCGCGCGCGTGGGTTCGACAGGGGGAGGGGCATCTAACAGCCGAGCCCTGTCAGGCTATGGCGCCACCAATTTGCCGGCCCGCTTGGCCGCAATCGCGTTGCCGGCCCGGCTCGCACCCTTGCGCCCCAAGTGCTGCGCAATGAACAAGCCGGCATCGACCACCGCATCTAGATCCACGCCGGTAGCGATGCCCAAGCCTTGCATCATGTACAGAACGTCTTCGGTCGCCACGTTGCCGGTCGCGCCTTTGGCATAGGGGCAGCCACCCAGTCCCGACACCGACGAATGGAAAATTGAAATGCCCACTTCCAAGCTGGCATAGATGTTCGCCAGCGCCTGGCCATAGGTGTCATGAAAGTGACCTGACAGAGCGCTGGTGGCAAACTCTTGCATCGCGCGCTGCATCACCGCCTGCGTCTGGCGCGGAGTTGCGACGCCGATGGTATCGGCGATGTCGATTTCGTCGCAGCCGAGTTCGCGCATGCGCGCCACTACATCGGCCACGGCATCGAGCGGCACCGCGCCCTGATAGGGGCAGCCGAATGCGCAACTGATACTGCCGCGAAGGCGGAGAGCGTGTTCTTTGGCCGCTTTCGCTACACCCTCAAAACGTGCGATCGATTCGGCGATCGAACAGTTGATGTTTTTTTGCGAGAACGCCTCCGAGGCCGAGCCGAAAATGACGACTTCATCGGCCCCGGCCGCCAGCGCTGCCTCGAAGCCTTGCATATTGGGCGTTAACGCGGAATAAATGACGCCGGGACGGCGTGAGATGGCCGCCATGACGTCCGTGCTAGTGGCCATTTGCGGCACCCATTTCGGCGACACGAACGAGGCCGCTTCAATGTTGGCGAAGCCGGCCTTGGTCAAGCGGTCGATCAACGCGATCTTGACCTCGGCCGGGATGGTTTCCTTCTCGTTTTGCAGGCCGTCGCGCGGCCCGACTTCGACGATCTTGACTTGCTTTGGCAAATTGGCTTGGTGGTTCATCTCAATACCCTTTATTGCGGTTGACGACATCGGCAATCGGCTTGCCGGCTTCAAGATCGCGGATTTTTGCGGCGATCTGCTCGATGCTTTCGCGGCGCAAGGTCAGCGCCGATATGTGTGGCGTGATGGTGATGCGCGGCTCGCGCCAGAACGGGTGCTGCGCCGGCAGCGGTTCGTTGCGGAACACGTCCAGCGTGGCCGCGGCAATGTGGCCGGTCTGGATCAAGGTAAGCAGCTCCGACTCGGCCATATGCGCGCCACGGGCGACGTTAATTAGGTAGGCGCCGGGCCGCAGTTTCGACAAATTTTCGCGGTCGAGAAGATTATTGGTGTCGGGCGTCAAAGGCAGCATGTCTACCAGCACGCGCGTGCCCCGCAAGAATTCGTCCAGCCCGTCCTCACCCGAAAAACAGGTTACGCCGGGCGCGCCGGCGCTTTCAGCGCTCCCCTGGGTGCGGTGCCACGCGCGCAGGGGAAAACCGAACGGCGCAAGCGCCTCCAACACGCGGCGGCCCAGCACGCCCATGCCAAGTAGACCAATCGAAAAATCCGCTTTTTGATGCTGCGGCAAAGGATGCCACTGGGCCCGGCGTGCCTGTGCTTCATACTCGTCGAAGCGGCGAAAATAGCGCAGCACCGCATGCGTCACGTACTCCGCCATTTGTACGCCCATGCCGGCATCGCCCAGGCGCACAATGGGGATTTGGTGCGGCAGAAAATCGCCAAACTTGAGCAGGGCGTCGACGCCGGCACCGGTATTGAAAATGGCTTTCACATGCGCCAGTGCGGGCACCATTGCCAGCGGTGGCATCCATAGCACCGCGTAGTCGCAGGGGCGATCTTTCCTGCCTTCGCGCCATACTTCAATTTCCGCCTCGGGCAACATCTCGGCGAAGTCCCGAACCCATGGTTCCGTCATGCCGTCCGATCGGTGTAAAAGAATGCGCATCAGCCCAATCCCTCTTTTAAGCGGTTTTGAATGCCAGCAAAGGCGCCCCATCGGCCACTTGGTCGCCCACCGCATACAAAATTTCATCGACCAGGCCATCGTGCGGCGCGGCGATGGTGTGCTCCATTTTCATCGCTTCCATGATGACCAACGGGTCGCCCTTCTTGACTTCCTGGCCCTGGCTGACCAAGACCGCCACCACCTTGCCCGGCATCGGCGCGGTCAAGCGCCCGCCCTCGGTCTCCGCTTCGCCGGCATGTGCCATGGGGTCAAGGTAGTGCAGCGTGTAATGGCTGCCGCCGGTAAACACGTGGAACAGCTCGCCGTCGCGGCGCACCGTGCCGTGCACCGCGCTGGCACCTAGCTTGATGCTGAGATTGAAGCCATCGTGTTGCATCAGGCTAAGTGGCACCTGGTTCAAAAGCCAGCTGCCGCTGCGGTATTCAAGCGTGCTCACGTAGGCCTTGGCGTCGCCTGCCTGCACGTAGTCATCCGAAAACGAAAGTTGGCGCACGAGTGCACTATTTAGACGCCAGCCCAGCGCATTGCCCCACGGGTCGGAAAGGTTGCCGGCAGATTCTTCCTCGGATTTAATCAGCGACACCGCCGCCAGCGCCAGCGCACCCGGTGGCGCGGCTGTTGGCGCCGGAAAGAGCACCTCTTGATTCCGTTCGATCAGTCCGGTGTCGAGATCGGCGCTGGCAAACGCGTCGCCTTCGATCAGGCGCTTCAAGAAGGCGATATTGGTCGCTAGGCCGACGATCTGGTACTCGGACAAGGCTTGCGACATGCGCGTTAGCGCCTCGGCACGGTCGGCGCCCCACACAATCAACTTGGCAATCATCGGGTCGTAAAATGGCGAGATAGCGTCGCCCGCGCGCACGCCTGAATCGATGCGCACGGCGGCCGGGATGCCGGTGCCGGGCGCTCCGCCCAGTTCGAACGTGACGGCATCGGGGGTGTGCAGATGGCGCAAGGTTCCAATCGACGGCAAAAATCCCTTTTCCGGATTCTCGGCGTAGATGCGGGCCTCGATGGCGTGGCCGTGTATCATCAATTCCGATTGTTTTTTCGGCAACGGCTCACCGGCGGCGATGCGCAGCTGCCACTCGACGAGGTCGGTTCCCGTGATCATTTCAGTGACCGGGTGCTCGACCTGCAGGCGTGTGTTCATCTCCATGAAGTAGAACGAGCCGTCCTGGTTGGCGATGAATTCGACCGTGCCGGCGCCCACGTAACGGACCGCTTTGGCCGCGGCGACGGCCGCTTCGCCCATGGCGGCGCGGCGCGCCGAAGGCATGAGAGGCGCCGGCGCCTCCTCCAGCACTTTTTGGTGTCGCCGCTGCACCGAACAATCGCGTTCAAACAGATAGACGCAATTGCCGTGGGTGTCGGCGAATACCTGAATTTCAATATGGCGGGGGCGCGACAGATATTTTTCAGCCAACACCTTGTCGTCGCCGAAGGAGTTGATCGCCTCCCGCTTGCAAGAGGCTAGAGCGGCTTTGAAGTCGTTCGAATGCTCGACTACGCGCATGCCCTTGCCGCCGCCGCCGGCCGATGCCTTGAGCAGTACCGGATAACCGATCTTGTCGGCTTCCTCGCGCAGGAAATCGGCATCCTGGACGTCCCCGTGGTAACCTGGCACCAAAGGCACGTTGGCCTTTTCCATCAGCGACTTGGCCGCCGATTTCGAGCCCATCGCCCGCATCGCTGACGCCGGCGGCCCGATGAAGACCAAGCCCGCCTTGGTGCAAGCTTCGGCAAAATCGCCGTTCTCCGACAGGAAACCGTAACCGGGATGGATCGCTTGCGCGCCCGTGGCGAGCGCGACGGCGATAATTTTGTCGCCGCAAAGATAGCTTTCCTTGGCCGGCGCCGGCCCAATTAGGATCGCCTCGTCGCATACGGCCACGTGTTTCGCGTTGGCGTCGGCTTCCGAATAAACGGCGACGGTTTTGATGCCCATGCGGCGGGCAGTAGCGGCAACGCGGCAAGCGATTTCGCCACGGTTGGCGATCAGGATTTTTGTGAACATGTTCTCTCTCTTTTATTTTGCAGGTGACGGCGCTCTAGGAGTGGAAATGGGATTTCTCGCCCGGCCCGGTTAGCCGCCGCAGGTCGCTTTCGGCGCCGCTTCGAGCGTGGTGGCACGCGTTTTCAGGCCCAGTTTGGCCAACAAGGCGCGGTCATCTGCGGCTTCCGGATTCCCGGTCGTGAGCAGTTTGTCGCCATAAAAAATCGAATTGGCGCCGGCCAGGAAGCACATTGCCTGCACTGCTTCCCCCATCTGGCGGCGGCCGGCCGACAAGCGTACGCGCGCCTTCGGCATCGTGATGCGCGCCACCGCGATGGTCCTCACAAACTCGAACGGATCGAGCGGATCCATGCCATGCAACGGCGTGCCTTCGACCTGCACCAAATGGTTGACTGGCACCGATTCCGGGTACGGATTCAAGTTCGCCAGCTGCGCGATCAAGCCTGCCCTCTGCAGGCGCGTTTCGCCCATGCCGACGATGCCACCGCAGCACACTTTCAGGCCGGCACTGCGCACGCGGCCCAGCGTGTCGAGGCGGTCCTGGTAGGCACGGGTCGACACGACGCTGGAGTAAAATTCGGGGGCCGTGTCGAGGTTGTGGTTGTAATAATCGAGGCCGGCGTTTTTCAGGCGGTCGGCTTGCCCCTCTTCGAGCATGCCCAAGGTGGCGCACGTTTCCAGGCCCAGCGCCTTGACGCCGCGCACCATCTCTTCCACCTTTTCGATGTCGCGCTCTTTCGGGCTACGCCACGCCGCGCCCATGCAAAAACGGGTCGCGCCGCTGGCTTTGGCCTCGCGCGCCGCGTCGAGCACGGTGTCGATGGCGAGGATCTTCTTCGCTTCGACTCCGGTGTCATAGCGCGCCGCTTGCGGGCAGTAGCCGCAATCTTCCTCGCAGCCGCCGGTCTTGATCGAGAGCAGCGTCGCAAGTTCGATGTCGCCCGCTTCGAAGTTGGCGCGGTGCGTCTGCTGCGCCTGGAACATCAGGTCGCAAAACGGAAGATCGAACAGCGCCAGCACATCGGCCAGCGGCCAGGTCGCTGTTGGCGACAAGGCAACAGCCGCTGCGATCGGATGGAAGGCAAGAGTTTGAGTTTGCGACTCGGTTTGGGACATCAGAATTCCTTCAACGGTTCAGGTTTATTGGTGATTTGTCGGCCAGTTCGGCAGACCGGAAAAATTTAAATAGGCGGCGGCGGCCGCTGCCGACGGCGGGGTCAGGCGCGGTACCCGGCCCAGCAGCGGCGCCGGAAGGTAAAGCAACAGCGTTTCGATGTTTTCGTCGGCAAAATCCATCTCGTCTTCAAGCTCGTTGGCAACCCAGCCTGCCAGCGCCAAGCCGCGCGCGGCGATCGCTTCAGCCGTTAGCAGGGCATGATTGATGCAGCCCAGGCGCAAACCGACCACCAGCACGACGGGCAGGCCAAGTTGCGCCGCCAGGTCGGCCGTGTCGAATCCATCAGACAGAGGCAGGCGAAATCCGCCAACCCCTTCGACCACCACCGCATCCGACGCGGCGGCGATTTCAGTGTAGGCGGCCAGGATCGGCACCGCTTCGATGATGACGTCTTCTAGAGCGGCAGCGATGTGCGGCGCCGCTGGCGTCTTCAGCATGTAAGGGGTGGTCAAGGACGGCAGCATGCTGATGTTGGACGCCGCAGCCAGCAGGTCGGCATCGTCATTGTGCCAGACCCGGTCGCGCAGCACGGCGCCGGCTGCCACCGGCTTCATGCCGCAGGCGCGCACGCCCGTTTGTGCTAACGCGTACAGCATAGCCGAGGCGGTCAGCGTTTTGCCGATGTTGGTGTCGGTGCCAGTGACAAAACAGGTGAAACGGGACGGCAAGCCAATGGCGGCCGGCGCCGCCGCCACTTCAGTGTCCAAAACAGGATCGCTCGCCGCTCCCAGAATGTCTGCGCAACTCATGGCGCCTCCTTTTTCAGGTCGTTCACCGCACCCAGCGCCACTGGCTGGCGCGCGGCGGCCGCCAAACGTGCTGCCGTAACGGCAAGGCGGAGTTCGCCGCAGAAGCGTGGGTCATGGCGTTTCGTGACTGGTTTCATATTCAGGTACCCAGCACTTGTTCAAACACGTCGAGAGTGCGGGCCGCGAGGCCGTCGCTTTCTTCGTCGCTCAAAATATATGGCGGCATCATGTAGACGGTGCCTCCGATCGGACGCATCAGCAATTCATGATCGAGGGCGCGGGCAAAAAAGCGGCGCGAAAAATCGGCGCCGGCGGCCGGGTCGGGCAGCACCGTGTCGAAGGCCCAGATCATGCCGCGCTGGCGGAAGTGGCGCACCCGTTCGTGATTTGCAAGCGGCGCCAGGGCCGCGGTCAGGCGCTGCGCGCGCACTAGGTTGGTGCGTAGCACGTCGTCCTCCGCGAAGATGGCGAGGGTGGCCAGCGCTGCGCGGCAGGCTAGCGGGTTGCCGGTGTAGGAATGCGAATGCAAAAAGGCGCGTGTGACGTCGGGGCTGTAGAACGCCTGATAAACCTGTTCGCGCGTCATCACCAAAGACAATGGCAGGTAACCGCCGCTGATGCCTTTTGACAGGCACAGGAAATCCGGCCAGATGCCGGCCTGTTCGCAGGCGAAGAAAGTACCGGTACGGCCGCAGCCGACGGCAATTTCGTCGAGGATCATGTGAACCTGATGGCGGTCGCACAGTTCGCGCACCAGGGTCAGATACAGCGGGTCGTGCATGGCCATGCCGCCCGCGCATTGCACCAAAGGTTCGATGATGATGGCGGCGATGTGCTGGGCGCGCTCGCCGAACAGGCGCGCGACATCGGCGGCGGCGCGGCGCGCCACGTCCTGCGCCGTTTCGCCCTCCAGCGCGGTGCGCGCATCGGGCGTGGCCACCACGTGCGCTGCCCGCAGCAGCGGGCCGTAGGCGTCTTTGAACAGGGCCACGTCGGTCACGGCCAAGGCGCCGATCGTCTCGCCGTGATAGCTGCCCTTGAGGCAAACGAATTCCTGTTTGGCGCTTTGGCCGCCGTTGCGCCAGGCGTGAAAACTCATTTTCAGCGCAATTTCGACGGCGGAGGCGCCATCGGAGGCGTAAAAGCAATGGCCCAGGGCGTGTCCGGTCAACTGCGATAATTGTTCCGACAGACAAATTACCGGCTCGTGAGTGAAGCCGGCCAGCATGGCGTGTTCAAGCCGGTCCAGTTGGTCTTTGAGGGCCGCGTTGATGCGCGCATTGGCGTGGCCAAACAGGTTGACCCACCAGGAGCTGATCGCGTCGAGATAGCGTCGTCCTTCATGGTCGTACAGCCAGGCGCCGCGGCCATGACTGACAGGGATCAGCGGCGTGTTTTCATGGTGCTGCATTTGAGTGCACGGGTGCCAGACGCTACGCAAGCTCCGTTCGACCCAGGCAGATTGCTCATTTGACTCAGGAATTAAATTCAAAACCGCTCCAGATTTAATTTAACCAGTTTGGCTTGCGCTTCTCGAGGAAGGACTGCACGCCTTCGCGGCCCTGCTCGGACGCGCGGATGTGCGCGATGCGCTCGGCCGTGTCGGCCAGCAAAGCGTCGGTAACGGGTTGGCCCACCACCTCGCGCACCAGCATTTTCGCATGCTGTACAGCATGCGGGCTATTCGTGACCAGGGCCTTGACGATCTCCGCCACCTTGGCGTCGAGTGTTTCGGCGGGCACGACTTCATGGACAAAACCCATGCGCTGCGCTTGTTGCGCGGAAAAACGTTCCGCCGTCAGGAAGTAACGGCGGGCGCCATTTTCGCCCATCGCCTTGATGACATAGGGCGAAATAGTGGCCGGAATCAGGCCAAGTTTGACTTCGCTTAGGCAGAAATTGACTCCTTCGGCGGCCACGGCAATGTCGCATGCGGCCACCAGTCCCATGCCACCGGCATAGCAATCGCCCTGAACTTTTGCGATCACCGGTTTCGGGCACAGATAGATCGTGCGCAGCATTTCGGCCAGCTGCAAGGCGTCGGCATTGTTTTCGGCGTGCGAATAAGAGGCCATTTTTTTCATCCAGTTCAAGTCGGCGCCGGCGCAAAAAGACGGCCCGTTCGCCGCCAGCACGATGGCCCGCACCTCGGCGCTGCGACCCAGAGAGTCAAAGGCCAGATTGATCTCGGTGATACTGTGTTCGTTGAAGGCATTGCGCACGTCAGGGCGGTCGAGCGTGACCGTGGCGAGCTTGCCGTCAATGGCCAGCGTTAGCGTATGAAATTGCATGAAGCGTCTCCCGGTTACATGCGAAAGAGGCCGAACTTGGTCTCGGCGATCTCCGCGTTGAGGGCGGCGGACAGGCCCAGCCCGAGTACCATGCGCGTATCGGCCGGGTCGATCACGCCGTCGTCCCATAGGCGCGCACTGGCGTAATAAGGGTGGCCTTGATGTTCGTACTGGTCCTTGATCGGCTGCTTGAATGCGTCTTCCTCGGCGGCCGACCAAGCGCCGCCCTTGGCCTCGATGCCGTCGCGCCGGACGGTGGCCAGCACGCTTGAAGCCTGGTCGCCACCCATCACCGAGATGCGCGCGTTCGGCCACATCCACAGAAAACGGGGCGAGAAGGCGCGCCCGCACATGCCGTAGTTGCCGGCGCCGAAGCTGCCACCGATGATGACGGTGAATTTCGGCACAGCGGCGGTGGCGACCGCGGTTACCATCTTGGCGCCATTGCGCGCGATGCCTTCGTTTTCGTACTTTCGCCCGACCATGAAGCCGGTGATGTTTTGCAGGAAAACGAGCGGGATTTTGCGCTGACAGCACAATTCAATGAAATGGGCGCCCTTTAGGGCCGATTCGGAAAAAAGGATGCCGTTGTTGGCGATGATGCCGATCTTGACACCATAAATATGAGCGAAGCCGCAAATTAATGTCGTGCCGTAGCGCGCCTTAAATTCGTCGAAGTCGCTGGCGTCGACGATGCGGGCGATGACCTCGCGCACGTCGAATGGCTTGCGGGTGTCGACGGGGATCACGCCGTACAATTCTTGGGGTGCATATTTAGGTTCGGTCGATGCGCGCAGCGCCACCTGTTGCCGCTTGCGCCGGTTCAGGTTGGAGACGATGGTGCGGGCCAAGGACAGCGCATGCAAATCGTTTTGCGCCAAATGATCGGCCACGCCCGACAGTCGGGTATGGACATCGCCGCCGCCTAGGTCTTCGGCCGTGACCACTTCACCGGTGGCCGCCTTCACCAGTGGTGGGCCACCGAGGAAAATTGTCCCTTGGTCCTTGACGATGATCGATTCGTCGCTCATGGCCGGCACATAGGCGCCGCCCGCGGTGCAAGAGCCCATCACGACCGCGATTTGCGGAATGCCCTTGGCCGACAGATTGGCCTGGTTGTAGAAGATGCGGCCGAAGTGTTCGCGATCGGGAAACACGTCGTCCTGGTTGGGCAAATTGGCGCCGCCGGAATCGACCAGATAGATGCAAGGTAGGTTGTTCTGATCGGCGATTTCCTGGGCGCGCAAATGTTTTTTCACCGTCATCGGGTAATAGGTGCCCCCCTTGACGGTGGCGTCGTTGCACACAATCACGCATTCCTGGCCAGCCACGCGGCCGATGCCGGTGATGACGCCGGCTGCCGGCGCGGCATCGACACCATTGCCATCCTTGTACATGTCGAATGCGGCCATTTGCGAAAATTCGAGGAACGGCGTGCCCGGATCGAGCAGCATCTGGACCCGGTCGCGCGGCAGCAGTTTGCCGCGGGCGACGTGTTTGGCGCTGGCCGCGGCGCCGCCGCCGAGGGCGACTTGGGCGACTTTGTCGCGCAGATCGTCGACGATCAGTTGCATAGCCGCCGCATTGGCTTTGAAATCTTCGTTGCGCGGATTGAGTTTGCTTTCGATTTGCGGCATTGCTGATCCTTTTTTATCGCGTTGGCTCTGGCTGCACGGGTGGGCACGGCCTTAATCGGGAAAGCTACCGTCGACATAAAACCAGCGTCCGCCTTCCCGCACGAAGCAGCTTAGCTCATGCAGGCGGCAGGCGCGGCCATTGACTTTATAGCGAGCCACGAATTCGACGCTGTCCCTATCCGAACCGGTATCTTGTTTTACTTTACGTTGACGTAAACGTAAAGCAGATTTTACCTCAAGTCCCAACCATTGCAACTGTTCATTATCGGAAATGATGGCGTCGGGTGGGCGAGTGCTGGGGTGCCAGGTGGAACGCAGGTACGTTTCCTTGCGTAAGGCATAGGCCGTGTAACGCGAGCGCATCAGCGCCTCGGCGTTGGGCGCCATAGCGGCGCCGTCGATGAACGGGCCGCAGCAGGTGGCGTAACTGGGGCCGCCGCAGGGGCAGCCAAGCGGTATTTTCAACTTTTGCATTGCATAGTGGAAGGCGGAAAATGACATGATTATCCGCCATTGCGAAGCGCAAGGCGACGCCGAGCGATCCGGCTGGCGCATCGCTTGGCGTTAAAATTTCTATTTTGGCTTAAGAATTAAATAAATCGCGTTTCTTTGATAAGAAACAATTTTAGAAATTTGAAATTTTGATCCCGGGCCCGCTATTTTCACGGGTTTTTTACGTTTGGCCGGCCCACTAGGCGCAGCGTTTGCCGGGCGCCAAACGCTGCGCCTAGTGCTAAGGGCGATCAATTTAATTTTGACCGCGCTCAAGTCTCACAGGCGACGACGTCTTTATGCTTGGCTTACTGATTGGTGGCCCGCCCCAGGCATGGCCGCCAAAGCTGGCGTGACTGTAATAACTGACGGTGCCACGACCTATCCCGGCCTCGTGGCTAAGGCAATGCCAGCGGCGGAAGTCAAAAGAGCTGTTAAGTCGTCCGATGGCTTTGACCCATTGTTTAGGCTGAACCATATTTGCGCAAAAATTCGCAGTGATGTGGCGAATTTGGCCCGTAGGACATGGGCAACCACGAAGAAGCGAGTTCGCCTGCAAGGTAGGCTGGATTTGTTCGTGGCTATGCATAATGGGTATACTTTCTGCTAACTTTCGTTAGTCTGAAAACCCGATAAAACAGAGTGGCGATTCATTCGTTGGGGTGGTAAGCCCAAACCGGAATTTGTCCAGTTCGCCAAATATGAGGTGCCGAAAAACTGTTTCCCATCACTGGGATACCTCCCACGGATTGATGAGGGGCACTCCCGTGGGCTTAAAATCAGCGACGTTGCGAGTGACCACCGTCATGCCATGCACAAGGGCGGTTGCCGCGATGAGTGCATCGCGCTCGCCGCGCTTGTCGGGTACATGCAGCCTGGCGCAGCGTAGTGCCACGGCGGTATCGACAGGCAGCGTGCGCCCGGAGAACTCAGGCAATACGTGCTGCTCTAGCCACGAGCGCAACAGGGCCCCCTGAGTGGCGTCCTTTCGCTCAACCGACAGAACGCCAAGCTCCAGTTCCATGATGGTGATGGCCGACACAAAGAGGTCAGCGGCATCAACGCTTTCCGCCCATGCCGTCACATTCGTATCGGCCTTACCAAGCCGCACCTTGCGCAGTTCGGACACCACGTTGGTATCGAGAACAAACATCATGGGAAATCAGCCGGCCGAGTTTCGATGGTCACACGCGGCGGCTCAAACTCGATGTCGGCAATACCCGGCATAGCCAGCGCATCGGCAATGTTGCGCCGCTGCTTTGTGAGTCGCTGATAGTACTCAAAGCTCATAAGCACATGGGCCGGTCGGCCTCTATCCGTGATGAACACCGGCCCGTTGTTTGCGGCCCGTTTTGCCTCGCTCGCCCCTTGGTTGAACTCGCGGCTTGATAAGGTGGTAATGGTCATGACGACACCCCCGTATGCTCGAATGATGTAGTAATGTTACTACATCATTCGAGCGGGTGCAAGTGTTTCAGAGTCGGTAAACGGTCAGCTCAGTGGACAAATTCCGGTTCGGGCGCAGAACCTCTCGTTCATTCCTGCTGCCTGCGCACGCCATTAACCCGATTACTGGAGCTACCTAACCCGATGCCTCGACAGAGATTTATGCCGGCGAGGATAAATGCAGTAAATTAATCAGATTTGCCTCGTATCCGTCAAGAATCGTGATTATCCATTGATCCGGGCAGCGTTACCAGCGGCATGGCCGTCTGCCGCATCGAGGAAGTCGTTGAGGCCGCCGGCGTCAATGGCCCGGTGATGCATATTTTGTTTCTGATGGAATTGGTGCACTGCGGCCAAGCCATCAAGAAGTCGCTGCATGCGCGATCCAGTATTCGTCGGCGCCGCCGCGGCAACCTGCGCTACCGCGCGCCGCGCTTCAATAATCGCATCCGGCGCACGGGATGGCTAGCGCCATCAACATCGGATCGACTCGGCCATGGCCTGGGTGGCGCGCCTGCGCCGTCTGGCGCCAATCACGCATCTGGCGCAAGAGTTGGTCCGTTTCGACATGCAGAAGATACAAAATCCGGAGATCTCCGGTGTCGAGTATCAGCCAAGCACATTGCTCGGCTACGAGGTGCGCGAATATTTGCTGGAAAAATTCAACCGCACCTGTGCCTATTGCGACGCAACCGGCCGCTGCAGATGGAACATATCGATGCCAAGGCCAACGGCGGCCCAAACCGCGTCAGCAACCTGACACTGGCCTGCGAGCCTTGTAATAAGAAAAAATGCGCGCGACGTCCGCGAATTTCTCAAGAAAGACCCGGTGCGCCTGGCGAAGATCCTCGCGCAGCGAAGGCGCCGCTGCGCAATGCCGCGGCCGTCAATGCCACCGGATGGGCCTTGTTCCAGGCATTCAAAAATGCTGATCTTCCGGTGGAGGTTGGCACAGGTGGGCGCACCAAATGGAACCGCTCGCGCCAAGGTATTTCAAAGGCGCATGTCCTGGATGCCGCTTGCGTTGGCATCGTGGGCGACGTGCGCGGCGCGCGCACACCGACCTTGCGCGTCAAATGCACCGGCCGCGGTTCGCGCTGCAAGACGCGACTGAACAAGTATGGTTTTCCGCGTGCCTATTTGACCCGCAAAAAGACGGCGTTTGGCTTTCGCACCGGTGACATGGTGGTGGCCGACGTACCTTCCGGCAAAAACAAGGGAATCCACCAGGGCCGTGTGGCGATCCGGATGACGGGCATTTTCAACATCCAGACCGGCATCGCTGATGCGCAGACGGTGCAGGGTATCTCACAAAAGGATTGCCGCATCATTTAGCGTGCTGATGGTTATGGCTATGTCTGGCAAAAAGCAATTCAACTACCAAATTCAAGAGCTCCGACCGCTTCGCGGTCGGTTCCTGTCCTCTCCGCCGTGAACGACGGGGTATCTCGGAGCAACATCTGATGAAACAAGGTGGTACGCTCGAGCTAGCGCCGAGGCAAGCGGCTGCCATGGGCTATGTGGCGCTCCATTTCACCGAGGCGGACGTTGGCCGTATCCGCATCGCGCTGCAAGATGGAAAAGAGCTGATCGGCAATTATGACTTCCAGTGCCCGCTGCCGTGAGCGGCCGCGGATGGCTTGCGCTAAGCCTGCTTTTACACAACGGATCGCCCGCCAATAGTGGCGAAGAGGAAAAAATCGGGCGGGGCCGCGACGGCTCGGGCACTCCTTGGCCATGATGGCCCTCCCCGTTTGGCCTTGGCAGCAGGTGCGACGTTTTGTAACGGTGGCCCGGCGCAGCGCAGCTGGTCGCGCCGGCGCCCCAAGCTGTCCTTGCGGCCCTTAGCAAATCGGCCAGTTCGTTGGCGACCAAAAATTTCCCGCCCCTCAAAGCGACGCCTTGCAACAGATCCATGCGTGGACGATTTTGGTATTACACTGGTCTTATCGCATCCATGCATTTTCCACGCTAATGTTAAAAACGGAAACCCCGAGCCCGGAACACACGCGACTAGATCAGTATTCGGCCATTGACTTGGTGGCCGCCTTTGTCGATGACCAGTTCAATGCGGTTAAGGCGGTGCGCGCCGCGGCGCCCAGCATTGCGCTTGCAGTGAGCGCCGCCGTGCCGCGTATCGAAGCGGGCGGACGCTTAATTTACGCCGGCGCCGGCACGTCGGGCCGCCTCGGTGTTCTCGACTGCGTTGAGCTCCACCCCACTTTTTCCTGGCCGCATGAGCGCGCCATTGCCTTACTGGCCGGCGGCCAGGAAGCGATGTTCATGGCCGTCGAGGGGGCTGAAGATGACCGCGAGCAAGGTGGCGCCGCTCTGCAGGCGCTGCATGTTGGGCCGGTCGATGTCGTGCTCCTTTTGTCCGCATCCGGCGCCACGCCTTTCGTGCTGGGCGTGCTGGCAGCGGCGCGCGCCGCCGGTGCCCTTACGATCGGCATCGCCAACAATACGGAGGCGCCGCTCGCGCTGCAAGCGGAAATCGGCATCACGCTTGACACCGGGGCAGAAGTGATCTCCGGCAGCACTCGTCTGAAAGCGGGCACGGCGCAAAAAATTGCATTAAACGCTTTTTCAAGCGCGTTGATGGTGCGTCTACACAAAGTCTACGGAAACTTGATGGTAGACTTGAAACCGACTAACGCCAAGCTGGTCTGGCGCGCCGTGCGCCTGACCATGCACGCGACGGGCGCTGACGAACGGGCCGCCCGCAGCATGCTCGAACAATGCGAGTTTCATGTTAAGGTCGCCATCGTGGCCCTGGTCAAGAACGCCAACGTTGAGCAGGCACAAGCGCTATTAGAGGACGCGCAGGGGAGTGTGCGGATGGCGCTCACGTTGTAGGCGTCCCTGCCGCCGGCGTAGGCGGGCCGGCCGGGCGCTCCGAATGACAAAGGATGTATGCAACGAGCGCAAGAAAAATCACCCTGGTTATGGATTCCCTCCCTCTATTTTGCCCAAGGCATTCCCTACGTTGCGGTGATGGTGCTCTCGGTCATTATGTACAAAGACTATGGCACCTCCAACACGGATATCGCGCTCTATACCAGCTGGTTCTACCTGCCCTGGGTGATCAAACCCCTCTGGTCGCCCCTGGTTGCTATGTTTCGCAGCCAGCGCTTCTGGATCGTGTCCTTGCAGTTGCTGATCGGGCCCGCGCTGGCCCTAGTTGCCGTCAGTACCCGCCTGGCGCATTTTTTTCCCCTGACTCTGGCCATGTTCTGGCTGATCGCATTTAGTTCCGCGACCCATGATATTGCCGCCGACGGCTTTTATATGCTGGGCTTGCAAGAGCATCAGCAAGCCGCATTCGTCGGCGTGCGAAGCACGTTTTACCGTTTAGCGATGATATCGGGCCAAGGTGGGCTGGTGTATCTGGCGGGCCGCCTGAGCGAATCGACGGGCGACAAGAGCCTAGCCTGGTCGGTCGTATTTTACCTGTTGGCAGCCTTGTTCATCGGCTTGTCCCTGTACCACCGATGGGTGTTGCCAAAGCCGGCCGGCGACCGCTTTGGCGTTTGCCATGGTCCTATTGTGAAGGATTTCTGCGCCAGCTTCCGCGCATTTTTCAAGAAAAAAGACATCGTCGTCATTCTCGGGTTTTTGTTATTGTTCCGCCTGGGCGAAGCGCAGCTGCTGAAACTGGCCACGCCGTTCTTGCTCGATCCGCTGGAGAAAGGCGGACTGGGGCTTAGCATGTCGGCGGTCGGGCTGGTGTATGGCAGCGTCGGCGTCCTCGCGCTGACGCTGGGCGGTTTGCTCGGCGGTTACGTCATTTCCCGCCACGGCTTGAAACGCTGCCTGTGGCTGATGGTGCTGGCCGTGCATGTGCCCGATCTCGTGTTTGTCTACTTGGCTAGCGCGCTACCCACCGATGTCGTCGTCGTCGCAGCTTTCCTGGCGATCGAGCAATTCGGCTATGGATTCGGGTTTTGCGCTTACTTGATGTTTATGATCATGGTGGCAGACGGTGCGCACAAGACGGCCCATTATGCGATTTGTACGGGTTTCATGGCGCTTGGTATGATGCTGCCGGGCATGGTGAGCGGCTGGATTCAGCAGCAATTGGGTTACCCGCATTTTTTCATATGGGTCTGCATCGCGACCGTGCCGGGCTTCGCGATGGCGGCCCTGGTCAAGATCGATCCCGCCTTCGGCAAGTTGCACGGGCGAGCCCAGGGCGTCAAAATTGCACTATAGTTGAGCCCTGCAACATGCGAATGAGGGAATGGATTGGCTTTGACACTTTACAAACGCAGGCAGCTGTGCACGGCCGCCAGCGTGATCGCAGCGCTCGCCATGGCTGGCGGATTAAGCAGTTGCTCGACCCAAAAAGTGGCGCCGGGCGGATCGTTGCCGCCAGCAACGGGCGATGATGCGCCCCCGGCGCCACGCGAATTTCGTGCCGCTTGGGTGTCGACGGTGGCCAATATTGACTGGCCCAGTCGCAGCAATCTAACGGTATTCCAGCAGCAGGCGGAAATTTTAGCCATCCTCGAGCGCGCCAAGACACTCAACCTGAACGCGATCGTGCTGCAAGTGCGCCCCAGCGCCGATGCGATCTATCCGTCCAAGCTGGAACCGTGGTCCGAGTACTTGAACGGGCGGCAGGGCCAGGCGCCCCAGCCGTGGTACGACCCCCTGAAGTTCTGGATCACGCAGGCGCACGCGCGCGGCTTGGAATTGCACGCCTGGTTCAATCCGTACCGGGCGCGGCACTCGACTGCAAAAACGCCGCTCACGCGCGACCATATCGCCAATACCCGGCCGGAAACGGTAAAACAGTATGGCAAACTGCTGTGGATGGATCCGGGCGAAGCGGCCGCCGCACAGCAGACTCAAGACGTCATTTTCGATGTCGTGCGCCGTTACGACATCGATGGCGTCCATATTGACGATTATTTCTATCCCTACCCGATCGACGCGAGTTCTGGCGCCGACGGGCCCGATGGCGCCGCCACTTTGCACGCGGAACTGCCGTTTCCCGACCAGCCGTCATGGCAGCGTTATTTGCTGTCTGGCGGACACCTGGAGCGGGCTGACTGGCGCCGCCAGAACGTCAACCGGCTGATCGAAGCGCTGTACTTGGGCATTCACCGCGAAAAGAGCTGGGTGCGCTTTGGCATTAGCCCGTTTGGCATCGGGCGCCCGGACCGGCGCCCGGCCGGGATCGCGGGATTTAGCCAGTACGACAAACTGTACGCCGATGCCGAGCTGTGGCTGGCCAATGGCTGGCTCGATTACCTGGCGCCGCAATTGTATTGGCCGATCGCCCAGCCGCCGCAAGCGTTCGATGTGCTGCTCGACTATTGGCTGGCCCAAAATCCGCGCGGCCGGCATATCTGGCCGGGCCTGTTTACCAGCAGGATCGACCATTCCGCGCGCTCGTTCTCGCCGGAAGAAATCGTCAAGCAGATCGCGCTCACCCGCACCCGGCCCGGCGTGCATGGCCAACTGCATTTCAGCATGGCCGCGCTGATGGAAAACCGCAAGGGCATCTGCGACCAGCTCAAGGCGAAAGCCTACCAGAGCGCCGCCTTAAGCCCCAATTCGCCGTGGATGGGGACGGCGGCGCCCGCCGCGCCCAGCGTCACTGTGCGCCGCAGCCGAGGCTGCCTCAGCTTGAAACTGACGGCAGCGGCCGGCACGCCGCTCGCTGTCTTTGCCATCTGGTCGCGTTATGGCGAAAAATGGCATTTCGCCGTGGCGCCGGCTGCAAGCGCCGAATGGGACGTGGTCGACGATGCGGCCGGCCCGGCCTCGGCAGTCATAGTCAGCGGCGTCGATCGCCTTGGCAATGAAAGCGAGCGGGTCAGCGTGCTGCACATGCCCGTCGCGTGAGCGCTGATCGATTCGGTGCGCCGCTCGATGCAGGACGACGACATAGATGCAACGGCATCAGAATCACGGCAACGCCGAACGCTAGCAATTAGCAAGGCGCCGCCGGCGCGCCGAATCGAGAAGGAAGGCCCATGCAGGCAAAGGTAAAGGAAGCAAGAGGCGGCGCTTGCGGCGGCAGCGCCGCGCGTGCCTTAGGCGGCCGCAGATTCGCGGGGCAACAGCTGGTGAAAAAATTGCTGCTCGCGTGCTGGAGCGTCCTTCTGGTCGGCTGCGCCGCCCCCGGCCCCCGCCTTGACGACACCTATTCGGCGCGCAGCCAAAGCAGCCGCGTCCGGTTCATCGTGATTCACTATACCGTGAGCGACTTGGGGCGCTCCCTCAAAATTCTGAGCGAGGGCGACCTTAGCTGCCATTACCTGCTAACGGATACCGACAAGCCGTTTTTTTATGCCTTGGTCGATGAAGGACGCCAAGCCAACCACGCTGGCGCCAGCTTCTGGCACGGACATACCGACCTCAACAGTATTTCGATCGGAATTGAAATCGTCAACCCTGGCTTTAAGGACACGCCTGAGGGCCGCCTCTGGTCCCCCTACATGCCGGCGCAGATGGAGCAACTGATCGTGTTGCTCAAGCAAATCGTGGCGCGCCACGCCATCTTGCCGGAAAACATACTTGGCCACAGCGATATCGCGCCCCAGCGCAAGTCCGATCCGGGCCCCCTATTTCCATGGCAGCAGCTGGCCGCTGCCGGCCTCGTCACATGGCCGAATGCGGCCCGCGTGGCAAGCGAGCGCTCCCGGTTCGAGCGCCAGTTGCCAGATCTGCCCTGGTTTCAGATGAAACTGGCGCAGCATGGCTTCGCGGTTCCGCAAAACGGCGAGCTCGACGAGGCCACGCGCAAGGTCTTGATCGCCTTCCAGATGAAGTATCGGCAAACGAAATATGACGGCGTGCCGGATGCGGAAACGGCCGCCTTGCTGGAGGTGCTAACGCTTCCCGTGTTGGCGCCGGGTGCGAAATAGAGTGCTTCAAGCCTTTTCCGGGCCGAGCGCCCATGCGCTGCCGGAAAGCTTGCCATCGGCGTGCTCACCGAGCCGACTGTGACAAACGGCGCCCGGTGCGCCTGCGCACGCATCGGCGAGACAGACCGGTCAAGACGGGTCTGTCTAGCTAGTTGACGGCGCTGGACGCCGCCACCCAGTTGATCAAAGCATCGAGTGCGGCGCGGCCGGCGCCGTTGCCGGCCAAATCATGGTTGATCATGGCCACGACCACGCATTGCTGACCGTCTGCGTCCGCCACGTAACCGGCAATCGCCACCACATTTTTCAGGGTTCCCGTTTTGATGCGCGCGCGCCGGGCGGCCGGGCTGTCGCGCAAGCGGCGGCGCATGGTGCCGTCGACGCCGACAATGGGCAGGCTGGCCAAAAATTCCGGTGCCCATAGGCTGTGGCTGGCGGCCTGCAACAAGCCTGCCATCTGCACCGGGCGGATCCGTTCGATGCGCGACAGGCCGGAACCATTTTCCAGTACCAGCCCCTGATCATCGATATTGTGGCGTTGCAGCCACTGCCGCACCAGGGTCTCGGCGCGCGCCGCGGAGCTCGCTCCCGGCGCCAGCAGCGCGGGCACACTGCCCAAAACGGGATCGGACTCCAAGCTGCCCAAGCTCAGATACAGCAGTCGCGCCAAGGTGTTATCGGACGATTTGTTGATGTCGCGCACCACTTCGGGCAGCGCGCGCGCGACGTGGTCGGTTAGCACTCGCATGCGCGGCAGCGCCGTCGTGGCCGTCGCCGCCTCCCGCACGACGCCGTTAAATGTGCCGCCCAAGCGGCGCCAAGTGGCGCGGAACAGGCGGTCGGCGTAGTTCTGGCGGTCAAGCACGTTGACACTGGTCGATTTGACGCAGTTTTTGGGGAAGGTGCCGTGCAGCATGACGCGCAGCTCGCCATGGTCGGCGCGGACATAGTCGGGCGTGCGCCATCCTTCCGCCCATTTGGCGCAGTCGGCCTCAATGAGTTTCATGTCGGAGCCCACTGTTACTTTCTCTAAGGCGGGCAGCATCATCAATTTTAGCTGGGTGCCAGTGCCGATCAAATCGATCTGCAACAAATTGGTATTGAGTAGCAAGGCATCCGGGATCACGTTGTAGCGAAACTCGGCGGCCTCGTCAAACGGCAGCACACCCTGGTCCGGTCGCGCCGGCTGGAACAGTTGGCGGTCGAGGATCAAGTCGCCCCCGATTTTTTGGATGCCCTGGTGGCGCAGGGCTTGCAGCATATGCTCTAGTACGTCAGCATTCAAGTCGGCATCAGCGCCGCCGCGCAGGATCAGATCGCCTTGCAACACGCCATTGACCAGGTCGGCATTGGTGCGCAATTCCGTGCGCCCCCGGAAGAGCGGGCCCAGCTCTTCAAGGCCGACCATGGTGGTTACCAGCTTCATCGTCGAGGCCGGTTGCATGCTGCGCTCGGCCCCTTCTGACAGCAAGGTGGTGTTGCCGCGCATGACCACGACCCCCACGGCCCCTTCCGGAATATTGGCCGCGCGCAGCAGTTGCGCGACCGCTTCTGGCAATTGGGCATGAGCGCTGGCGGCCAAGGTCAGCAGGGCAGTCGACAAAAGACGTCGGAACATGATGATCCTCAATGGAAAAAGAGATAGGCGACGGCGATGGCGGCGGCGATCCCGGCCAGATCGGCGAGCAGGCCGGCGGAGATCGCATAGCGGGTCCGTTTGATGCCGACCGAGCCGAAATACAGGGCCACGATGTAAAAAGTGGTGTCGGCCGAACCTTGGAACACGCAGGCTAAGCGTCCGACGAATGAATCGACGCCATAGGTTTTCATGGCATCGATCATCATTGCTTTGGATCCGCTGCCGCTCAGCGGTTTCATGAGCGCGGTCGGCAGCGCCGGTGTGAAATCAGCATTCAAGCCCAGCTGCGCGAAACCCCAGTTCAAGCCGGACACGATAAAGTCGAGCACGCCCGCGTTGCGGATCACGCTAATGGCCACCAGCATGCCCACGAGATAGGGGATGACGGTGAGCGAAGTATGAATGCCGCCTTTGGCACCTTCGATGAATGCCTCGTAGACATTGACCCGCTTGCGCAGGGCGCCGATGATGAACACGGCAATGACGACGAGCAAAATCAGATTGCTCGACACTTTCGAGACCAGTTCGATGTCCTGTTTATTGAGGTAGTGCGTGAAGTACCAGAGCACGCCGGCAACGGCCGCCGTCATGCCGCCCAGCCAGCTGAGGACGACCCTGTTTAGCAAGTTGATTTGTTGCTTGATGGCGACGGTGACGATGCCGACCACAGTGGCGACATAGGTTGCAATCATGCATGGGATAAAAATGTCGGAAGGGTCGCGCGCGCCCAGAATGGCGCGTTGCGCCATGATCGCCAGCGGAATCAAGGTCAAGCCCGAAGTGTGTAGCACCAGGAACATGATTTGGGCATCGGTGGCCTCCTCTTTGTTCGGATTGAGCGTTTGCAAACTCTCCATCGCTTTCAGACCGAGCGGGGTGGCGGCGTTGTCTAGGCCGAGCAAATTGGCGGAAAAATTCATCACCATGTGGCCGGTTGCGGGGTGGCCGTGCGGAATGCCGGGAAAGATGCGCGTGAATAACGGCGAGATCAGCCTGGCTAGGGCGCCGACCGCGCCCGCCCTTTCCCCGATGTTCATGATGCCCAGCCACAAGGTCATCACGCCGGCGAGCGGCAGGGCGATGTCCATCACGCCCATCCGGGCCGATTCGAAGGTGCCGTCGATGATGCGCCTGAAAATGTCGTTATCGCCCAAAACCAACCACTGCAACAGCGCGGCCAGAAAGCCGACTAGAAAGAAGCCGGACCAGATGTAGTTAAGTGCCATGGTGGATACTTTGGTGGGTGAATAATTTTGCAAACAAAGTATAGGGTATCGGGCCTCTGTCCTCAATTGATGAAAAGAAATGCGGATGATGCATGTGAAGAAAATACCGGCCCGGGCGCTATCGATGGCTCGAGTTCCCGTGCGCGAAAACGCCGTCTTGATACAATGGCATGTAAAATACGTGTGCCGGCTCCGGTGGCCGTACTGCCCGCGCCGCAGGGCTGCGGCCGATCCCGGTACCGCCCCATCATCGCCGGGACCACAGCATGCCAACAATCAAGCGCAAGGTGCCCGCCTACATCCTCAGCCATCCCTTTGGGTTTGTGCGGCAAACCTTAAAAGCCTTCCGCGCCAATCAGGGCTTACTGCTAGCGGGTGCGGTCGCCTATTATTCACTGCTCTCGATCGTACCCATGCTGATGCTGGTTGTCGTTGCTTTGTCGCATTTCATCGACCAGACGGAGCTGCTGCTCACGCTGGGGCGCTATTTGGAATGGCTGGTGCCGGGGCAGTCGGCATCGGTGGTGGCGGAGGTGGCGCATTTTCTGGCCCACAGGGACGTGATCGGCTGGGTCTTGCTGGTGTCCATGCTGTTTTTCAGTTCGCTCGCCTTCTCGGTGCTGGAAAACGCCATATGCGTCATCTTCATCCACCGCGTCGCGATACGGCGGCGCCATTTTCTCGTATCGGCGATTTTGCCGTACTGCTATATCGTCTCGCTCGGGGTCGGCATTTTGCTGGTGACCCTGGTGGCGGGCAGCTTGCAAGTGATGGGCGAGGAAAGTGTGCAATTTCTTGGGCGCAGCTGGTCGCTGCATGGGATTTCTGGCGTGCTGTTGTATCTGCTTGGCCTGGGCGGAGAAATCCTCGTCCTCAGTTCCATTTATCTGGTGATGCCGGTCGGCCGCTTGTCCTACGGGCACGCATTGATTGGCGGCATTACGGCGGCCTTGTTGTGGGAGATCGCGCGCCATGTCCTGGTCTGGTATTTCTCCACGCTATCGCAGGTCAATGTCGTGTATGGCTCGATGACGACGGACATCGTCGTCATGTTCAGTCTGGAAATCGGCGCCACCTTGCTCCTCTTCGCGGCCCAAGTGATCGCCGAATACGAGCGGGTCGGCAGCAACGAGCAAGGCGCGATCGCGCAGCCATTGAACACGAACTAGCTGCGTGAGCGACGAGCTTAGCCAAAGCAAGTCGCTCGGTCCGCTTTAGAAAAACCCGAAGTAGCCGATGGGCGCCTTGGGAACCCGGGGGCGAGCCCAACGGCGGGTCGCGCCCCCCATTCTCACGCCATGTTGGCGTGAGACAGCGATCGCTCTTACAGAGCGCGTGCGATGAGGATCTTTTGGATGTCGCTGGTGCCCTCGTAAATCTGGCACACACGCACGTCGCGGTAGATGCGTTCAACGGGGAAGTCGGACACGTAGCCATAGCCGCCGTGTACCTGGATCGCATCGGAACACACGCGCTCGGCCATCTCGGAGGCGAACAACTTGGCCATCGCCGCTTCCTTCAGACAAGGCAGGCCGGCGTCCTTCATCGATGCCGCGTGGCGGATCAGCTGGCGCGCCGCCTCGATCTGCATGGCCATCTCGGCTAACTTGAATTGCACCGACTGGTGCTCGAAGATCGGCTTGCCGAAGGTTTCGCGATCCTTAGCGTAGCCAAGTGCCGCCTCGAATGCCGCGCGCGCCATGCCGACCGCTTGCGATGCAATCCCGATGCGCCCGCCTTCCAGGCCGGAGAGCGCGATTTTGTATCCTTGGCCTTCCTCGCCGATCAAGTTCTCGGCCCCGATGCGGCAATTTTCGAACAAGATCTGCGCCGTGTCTGACGAATGCTGGCCCATCTTTTGCTCCAAGCCGGCCACGATATAGCCTGGCGTCGCGGTCGGGACCCAGAACGCGCTGATGCCTTTCTTGCCCGCCGCCTTGTCCGTGACGGCCATGACGATGGCGACGTCGGCGTATTTGCCGCTGGTGATGAATTGCTTGACGCCGTTGAGCACGTAGCTGTCGCCTTCGCGCGTTGCCGTCGTGCGTAAAGCCGAGGCGTCGCTGCCGGTGTGCGGTTCGGTCAGGCAAAACGCGCCCAGCATCCGACCCTGGGCCAGCGGGCGCAGCCATTGTTCCTGTTGCGCTGGATTGGCGTACATCATGGCGATGCTGCACACCGGGCAATTGTTGACCGAGATAATGGTCGACGTGCCGCCGTCGCCGGCGGCGATTTCCTCCAGCACCAGGGCCAACGAGACGTAATCGAGGCCGGCACCGCCCAGTTCTTCCGGCACCGCCACGCCGAACGCGCCCAGCGCGGCCAGCTCTTTTAATTCCTCTTGCGGGAAGTGATGCTCCTTGTCCCAGCGCGCCGCGTTGGGGGCCAGGCGCTCACGCGAAAACGTGCGTAAGGCGTCGCGGATCATTTCATGTTCGTTGCTCAGTATCATAGATTCTCGGAAAGTGACTACCAGCCGATTGGCGTGCCGTCGTGGTTTAAAAAAGAGGCCCGGTCGGAACTGGCCAGGCCGGCGAGAGTGCTGCGGATGCCTTGCGCGCTTTGCTGCGGCGTCAGATCGGCGCTCGGGCCGCCCAAGTCGGTACGCACCCAGCCCGGATGGATGGCGACGCAGGTGGCACCTAAAGGGCCGTATTTGAGGGCGGTATCGATCAATACGGAATTTAAGGCGGCCTTGCTGGCTCGATACAGGGAGCCGGTCGGGTTGCCGCGCTCGCTGAGCGAACCCATATGGGACGATATGACGGCCAGCTTGCCGCGCACGGCGCACACCATGGGGGCGACGGTGGGCAACAGGCGCATCGCCGCCAGCACATTGGTGTGCATGACGTCGTCGAAATCCGTTTGCAGCGGGAAACCGTCATGGCGCGGCCCGTAGACACCGGCGTTCAGGATGGCCACGTCGAGATGTTCGCCATCGAGCTTCCAGCCGAGCGCGGCGCAGCCTTCCATATCGGTGACGTCGAGGCGCTGCGTTTGCGCTCCCAGTTTGGCCAGTGCGGCGCAGTCATCGGCCTGGCGCGCGGTGGCGATGACGCGCCAGCCGCTGTCTAGATATTGGCGCGCCAGTTCGTGTCCGATGCCGCGCGAGGCGCCAATGATTAGTGTCGTCGCCATGCTGTTGTCCTCATTGGATTAAAGGAAAGGGCGCACTGGCGCCCGCCATTTAGGCCAGTTCGATCGCCATCGCGGTCGCTTCGCCGCCGCCGATACAGAGGGCGGCGACGCCGCGCTTGGCGCCGCGTTTTTTCAAAGCGCCGATCAGGGTGACGATGATGCGGGCACCGGACGCGCCGATCGGGTGGCCTAAGGCGCAAGCGCCGCCGTGGACGTTGATCTTGCTGTGCGGAATGTCTAAGTCATGCATGGCGGCCATCGGCACGGCAGCGAACGCTTCATTGATTTCGAACAGATCGACATCGCGCGCTGACCAGCCGGTCTTGCCCAGCAGTTTCTCGATGGCGCCCACGGGTGCCGTGGAAAACAGGTTGGGCGCCTGCGCATGGGTGGCATGGCCGCGGATGGTCGCGATGACGGTGCAACCGAGTTTTTTGGCGGTGGACGCCCGCATCAGCACCAGGGCAGCGGCGCCGTCGTTGATGGAAGATGAGGAAGCGGCCGTGATGGTGCCATCTTTCTTGAAGGCGGGCTTAAGGGAAGGTATTTTTTCCAGCCTGGCTTTTTGTGGGCCTTCATCCTTGTCGATCACCGTGTCGCCGCCGCGGCCGGAGACGGTCACGGGTGCGATTTCCCACTTGAAGCTACCGTCGGCGGTGGCCGCCTGGGCCCGTTGGACGGAAGCGATGGCGAACGCGTCTTGCGCTTCGCGCGTGAACTTGTACTGGCTCGCGCACTCTTCGGCGAAGGTGCCCATCGAGCGGCCGTTGCCTTTTTCATCCTTGGAATAAGCATCTTCCAGACCGTCCATCATCATGTGGTCATAAATCATGCCATGCCCGATACGGTAGCCGCTGCGCGCTTTCGGGACCAGGTAGGGGGCGTTGGTCATCGATTCCATGCCGCCCGATACGATCACTTCGGCGCTGCCGGCGAGCAAGGAGTCATGCGCGAACATGGTCGCCTGCATGGCCGAACCGCACATTTTTGACAGCGTGACGGCGCCAGTCGACATGGGTAGTCCGGCCTTGATCAAGGCTTGACGCGCTGGCGCCTGGCCTTGGCCGGCCATCAGGCAATTGCCAAAAAACACGTGTTGGACGGTATCCGGCGCGATCCCGGCCCGCTCCACTGCCGCCTTGATGGCGACAGCGCCCAGGTCGCTGGCGGTGATGCCGGCAAAGTCGCCCTGGAAGGCGCCCATCGGGGTGCGCGCTGCGCCGACTATAACAATAGGGTCATTCATGGTCTATGGTCTCCAAAATTGGTGGCGTCGATGACGCCGGGTGGGGGGTAAGGGTGAATTGATTGCAAAAACGAATTTGCTGCGAATACGGAAACACATCGTCGATAAAGCCATCCAAGATGCGTTGCTTGCGGGTCTGCCAATAAGCCTGCGTCAAGAGATCGGCGTGGTGTTTCATAAAATAGTGTCGAATTTTAGTGTTGCCCAGTAAAAACCTGCCGAATTGTTCCGGAAACACATCGTGCTTGCCGATCGCATACCAAGGCTCGGCCGCTATTTCATCTTCTTCATTGCGCGCCTCGGGGATCACGCGGAAATTGCAGTCGGTGATGTACTCGATCTCGTCGTAATCATAAAAAACGACCCGTTCGTTACGAGTCACGCCGAAATTCTTGTAGAGCATGTCGCCAGGGAAAATATTGGCAGCCACCAGTTCCTTGATGGCGTTGCCGTATTCGAGCACGCCATGTTCGACCATGGCGTCGTTGCCGTCCGCATTGGCGAGCCAAATATTGAGCGGCACCATGCGGCGCTCGATGTACAAATGCTTGATGATAATTTGCTCGTCTTCTTCTTCGACCAGCGAGGGCGCAAAATGTTTCAACTCAACTAGCAAGGCTTCGTCAAAGCGGGTGCGCGGGAAGGCCACGTTGGAATACTCGAGCGTATCGGCCATGCGCCCGACCCGGTCATGGTTTTTTACCAGCAGGTATTTTTCCTTGATCTGGCTGCGGGTGGTCTCTTTCGGCGCCGGAAAAAAATCCTTGATCACCTTGAACACATAGGGGAAGGACGGCAGCGCGAACACCAGCATCACGAGGCCGCGTATGCCTGGCGCAATCTCGAAGCGGTCCGAGGAATGCTTCAAGTGCTGCAAATAATCACGGTAAAAAAGAGTTTTGCCCTGCTTTTGCAGTCCCAAGATGGTATAGATTTCACTGCGCGGCTTGCGCGGCAGCAGGCTGCGCAAAAATTGCACGTAGGCCGACGGCACTTCCATATCGACCAGGAAATAGGCGCGTGTGAATGAGAACAGGAGAGTGATCTGCTCCAGATTGAACAAGATGGTGTCGAGAAACAGCTCGCCGTCGCCGTTATGCAGGATCGGCACGACGAACGGGTATTCCCGGTTGCCGTTGATGCCCTTGCCTACAAGGTAGGCGCCTTTGTTGCGGTAAAACAGACTCGACAGCACTTGAATTTGATGATTTGGCTCCATCTCGGCCGCGCCGAAAATCTGCTTGAGCCGGCCCTCCACCAGCTCGACATCATGGTCGAGATGGGCAAAATTGCAGTTCAGCTGGAAATTGGTGAAGATGCGTTTCAAGGTGAAGTGGAGGCCATCCTGGGCCGGATAATACACGCGGTAGGTTGGCGCCAGTTCCTCCGTCTCGATATATTCCGTCGACACGACGGGTCGTACAAAAATGAAGTCGTTGTGAAAATAGGTGCGGTGAAGGATGTTGCAGCAGACTGAGTTGAAGAAACTTTCGGCCAGTTCGGGCTGCTTATGATTGGACAACATGCCAATATAATGCAACTTCAACTCGCGCCATACTTCGTCGGTCAGTTCGCGCGGATCGTATTCATCTTCCAGCGTTTGCACGCATTCCTGCACGCGCTTGTCGTAAAAACCGATGCGGTCCCGCGCCGCCTGCTGCGCCACGGCCCAGTCGCCATTCTCGAAGAGCTGCTTGGCGGCTTGGCTGGTGCTGCGGAACAGGCGGTAGTGCTTGTCAAAACCGTCACGAATCGCGCACGCAATATCGAAGGCGATCTGGGAAGACAGCAGTTTTGGGAACGCATCTTGAGTCATCGTTCTTCTCGTTTCGCGGTCGTGAGGCGCTGACCGGTTAATCGGCTAATGGTCGGCGCCCACTGTCTATTAATTGCTTTCCGAAAACAATTCGCGACCGATCAGCATACGGCGAATTTCGCTGGTGCCGGCGCCGATTTCATACAGCTTGGCGTCGCGCCATAAGCGGCCGGCCGGATAGTCGTTAATATAACCATTGCCGCCCAGTGCCTGGATCGCTTCCCCCGCCATCCAGGTCGCCTTCTCGGCACTATACAAGATCGCGCCGGCGGCGTCCTTGCGCAACTGGCGCACGGCTTCCGGGGTCTTGGCGCGATCGCATGCCTGGCCCACGGCATAAACATAGGCTTTGCATGCCATCATGGTCGAATACATGTCGGCCAGTTTTCCTTGCATGAGCTGAAATTCGCCGATCGCTTGCCCGAATTGCTTGCGCTCGTGCACATAGGGCAGCACCAGATCCAAACACGCTTGCATGATGCCGAGCGGTCCGCCGGACAGAACGGTACGCTCAAAATCGAGTCCGGACATCAAGACGTTGACGCCCTTGCCCAAGCCGCCGAGCACGTTTTCGGCCGGTACTTCGCAATCTTGGAACACCAGTTCGCCCGTATGCGAACCGCGCATGCCCAGCTTGTCGAGTTTTTGCGCGATCGAGAAGCCTTTGAACTGTTTCTCGATCAGAAAGGCCGTCATGCCGCGCGCGCCCGCTTCCAAGTCGTTCTTGGCATAAACGACGAGCACGTCCGCATCGGGGCCGTTGGTGATCCACATTTTGGTGCCATTTAAGACCCAACGATCGCCCTTCCAGTCGGCGCGCAGTTTCATGCTGACGACGTCGGAGCCGGCATTCGGCTCCGACATCGCGAGCGCGCCGATGTGTTCACCGGTCACCAGTTTTGGCAGGTAGCGGGCTTTTTGCTCGTCCGTCCCGTTGCGCTTGATTTGGTTGACGCAAAGGTTCGAATGCGCGCCATAGGACAGGCCGACGGCAGCGGAGGCGCGCGAAATTTCTTCCATCGCCACGATATGGGCCAGATAACCCATGCCGCTGCCGCCGTATTGTTCGTCGACCGTGATGCCGAGCACGCCCAAGTCGCCCATCTTGCGCCACAGGTCCATCGGAAACTGGTCGGTACGGTCGATTTCAGCGGCGCGCGGCGCAATTTCCGCTGCGGCAAAATGTTGAATCGTTTCACGTAGAGCGGCGATATCTTCGCCATGATTGAAGCTTAAGCCTGGGAGATGGAGCATGTCGTCCTCGTGGGTTAGACAGTGGATGGGCGGGTGAAATACCCATCATACGCGGGTGTGACGTTAACGTAAACGTAAAGTAAGGCCAGCCCGCGTAGACGGGCAATCCGCCAAGTTTCTTTGGCATAAAATGACAAAAATTAACGGCATTAGCGAGAAGATAGGGCGCTTTATTTCGCAATGGCCACTTTTTCTTCGTCCTTGATGGCGGCCAGCATGCGCTTGCATTCATTTTCGTGGGTCGCGATCTCAGCTAGCGCTCCTTCGATATCTTCGCGCTTTTGCTCTAGCGTCTCGCGATGTTGGGCCAGCACGCTCAAGAAGCGGTTCATCTGGGCCCTGGTATCCTTGGGCGAATCGTACATGTCGACAATGCTCTTGATCTCGGACAAGGCTAGGGCGAGTCGCTTGCCACGCAAGGTCAGCTTTAAACGGGTACGATCGCGCGCAGTGTAGACGCGGTTGCGTCCCCCCGCGCCTTCGCGCTTCGGGCTTAGCAAGCCCTGGTCTTCGTAAAAACGGATGGTGCGTGCGGTAATATCGAATTCGCGCGCTAGTTCGGTGATGGTATAGGTCGGCATCTTGGTGGTCATGCTGTTAGAGTTCCTGTATCGAAAGCGATGGCCGACACGAAATGCGCCTAGAATTCGCGCTTAACTTCCGTTGACGTCAACGTCAACTGCATTGTAGCGCGCCCGCCCGAAATGTGAATACGAAAGATCCGACAATGAATTCTCTGGAATCGCAACTGACCTACCCGTTCGGCGATATGATGCCGGCCAGCGGCGAGGTCGTGCCCATTGTGCCCGGCTTGTCCTGGCTGCGCATGCCCTTGCCATTTGCCCTGAACCACATCAATTTGTGGCTGCTCAAGGACCGTTTTGGCGACGGGGGCGCGGACGGCTGGAGTGTCATCGATTGCGGCGTGGCCGATGCTGCGACCAAGGCAGGCTGGGAGGCGGTTTTTTCTTCCGGTCTGGACAGCTTGCCGCTGCAGCGCGTGCTGGTCACCCATTGCCACCCTGACCATGTTGGACTGGCGGACTGGTTATGTCGCCGCTGGCAGGCACCATTGTGGATGACGGCCGCCGAATACGGTTTTGCGCGCATGATGGCGGCCGCCCTTCCCGGGGTCGACGGCACGGCCGCCTTGCCGCATTTCCAGCGGCATGGGCTGACCGATCCCGCGTATCTGCAACAAATGCAGGGACGCAAAAATTATTATCCGACCCTGGTGCCGGCAGTGCCGGCCGCTTTCACCCGCTTGCAAGATGGGCAGTTGCTGCAAATTGGCGCTCACAACTGGCGCGTCATTACCGGTTTTGGTCACGCGCCCGAGCATGCGGCGCTCTACAGCGCCGAGCTCAACGTCTTGATCTCGGGTGACATGGTGTTGCCGCGCATATCGACCAACGTGTCCGTGTTTGCGGTGGAGCCGGAAGCCAATCCGCTCCAGTTATATCTCGATTCCCTGGGAAAATTTGCTCATTTGCCGGAGGAGACGCTGGTGCTGCCATCGCACGGCAAGCCGTTTCGCGGCCTGCACACCCGCATCCGCCAGTTGCGCGAGCATCATGTTGAACGCTTGGCCGAAGTCATGCACGCTTGCGCGGAGTGGCAAACGGCGGCCGACATTGTGCCATTGATGTTCCGGCGCGCCTTGGATTCACATCAGCTCAGTTTTGCCATGGGTGAAGCGCTAGCGCATTTGCATCAGCTGTGGCATGACCGAATCGTGCGCCGTGAAACGGGTTCTGACGGCATCATACGCTTCCGTATAATGTAGAGCGGGAGCGGGCGGCCCCGTGCAAACGGTCTAAGCGAAGAGCGCAGGAGCGTTGCCTGCGCTCTCTGGCGCCAGCCATTGATCGGGCTTGGCCCGCCACCGCCGGCACGGACGACCGGGGATTTTTATTGCAATGCGTTCAAGTCAATACTGCGCCGGGAACTAAAACAGTGCCAACCATGAACTCTGCCAATGAACGCGCCAGCTTTAGCCAGCGACTGCAGCAGGCGCTCAAGAACGCCCACTATTCTCCCGATAGCCCGACCCGATTGGCGCGCGAATTCAATGTCCGCTTCGACGGCCGTCCCATCACCGTGCACGCGGCCCGCAAGTGGCTGGTGGGCGAAGCTATTCCGACCCAGGAAAAGTTGCGCATGATCGCCACGTGGCTGGGTGTGGCGGCCGAATGGCTGCGTTTTGGGGGGCCGGAACTGGCCGCGCCGGCTGGCCAATCGCATAGTGGCCTGGCGCGGTTTGAGTCGGCGGACGTCCGATTAATTGCCGATTTACAGCGTCTGGACGAGCACCATCGGCAAATTGCGCGCGAATTTATTCGCATGCTGGTCCGCTTAGCTTATCAAAAGTGACGCATTGCGGCATCTTGCTCGGGCGCTGGTGCCGGCCATGGGCCCGCCCAGGGGGGCTGCGCTGGCTGCCGAGGCTTTCCTGCCGGCCCCAAATAATTCTTTTGACCAATTATTGTAAGATGATCGGCGCGAAACCGAATAGTGGCCCATAATCACATGAGTTGTCAGCCCTGCCAGTGACTACGGAGCCAAGCATTTAATGAGCGGTCTTATGAAAAGTAATTACAGCAATGTCGCGCAGCTAAAAGATTTGATGACCGTACCGCCGATGACGGCCGCCCAGCACGCCGAAGTGATGCGCAAGCGCATCGCGCATCGCCGTATGGTCGAGGAGGCAAGGGACTTGAAGAAAGCCAGTAGCGGGCAATTTGAGCAAAGCTGAGTCGGTTGCCGCGGTGAGCGCCGCTGGCGGCGGATTGGGGTGCATTTAGAGTCATGAAGAGCCGAGCCGGGCCGTCGTTTTTCCCGAACCGCCTTCTTCGCGCAGTAGCCTATTCAGACTGCCGGCGCCGAGCGCGCCATGGTTTGCCATGCGCTACGTGCCGGAAAACAGCAAATAATCCAAAACAAACAATTCGCCGGTGGCGCGCGTCAAGGATGAGCCGCGCCAAGCGGCTCTAGGCCGCACCAGCGCGGCGTTGCGCACGGCGCAATGCCGAACAAGTCGAGCACGCGCCCGATCGTGTGTTCGACCATCTGCGCGATGCTTTGGGGATGCAGATAAAAACTGGGCAGCGGTGGAAAAATGATGCCGCCCATTTCGGTAACGGACGTCATGTTGCGCAGATGCGCCAGGTTCAACGGGGTCTCGCGCACCATCAGCACCAGGCGGCGGCGCTCTTTCAAGATGACGTCGGCGGCGCGCGCTATCAAATTGTCGGACAAGCCGTGGGCCACGGACGCCAGCGTTTTCATCGAGCACGGCGCAATGATCATGCCATCGGACTGAAACGAACCGCTGGCGATGGATGCCGCCATGTCGCGCGCCTTGTGCACCACATGGGCCAGCGCCTCGACTTCGCGGCGCTGCATCCCGGTTTCTTGGTGCAGTGTCAACACGGCGGCATCGGACACGATCAGATGCGTCTCAACGCCCGGCATGCTGCCCAGTTGGCGCAGCAGACCTACCCCGTACACGGCGCCGGTAGCGCCCGTGATGGCGATGATGAGACGCTGCGGCTTGGGATCAGGCATTCAACAAGGTTTTCAGTGCGCCCGACTCGAACATCTCGTTCATGATGTCGGAGCCGCCAATGAATTCCCCGTTGACATAGAGTTGCGGAATGGTTGGCCAGTTCGAGAAATCCTTGATGCCCTGGCGCACAGCCGGGTCATCTAGCACGTTCACGGTGGTGACGTTTTCCATGCCGCACTCCTTCAGGATCTGAATGGCGCGGCCGGAAAAGCCGCACTGCGGGAACTGGGCGGTGCCCTTCATGAATAGCACGACAGGCGTGCCCGTCACAGTTTCTTTAATCCAGGTTTGTACGTCGCTCATAGCTGCCTCAAGTGGGAAAAAATAGAGATGGCGTCATTTTATAAGAAAACGCCGCACCGGGTACGATCGATGCGTCGGGACGCAGCGATCGTTGTCAAAAAGGGAATTGGGCCGTCACGCTTTCAGCTTGGCGAAGGCGGCCGCCATGCTGCCGGCGCCAGCGTCACGCGTCTGCTGCTCGGCCAGATGCTTACGCTCGCTGCGGTTGGCGCGCTGCTCGGGCTTTTTGTCGGCCTGCGCCGCGCTGTCGGTCAAGCGCATGGTGAGCGCGATGCGTTTGCGTTTTTCATCGACTTCCAGCACTTTCACTCGCACCACCTGGCCCGCCTTGACCACCGTGTGCGGGTCCTTGACAAACGTGTTTGACAGTGCCGAGATATGCACTAGGCCATCTTGATGCACGCCGATGTCGACAAAGGCGCCGAACGCGGCCACATTCGTGACCACGCCTTCCAAAATCATGTCCGGGCGCAGGTCGCGCAGCTGCTCCACCCCTTCCTTGAAGGTGGCAGTGGTGAATTCCGGGCGCGGATCGCGGCCCGGCTTTTCCAGCTCCTTGAGAATGTCGCTGATGGTCGGCACGCCGAACTCGGCATCGGCATACCTGGCCGGATCGAGGCTCTTGAGCAGACTGTTGTCGCCGATCACGGCCTTGATGTCTTTCCGGATATCGGCCAGGATCTTTTCCACCAAGGGATACGATTCCGGGTGGACCGCCGAGGTATCGAGGGGGTTGTCGCCGCCCATGACGCGCAAAAAACCGGCGGCTTGCTCAAAGGTCTTTTCGCCCAGGCGCGGCACCGCTTTGAGGGCCGCGCGCGAGGCGAACGCGCCCTTTTGATCGCGATAGGTGACGATGCCTTGGGCGACGCTGCCCGATAAACCCGACACCCGCGCCAGCAAGGGCGCCGAGGCCGTGTTGACGTCGACGCCGACCGCATTCACGCAATCTTCGACTACCGCGTCGAGCGCGCGCGCCAGCTGGGTCTGGCTTACGTCGTGCTGGTACTGGCCGACGCCGATCGATTTCGGATCGATCTTCACCAGTTCGGCCAGCGGATCTTGCAGGCGGCGCGCGATGGACACGGCACCACGCAAGGACACGTCCATGTCGGGCAGCTCGCGCGAGGCGAATTCGGACGCCGAATACACCGACGCGCCCGCTTCCGAGACGACGATCTTGATCAGGTTTAGTTCCGGACGGGCCTTGATCAAGTCTTGCGCCAGCCTGTCAGTCTCGCGCGAAGCGGTGCCATTGCCAATTGAGATCAAGGACACGTGGTGCCTGGCGGCCAGCTGGGCCAAGGCATGCAAGGCTCCGTCCCAGTCGTTTTTCGGCTGATGCGGGTAGATGACCGCCGTCTCCATCACCTTGCCGGTGGCATCGACAACCGCGACCTTGACGCCGGTGCGCAGGCCGGGGTCAAGGCCCATGGTCGCGCGCGGGCCGGCCGGCGCTGCCAGCAGCAGCGCCTTCAGGTTCAGCGCGAACACATTGATTGCATCTTGCTCGGCCCGTTCGCGCAGCGCGCCCATCAATTCCGTTTCAAGATGCATGAAGCTCTTCACGCGCCAAGTCCAGCGCGCCGTGTCGGCCAGCCACTTATCGGCCAGGCGGCCTAGATTTTTGATGCCGAAGCGAACGGCAATGCGGCCTTCGCACGGGTTGTGCGGGGCATCCCACTTTAGTTTTTCCACCTCCGTGTCAAGGCGCAAGGTGACGTCGAGGATTTGTTCGCGCCGTCCGCGCAGCAAGGCGAGCGCGCGATGGGAGGGCAAGGTGCCTATGCTTTCCGAATAATCAAAATAATCGCTGAATTTTTCGCCATCATTTTGCTTGCCTTCGAGTACCTTGGAGTCGACGATGCCATGCTCTTGCACATAGGCGCGCAATGCCTGCAGCAAGGTGGCGTCCTCGGCGAAACGCTCCATAAGGACTTGGCGCGCGCCGTCCAACGCAGTTTTGGTGTCGGCCACGCCGGGATTGTTGCTGCCGTCACTCGTGACGAAGGGCGCGCGCAAATATTTTTCAGCTTCCAGCTCCGGATCGACCGTCGGGTCGGCCAAGAGACCCTCGGCCAATGGCGCCAGGCCCGCCTCGATCGCAATTTGCGCTTTGGTGCGGCGCTTTAGCTTATACGGCAGGTACAAGTCTTCCAGCCGGGTCTTGTCGGCGGCATGCAATACGGCCTCGTGCAATGGCGGCGTCATCTTGTTTTGTTCGGTGATCGAGGCCACGATGGCGCTGCGCCTTTCTTCCAGTTCGCGCAGATAGCGCAGCCGTTCTTCCAGTAGGCGCAACTGAATGTCGTCGAGGCCGCCAGTCGCTTCCTTGCGGTAACGGGCAATAAACGGAACGGTCGCCCCTTCGTCCAGTAGGGCGATAGCGGCAGCGACCTGGGCCGGCTTGGCGACGAGTTCGAGGGCAAGACGATGTTCAATTGAAGGCAGCATGGCGGTTCCTAAGCGGTCAAGCTTGAAATGATACGCAATCGGCGCGATTGCGCCAGTCTTGACAGGGCAAAAGGACTGTGCTGGGGCAACTCTATGATCTCGAATAAACCAAGCGCGCGTGTATGGCGGATAATATTGCCTGTTGACGATTCCGATATGGATGCCCAGACATCCTCCCCACCCTCATGCGCCCTATGGATTTTACCCGCGACGACACTGCTGATGCCCCTGCCGCAGCCACGCCGGCAGCGACCCTGCCGTATGCGGTGACAACCTGGCTGCAGCGGGTGGACGCGGCCGCGCATCCGAAGGCGAGTCTGAACATTAGCGAGCCGGACCAGAGATTGAACCAACACTGCCTGATTTACGTGTTGGCCCCCACTAGCGGCGGACGCCACGTGGCGCTGTGTCTGTACAAGGCGCGCTTGCGCCCGAACGGCGAGTTGCTAACGGCCAGTCCGGTCAGCGAAATATTTTCTCTGCTGTCGGCGCCCCCGCTTTTCATGCAGCCGGAGGACGACGATCTGGTGCGCTTTTTTATCGCCATGCGCAGCGGCCAGAACTCGCACACCGGCAGCGCCACCGAGCCGAAAGGTAAGATCGGCGCAGCCCTCCTGCACATGTTGTCGGAACAGGGCAAACTGTTGTGGGCCAATTCCTGGAGCGACGTCGGCAACGGCCTCGTATACCCGCTGTTGGCCGGCCCCGTGCGCCAGGCCAGTCTGGCCTGGCGCGAGGAGGGCAAGCATTTGCGCTTGGGCTGGCAAGTGGCGGCGCCGGAAGGCGCCAGCCAGCACGGCGCCGACCAGATCGATTTCATGTTGCCGACCGATCCGCCGTGGTACATCGATAACCTGTCTTGCGGCGTACTGGCATTACACCAGGGCGGCGCCGGCATCACCTTGCCGCAACTGCAAGCCCTGGTGGCGCAGGCGCCGCTGCTGACAGCGCACGACAAGGTGCGCGTGTCGCAGCAGCTGCTAGCGCACGGCTTGCAACGGCTGGTGCCGCTGCCCCAGCCACTGCCGCAACGGGTGCGCAGCGACGTGCCGCCGCAGCCTGTGCTGGCGCTAGGCAGCGCCCAGCTGGCCGACGAGCGCTGGCATGACTATGCCGTGCTGTCCTATGATTACGATGGCGAGCGCGTTAGTTTCGACCCGTCCCAACGCGTGGTGCGGCAACAGGGTGCGCTCACCGAGATCATCGAGCGCAATGTGGGGGCGGAAGCGGCGGCGCTCTCTGACTTGACGGCGCTCGGCTTCAAGTGGCCGGCGACGGCGCCCTTGAGCGCGATGAAAGGGGCGTTGCGGCTGCCCGGTCAGGCCGAATGGCTGCGCTTCGCCGGGGCTGGTGTTGCCGCGCTGCAGGCGCGCGGTTGGCTGATTGAAAAAACAGCCAAATACCGCTACGACGTGGCGCCGGTCGAGGATTGGTATGCCGACCTCAGGCAGCCGGCGGGCAGCGGCGCTGCCTGGTTCGAGTTGGAGCTGGGTATTGTGGTTAACATGCAACGGGTGCCGCTGCTGCCGGTGTTGGTGCAGCTGATCCGCAATGCGCCCAGCGATTTCAACCCGAAAACGCTGGCGGCCCATGCCGATGGCGACGAGATGCTGGCAACGCTGCCTGACGGCCTGCGCGTGGCCTTGCCGTGGGGCCGCGTGAAACCCATCTTGAGCACGCTGGGCGAACTGTATTTCGGCGACAAGATCAAGACGGCCCTGCGTATGTCCGCTCTGGACGCCGCGCGCCTCGAGGAGTTGGCGCGCGGCGCCCAGCTGCGCTGGAGCGGCGGCGAGCCACTGCGCGAGATGGGGCGCAAGCTGAGTCAATTTGGCGCGGCGCAAAAAGTGCTCGCTCCGGCCGGACTGCGGGCCACCTTGCGCGACTACCAGGCCGACGGCCTAGCCTGGATGCAGTTCTTGCGCCAGCATGATCTGGCCGGCATCCTGGCCGACGACATGGGCTTGGGCAAGACCGTGCAAACGCTGGCCCACATCTTGACCGAAAAGGAAGCCGGGCGCCTTTGCCATCCGGCGCTGGTGGTTGCGCCGACCAGCCTGATGGGCAACTGGCAAGACGAGGCCGCGCGCTTTGCCCCAGGCCTACGCGTGCTGCTGTTGCAAGGCAAGGATCGCCTGCAGCAATTTGAGCGGATCGACGCCTGCGACCTGGTGCTAACCACTTACGCGTTGCTGCCGCGCGATGAAGAAAAACTGCGCGAGCACGATTTCCATCTGGTGATCTTAGACGAGTCGCACTACATCAAGAACACCCGCTCCAAGGCGGCCCAGAGTGCGGGCCTGCTGCGCGCGCGGCACCGCTTGTGCTTATCTGGCACGCCGCTGGAAAACCATCTGGGCGAACTATGGTCACAGTTCCACTTTCTGCTGCCGGGCCTGCTGGGCGACGAAAAAACCTTCAACTCGGAGTTTCGTCATCCGATCGAACGCCAGGGCGATGCGCTCAAAAAAGCGCTGCTGAGCCAGCGCATCAAGCCTTTCCTGTTGCGCCGGACCAAGGACAACGTCGCCAAGGAGTTGCCGCGCAAGACAGAGATGGTGCGCAAGGTCGAACTCACCGGAGGCCAGCGTGACCTGTACGAAACGGTGCGACTGGCGATGGACCAGAAGGTGCGGGCGGAGATCGACAAAAAAGGCGTGGCGCGCAGCCAGATCGTCATTCTGGAAGCGCTGCTCAAGCTGCGCCAGGTGTGCTGCGATCCCCGCCTCGTGAAATCCTTGCCTTCGAAAAAGCAGACGGCGGGCTCGGCCAAGCTGATCGACCTCATGCAAATGGTGGAAGACTTGCTCGACGAAGGCCGCAAGATTCTCGTGTTTTCCCAATTTACCAGCATGCTCGCACTCATCGAGGAAGAGTTGGAAGCGCGCGGCATCGCCTACGCGTTGCTGACCGGCGACACCAAGGACCGCGCGGCGCAGGTTGCTGCATTTCAACAAGGCGCCGTGCCCGTGTTCTTAATTAGCCTGAAGGCGGGCGGCGTCGGGCTGAACCTGACGGCGGCCGATACCGTGATCCATTACGATCCTTGGTGGAACCCGGCCGCGGAAAACCAAGCCACGGACCGCGCCTGGCGCATCGGCCAGGACAAACCCGTGTTTGTCTACCGGCTGATCGCCAAGGGAACGTTGGAAGAAAAAATCCAGTTGCTGCAGTTAAGGAAGTCGGAGCTGGCGAAATCGATTCTGGCCGACGGCGAGGCGCACAAAATGGCGCTCACGCAGGAAGACTTGCAGCGCCTATTCGCGCCGCTGCTCGAGTAGGGCGCGCCCGCCGCCAGCCCGTTCCGGCTGGGGCCGGCACCGGGGTAAGTCCTCCACTTTGCTGACCTTGACGCAGTGCATGCGGCTCATCGGCGGCTAGATTTTCCAAAGGATCGCGGTAGGCGTCTCCGATTAAGTCATTAATTCGCGCTGAAATCAAATTCTTGCGTAGAATTGAGGTTTACGACGCTCTTCTTTTGTTCCGATCAATGGCCCGTCTTCCTCGCCTCATCATCCCTTTCCAGCCCCATTACGTCATCCAGCGCGGCAGCAACGGCCAAGTCATCTTTCACGATGCCGCTGATTACAGCGCCTTCCTCGGCTGGCTGCGCAGCGCCGCTAAGACCTTCAAAGTGGCGCTGCATGCCTATGTGTTGATGCCCGACCGCTGGCATTTGCTGGCGTCGCCCAGCGATGAAAGCGGCCTGGGCAAGATGATGCAGTGGATCGGACGTTATTACGTGCCCTATTTCAACCAAAAATACCAGCGCAGCGGCACCTTGTGGCAGGGGCGCTACAAAACTTCGATAATTGATGCTGAGCAATTTTTCTTGATGTGCAGTCGTTATCTCGAGTTTTGCCCGGTGCAAGATGGGTTGGCGGTCAGTCCCGGCGATTACCCCTGGTCGAGTTATGCCCATCATGCCGGGTACCGACCGGATCCCATCGTCACCGACCATCCCTTGTATTGGGCCCTCGGTAACACGCCCTTCGAGCGCGAGGCGGCGTATATAAAACTGACCGAACAGGGCCTCACGGCGGCCGAGCGCGCGCGCGTCGACGCGGCCGTGCTAAAGGGGTGGGCGCTGGGTTCGGACAAGTTCAAAGGGGCGCTCGAGCGCACGTTGAAGCGGCAAGTATTGCCTGCCAAGCGCGGCCGGCCAAAGAAGCCTGCCGCCGCCAGTGGTGCGGCCATCAGTAGCCAACCTCCTGGTGGTGGCGCACAGTCAGAAGGGTGACGCCATCACCATCAAAGCGATAGCGCGCCACATAGCCGCTGTCGCCAAAGCTGATGAGCCCTTCCCGATATTGATCCAGCATATCGGGAAGGGGACGGCCAATCTGCGGCTGCTGCCCCAGTACCGGCTCGGGCAGCATGATAGGTTCGGCTGCTCGCATGGCCGCAAGCGGATTCTTTGACCGCAAGAATTCTCTCAGCCGCTGAAGGTCGCAAATTGCGCCGGGTGCATATTTTCCTTGCGGCGTACGGGGGCGGGCAATTCATTTTCAGTACCCCGGCTGGCAAGCCATGCGTCAACCTCTTCAGCGGTCGCGTGCACGCCTGTCTCCTGATATTCCTCCCATCCAGTCATGCTGATTTTAATAGGAACTTCATCGGTGCCGGCCCTGCAGGCTCGAGCGACGTTCACCTGGGGCGCTAATAACGGGTACGTGGGGCATTGAGACATCATGGCCTCTACAACCCAGCGCTTGATGGCGGAGCAGAATTCACCATCGTTTCCAATAAATTTCAGCCTGAAATGAATTACTTTGTGCGGGCGTCTGACTGGGTTACCGGGGCGCCGGTATTGGATACTTCACACTGCCCGAAGCGCCAGCGTGTAGTCGGGAAAAACAGGGCGGTGCGTTGTGTCGTGTGCGATTACCTGGTCGCCTCAGGATGGCATGAGTCCGTGAACGAGGCCGGCGCCCGCATGGATGCCGGCTAAGAGCGGCAGCGTAGGCAGAAGGCGGCCATTTACTCTGGCCCTATTTAATTTTAAAGGCAGCGATGCGATAATTAATTCGACTCCGACCCCATTTATTCCTGTTGAATTTTTCATGGCCTTGCACTACCCTAGCCGTTCGAATTCAAAAATCCGGAGCTATTCATGCTTGCCCAAGGTTTATACGATCCTTCCAACGAACACGACGCCTGCGGCGTCGGCTTCGTCGCCCACATCAAGGGCAACAAGACGCACTCCATCATCGAACAAGGTTTGCTGATCTTAAAAAACCTGGACCACCGGGGCGCGGTCGGCGCCGACAAGCTGATGGGCGATGGCGCCGGCATCCTGATCCAGATCCCGGACCAGTATTTCCGCGACGAGATGGCGAAACAGGGCGTCGAACTGCCGCCGCCTGGCGAATTCGGGGTCGGCATGGTGTTTCTGCCGAAAGAAAACGCGTCGCGTATCGCGTGCGAACAGGAAATCGAGCGCGCCGTGCGGATCGAAGGCCAGGTCGTGCTGGGCTGGCGCAATGTGCCGCTCGACGCGGGCATGCCGATGTCGCCCACGGTGCGCGCCAAAGAACCCGTGATCCGCCAGATATTCATTGGGCGCGGCCCCGACATCATGGTCACTGATGCGCTCGAGCGCAAGCTGTATGTGATCCGAAAATCATCCGGCCACGCGATCCAAGCTCTCAAGCTGCTGCATGGCAAGGAATTTTTCGTGCCGTCGATGTCGGCCCGCACCATCGTATACAAGGGCTTGCTGCTGGCCGATCAGGTCGGCGTCTATTACAAAGACTTGCAGGACGCGCGCTGCATTTCGGCGCTGGCGCTGGTGCACCAGCGCTTCTCGACCAACACCTTCCCCGAATGGCCGCTCGCGCATCCCTACCGCTTGATCGCCCATAACGGTGAGATCAATACGGTAAAAGGCAATTTCAACTGGATGCGCGCGCGTGAAGGCGTCATGAAGTCGGCCGTGCTGGGCGACGACCTGAACAAATTGTTCCCTTTGATCTACGAAGGCCAGTCCGATACGGCCTGTTTTGACAACGCCCTCGAACTGTTGCTGATGGCCGGTTACCCGATTGCCCAGGCCATGATGATGATGATCCCGGAAGCGTGGGAGAACCATGCCACGATGGACGCGAATCGGCGCGCCTTCTACGAATATCACGCCGCCATGATGGAGCCGTGGGACGGTCCGGCCGCAATGGCGTTCACGGACGGGCGCCATATCGGCGGTACCCTCGACCGTAACGGGCTGCGCCCGGCCCGTTACATCGTCACCGATGATGACCTGGTCGTGATGGCGTCGGAATCGGGCGTGCTGCCGATCGCGGAATCGAAAATCATCCAGAAGTGGCGCCTACAGCCGGGCAAGATGTTCCTGATCGACTTGGAAGCGGGCCGCATCATCGACGACAAAGAGCTCAAGGACATGTACGCTAACGCCAAGCCGTACAAGGCATGGATCAATTCGGTGCGTATCAGGCTCAACGAAATCAAGCTGAGCCAAAGTCAACTGGCGCACAACCGCGCCAGATATGCGTGCGCCACGGGCGAAAAGGAAATGCCGACGGTGCTGGACCGCCAGCAAGCCTTCGGTTACACCCAGGAAGACTTGAAATTTCTGCTCGCGCCGATGGCCATGGCGGGCGAAGAAGCGACCGGTTCGATGGGCAATGATTCGCCCCTGGCCGTCATGTCCAACAAGCTCAAGCCGCTCTACAATTACTTCAAGCAACTGTTTGCGCAAGTGACCAATCCGCCGATCGACCCCATCCGCGAAGCTCTGGTGATGTCCTTGGTGTCGTTCATAGGACCCAAGCCGAATTTGCTCGACACCAATAACATCAATCCTCCCATGCGCCTCGAAGTAGCGCAGCCGGTGCTCGGATTCGATGACATGGCCCGTTTGCATAACATCAGCGCCCATACGGGCGGCAAGTTCAAGTCGTACGTACTGGATATTTGCTATCCGTTGGCGTGGGGCAAGGAAGGCATCGAAGCCTGTCTGGCCTCGCTGTGCGCGGAAGCGGTGGATGCCGTCAAGTCCGGCCACAACATCCTGATCGTGTCGGACCGGGCTATTTCGGCCGAGCAGATGGCGATTCCCGCTCTCCTGGCCACCTCGGCCGTGCATCAGGATCTGGTGAGCAAGGGCTTGCGCGCCTCCACCGGCCTCGTGGTGGAAACGGGGTCGGCGCGCGAGACGCATCACTTCGCTTTGCTGGCCGGCTACGGCGCGGAAGCGGTGCACCCTTACCTGGCGATGGAAACCCTAGTCGAGCTGGCGCAGGCCATGCCCGGCGCGCTGACGGGCGACGCCGCCGTCTATAACTACACGAAGGCGATCGGCAAGGGTTTGATGAAAGTGATGTCGAAGATGGGCATCTCCACTTATATGTCGTATTGTGGCGCGCAGATTTTCGAGGCGATCGGCTTAAACAAGTCTTTGGTCGACAAATACTTCAAGGGCACGGCGTCGAACGTGGAAGGCATCGGCGTATTTGAAGTGGCCGAAGAGGCGATGCGCCTGCATCAGCTGGCATTTGGCAACGATCCGGTGCTGGCCAATCAGCTCGATGCCGGCGGCGAATACGCCTACCGCGTACGGGGCGAGGACCACATGTGGACTCCGGATGCGATCGCCAAGTTGCAGCATTCGACGCGCAGCAACAGCTTTTCCAGCTACAAGGAATATGCGCAAATCATCAACGACCAGAGTCGGCGCCACCTGACCTTGCGCGGCCTGTTCGAGTTCAGGCTCGACCCGTCGAAGGCGATCCCCATCGACGAAGTTGAGCCCGCCAAGGAAATCGTCAAGCGCTTTGCTACGGGCGCCATGTCGCTGGGCTCCATTAGCACTGAAGCGCACGCGACCTTGGCGGTGGCGATGAACCGCATTGGCGGCAAGTCGAACACGGGCGAAGGCGGTGAAGATCCCAAGCGCTACATCCAGGAATTGAAAGGCATCCCCATCAAGCAGGGCGCGACCATGGCATCCGTCGTCGGCAGCGAGCAGATCGTGGTCGACATTGCCTTGCAGGAAGGCGATTCGATGCGTTCGCGCATCAAACAGGTAGCATCCGGCCGTTTCGGCGTGACGGCCGCCTACCTGAACTCGGCCGACCAAATCCAGATCAAGATGGCGCAAGGGGCGAAGCCAGGCGAGGGCGGCCAGTTGCCCGGTCATAAAGTGAGCGACTATATCGCCAGCCTGCGTTTCTCGGTGCCGGGAGTGGGCTTGATTTCGCCGCCCCCGCACCATGATATTTATTCGATCGAGGATCTGGCCCAGTTGATCCACGATTTGAAAAATGCCAATCCGCGCGCCTCGATCTCCGTCAAGCTGGTGTCCGAAGTGGGGATCGGCACGGTCGCAGCCGGCGTCACCAAGGCCAAGGCCGACCACGTGGTCGTGGCCGGGCACGACGGCGGCACGGGCGCCTCGCCGCTGTCGTCCGTCAAGCACGCGGGCACGCCGTGGGAGTTAGGTCTTGCCGAAACCCAGCAAACGCTAGTGTTAAACGGCTTGCGCAGCCGCATCCGCGTGCAGGCCGACGGCCAGATGAAAACCGGGCGCGACGTCGTGATTGCGGCCATGCTGGGCGCCGACGAAATCGGTTTTGCCACGGCGCCGCTGGTGGTCGAAGGCTGCATCATGATGCGCAAATGCCATCTGAACACTTGCCCGGTCGGCGTGGCCACGCAAGACCCCCTGTTGCGCGCCAAATTCTCGGGCAAGCCGGAATACGTGGTCAACTATTTCTTCTTTGTGGCCGAGGAAGCGCGGCAGCTGATGGCGCAACTGGGAATCCGCACCTACGACGAACTGATCGGCCGCGCCGATTTGCTTGACCAATCGAAAGCCATCACGCACTGGAAAGCGCGCGGACTCGATTTCTCGGCGATTTTCCATCAGCCGCAGGTCATGGGCAACCAGGCAACGCATCATGTCGATAGTCAAGAGCACGGGCTGGAAAAGGCGCTTGACCACAAGCTCATCGCGCAAGCCCGGGCGGCGCTGGAAAAGGGCGAACGCGTGTCGTTCATTTCGCCGGTGCGCAACGTGAATCGCACGATTGGCACCATGTTATCGGGCGAAGTGGCGAAACGCTACGGCCATGAGGGTTTGCCAGACGATACCATCCACATCCAGCTGCAGGGAACGGCAGGCCAGTCGGCGGGGGCTTTCCTGGCGCACGGCATTACGCTCGATCTCGTGGGCGAAGGCAACGATTACGTCGGCAAGGGCCTATCGGGCGGTCGCATCATCGTGCGCCCGAACACGGAATTTCGCGGCTGGGCGGTGGATAACATCATCGTCGGCAATACCGTGCTGTACGGTGCGATCAGCGGCGAAGCCTTCTTTAACGGCGTGGCCGGCGAGCGCTTCGCGGTGCGCAATTCAGGAGCCACGACGGTCGTCGAGGGGCTGGGCGACCATGGCTGCGAATACATGACCGGCGGCACCGTGGTCGTGCTGGGCGAGACCGGGCGCAACTTCGCGGCCGGCATGTCGGGCGGCATCGCCTACGTCTACGATGCAAAGGACGACTTTGCCAAGCGATGCAATACGGCGATGGTCACCTTGGAGCCCGTGCTAAGCGCGGCCGAGCAGCACCTGGACCGCGCCTGCTGGCACAGTCAGCACCGTGATGGCGAGCCGGAAGCCGATGAAGTGATACTCAAGCGCCTGATCGAGCGCCATTTCAAGCATACGGGCAGCACGCGCGCGCGCTTCTTGCTCGACGACTGGAGTCACGGCCGCAGCAAGTTCGTCAAAGTTTTCCCGAGCGAGTACAAGCGGGCCTTGATCGAAATGGCCGAAAACGCCGCGCTTGCGGTTGAACAAATCGCCGCCTGATGCGAACGGACTAGGACTACTGGAGCCTAGGGCGCGCCACAGGCGCGCCCTAGGCTCCAGCAAACTGTAAAGGATTATCGTGGGTAAAATCACCGGATTTATGGAATTCAAGCGTCAGGACGAGACCTATTTGCCGCCCCCTGTGCGCCTTAAGAACTACCAGGAATTTGTGCTGCACCTGAGCGACGAGCAAGCCACGCTCCAAGGCGCGCGCTGCATGGATTGCGGCATCCCGTTCTGCACTTCGGGTTGTCCAGTCAACAACGTGATCCCGGACTGGAATGACTTGGTGTACCGCGGAAACTACCGGGAAGCCTTGGAAATTTTGCATTCGACAAATAATTTTCCTGAGTTTACAGGCCGGGTCTGCCCCGCGCCATGCGAATCGGCTTGCACGCTGGGCATTAATGAAGACCCGGTCGGCATCAAGTCGATCGAGCACAAGATCATCGACATGGGCTGGGAGCATGACTGGGTGGTGCCGCAGCCGGCATCCTTTAGCAGCGGCAAAAAAATCGCCATCGTCGGTTCCGGCCCGGCCGGCTTGGCGGCGGCGCAGCAACTGGCGCGCGCCGGCCATGCCGTGACCGTGTTTGAGAAAAGCGACCGCATTGGCGGCTTGTTGCGTTACGGCATCCCCGACTTCAAGATGGAAAAGTCGCATATTGACCGCCGCGTCGCGCAGATGGAAGCGGAGGGCGTCACCTTCCGCACCAGCGTCCTAGTTGGCAAGGATTTCCCTGCCAACGTCAACAACTGGGCCAAGGAAACCATTTTTCCGGAAGACTTGGAACAGGACTATGACGCCGTCATCCTCGCCGGCGGCGCCGAGCAGCCGCGCGATTTGCCGGTGCCCGGGCGCGAGTTGAAGGGCGTCTATTTTGCGATGGATTTCCTGCCGCTGCAAAACAAGGTCAACGCGGGCGACAAGGTGAAAGATCAGATTAAGGCCGCCGGCAAGCATGTCGTGGTGATCGGCGGCGGTGATACCGGCTCAGATTGCGTAGGCACCTCGAACCGACAGGGCGCCGCTTCCGTGGCCCAGTTCGAACTGATGCCGCAACCGCCGGAACGCGAAAACAAGGCGCTGGTTTGGCCATACTGGCCAACCAAGCTGCGCACCTCGTCCTCGCACGAGGAAGGCTGCGAGCGCGACTGGGCGGTGGCGACCAAGCGCCTTGAAGGCAAGGGCGGCAAGGTGGAAAGGTTGATCGCCTGCCGCGTCGAATGGAAAGACGGCAAGATGGTCGAAGTGCCAAACTCGGAATTCGCGATGAAGGCGGACCTGGTCTTGCTGGCGATGGGCTTTGTCTCGCCGGTGCAGCAAGTGCTAGACGCATTTGGTGTCGACAAGGATGGCCGCGGCAACGCCAAGGCCAGCACGGACGGCGAGCTCTGCTATAAAACCTCGGCGCAGAAGGTATTTGCGGCCGGCGACATGCGGCGCGGCCAGTCGCTGGTGGTATGGGCCATCCGCGAGGGTCGCCAGTGTGCGCGCGCGGTCGACGAGTTCCTGATGGGAACGTCGCTCCTGCCGCGCTAAATCGCGTACAGCTCGCCCTGCCCGGATGCCCAGCGCTGCGTGGCCATGGGCGCCCGTGGCAAGCCGGGGCGCGCATGGCAAGCCGGGGCGCGCATGGCCGCTAGGGCGCCACGACTGATGCCGTATGCGGCGGGCGTGCCCGCGCCGCGATTTACCCGATCGATGTTACAAAAAAATATCTGACTTTCGATTCATTAGTATTGTATGCTTCTCCCCTTCGCCTGCATTGGGGAAAAGGGCTGCCTGCAGCGATTAGCGTTTCTGCATTACAATACGACATTAAAAATAATGAGTCTCTGCGTGCCAAATCTTGTCGAAATCCGCGATCTGCACTTTGACTATGGTGAACGTCCGATCCTATCGGGCCTTCACATGGACTTCCCGCGCGGGAAAGTAGTGGCCGTCATGGGCGGTTCCGGCAGCGGCAAGACGACCGTGCTGCGCCTGATCGGGGGCCAGCTGGCCCCGAAGTCGGGTTCGGTCAATGTGGCAGGGCAGATCGTCCACACGCTCGACACGGAGGCGCTGTACCGCTTGCGCCGCAAGATGGGCATGCTGTTCCAGCACGGCGCCCTATTTACTGATTTGACGGCCTTTGAAAATGTGGCCTTCCCCCTGCGCGAGCACACCGATTTGACGGAAGAGCTGATCCGCGACTTGGTGTTAATCAAGCTGCAGGCCGTTGGCCTTCGCAATGCGGCTCAAATGAAGCCGGGAGAAATATCCGGCGGCATGGGGCGGCGCGTCGCGCTGGCGCGCGCCATCGCGCTCGACCCGGAGCTGATCATGTATGACGAGCCGTTTGCCGGGCTGGACCCGATCTCGATGGGGGTGGCCGCCAACCTGATCCGCAATCTGAACGATGCGCTCGGTTCCACCTCGATTTTGGTCTCGCACGATGTGCATGAATGCTTCGCGATCGCCGATTACGTGTATTTTCTGTCCGCCGGCACCATCGTCGCTAGCGGCACGCCGGCCGAAATGCTCGCTTCGAGCCATCCTTACGTCAAGCAGTTCGTCAACGCGGAGGCAGATGGGCCAGTGCCCTTCCATTATCCGGGCAAGTCCTTGGCCGAGGATCTGTGCCTGAGAGCGCCGCAATGATGATCCAAGATGTCTGCGCTGCGATCGGCGCTTGGTTGCGCCATAGCCTGGCCAAACTAGGTTTTGCCACGCGCGCGTTTTTCACCGTCGTGCGCGCCTGCGCCAGCGCGCTGCGCCGGCCGCGCCTGGTGATTGCGCAATTGCACTTTGTTGGCAACTATTCGCTGTTGATTATTGCCATGTCCGGTCTGTTCGTCGGCATGGTGCTGGGGCTGTTGGGCTACTACACACTCACCAAATACGGCTCCGAACAAGCGCTTGGCATATTCGTTGCCCTGGCATTGACGCGCGAACTGGGGCCGGTGGTGACAGGGCTCTTGTTCGCCGGGCGTGCCGGCACCTCGTTGACCGCCGAAATCGGCTTGATGAAGGCCGGCGAGCAGTTGTCCGCCATGGAAATGATGGCGGTCAACCCGATTCAGCGGGTGCTGGCGCCGCGTTTTTTGGCCGGCGTCATCGCCTTGCCGGTGCTGGCGACGATTTTTACCGCGGTTGGCATCATGGGCGGATATCTGGTCGGCGTGCAGCTGATCGGCGTCGATGAAGGCGCGTTCTGGTCGCAAATGCAAAGCGGCGTCGATGTCTGGAAGGATATCTTGGGCGGCGTGCTCAAGAGTCTGGTGTTCGGTATCGCCGCCACCTTTATCGCGCTGTTCCAAGGTTATCAGGCCGAACCGACGCCGGACGACGTGTCGCGTGCCACCACGCGCACGGTCGTCATCTCATCGTTGACGATCTTGTGGCTCGACTTTATGATGACGGCGCTGATGTTCAGTAAGTAAAACTAGGGCGCCGCAAGCGCCCTGCCAGCAAAAAATTAATTGGGAACGACTCATGGAACGTAAATCATTGGATGTCTGGGTAGGCCTATTTGTCGTGCTGGGCATGGCCGCGCTCTTGTTCCTGGCGCTAAAAGCCGGTAACATGACGGCCCTCTCGTTTGCCAAGACCTATGCCATTAGCGCCAAATTCGACAATATTGGCGGCCTCAAACCGCAAGCCCCGGCCAAGGCCGCCGGGGTCGTGGTCGGCCGCGTGGCGGACATCAAGTTTGATGACAAGACCTACCAGGCCCTCGTCACATTAGATATCCAGGCCGGATACAAATTTCCGAAAGACAGTTCGGCCAAGATCTTGACCGCGGGCCTGTTGGGCGAACAATATGTCGGCATCGAAGCGGGCGGCGACACGAATAATCTGGTCGCCGGAGACAAAATCAATAGAACCCAATCGGCCACCGTGCTAGAAGACCTGATCAACCAGTTCATCTACAGCAAAGCGGCCGCAGGAAAGGACAGCAGCAAATGAGCGAATCGACCCCCTTCCCAGTGATGCCATGGCGCCGCCCGGGTCTGGCCCTCTTAATTAGCGCAGCGCTGGCCGGGTGCGCCACCTCGCCCAATCCAAAGGATCCGTTCGAGAACTTTAATCGCGCCATGTTTACCTTCAATGACACGGTCGATCAGGCCGCGCTCAAGCCTGCCGCCACAGCCTACAAGAAAGTGCTGCCCTCGTTCGTGCAAACGGGCGTAGGTAATTTCTTTGGCAACCTGGCCGATGTCTGGACCGCCGTCAACAACATGCTACAAGGCAAGGGCGCGGACGGCTTCTCGGATGTCACCCGTGTGGCGCTCAATTCCACCTTCGGCATTCTGGGTTTGTTCGACATCGCGTCCGAAGCGGGCTTGCAAAAGCACAATAAGGACTTTGGCATGACTTTGGGTTACTGGGGAGTCGAGGCCGGTCCTTACCTGATGCTGCCACTGCTGGGGCCGTCCACGTTGCGCGACACGACGGCCTTGCCGCTGGACTTCTACGGCGATCTCTGGAGCTACAAATATCCCGTATACCTACGCAATATTGGCACGGCGGTGCGCGCTGTTGACAAGCGTGCGGCCCTGCTGGACGCGTCGAACTTGATGGAGGATGCGGCCCTGGACCGTTACGATTTTGTGCGCGACAGCTACCTGCAACGGCGCGAGAGCCGGATCTTCGATGGTGAGGCGGGTTCGCGCGACCGAAAAAAAGACTCCGCTCCAAAACCGGCGACGGAGGAGCCTGACGTGAAAAAACCGGACGCGGGCGTGATCGAGGCCCCGCTGTCTTCCGCTTCCGCATCTCAAGAATTATCCGTGGATACGCCTGCTGCGACCGACGCCGGCCAGTGATCCGTAACACCACACACCTAGGTGAACCCAATATGAAACTACGCAAACAATTAATGACTTTAGCCACCGTGGCGTTTCTTGCCTTTGGCGCCACCGCGTCCGCCGCGGCCACGGAAGCGCCGGACGCGCTCGTCAAACGCATCAGCCAGGAAGTAATCGACACGGCCAAGAACGACAAAGGGATCCAGGCCGGCAACCCGAAACGGGTGCTAGAGCTGGTCGAAACCAAGATCTTGCCGTACGTCGATTTCCAGCGCATGACGGCCCTGGCGGCTGGCCATTACTGGCGCGATGCCACGCCGGAACAGCAAAAACTGCTGGCCAACGAGTTCCGCAAGCTGCTCGTATTTACCTACGCCGGCGCTCTGTCCCAGATCAAGAATGAAACGGTGGAATTCAAGCCGCTGCGTGCCGATCCGTCCGACACCGAAGTGGAGGTGCGGTCGCAGGTGAATATGGCGCGCGGCGAGCCCGTGCCTTTGAACTACCGCGTGGCGAAATCGGCGGCGGGTTGGAAAATCTACGACATCAACGTGCTCGGCGCTTGGCTGGTGGAAACCTACAAAGGCAACTTCGCAAATGAAATTAGCAGGTCGGGGATCGATGGCTTGATCAAGACCCTGACAGAGAAGAACAAAACCCTGGCCAACAAACCCATCAAGGCTGCGTCGTCCAATTAATCAAGGCCAAATCGCCATGCTAGACCCTCTCGACACCGTGCAATCATTGACCTCATTGACCGTGCAAAACGCCAAGTCGGCGCTGGAACAGGGCTTGTCTGCCATTCGATCCGGCCAAAGCGCGTTTGATCTGCAGAACTTGACGGCGGTCGATTCGGCTGCCGTGTCCGTCCTGTTGGCATGGCGGCGGGCGGCGCAGGACGCTGGCGTGACCTTGAAACTGAAGAATTTGCCGTCAAATTTGCAAAGTCTCGCCAAGCTGTACGGCGTGTGCGAACTCCTGTTCGACGCGCCGCCAGCCTCGACCGGCAGCGTCATTGACCCTGTTTCACATTAGCGCGCGCGGCGCCGTGCCCCGGTCGCCGCCTTCGGCCCTCTCGGCCGGACCGATTTTCCCCTATAATTGAACGCTTGGCCCGTGCGGGCCTTGGCCGTTCACCCCTATTTCCCGGCCAGTGCCATCTTGGCGCCGCGCCGCACTCGCAGCGCATCACCGCAAAGCAAGCATGACAGCAATCCAAATTACGAATGTCGAGAAAAGCTACAAGTCGCTCAAGGCCCTGAGCGGGGTGTCGCTGTCGATCGAGGAAGGCGAGTTTTTCGGCCTGTTAGGGCCGAACGGCGCCGGCAAGACCACTTTGATCTCGATCATCGCCGGGCTGATTCGGCCCGATGCCGGCACCGTCACTGTGAATGGCCACGATGTCGTCGGCGATTTCCGGGCGGCCCGCAAGCAGCTCGGCGTGGTGCCGCAGGAACTGGTGTTTGACCCTTTCTTTACGGTGCGCGAGACGCTGCGCCTGCAATCGGGTTATTTCGGCCTCGCCAATAACGACCGCTGGATTGATGAGGTGATGGACAACCTCGACCTGACCGGCAAGGCCGACGTCAACATGCGCGCGCTGTCGGGCGGCATGAAGCGGCGCGTGCTGGTGGCGCAAGCTTTGGTGCACAAGCCGCCCGTGATCGTGCTCGACGAGCCGACCGCCGGTGTCGACGTCGAGCTGCGTCAGACCTTGTGGAAGTTCATCGCGCGCCTGAACCGTGAAGGCCATACCGTGGTGCTGACCACCCATTACCTGGAAGAGGCGCAGGCCATGTGTCAGCGAGTCGCCATGCTCAAAAGCGGCAAGGTGGTTGCGCTCGATACGATGTCAAAGTTGATCCGCCGCATTTCGGGCTCGCAACTGGTGGTGCACTTGAAGAGCCCCGGCCTGCCGCCGGATCTGCGCCAGCTGGTGATTCATTCCCACGAAGAACAACCGGACAACAAGTTCAGCCTGCGCATCAACGAGTACGCCGAAGTGGAAAAAATACTGATGCGCCTGCGCGAGAGCGGCGCCGTGATCGACGAGATGCAATTGCAGCAAGCCGATCTAGAAGACATCTTCCTGCAGATCATGGACAAGGAGAGCGTATGATTTCCACCGGTTTTAGGACCCTCGTCTACAAGGAGAATTTGCGTTTTTGGAAGGTGGCGACCCAGACCGTAGCCGCGCCCATCCTGACCGCGATGCTGTACCTGCTCATTTTTGGCCACGTCCTGGAAACCCGGGTGCAGGTGTATCCGGGCGTGCGCTACACGGCCTTCCTGATCCCTGGCCTGGTGATGATGAGTGTGCTGCAAAACGCCTTCGCCAACTCGTCCTCCTCCTTGATCCAGTCCAAGATCACTGGCAACTTGGTGTTCGTCTTGCTAACGCCCCTGTCGCACTGGGAGATCTTCTCAGCTTATGTGCTCGCCGCGGTGGTGCGCGGCATCGCCGTCGGCGCCGGCGTCTTCGCGATCACGGCCTGGTTCGCCGATCTGTCCTTCGTCGCACCGCTCTGGATCGCGGTCTTCGCCGTCCTCGGTGCCGCCATGCTTGGCACCATGGGTCTGCTGGCCGGCATTTGGGCCGAAAAATTCGACCAGCTGGCGGCTTTCCAGAATTTTGTCATCATGCCCGCCACCTTCCTCTCGGGCGTGTTTTATTCGATTCACTCGCTGCCGCCATTGTGGCAAACTGTGTCGCACCTGAACCCTTTTTTTTATATGATTGATGGCTTCCGTTACGGCTTTTTCGGCAGATCGGACGTCAATCCCATGCTGAGCCTGGCGATAGTGGGCAGCTTCCTGCTCGTGCTGGCCCTATTTTCGATTCACCTGTTAAAAAGCGGTTACCGTTTGCGCCCCTGAGCGGACCCATTCCCCACCTTCATTACGCACCAAGGAAAACATCGTGTCGACCACAGCAGAATTAATTCACGGCTATCTCGCCGCCGGACTCGAGTGCACCCACCTCGAAGTGGAAGGCGACGGCCAGCATTTCAGCGCCCTCATCGTCTCGCCCGCATTCGCCGGCAAGCGCGCGATCCAGCGCCATCAACTGGTTTATGCTGCGCTAGGTGAGCGCATGCGCGAAGAGATTCACGCACTGTCGATGAAAACCCTCACTCCTGAAGAATATCAAGGATAAGCGCGCATGGATAAGCTTCGCATACAAGGCGGACAGCGTTTGTCCGGCGACATCGCCATCTCGGGCGCCAAAAACGCTGCCCTGCCGATCCTGTGCGCGGGCCTGCTCACGGCCGGCGAGCTGGAGCTGTCGAACGTGCCGCACCTGCACGACGTGACGACCATGCTCAAATTGCTGCGCCAGACCGGTTTGCAGGCGAGCCAGGACGGTGACCGCGTGCTGCTTGGCGGGAGTGCCATTACGCGCCTGGAAGCGCCTTATGAACTGGTAAAAACCATGCGCGCATCGATCCTGGTGCTAGGTCCCCTGCTGGCGCGCTTCGGTGCGGCCAAGGTTTCGCTTCCGGGTGGCTGCGCCATCGGCTCGCGTCCGGTCGATCAGCACATCAAGGGCCTGCAGGCGCTGGGCGCCGAAATCTCGATTGAGGCCGGCTATATCTACGCCAAGGCCAAAAGGCTGAAGGGCAGTCGCATCCTGACCGACATGATCACCGTGACTGGCACTGAAAACCTGCTGATGGCGGCCACCCTGGCCGATGGCGAAACGATCCTGGAAAATGCAGCGCGCGAGCCGGAAGTGACCGACCTGGCCAATCTGCTGGTGGCGATGGGCGCGCAGATTGGCGGCATCGGCAGCGACCGCTTGGTGGTGCAAGGAGTGGCGGCGCTGCATGGTGCGCAGCATGCGGTGATTGCCGACCGCATCGAGACCGGCACTTTTTTGTGTGCGGTGGCGGCGGCCGGCGGCGACATTACCCTGACCAACACGCGTACCGACATTCTCGACGCGGCCCTCGACAAGCTGCGCGCGATGGGCCTGACGATGACGTTCGGCCCCGACTGGATCCGCGCGCAGATGTCGGCGCGCCCAACGCCAGTTAGCTTTCGCACCACCGAATACCCAGGCTTTCCGACCGATATGCAAGCTCAGTTTATGGCGGTCAACAGCATTGCCAATGGCGCCAGCCGCGTCACCGAAACAATTTTCGAGAACCGCTTCATGCATGTACAGGAGCTAAACCGCCTGGGTGCGGCGATCTCGATCGAAGGCAATACTGCGGTCATCGCCGGCGTCACGCGACTGCACGGCGCGCCCGTAATGGCCACCGATTTGCGCGCATCGGCCTCGCTCGTGATCGCCGCCTTGGCCGCGGAGGGAGAAACCTTGATCGACCGCATCTACCACCTTGACCGCGGCTATGACCGCATGGAAGTGAAGCTTTCGGCAGTTGACGCCAACGTTCAACGCATCAATTAAGAAGAATGACCATGATTGTACAAAACAACGGCGCCAATTCGCAGCTGATCCTGGCGCTATCGAAAGGCCGCATTTTTGAAGACACCCTGCCGCTGCTGGAAGCGGCCGGCATCACGGTACTTGAGAACCCTGAAACTTCGCGCAAGCTGATATTGGCGACCAACGATCCGAACCTGCGCGTGATTATCGTGCGCGCCACCGATGTCCCGACCTATGTCCAGTACGGCGCGGCCGACTTCGGCGTGGCCGGCAAGGACGTGTTGCTAGAACATGGCGGCGAAGGGCTGTACCAGCCGATCGACCTCAATATCGCGCAGTGTCGCATGTCGGTTGCGGTGCAGGCCGGTTTCGACTATGAGACGGCGGTACGGCAAGGCGCGCGCCTGCGCGTGGCCACTAAATTTGTGCAGACTGCGCGCGAGCATTTCGCGGCCAAAGGCGTGCACGTCGACTTGATCAAATTGTACGGTTCGATGGAACTTGCGCCCCTCGTCGGGCTGTCCGACGCCATCGTCGATCTGGTTAGCACCGGCAGCACGCTGCGCGCCAACAACCTGGTGGAAGTCGAGCAGATCATGGAAATATCGTCCCGCCTGGTGGTTAATCAGGCCGCGCTGAAACTGAAACGGGAACGGCTGCAGCCGATCCTCGAAGCCTTTGAACGTGCGTCAAAAACCCAACCTTAGTCTGCCGGAAAATCAACATGTCGATACAGATGCGCAAGCTTGATTCAACGCAGCCGGATTTTAAAACTTCGCTGGCGGCGCTGCTCGCTTTTGAGGCCGCTACGGACGCGGCCATCGAACAGTCGGTACTCGCCATCCTGACCGACGTCAAGCTGCGCGGCGATGCCGCGGTGCTGGAATATACGAACCGCTTCGACCGCATCCCGCATGGCGGCGCGCGCAGCATGGCTGCCCTCGAGGTCTCACAGCAGGAGTTGCAGAAGGCGCTGGAGGGCTTGCCGCCGGCCCAGCGCGAGGCCTTGCAAACGGCCGCGCAACGCATTCGCGCCTTCCACGAGCGGCAAAAACAAGACCTGGGCGGTTTCACCTACAGCGAGCCCGATGGCACGCTCTTGGGGCAGAGAATCACGGCGCTGGACCGGGTCGGTATCTATGTCCCGGGCGGCAAGGCAGCCTATCCGTCGTCGGTCCTGATGAACGCGATCCCGGCCAAGGTGGCCGGCGTGGCTGAAATCATTATGGTGGTGCCGACGCCAGATGGCGTCAAGAATCAGATGGTGCTGGCGGCCGCTGCCATCGCTGGCGTCACGCGCGTCATCACCATCGGCGGCGCGCAGGCGGTCGGCGCGCTCGCGCATGGCACCGCAAGCATCGCCGCCGTCGACAAAATCGTCGGTCCCGGCAACGCCTACGTGGCTGCTGCCAAGCGCCGCGTGTTCGGCATCGTTGGCATCGACATGATCGCCGGCCCATCGGAAATTTTGATCATCTGCGACGGCAGCACCGACCCGGACTGGGTCGCGATGGACCTGTTCTCGCAGGCCGAGCACGACGAGCTGGCGCAGGCGATCTTATTGTGCCCGGACGCGCACTATGTCGCCAAAGTGGAAGCGAGCATTAATAAACTGTTGCCGGCGATGCCGCGGCAAGCGACCATCCGCACGTCTTTAAATGATCGCGGCGCTTTGGTGACGGTGCTCGATATGGCCGAAGCTTGCGCCATCGCCAATCTCATCGCGCCCGAGCACCTGGAAATTTCGGCTGAGAATCCGCAGCAATGGGCTGCGCAGATCCGCCACGCCGGCGCCATGTTTCTCGGTCGTTTCTCCTCTGAAGCGTTGGGCGACTACTGCTGTGGCCCGAACCATGTGCTGCCGACGTCGCGCAGCGCGCGCTTCTCGTCGCCGCTGGGCGTGTACGATTTCCAGAAACGCTCCTCGATCATCCAGGTGAGCGAGGCGGGCGCGCAAACGCTGGGCCAGGTCGCCGCCGAACTGGCGTATGGCGAAGGCTTGCAAGCGCACGCCCGCAGCGCCGAATTGCGGATGAAGCGGGCGCCATGAGCCGCCGTCGCCCTATAAGGCAGGTCCTGGGCGCCGCTGCGCGCAGCGCCGCCGGAGGGCCTGCCGGAGGCGGCTGGTGGCCCAATTTCGCGCGTGCGGCGCGACCCGCCGCTTGAGGCCGGGGCCGCTCACGCCCCCATTTTTACGGGCCTCGGCAATCACGGCGGGGCGCCAGGGCGCCCGCCCGACCCCACTTTTGGAGCGTTCATGGCTTTCATCGACAATCTCATCAGCAACGCGATACGTCCCGAGGTGCGGGCGCTTAGCCAATATCATGTGCCCGACGCGGGCGCTTTTCTTAAACTCGACGCGATGGAGAATCCTTATCTGTTGCCGCACCATCTACGCTGCGAATTGGGACAGCGCCTGGCAGATGTGATGCTCAATCGCTACCCGGGTTCGTACGACGCGCTAAAGGCCAAGATCTGCGCCACGCTGGGCGTGCCGGCCGGCTACAGCGTCGTTCTCGGCAACGGTTCCGACGAATTGATTTCGATCATGGCAACGGCGTGCGCGCGGCAAGACCGGCGCGCGGTGCTGATGGCGCCGGTGCCGGCCTTTGTCATGTTCGCGCGCTCGGCCCAGCTTGCCGGCATGGACTTCGTCGGCGTGCCGCTGAAGGCGGACTTCACGCTCGATAAGCCGGCCATGCTCACTGCCATTGCCAAGCACAAACCGGCGCTAGTGTTTCTCGCCTACCCAAACAATCCGACCGGCAATCTGTACGACGGGCGCGACATGGTCGACATCATCATGGCGCTAGGCGGGAGCGGGCTTGCCGTCATCGACGAAGCCTACGAACCGTTTGCGCAGACCAGTTTTATGGCGCGCCTGCCCGAGTTCGAGAACCTGATCGTGATGCGCACCCTGTCCAAGCTGGGCCTGGCCGGAATCCGACTCGGCTATATGGCGGCCGCGGCGCCCCTATTGGAGCAGTTCGACAAGGTGCGCGCGCCGTACAACGTGAACGTGCTGACGCAGGCAGCGGCTGAATTCGCCCTCGAGCATATCGACGTACTCAACGCCCAAGCGGCCGCCTTGAACGCGGCACGCGCCATTCTGGCGGCGCGATTGGCGAGCCTGCCCGGGGTTAAAGTATTTCCGTCGGCGGCAAATTTTCTTCTGATTCGCGTGCCAGATTGCGACAATGTTTACGCCAAGCTGGTCGCTCATAAGGTTTTGGTCAAAAATGTGGGTAAAATGCACACAGTGCTGACCGATTGCCTGCGCATCACGGTCAGCACACCGCAAGAAAATTCCTTATTTTTCGATGCGCTGCAAGCATCGCTGGTATAGCAAAGTTAATCGCAAGAGCCTGTCTATGAACCGCACCGCCGACATCACGCGCAGCACCAACGAGACGCAAATCCGCGTCGCGATCAATCTCGACGGCACCGGCTTGCAAAAGCTCAAGACCGGCGTGCCCTTCCTCGACCATATGCTAGACCAGATCGCGCGCCATGGCTTGATCGATCTCGACATCGAAGCTAACGGCGATTTGCATATCGACGCCCACCACACGGTGGAGGACGTCGGCATCACGCTCGGCATGGCGGTAGCGCAAGCGATTGGCGACAAGAAGGGCATCCGTCGTTATGGTCATGCCTATGTGCCATTGGACGAGGCGCTCTCGCGCGTGGTACTTGATTTTTCCGGACGTCCGGGCTTGGAATATCATGTGCCGTTCACGCGCTCCATGATCGGCGCCTTTGACGTTGACTTGGTCCATGAATTTTTCCAAGGCTTTGCCAACCATGCGCTGGTGTCGCTGCATATCGACAACCTGCGCGGTGTGAATGCTCACCATCAGTGCGAGACGGTGTTTAAGGCCTTTGGCCGCGCCCTGCGCATGGCGGCCGAGCTTGATGCGCGCGCCGCCGGGACAATTCCGTCGACCAAAGGTAGCTTGTAAGAAACACCGCGGCCGCGGCCGCGACCCCGCAGTTTTTGTTGATTGGCGTTATGAATAAAATTGTTGTCGTTGACTATGGCATGGGTAATTTGCGTTCCGTCGCGCAAGCTTTGCGCACCGTGGCCCCGCAGGCGGACGTCATCATTTCCGGCGCCGCGGCCGATATCGAAAACGCCGAACGCATCGTCTTGCCCGGCCAGGGCGCAATGCCCGATTGCATGCGCAGCTTGCGTGAATCGGGCTTGCTGGAGGCGCTGCTGCTGGCGGCCGAAAGCAAACCCCTGATGGGCGTTTGCATCGGCGAGCAAATGCTGTTCGACGAGAGTGAGGAAGGGGCCACGACCGGTCTCGGCTTATTGCCCGGCAAGGTTGTGCGCTTTCGCCTCGACGGCCAGTTGCAGGAAGACGGCTCGCGCTTTAAAGTTCCGCAAATGGGCTGGAACCAAGTGCAGCAAACGGCGTCACACCCTCTATGGGCCGGGATAGATGACAACGCTTATTTTTATTTCGTGCACAGCTATTATGCGCAGCCGGAAGTGAGCGCACACACGGTTGGCCAAAGCGTCTACGGCGCGCCGTTTTGCTGCGCCGTAGCGCGCGACAATATTTTTGCGACCCAGTTCCACCCTGAAAAAAGTGCGGCCGCAGGCTTGCAGTTATACAAAAATTTCGTTCACTGGCGCCCTTGATTTTCCTCGTAGCTCAACCCTAACCGAATCTAACCATGCTGCTCATTCCTGCCATCGACCTGAAAGACGGTCACTGCGTTCGCTTGCAACAAGGCGATATGGAACTTGCCACCGTATTTTCAACGGAACCGGCCGCCATGGCGCGCCATTGGCTGCTGCAAGGCGCGCGCCGTTTGCATCTGGTCGACCTGAACGGCGCTTTTGCCGGCAAGCCAAAAAATGAAGCGGCGGTGAAAGCAATCTTGCAGGTGGTGCAGGAATTTGCGCTCGACAACGATATCGAGGAAATTCCCGTGCAACTGGGAGGCGGCATCCGCGATCTCGAAACCATCGAGCGTTATCTTGACGCCGGCATCACGTATATCATCATCGGCACGGCGGCCGTCAAAAGCCCTGGCTTTTTGCATGACGCCTGCGGCGCCTTTCCGGGGCATATTATCGTTGGCTTGGACGCCAAGGATGGCAAGGTCGCCACCGACGGTTGGAGCAAGATGTCGGGTCACGAAGTGATCGACCTGGCCAAAAAATTCGAAGCCTACGGCGTCGAAGCCATCGTCTATACGGATATCGGGCGCGACGGCATGATGGGCGGCGTCAACATCGAAGCGACCGTCAAGCTGGCGCAGGCGGTCAAGGTGCCGATCATCGCTTCGGGCGGCGTGCACGACATCGCCGACGTGGAAGCGCTGTGCGCGGTGCAAGACGAAGGCATCGAGGGCGTCATTTGCGGGCGCTCGATTTACGAAGGCACGCTCGACCTTAACTCGGCGCAACTACGCGCCGACGAGCTCTCGCAAGCCGGTTCGGCCTGAGACGATTTCCCGCGGGCCTTTGCCCGTGGTTTTACCCTGGTTCCATCATGCTTGCAAAAAGAATCATCCCCTGCCTTGACGTCACCAACGGCCGCGTCGTCAAAGGCATTAATTTCAAAGAATTGCGCGACGCCGGCGATCCCGTGGAAATTGCGCGCCGTTACGGCGAGCAAGGTGCCGACGAACTGACCTTTCTCGACATCTCCGCCTCTAGCGACAACCACGACCTGATTTTGCATATCATCGAGGCCGTGGCCTCGCAAGTGTTCATCCCGCTGACGGTCGGCGGTGGCGTGCGCGTGGTGGAAGATGTGCGGCGCCTGCTCAACGCGGGCGCCGACAAGGTCAGCTTGAACACCTCGGCCGTGACGAATCCCCAATTGGTCTTCGACGCCTCGCAAAAGCATGGCTCGCAATGCATCGTGGTCGCCATCGACGCCAAGCAGAGCGGACCTGGAAAATGGGAGGTTTTCACGCATGGCGGGCGCAATGCGACGGGCCTGGACGCCTTCGAATGGGCCAAAAAGATGGAACGCTTGGGCGCGGGCGAAATTTTGCTCACCAGTATGGACCGTGACGGCACCAGAGTCGGTTTCGACCTCGGCTTGACGCGCGGTGTCTCTGACGCCGTCGGCATCCCCGTGATCGCCTCGGGCGGCGTGGGCGGTTTGCAAGACCTGGCCGACGGCATCAAGATCGGCAAGGCGGACGCGGTGCTGGCGGCCAGTATTTTCCACTACGGTCAGCACACGGTACAAGAAGCCAAGCGCTTCATGGCGCAGCAGGGGATCCCGATGCGCCTGGTTTAAAATGACATTGACAGAGAGTAAGCATGCCGAACGGAACTAGCAATGCAAGCAATGCAAAATGGCTAAATAAGGTCAAATGGGACGAGCACGGCCTGGTGCCGGTCATCGCCCAAGAAGCGGGCAGCAACGATGTGCTCATGTTTGCCTGGATGAACCGCGATGCCTTGACGCGGACGGTGGAGCTGGGCGAGGCCGTCTACTGGAGCCGCTCGCGCAAGAAACTGTGGCACAAGGGCGAGGAATCCGGTCATACCCAAAAAGTGCTGGAAATTCGCCTCGACTGCGACGAGGACGTGGTGCTGCTCAAAGTCGAGCAGCGCGGTGCAATTGCTTGCCATACGGGGCGCCACTCCTGTTTTTTTCAAAAACTCGAGGGTGACGGGAAATCGGGCGACTGGCGGATCACGGAACCCGTCTTGCAAGACCCCGCAACGATTTATACGGAATTGACAAGGACACAATGAGTGACATCTTAAACCGCCTGGCCGAAATCATTGAAACACGCAAGCTGATCAACGGGGGCGACCCGGACACATCGTACGTCGCGCGCCTGTTTGCCAAGGGAGACGATGCGATCTTGAAAAAAATCGGCGAAGAGGCGACCGAAACCGTGATGGCGGCAAAAGATGCGCGTCATAACGGCGAAAATGGGAAAGTGCTGTACGAGTGCGCCGACCTGTGGTTTCATTCGCTCATCATGTTGGCGCAATTTGACTTGACGCCGCAACTGGTACTGGACGAACTGGCGCGCCGCGAGGGTCTGTCAGGGATCGAAGAAAAAGCGGCGCGCAAGGATGTGCTGCGCGACGCCGACGAAGCGAAAAAACATTGATATGGGAGACAAAGTGCAGAACTGCATTTTTTGCAAGATTGCGACGAAGCAAATCCCATCCAGCATCGTCTACGAGGATGACGAATTGCTCGCGTTCAAGGACATCAATCCAGCGGCGCCCGTGCATTTGCTGGTCATTCCAAAACAGCATTTTGGCAGCCTGTCCGATTGCAACGCGAGTCATGCGAGCCTGCTCGGGAAAATGCTGATCCTGGTGACGACACTGGCGCATGAATTTGGTTGCGCCGTGACTTACGACGCCGATGGAACGCCGCAAGGCGGCTACAAGACCCTCATCAACAGCGGGCCCGATGGCGGCCAAGAGGTGTACCATTTACACTTGCACTTATACGGCGGAGCCCATCCCTGGCGCGGCCAGCGTTGAGCCGAGCGGCCAGCACGTGACGGGCGCAGATCGCGTATACTGTCAAGCAGGTTTTCACGGAATTTTGGGCGTGCGCGCCTTTTAAGGGGGCATTATGGGATCAATGAGCATTTGGCACTGGCTGATCGTGCTGGTGGTTGTAATGTTGGTTTTCGGCACCAAAAAAATCGGCAATATGGGGTCGGATATCGGCAAGGCCGTCAAGGGCTTCAAGGATGGCGTCAAGGGCGAAGACGAGTCGGCAACGCCGCCAGCTACGCCGGCGCCGCCGCCACAAGTTGCGGCCGACAAGAGCACCATCGACGTCGACGTGAAAGAGAAAAGCAAGTCCTAATGTCCGGTGCGGGCCTGCCCGCACCCAACACGCTGGAACGCTGACACCTATGCTCGATCTCGGTCTATCCAAACTCGCTATCATCGGCGTCGTCGCCCTGATCGTCATCGGCCCCGAAAAGCTGCCGAAGGTGGCGCGCATGGCCGGCTCGCTGTACGGTCGGGCGCAGCGTTACCTAAATGAAGTCAAATCCGAAGTCAGCCGCGAAATTGAGCTGGAGGAATTGAAAAGCATTCAGAAGGAAATGCAGGAAGCGGCCCATTCGATCAAGGACGGCGTTGAGAACGCGCTCTCGCCCCCCTTGCCCGATGTCGAGAGCACCTGGCGCGACGACGAGCGCGCGCATGTGGTGGCGAGCGGGCTGCGCAAGGTGCGCGAGTTCCGCCGCAAAAAACAAATGCGCAGCGCGGCCGTTCCCGCTTGGTACAAGCTGCGCCACGGAGGCAAGATGCATGTGATCTCGGGTGCGGCGCGGGTCGCGAAATTTCGCCCGAACGGCAAATCCAATGCATCGTTTTACTAAATGACAAACAAAGCTCCCGGCGAAGAGACCTTTATCTCGCACTTGATCGAACTGCGCGACCGCCTGGTCAAGGCTTCGATCGGCATCGCGCTCGTGTGCGCTGGACTGATGGCTTGGCCGGGCCCGTCGCAGATCTACGACTTCATCGCGCGCCCGATGCTAGCAGCGCTCCCCGTGGGCTCGAAAATGATCGCCACCGGCGTCATTTCGCCATTCTTGGTGCCGATGAAGGTGACCTTGGTGCTGGCCTTGATCTTGGCCTTGCCATGGGTGCTGTACCAGTTGTGGGCATTCATCGCGCCCGGCTTGTACGCGCACGAAAAACGCCTGGTGGCGCCGCTGGTCATTTCCTCGTCCCTGTTGTTCATGACGGGCGTCGCATTTTGTTACTTCTTCGTGTTCGGCCGCGTTTTCAGGTTCATTAACAATTTCTCCCCCAGTTCGATCTCGGTCATGCCCGATATCGAGAATTATCTGGATTTTGTCATGTCGATGTGCCTCGCCTTCGGCGCCACTTTCGAGGTGCCGGTGGTGGTGGTGATTCTGGTGCGGATGGGTTTCGTCGGCGTAACCAAGCTCAAGCAGATGCGCCCCTATGTCATCGTTGGTGCGTTTGTCGTGGCCGCCATTGTGACGCCGCCCGACATCGTCAGCCAGTTCTCGCTGGCGCTGCCGATGTGTCTGCTGTTTGAACTGGGCCTGCTAGTTGCGCCCGCATTCGTTCGAGCCACCCGGGCCCCGGAAGAAACAAGCTAGCCACGCACTTGTAGTTGGTTGGCACCGCACCCTCCCGAGCGGCACGCGGTTTTCCACGGCGTGCGCCATCCCGTCGCCTATCGCCGAATCTGCTTGGTTCCTGGGCCCGCCCCTTTGATGGGCTCGCCGCTCCAGCGAAGCCCCGCATCGGGCCGTCATGCGCCCCTATACGATCAAATGCTCGCGGATCAAATACTGGTGCTGCGCGTTGAGGGCGGCAACAACGTCCTTGCCGTGCGCCATGCAAGTTAATGACATGCCGCTCGACTCGGTGAAGCGGTGGCCGATGTGGATGGAATACGACTTGAACAGCCAGCTCCAGAAATTGGGCACGAAGCTCGCTTCATCCATGTCGCGCCACTTCACGCCCGACAAGCCTTTTTTCCATGGCAGAATGCCCGAGTAGAGCCAGACGCCCAAGTCGTCGTAATACAGTTGGTAGCTGCGAATGTGCAGAACCCGGTAGCCGACGACGAGGGCCGAGACCAGCAGCACCCCGGCGGCGGCGCGCTCGCTCCACCAAAAGGCGGCGGGTAGCAAGCCAAAAAACAGGACGAGCGCCAGCAGTGCCATGCCGATATACGCGGTCCATGACTTGCCGCACAGTATGGTGCCGTTCGGGGCAATGGGTATTGCGTTGCATTCATCCATGATGGGCTGGGGTCGAATCAAAGAGTGAATGATTGCACGAACTGTCCCAAACGGGCGCACTATCTCGCTATGGCCCACCCATCACGGATGCATCCTCAACCGTTTCACCCGGGTGCGGCCCTGACGGCTGAGCTGCAGCGCCAAGGTTGCCATGGCGCAGGCGGCTGGTGGCCGGATTTATCCCGGCAGGTTGTCGATCGCGACCGCAGCAGCTGCGTCGGGCCCGCTAAGGCCAAAAACGCGCCGGTAAAAATACAACTCCGCTTCCAGTGTACGCGCGATATTTTGCGCCTTGCGAAAGCCGTGCCCCTCGCCCTCGATTGCCAGGTATGCGACCGGCACGCCGCGGGCCTTGAGCGCATCGACCATCAGGCTCGATTGCTGGGGCGGCACCACCTTGTCGTCGAGGCCCTGGAAAAAAATCATGGGACGCGTCAGGCGCTCCGTATGATGGATCGGCGAGCGCGCCTGATACAGCGCTTGCGCTTGCGCCGCGGGCGCGATCAGGTATTCGTTGTAGTGCGACTCAAATTTGTGCGAGTCCTGATCCAGGCCTTTCAGATCGGACACGCCGTAATAACTGGCACCGGCCTTGAACACGTCATGGAAGGTGAGAGCGCAAAGGGTGGTCAAACCGCCGGCGCTGCCGCCGCGGATAATCAAGCGCTCGCCGTCGGCGAACCCATGGTCGACCAAGTACAGGGCGCCCGCGATGCAATCATCGACATCAACGACACCCCACTGGCCTTTGAGCGCGTTACGGTATTCCCGCCCAAAACCGCTGCTGCCACCGTAATTGACGTCGAGTACGCCGAAACCGCGGCTGGTCCAGAACTGGGTGGCCAGTTTCAGCGTGTTGCTCGCCATGCTAGTCGGACCGCCATGGCTGACGACGATCACGGGCGGCTTGCTGCCCGGCGCGGCAGCGTAATCGGCGTTCTGCGGCGGATAGAAAAATGCGTGCACGATGCGCCCGCCGCTGCTCGGGTAATGGATGCTTTGCGCGAGCGACAGATAGGCGTGCGCCGGCAGCTCACCTAGCGAGCGGGCCAGAACGTCGAGTTCGCCGTTGGACAGGTCGATGCGCGCCAGTTCCAGCGCAATGGCAGGGCCGCCGCCCAGCAGGGCGACGAAGCCGGGGCCGACGCGCAGCTCGCGAATTTCCTGGTACGGATTGGCAATTTCTTCCAGTACGGCGCCTGACGTTAACCGGGCCAGTTTGCTGACCCCGTTTTCGATATAAGTGCAGACGATTTCATCGGGCGCGCAAAAGCCGTACATGGCGCCGCCAAAAGTCCAAGGCGGTGTGGAAAACTCGGCCTCCATCGGGCATAGCGCTTCGGTATTGGCGCCGCACAGGCGGTACAGGTTCCACCAGCCGCTGTGGTCCGACACAAAATGGAGCGACCCGGCGGGCGACCATTGCGGCTGGCACACGGACACGTCGGCGCCGCCGGCAACGAGGCGCGGACTCGATAGTGAACCATCGGGCAACACGTCGGCCAGCCACAACTGCGTGCCCTGCCACGGCATGCTGGGGTGATCCCAGCTCAGCCAAGCGAGCGCCCGGCCGTCCGGTGACAGGCGCGGCGCGGCGTAAAAATCGTGGCCTTGGGCCAGCACCGTTTCCGTGCCGTCTTGCGCGATGGCGCAAATCGTGTTGTCGGGATCGATTCGCCCTGGGCTGTGTCTGGCGCCGTGCATCTCGCGCACGCCGATCAGGCGCTGGCGCTGGTGGTCGACGATGAAATCCGCGTGGCGCTGCATGCCGGGCGCCGTCAGCGGCGCCGCGTCCGCCGCACCGGCCTTCATATAGATTCGCTGGTCCGCAAAATTTGAAAAATACACGGTATCGCCGGCCACGGCATAGGCGCCGCCGCCATATTCGTGGACGCGGGTACTAACGTTGAACGGGGCTGGTGTCAATTCGCTGACGCTGCCTGCAAGCCGGCGCAGCAAGGTGTTGCGGCCCCCTTCGCCGGAGCGCCCGGCCAGCCAGAATATCTCCTGGCCGTCGGCGCCGCCCAGTGCCAGTTGCGTCAGCGGCGCGGCGCCGGCGGCGACCAGGGCAGCGCTGATTGGCGACGGCCACAGGCCGAAGGCGGCCGTCTTGGTGGGTGCGATGGATGTCATGCTGGCTCCGGAAAATTAGCGGACCGCTGGCGGCGGCGGGTGCTATCGTAGCATGGCGACGGCGCCCGCCGAGGCTCCGCTAGCGTTAGGTCATGGCCTGGGTCCACGGTTTGGCAATCGGCGGGTGCATGAATGAATGGATAAGTGTCCATTGAGTGCGATAATAGCGCCTTCTCCATGCTATTGATTGCCTTTCATGCCACAATTCTCCCCGCTCCAGAATGACACCTTCTTACGCGCGCTGGCGCGCCAGCCGACCGACTACACCCCGGTGTGGCTGATGCGGCAAGCCGGGCGTTACCTGCCCGAATACCGCGCCACGCGCGAACGCGCCGGTTCCTTCCTGGGCCTGGCCAAAAATCCGGATTATGCGACTGAAGTGACCTTGCAACCGGTCGACCGTTTCCCGATCGACGCGGCGATTCTGTTCTCGGATATTCTGACGGTGCCTGACGCAATGGGACTGGGCTTGTATTTCGTTGATGGCGAAGGGCCGAAATTCGAGCGTCCTCTACGCACCGAACAAGATGTGATGGCGCTGCGTGCGCCCGACCTGGGCTCGCTCGATTACGTGTTTAAGGCAGTCACACAAATTCGTACCGAACTGAACGGGCGGGTGCCGCTCATCGGTTTTTCTGGCAGCCCGTGGACACTGGCGTGCTATATGGTGGAGGGCGGCGGCTCGAAGGAATACCATACGATCAAGAAAATGCTGTATAACCGCCCTGACCTGATGCACCACATCCTGGCAACGAACGCCACGGCCGTGGCGCAATACTTGAACGCGCAAATTGACGCTGGCGCACAAGCTGTGATGATTTTCGACTCGTGGGGGGGCGCACTGGCCGATGGTGCGTATCAACAATTTTCATTGCATTATATGCAGCAAGTTATGGCCCAGCTGAAACGGAACAAGGATGGCGTGCCGGTGCCGGCAATCGTGTTTACCAAGGGCGGCGGCCAGTGGATCGAAGAAATCGCCGATATCGGCGCCGACGCAGTCGGACTCGACTGGACGGTGAACATGGCGCGCGCGCGCGCCCTGGTTGGGCACAAGGTGGCCTTGCAGGGCAACTTGGACCCGGCGATCTTGTTTGCAAGCCCTGACCAGATCCGCTCTGAAGTGGCCAAGGTCCTAAGTTCATTCGGCGCGCCCGGCCCAGGCAGTGGGCACGTGTTTAACCTCGGCCACGGGATTTCCCAATTCACGCAGCCGGAAGCGGTCGCCGTCATGGTGGATGCGATTCATACGCAAAGCCGTGCTCTGCGCAGCGCGGCCTGATGCAGCGATAGGCACAAAGGGGCACGTTTGGCAACTGAAACGTGCCCTTTTTCAATGCCATGCAAGCAAGATAAGACGGACTTATGCACAATTTTTTTTGAGACGGCAATAAAAGGCCTTTAAATTTTGCCGCTTGGACAATTGTTTCAAGTCATTGATTCATAAAGAATTTTTATTGTCTATCATGTGCCGTAAGCTAATTGCAAGCAATGTTGTTACTCCGATTGCGAAAGCGCGCGGCGTTTTGTCCACAAAGTTATCAACAGGGTCTGTGGATAATAACTAAAAAGTACTGTGTTATCCGAGACTTATCGCAATTGTTAATGTTTAACATGATGTTTACGCTCCAATTGAATAATCGCCGGCATGATTTTTCAAGTGGCGGAGGCGCGCCGCCATCCATTTTGAACCCTCGCCATGCTGCCCAGAGCGCCATTGGAGATGACCATTTTGGCGGAAAAGTTGCGCGCTTGAGCGCGCACTTATGCACAATGCTCAAGAAAAAAATGATCGCTTTTTCACTGGAGCCGTGTTTTACAAGAGATTGATTTCAAAGGATTTTATTTTAGACCTTGCGCCATAACATCCATGTCACAGATTTCCTTAAGATTACTCCTACGCCGTCATTTTGCTTTGTCCACAAAGTTATCCACACTTTCCAAAGACGAGTTCAGCAGAGCCAAACCACGGTTTTCTTGATTTTCCACATACTCATGTCGATTGGTAAGCAAGATGGCGCCGCGTTTTCTTAAAATTGCGCTCGATACCCCCCTTAACGTCTGCTTCGATTACCGCTGGGTTGGCGTCTCCGTGACGCCCATCGTCGGGCAGCTGGCGCTGGTGCCGTTCGGCCGGCGCGAGGTAGTTGGACTGATTGTTGGCATCTCGGACGCGAGCGAGGTACTGCCGGACAAACTCAAGGATGCGCTCGCCATACGCAGTCAGTTATCGCCCCTGTCAAGCCAGTGGCTGGAGCTGGCCGTCTTTGCCGCCGACTATTATCAGCGTCCACTGGGCGAGGTCGCACTGCCGGGATTGCCGAAAAATCTGCGGCTGCCGACCACCGTCGCGCTTGACCGCGCCATCAAAAAGCTGGACCAGGACGGTCGCGCACACGACGGGACTCCGCTCAACACGCCCTTACTTAATGGCGCGCAACAGCACGCGGCCGACGCGATCGGCAGTGCCCTCGGTTTCGCGCCGACCCTGCTTTATGGCGTCACGGGCAGCGGCAAGACTGAAGTCTATCTGCAAGCCTGCGCCCAAGTCTTGGCACGCGAAACGGAAGCCCAGATCTTGATCCTGGTACCGGAAATCAACCTGACGCCTCAGTTGGAGGGCAACATCCGTGCGCGCTTTCCGGGTGTGATGTTGGCCACCTTGCACAGCAGTTTGTCGGAAGGCGAGCGCATGCTGCACTGGTTGGCGGCGCATCAGGGCAAGGCCCGCATCATCCTCGGCACACGGCTGGCAATTCTGGCCTCGATGCCGCACCTGAAATTGATTGTGATCGACGAGGAGCACGACCCGTCCTACAAACAACAAGAGGGCTTGCGTTATTCAGCGCGCGATCTGGCCGTCTGGCGCGCTTGGCAGCTGGGCATCCCAATCGTGCTGGGTTCAGCTACGCCATCCCTGGAAAGCTGGCATCACGCCCAATCGGGGCGTTACCGCTTGCTCGAGTTGCGCGAGCGGGCCGTCAAGGATGCCACCTTGCCACGGGTGTTGTTGCTCGATATGGAACACGACAAACCGAAGGATGGTCTGACCTCAAGCCTGGTCGCTTCCCTTAGACTGCGCATGGAGCGCGGCGAGCAATCCCTGTTGTTTTTGAACCGGCGCGGCTATGCGCCCGTCATTTGCTGCGAAAGTTGCGGCTGGATCAGCAATTGCACGCGTTGCACCTCGTTCATGGTCTTGCATAAGCCGGAGCACCGCTTGCGCTGTCATCATTGCAGCCTTGAACTGCGCATTCCGCGCTGCTGCCCCACCTGCGGTAATGTCGATTTGCAACCCTTGGGGCGCGGCACCCAGCGCGTCGAAGAGAGCTTGCAGCAACTTTTTCCTGAAGCGCGGATCTTGCGCATCGATGCTGACTCAACGCGCAAGAAAGGCAGCGCGCAGGCCGCGTTCGACAGCGTGCACCGGGGCGAGGTCGATATCCTGATTGGGACCCAGATGGTGGCCAAAGGGCATGACTTCAAGAATCTGACCTTGGTGGGAATACTGAACCCGGACACCGCGCTCTTTTCCCAGGATTACCGGGCCAGCGAACGCCTGTTTGCGCAGCTGATGCAAGTTGCCGGGCGGGCCGGGCGGGCCGCGCCAAAAGAAGGTGGCAGCGTTAGCGAAGTAGTGATCCAGACCCGTTACCGGACGCATCCCCTATATAGCGCCGTCATCAGTCACGATTACGATCATTTCGCCACGGCATTGTTAGAAGAGCGTGCGCAGGCAGCGCTGCCGCCTTATCTGTTTCAGGCGCTCTTGCGGGCCGAGGCGCCGGAGCTGGCCACGGCCATCGAGTTCTTGCAACTGGCCAAGGCGTGCATCGACCCTGGCGGCATCTCGATCAACGATCCGATTCCGATGAGCATGATGCGGGTGCACAATGTCGAGCGCGCCCAATTATTGGCGGAGTCGACTTCGCGCCCGGCGCTGCAGGCATTCCTGAAGGATTGGCTGGGCATCTTGCGCGCCATGAAAAGCCGCGTCAAATGGTCGCTCGAGGTCGATCCCCTCGATATTTAGGCTGGCCCGAGGAAGACGTCTTGGGCCAGACGCCCCAGTTCGGCGTCTTTGGTTTGGCATGTCAAGCGCGACCGGCGTCGCCGTTCGAACGCTCGGCGCAAGCCTTGCATTAGACTGAGATCGTGGTACTTGAAGTGGGTCCACTTCTCTGCGTCTTGACCCTTCACTGGAGCAAGACACGGCGGGCGCTGCCGACAATCTGTTCCGATAGCAATTTGGTAAATGGCGTGTCAAGCGTCCAAGCGTGCCATTGCAGGGGCAGATCCAGGCAGCGCCCGGGCGTCAGGTCAAGCAGACGCTGCGAGGCCAAGGCACCTTGCACTTGCAGCAGTGGCATCAGGCCATATGCCATGCCGCCCTCAATGGCCTCGTTTAGCGCCGTCGAGGCGGGGATGGTGTGGTGCGGAAAATGCGCCACTAGGGCGAACTGCTGGTGCAAGAAGCGCTCGAGCAAACGGCGATCGCTCACCGCGGCCGGCGCAAGTTGAACTGCCTCGGCGGAAAAACCATCGCCAAACCAATGCCCGGCAAACATCGGCGTCGCCACGCAGACATAGCGCATCAGACCGAGCGCCGTGACCGTGGTGCCTGCTACTTCGTCGGCGAGCGCGTCCGTGCCGGCGGCGATGCAGCCAAACACGCTGCCTTCGCGCACCAGTTGCATGGCCTGCTCGCTATCGGCCGTGCGTATGTCGAGTTGGCAGCGGGGCGGCGTCAGCAGCGGCAGCATGGTGGCGGGGAACCAGGTGGCCAAGCTGTCGGCATCCATCGCGATGGCCATCTCAGGCATGCTGACATGGTTGCCGAGGTCAATGTCGAGCGCCGACTCCATCAACTTGACATGCCGGTAGTGGACGATCAGGCGTTGGCCGAGGCCGGTCGGCGACGCCGGCTGGCCGCGCACGATCAGCAAGCGCCCGCTGCTATCTTCCAAGACCTTGACGCGTTGCGAGACGGCGGACTGGGTGATCCCCAATGCCAGTGCCGCCTTCTCGAAACTGCCATGGCGGACGACGGCGTCGAGCACCGCTAGGGCGCGATAGTCCAAATTTTCCATAAGTAATACTTATAAAATTTTCAAATAATAAGGAATACTAATACGTTTTGGTACAAGTGAAGGAAATTTACGACTGTCTTGTGCAACTAATTTTTGATTAGTCGATACACAAAGCGGAGCCCTCAAGCATCTGCGTTGAAGGAACATCGGAAAACCTGAAAAAATGAAAGGTAGGCTGACGATTGTCGGGAGCCCATACAGACCCCGCTGCCGTTTTTAGTCTACTGCTGTGCTAGTTGTCACTGCTGCCAAGAATTGGGCGCCGGAGGCAAGCCCCAAAACGCTGGCCCATGCGCTTGCAAGGGAAGTCGACTTGGCGCCGGGTCGCCCTTGCCGCACGGCGCCCCAGCATGGCCATCCAGCCCAGCCCTACGGCTTGCAAAAACCTCTTATCTTTCGCTGCCAATCTTGAAGTCGGTGCTAGGCCCGTTGCCGAGGGCTGCGAATTGTCATTTCGCTTTGGTTTTCACGCCCGTCTCGGCCCGTCCGTCCTGTTCGTGCCGACGCCGGTACTCGGCATCGTGGGCGGCGATCACCGGACACTGCTCGATCGGGAGTGCCACTGCCAACACGCCGATGCAGGCGTAAAATTAGCGTTGCCCGTTGACGTTGGATCGTCGCCTGTCGCCGGGCTGGGCGGATTGAAAACGCTGGAACGATTTCGGAGCCATATCTGATGAACACGATTAGAGTTGATGTCGCCGTGATCGGTGCCGGGACTGCAGGTTTGTCGGCCTACCGGGCGGCGCGCATGCGCGGCAAGCGCGTGCTACTCATTGAGAACGGGCACTACGGAACGACGTGCGCGCGGGTCGGCTGCATGCCGAGCAAGTTGCTCATCGCCGCGTCTGACATGGCACATGGGATCGCTGCCGCGCCCGCGTTCGGTGTCTTTTCCGGCGTTGCCCGCATCGATGGCGCCGCCGTCATGGCGCGCGTACGCAGCGAGCGCGACCGCTTTGTTGCTTATGTTCTGGAGGGCATGGACAAAATTCCCGCACAGGACAAGATACAGGGCCACGCCCGCTTTGCCGGCCCGCACGAATTGCGGGTTGACCAGCACAGCACCATCCACGCCGAACGGATCGTGATTGCCACCGGTTCCACAGCGCTGATGCCGCAGGAATGGACGCAGGTGGGAGAGCGCGTCATCAGCAGCGACGACGTGTTCGATTGGGCCGATTTGCCGGCATCGGTGGCCGTGATCGGCAGCGGCGTGATTGGCCTCGAGTTAGGCCAAGCGCTGCACCGCCTAGGCGTACGCGTGAGCATTTTTGCCCGTAGTTCCCGTTTAGCCCAACTGAGCGACCCCGTGGTATTGCAAAGCGCGGACCGCATCCTTGCCTCGCAACTCGATATCCGCTTCCAAACCCAGGTCCTCGGCATTGTCCGAGGCGACGCCGAGCTCGTGCTCACCAGCCGCGAAGGCGCTAAGCGGGAGCGGGTCGAGCGCTTCAACTATGTGCTGGTCGCGGTTGGCCGCTGCCCGAACGTGCAGGACCTCGGGCTTGGGCTGGCGCAAATTGCCATCGATGGCTGTGGTGTGCCGCTTTACAATAAACAGACCATGCAGTGCGGTGACAGCGCGATTTTTATCGCGGGTGACGCCAACGACGAGCACCCGGTGCAGCCCGAAGCGGCTGACCAAGGCCGGATCGCCGGCGACAATGCCGGCCGCTATCCGGACGTGGTGGCGGGCTTGCGCCGCACGCCACTGACGATCGCTTTCACCGATCCTCAGATTGCCACACTGGGCGCTAGCTATAAGGATTTGTGTCGCACGCACGCCGCAAGATTTGGCATTGGTTCCCTATCTTTCGAGACCCAAGGGCGGAGCCGCGTGATGCGCCAAAACCACGGCCTGTTGCGCGTGTACGGCGAGTTGGGCACGGACCTTTTTCTCGGTGCTGAAATGATCGGCCCGCGCGCCGAGCATCTTAGCCATCTGCTGGCATGGGCTTGCCAGGCTCGGATGACGGTGACGGCGATGCTCGACATGCCGTATTACCACCCGGTACTAGAGGAGGGGGTACGCAGCGCGCTGCGCGACCTGGCAGCCAATCTGGAGCCGCAAGCGGTGGCGCCAGAACCATGCCCGGATTGCACGCCGGGAACATGAGTGAGGTCCGCAAATTGTATTAGGAAATGATTTTTGGCCGCACATCGACGCCCGATTGCAGCCCACGCCGCCCTTTTCCTAAAGAGAGCCCAACAGGTGGCGGCTAAGCCCCCTAATTGAGAAGCGCATCGAGCCGGCCTTGCTCGGCCAATTCGCGCAAAACCCGAATCGTATCGATATCGGACTCCTGGTACGCCGAGCGGCGGAAATCGTCATACATCGCATTCGCCTGATCGGTGGCGAGGTCGTGGCCGTCGTCGTACTGGAAGCGCACCCATAAGGTGTCCGCCGTCGGCGTCTCGATGGTCATGACCAGGCTCGATGCGTTAATGCCCGCTTGCTCCGCCACTTCATAGCGCACCTGATGCTGTGGCAGCAGGACCACGCGGTCCTCGATCACCAGCTGGCCATAGCGCAGGCGGCGCCGGAATCCGATGCGGCTGCGCTGATCGATTCGACATTCGTCCAGGTGCGGCACGAACAGCTTGGGCGACTCGGCGCGCAAGACCAAGCCGTGCCACAGCTGCTCATGGCTGAGTGGGTCGATGAGGGGGTTGAGCGGATCGTTAATTTCAATTAGGTGTTCAAATTTCATCAAATTACTCCGAGGCGCCGCCGTTTGCCGGGTCAGACGGACCGCCGAGCGGACCCATCTTTTGCCTTTGATTGTTGGATAGCGGGTATTGACCGCGAGTATCTAAAGCCGCCGGCACTATACATGAGGCCGCCCGACGGGGTACCGCCCCCTTCCATTTTGCAAGCAAACCACGGTAAAAACGCTGCGCCAACTCTTATCCCGGCGCGCGCCTTGCGCGCCGGTTGATCGCACCTTGCTGCAGGTCCGTACCTAAAACCGTCCGCCATGCTACGCTATCCTGGCGACCACATCCCCCTTGGATTTACCGGCTAGCGACAAGCTTCAATCATATGTTACTACGGGGACGAGACGGCGGCGTGCGCTCCGTCATGCTGCGCGAGGGCGGCGGCTTCCGGATCGGGTGCCCCGTCACCTGAATGCAAGGGCCCGTCTGCCGACGGCGCCGCTGATGCACCGACGGCCGGGTGAAATCATGCTCGTTCTGGAAGCGATAGCTGACCGTGCTGTGAAGGGCGCCTCAGTTCATTGAAGCCGGTATTTGCGCTGCATCTGGCTCCAGCCAATCCGGCTCCAATGGCACCGCGCGAGCACTTGATCCGTGAGCGCTGGCTGATACAATGCCCGCTCGCCCTCACTCTAGACTATTGTCCCGATGTTCAAAGCGTCACAGTTCGGTCTCAACGCGCCGCAAAGCGAAGCAGTCGCCTACCTCGACGGCCCCTGTCTGGTCCTGGCGGGGGCCGGTTCGGGCAAGACCCGCGTCATCACGCAGAAGATCGCGCACCTGATCGAGAACCGCGGTTACGAGCCAAAGACGATCGCCGCGCTGACCTTCACCAACAAGGCCGCGCTGGAAATGCAGGAGCGTATCGCCAAGCTGCTCAAGCAGCCGCGCCAGGCCAAGCAGTTGTCAGTTTCCACCTTTCACTCGCTGGGAGTGAGGATCTTGCGCCAGGAGGCGAACCGGCTCGGACTGAAAGACCGATTTTCGATTATGGACAGCGATGATTGTTTTTCGCTGGTGCAAGATTTGGCGATCACCACCGACAAGCAGTTGATTCGCCGCATACAAGGCGCCATGTCGCTGTGGAAAAACGGCTTGATCGAACCAGACACGGCGCTAAACCAGGCCAAGGATGACGACGAGCTTCAGGCGGCGCGCATCTACCGCAGCTATATGGCAACCTTGTCGGCGTATCAGGCGGTCGATTTCGACGATCTTATCCGCTTGCCGGTCGAGCTGTTTCGCCACGATGACGCGGTGCGCGACAAATGGCAGCGCCGCCTGCGTTACTTGCTCGTCGATGAATACCAGGACACGAACAGTTGCCAATACGAACTGGTCAAGCTGCTCGTTACCGGGGTCGGCAAAAAGCCCATGTTTACCGCCGTCGGAGACGACGACCAAGCTATTTACGCGTGGCGCGGCGCCACAGTGGAGAACTTGAAAACGCTGCAGTTTGATTTCCCCGATTTGCGCCTGATTAAGTTGGAGCAGAATTACCGTTCCACCACGCGCATTTTGCAAGCGGCCAACGCCGTAATCGGCAACAACCCGAAACTGTTTGAAAAAGCGCTCTGGTCCGAGCATGGGCTGGGCGACCCGATTTCGGTTCTCGGCATGCAAAACGAAGAGCAGGAAGCCGAGCAGGTGGCCATCATGATCTCGGCCCATCGTTTCGAGCGCAAGGCGAAGTTTTCCGATTACGCCATCTTATATCGGGGCAACCATCAGGCCCGCATCATCGAGCAGTCGCTGCGCAAGGAGCGCATCCCGTATACAATTTCCGGAGGCCAGAGTTTTTTCGACAAGGCCGAAATCAAGGACATCATCAGTTACCTGCGCCTGCTGGCCAATGCCGACGATGACCCGGCCTTCATTCGCGCCATCACCACGCCGCGGCGCGGGGTCGGCCCATCCACACTGGAAGTACTGGGCGCATTTTCCGGCCAGTGGCAGTGCTCGTTGTTCGAGGCCGTGTTCAAAGGCGGCATCGAGGCCAAGCTGACGGACCGACAACTGACGCCGCTGCGCCAGTTTTGCACCTTCATCAACCAACTTGAATCGCGCGCCAGCCGCCCTGGGCCGTCCGGCAGCGGCGAGAACGCGGTCGAGGTGCTGGACGACATGATGAAAGAAATCAATTACGAATCCTATCTTTATGACAGCTTTGATGACCGCCAGGCTCTGGCAAAGTGGCAGAATGTGCAAGATTTCACCAACTGGCTCAAGGAGCGCGGCCGTGGCGGCAAGGACAAGTCCGGCGCCGAAAAAAACCTGCTGGAATTAACTCAGATGGTCGCCTTGATGACGATGTTGGAAGGCAAGGACGAAGAGCTCGATGCGGTGCGCATGTCGACCCTGCACGCATCCAAGGGGCTGGAGTTTCCGCATGTCTTCATGGTCGGCGTGGAAGAAGGCATTCTGCCGCACAAGGGCGATCCGGACGCGCCAGCCGCGACCATGGGTGCGCGCATCGAAGAAGAGCGGCGCCTGATGTATGTCGGCATCACGCGCGCGCAGCGTTCCTTGCAAATTACGTGGTGCAAAAAGCGCAAGCGCGCTGGCGAACAGATGCATTGCGACGTCTCGCGCTTTATCAAGGAAATGCAGCTCGATGTCGGTGATGCCGTGCCGACCGAGGCCGAAATTGTCTCCCCCAAGGAGCGCCTGGCCAATCTCAAGGCATTGCTGGCGACGCCGAAACTTTGATGACGGGCGCCGCGGGCGGTAGAATGCGTGCTTTCAGCAAGGAGCCGACCGTGCACACTGAAGACCGTTTTGTTGAGATCGAAATCAAGCTGGCACACCAGGAAGACCTAGTCGAATCGTTGAACCAGATCGTCTATAACCAGCAAAAACGCATGGATAAGCTGGAATCAATGTGCGCTGCGCTGGCCCAGCACATCAGAGACGATGCGCACCAGGGGCCGAACGCCATCAGCGAAAAGCCGCCGCACTATTGATTCTTCGTTACGCCGCGCGCCAAATGGAGCAGCCACGGGAAAAGGCTTGCGGTGTTTAGCGACGGCGTGATCACGATCGTCGCCATCGTGCTCAAGCGAAGCTAGCGCACGGCACCTTGTTAGGCGCCGTGCCGCTAATTTCCATATTTCCCGGTTATGTCTTGAGCTTCTCTCGAGCTTCATTTAGGTGGGAATTTACTGGAAATAAGCACCAGCGGGACCACATTTGCTGCGTATTTTTCAACAAACGACCCGAGTGTGAATTTGCGGGTGCTTTGTGCCAGTCATTTGCGGCCAGATGAGGCGACTTGCAGGTGTTGATTTTGGTCCTTGGACAGGGTTACTTTTTAGCCTGGTTT
>PKWL01000071.1 GCA_003133225.1 Janthinobacterium sp.
AGAATTCCTTTTTGGTGGGGGTAAAAGCGCAGGCTGGCGAAGGATAAGTCCGTCGCCATCAAAGATGCATTCTATCTACATCGTTTATAACATGCAAGTTAAATGCATATTTACGAGGCATTCTTTTTGCAGATTGCTCATAACCCTATTACACTGGGCGCTTTACTAACTAGGATCCCGAAGCGCCCCTGCCACGTTATCACCGGGATTTGATACGCTATGAGATTAACGGCCTACACCGACTACACGCTGCGCACCTTGATGTACCTGGGCCTGAACCGGGACCGGCTGGCGACGATCAAGGACATCGCCGAGCTGCACGGCATCTCGAAGAACCATTTGATGAAAGTGGTGCATCAACTGGGCCTGTCGGGCATGGTCCAGACCGTTCGCGGTCGCAACGGCGGCCTTAAACTCAACCAAGACCCGGCACAGATCAACCTCGGCGCCGTCGTACGCAAAACCGAAACCGATTTTTTCATGGCTGAATGCTTTGACCGAACAAAAAACGCCTGTGTGTATTCGCCAAACTGCGCCCTAAAAGGGGTCTTGAGTTCTGCCACGGCAGCCTACTTGGAGGTGCTCGATGGTGTCACGCTTGCCAATCTCTTGAATGCCGATGGCGGACACGTCAGTCGAAACGGGGTCGCAAGTCCGATTAGCATGGGTTTGGCTACAAAAGAAAAAAAACGGTGACAGAGTCAGTTCCGTCGCAGTGCCACCTGGCGACCGAGAATTCGACCGGCAGGTGGCACACGGCCTATCCGCGTGACGTCCGAAGCCGCGATGAAAGGCTAGGGACGAGTCCTTGCCCTCTTGATTTCGATCAAAAAAGCGCCGTACTGACCCATGCCAAAATGCAAGCGCCTCGATGCTTGTGCTGTCCCTAGTGCTTGTACTGTAATGTGGAAGCGGGCGGGCTTTTGGATGCGAACGATTCGATTGCGGCCCGGTGCGTACTACCGGGAGTAGCAGCGGCGGCGCTCGCCAAATCCAAGGCCGGGGGGGGTGGGATGGCTGTGACATCAGCGGCGTTTAACGCCGGTTCTGGCATTCCAGCGCGCTCCATACCTGAGTACGGCAACAATGTGCTGCCCCTGTCTTGGTCCGGCGTCCCCAATAACATCCTCAGCCTGGCACAGATCATCGATGACCTTGACGCGCCCGACCCGCGCCGCGGCGCACCTGGGTCCATTGGGTACTCTACAACATCCGGCCTGACGCCGGCGGTCCCGCAAAACGCAGATTTTTCCTTACGGCACGTGGAAAGGCATGAATGACCGGCAGCGCGGGCTACAGTGGCACTTGCCCGATCTCGGCCAGCCCATCCAGCAACTCAAACGGACGACGCAGCAGCTGTGCTGGCGCGCCACGTTTCAGCGCAACTGAAAAAGCCGACGAAGTGAACAACATGCGCGCCCGACGCCGGGCCACCTAAAGGCGCAGGCGCCCTGGAACTTCCCCGATCGTTTTGCGCACCAAAGCCAAATCAAATCACACCTTCTTAACAAACTCCGATTTCAAACTCATGGCCCCGAAGCCATCAATTTTGCAGTCAATATCGTGGTCGCTATCGACCAGGCGAATGTTTCTGACCTTGGTCCCCATTTTGACAACTCCGGCGGAGCCTTTCAACTTTAAATCCTTGATGACCGTGACGGTATCGCCGTCCTGCAATACATTGCCGGCCGAGTCGCGGTAGACTTTGTTGCCCTCTTCAACTGACTCGGCGCCAGCGTGCACATTCCACTCATGGGCACACTCGGGGCAAATGTACAGGCTGCCATCTTCGTAAGTAAATTCGGAATTGCATTTCGGGCATGGTGGTAAAGCGCTCATGATGTTGTCCTTATGGGAAAGGCCATCGCCTTAAAAAAGAAGGCAGTATAGCGCGTGCCAGATGTAACGAGGATGAACGGCGCCAAACTTATGTGCCACGGCCAGCGCGCGGCGCGCTGCAAGTGGAGCCAAGCTTCGATGAGCGCCATCGGGCGCCCTATGTTGCCTGCATTGTTGCCATCGATGCCCACGGTCGCGTTCGAACTTGCCAAAATCCGACCATCAGCGTGATGTCGCCGAGTCGACGCAAGGAGAGCGCCGAAATTCGGCAACGCGAGCGATCATAGCTGCGACTCCCGAATTAAGGAACAAACCGTCGGGGCGCCGCCAGCGCCTTGCCGTTCCGCCCCGCCGTCCGCATATGCCGTTGTATGACTACTTCGCCTGTCACCGCCGCCACTTGGCACGACTTCCACCCGGCCGTTGCGGCCTGGTTCTGCGGCACTTTCACCACGGCAACGGAAGCGCAACAGCGCGCCTGGCCCTTGATCCGTAGCGGGCGATCGACACTGGTTGCGGCACCGACCGGGTCAGGCAAGACGCTGGCTGTTTTTTTGGCGGCGATCGACGAACTGGTCCGCGAAGGCATGGCATGTGGAGGGGTACTGCCAGACGCGACCAGCGTACTCTACGTTTCGCCGCTGAAAGCCCTGTCCAACGACATTCGTGCCAATCTCCTGGCCCCCCTTGAAGGCATTGCGCGCGAACTAGCCCGTATGGGCCTACCCGACCCTGGCATCCGCGCCGCCGTACGCACTGGCGATACCACGCCCTACGAGCGGCAGGTGATGCGCAAGCGGGCGCCACACATCTTGGTTACCACCCCCGAATCCCTATATGTGCTGCTCGGGTCCGACAGCGGGCGCACCATGCTAGCCAGCACCCGCACCGTTATCATTGACGAAATTCATGCCGTGGCTGGCAGCAAGCGAGGCAGCCATCTTGCCCTCAGCCTTGAACGTCTAGATGCTCTATGTGCCGCTCGACCCACTCGCGTCGGCCTGTCGGCGACCCAGAAGCCGCTGGCGGCGGTTGCGCGCTTTCTTGTCGGACACGCCGCAAACGCCGCCTGCGCCATCGTCGACGTCGGTCATAGCCGCAGGCGCGATCTCGCCCTCGAACTGCCCCCGGTACCGCTCGAAGCGATCATGGCCAACGATGTTTGGGAGCAAGTCTATGACAAGATGGCGGCACTGACGGCGCAGCACCGGACGACACTCGTATTCGTCAATTCGCGGCGCATGGCCGAGCGCGCGGCGCGCCATCTGTCCGACCGGCTCGGCCATGCAGCCGTCGCCGCGCATCACGGCAGTCTTGCCAAGGAGGTCCGGGTCGACGCCGAACAACGCCTCAAGCGCGGTGAACTGCGGGTGTTGGTCGCTACCGCCTCGCTCGAGCTCGGCATCGATATCGGCGACGTCGATCTCGTTTGCCAAATTGGCTCGCCCCGCACTATAGCCACCTTCTTGCAACGCGTGGGCCGTTCCGGCCACCACATCGGCGGCATGCCCAAGGGCCGCCTTTTCCCCACCTCGCGCGACGACCTGGTCGAATGCACGGCCCTCCTCGATTGCGTCCGGCGCGGCGAACTTGATGCGCTGCGCATCCCGCGCGCCCCGATGGACGTCCTGGCTCAGCAAATTGTGGCCGAGGTCGCCTGCCAAGAGTGGAGCGAAGACGCCTTGTTCGCTCTGGTCCGCCGCGCCGAACCGTACGCGACGCTGGAGCGTGAGCGCTTTGATGCGGTTCTACGCATGCTAGCGGAAGGGTATGCCAGCCGCAATGGTGTGCGCGGATCCTATATCCACCGCGACATGGTGGCCGGCACGCTACGCGGGCGCCGCGGCAGCAAGTTAACGGCGGTCATGTCCGGCGGCACCATTCCGGACAATGCCGACTACTCGGTGATGCTAGAACCGCAAGGACAGGTCATCGGCACCGTCAACGAGGACTTCATCGTCGAAAGTCTAGCGGGCGACGTTTTCCAGTTGGGCAATACGTCTTATCGCATACTAAAAATAGAGACCGGGCGCGTACGCGTCGAGGATGCGCATGGCGCCGCGCCCAATATCCCGTTTTGGCTGGGCGAGGCGCCTGGCCGCAGCGACGAGCTGTCGGCCGGTGTCGCGCGCTTGCGCAGGCAGATCGACCAACAGCTGTCAGCCCCCGGCGGCATCCTGGCCGCGCCGACTAAGCGCGACAGACAAGATGCCCTCGCCTTGCCCAGCCCGGCGCCTGACTTGAAAGGCGCCATCGACTGGCTGGTCAATGTCGTTCAGATCGACGCCGAAGCGGCACGCCAGATCGTTGACTATTTGGCCCGCGCCCGCGCCGCGCTGGGCGCGCTTCCGACGCAAGACTGCCTGGTGATGGAACGTTTCTTCGATGAGTCGGGCGGCATGCAACTGGTGCTGCATTCGCCATTTGGCAGCCGCCTCAATCGCGCTTGGGGCTTGGCTTTGCGCAAACGCTTTTGCCGCACCTTTAATTTCGAGCTGCAGGCCGCCGCCACCGAAGACGCGATCGTACTGTCGTTATCGACCAGCCACAGTTTCGCGCTCGGCGACGTCTGGCGCTACTTACACTCCGCCAATGCAGAGCATCTGCTAATCCAGGCCGTGCTCGACGCACCTCTTTTCAAGGCGCGCTGGCGTTGGAATGCGACAACCGCCTTGGCCCTGCCGCGCTACAGCGGCGCACGCAAAGTGCCGCCCCAATTGCAGCGGATGAAAAGCGACGATTTGCTGGCGGCCGTTTTCCCAGATCAGGCGGCCTGCCTGGAGAACGTCGTCGGCGAACGCGAACTGCCCAGCCACCCGTTGGTCGAACAAACTGTTGACGACTGCCTGCATGAAGCGATGGACAGCACGGGCTGGCTGGCGCTGCTTAAGCGAATCGAGCATGGCCAGTTAACGCTCATAGCGCGCGACTTGCCAGCGCCGTCGCCGCTGGCAATGGAGATTCTCAATGCGCGCCCCTACACCTTCCTCGACGATGCGCCGATAGAGGAGCGCCGCACCCGGGCCGTGCTCAGCCGTCGCTGGAGCGAGCCCGCTTCAGGCGACGACTTGAGCGCGCTCGACGGCGAGGCGATCAGCAGCGTAGGCCAGGAAGCGTGGCCGCGTGTGCACAGTGCCGACGAAATGCACGAAGCGCTGATGAGCTTGGCCTGCGTGACAAAGGCCGAGGCCTGCGCGCATGACGGTTGGCCCGGCTGGCTGGACGCTCTGGCGCAAAGTGGCCGGGCCAGCCGTCTGCAAAGCGGTAAGGACACTCTTTTATGGGTGCCGCTGGAACGTCTGCCTTGCCTGCAAGCGGCCTACCCGCAGGCCGCCTTCACCCCGGCGTTGACAGCACCTGAAAGCTGCCGCAGCAACTGGGAGCGGGACGAGGCCATCGTCGAGATAGTACGGGCCAGGTTGACGGCCTTTGGGCCGCAGCCGCTCTCTGGCATCGCGCGCGATCTTGGACTGCCGGCGCTCAGCGTGGCCACCGCGCTCGCCCACCTGGAAACAGAAGGGTGTGTCATGCGTGGCCACTTCACGCCTGGCAGCGCGTCTGAAGAATGGTGCGAGCGACACTTGCTAGCGCGCATCCACCGCCGCACGATCCAGCGCCTGCGCCGCGAAATCGATCCGGTCGAAGCGCGCGACTTTATGCGTTTTTTGTTCGATTGGCAACATTTGGCACCGGGTACACGGCTGCAAGGACGCAGCGCGTTGCCGGAAATCGTCGCCCAGCTGGAAGGATTTGAAGCGGCCGCCGGCGCATGGGAAAGCGCCCTACTTCCGGCCCGGCTCGGCGATTATTCCGCACCGATTTTGGATGACTTGTGCCGCGCTGGCAAGGTCGTCTGGACCCGCTTTGGCGCGCCGCAGCGGTCGGCCGGCGCGCCCGTGGCAAGCACGCCCATCGTGCTGTTGCCGCGGCGCCACCTCGGCCTCTGGCAAGCCTTGCCCAATCTGGACCGGCAAGCCGACCTATCGGCTCGCGCCCAACGCGTGCTCGCCGCCTTGCTGCGTGAGGGCGCGCTGTTCTTCGATGAACTGGTCAGCGCTGCCCGTTTGCTGCCAGTCGAACTGGAAAATGCTTTGGGCGAACTGGTCGCGACCGGCCTTGTCAATGCCGACAGCTTTGCCGGCCTGCGCGCGTTGCTTTTGCCGGCCGCCAGACGGGCCCGCCATGGCAGGCGCCGGCATGTGAGTCGGGCCGTGCCCGCCATGGACGAGGCTGGCCGCTGGGCTCCGGTGCGCCGGGGCGAGGCGGGCTCTAAAGCCGATCCTGGCCAGACGCAGCGAACCAATTCGCAAACCCTAGAACATATCGCGCTGGTCTTGCTGCGCCGCTACGGTGTCGTATTTTGGCGCCTGTTGGAGCGAGAGCCAAGCTGGCTGCCGTCATGGCGCGAACTGCTGCCGGTCTTGCAGCGCCTGGAAGCGCGCGGGGATCTACGCGGCGGGCGTTTTGTCGCCGGCTTGGCCGGTGAACAATTCGCCTTGCCTGAAGCGATTCCGCTCTTGCGCGAAATCCGCAAGAGGCCCGCCGACGGCAGCCTGATCTGTATCTCGGGGGTCGATCCCCTCAACTTGTCCGGCACCCTTTTGCCGGGCGAGAAAATTCCCGCGCTGGCCAACAACCGCGTGTTGTTTCGTGACGGCTTGCCAGTCGCAGCGATGATTGCGGGCAAGCCTCGTTATCTGGTCCCTGAGGCGCAAGACAATGCGTCGATGCGCGCCGCGCTGGTCAAGCGGCGAGAAGCATAACGAGACTCCGCGCGTTGGGTGGGCCACGCCTTTGCACAACGACGCGCGCATGGGTTGTTGCTATGGGCCTGCCACAGTATTGGCCAGAACCCAAAATGGGCGCACGAAGAGATGGGGGTAAAAATTGCCTGCGCTCGTGGCATGCCTTTTTGATGCGCCGGCCCCGCGCTCATCCCAATTGGGAATGACAATTTTGTTCGATATGGACTAGAATCAATAATTTTCAAAGAATTTTACATGACCGCTGACATCCAGGAAAAAACAAGCTCGAACATCTTTCTCGATCGTGAGTTGTCCCAGTTGATGTTCAACCGGCGCGTCATGGCGCAAGCCGAAGATAAGAATATTTCTGTTTTGGAACGATTGCGCTATCTATGCATTGTTAGCAGTAACCTAGACGAGTTTTTCGAGGTCCGGGTCGCCAGTTTGCTGGCCGCCGCCAGCGCCGATGGCGCACTGTCCGAACATCCGGCCCTGGTCGCCACGCTGGCGCGCATCAGCACTGAATGCCACCTTCTGGTCAAACAGCAATATGAAATACTGAACGGTGACGTGTTGCCCCATCTTCGCCAAAAAGGCGTCCATCTGGTGCGCCACAACGAACGAAACGAAGCGCAGCAGGCCTGGGTTAAGGAATATTTTGAACGAGAAGTGCGCCCGCTGCTAACGCCGATTGGTCTCGACCCAGCCCATCCGTTCCCGCAGGTGATCAACAAGAGTTTGAATTTTGTCGTCTCCCTGACCGGCAAGGATGCTTTCGGGCGCGGCACGGCAATCGCCATCCTCAAGGCGCCGCGGGTGTTGCCGCGCGTCATACGTCTGCCGGATCATCTGTCAAAATCCGGGGTGTCGTTTTGTCTTTTGTCCTCGGTCATCCATGCCCATATCGGCGATCTGTTCACGGGGCGCGAGGTGATTGCCTATTCGCAGTTCCGGGTCACCCGCGACAGCGATTTGTGGGTCGACGAAGACGAAGTGAAGAATCTGCGCCAAGCCTTGAAGGGCGAACTGGTGGGACGCCAGTTCGGCACCTCGGTCCGACTCGAAGTGGCCAAAAACTGTTCGCCCGAGTTGCGCCAGTTCTTGCTCGACCAGTTTGCGCTGGACCAGAGCCGGCTGTACGCTGTGGACGGCCCCGTCAATCTAGTGCGCCTGACCCAACTGATCGATCATGTGAGTCAGCCTGGGCTCTTTTTTCCTTTGTTTTTCCCGGGCCTACCGCAAAAGGTCGCCCATGCCGACATTTTTTGCGAGCTTAAAAAGCACGACATCTTGCTGCACCACCCGTTTCAATCGTTCCAAACCGTGATCGACTTCGTGCGCTGCGCCGCACTCGACCCGAACGTGGTGGCGCTCAAGCAAACCATTTACCGCACCGGCATGAACTCGGACTTGATGGAGTCGCTCATCATGGCCGCGCGCTTGGGCAAGGAAGTGACCGTGATCGTCGAACTAATGGCACGCTTCGACGAGGAAGCCAACATCAACTGGGCCGACAAGCTCGAACTGGCCGGCGCGCAAGTAGTGTACGGCGTGGTCGGGCTAAAAACGCACGCCAAAATGGCACTCGTGATCCGGCGCGAAGATGGCTGCCTGCACTTTTATGCCCACCTCGGCACGGGCAATTACCATCCCACGACGACCAAGCTGTACACCGACTTTGGCTTACTCACCAGCCGCCAGGACTTGGCAACGGAGGTAAACGAAGTGTTCATCCATTTAACCAGCCTGACCAAACCGCACACCTTAAATCACCTGTGGCTGGCGCCATTTGCACTGCAAAACGAGATCATCAAGGCGATCCGCAATGAAGCGAAGATTGCGCGCGCCGGCCGTCCCGGACGGCTCATCGTTAAAGTGAATGCTCTGGTTGACGAGTCAGTGATCCGCGCTCTCTACGCCGCCTCCAGGGACGGCGTTAAGATCGATTTGATTGTGCGCGGCGCATGTACGCTAAAGCCGGGCGTGCCCGGTCTGTCAGACAATATCCGGGTCCGCTCCATCATCGGGCGTTTCCTCGAACATAGCCGGATTTATTATTTCCGCAACGACTTGGCGCACGATGTCTATCTGTCGAGCGCAGATTGGATGAGCCGCAACCTGTTCCGCCGAGTGGAAGTGGCGTTTCCCGTGCTGGACCGGGCCTTGAAACGGCGCGTCATTACGGAAGGATTAAATCCCTATCTGAAAGACAATACCAATGCTTGGGAACTGACGCCAAACGGCCAATATCAGCGCCGCAAACCGCGCGGAAAACAAGCACTCTTTAGCGCCCAGCAATATCTGATGTTGACTCTTGGCACATCGGACGCGGCGCTCAGCTAATTGCATATAAGGCGAGATCAGCCAGTGCCGTTTTCCACTGAACGCGAAAATCCCGGCTTGGCGTGAAATGCGCCTTTCCAAACCGACATCGATCTGGCAATTCATCGTTCAAGGCGTGCCGCGCGTCCCCGTCTTGGGGCCCGTCGCACCCGTTTTAGCTTAAGCGCCCACGAGTTTCTTAAAAGTCGCCAAAACGGCATCCCCCTTGAACGGCTTTACGATCCAGCCTTTGATGCCGGCCGCTTTACCGCGCTCTTTCATGATCGGCGAGTTCTCTGTCGTCAGCATAATGATATTGACCGCGCTATTATTTAACTCGCCGCGAATTTTTTCGGCCATGGTCAGCCCGTCCATATTCGGCATGTTCACATCGCTGACGACGAGCTTGATGCGAGCGTCGCCCTTGAGCTTTGCCAGCCCGTCGCGCCCGTCCACGGCCAATACCACGTCGAGACCGTTCTTTTTCAGAAAATCTCCCACTTCGTTACGAACCGTGCTCGAGTCGTCCACTACCAGAATTTGTGCCATGATAATCTCTTGAAAATAATTAAAATAATTCCAACTCGCCCGACTCGAACAGGGCTTCGACTGACGTCTGGCTCTCTTCGAATGCATCCGGCGACCAGTTAAGGTTGAAAACGAAGCGCTGATAAATGATTAGAGAAAACCCATTGCTGTCGCCGCGCTCGGTCAGTGTGTATTTGAAACACAACTGTGGATCTTCGGAGCCGAATGAAATGTACCGGTGCAAATGGTTGATGACAATGGGAACTTGCGCCAGGTGTGCATTGTTGTTCGTATAAGAAATATAGCGATTTTTGAAGGCGCCCCAAATCAGATTCGTCACTTCGCCCAAAACGTTGTTCAGGTTGCGAAAATTGTGGGCGCAGTGGGAGTCGATGTAGGTTCTGTCGGCCTTAACCAGATGCAGCAAGGACTCCTCTTCGACTTGCATCATCATGTAGCCGCGGCACCAACTGCTCTCGAGAGGGATCAACGTGAAGATTTCTCCAAAGATGATTCGATCCCTGACGATGTAGGGCGTTTCCACCTCCACCCGCATGTCCTTGAACTGGCTTTCAAACGCTTTCGTTGCTAATTCGGCGATTCCGCGAACCAGTGCATTGGGGTAAGTTAGACTAAAAATGCAGGTGTCGATGGCATGTCGCAACTTGGCGATGTCATCGATCCTATACGCGGCGCTAAATAGCTTTTGATCTTTTTCGGAAAGTTCCTCGAGGCGAGCGTTTCTTTCCAGGCGCAGGAAAATGGGCAACTCTGGACGGATTTCATGAATCTCGCGAGCCATGGCAATCCCGCCTTGCGGGCTGTCTGGATATGTTTCTGATAATAATATCCCGCCCAAATCGACGTTGGATTTAAGCACCGCCAACAGATTATCCTGTTGAACCTTGAGGCCCACCAGATTGTTGGCGTCGCAAAATATTTTTATCCGATCATAGCATTCAGTATTGCTGTCCAAAACAAGAACCTTGCTGACCAGCCTGGTTTGATCTTTGATTTCCATTTTTTAAAATCTGAATGTGGCGTTCAAAAAAATTCCAGCTCTCCGGTCTCGGCGCTTTCCTCAATGTCATCCACCGCAAAGTCCAAAGCCGCATAATTGCACACGCCTAGGCTGAAGTGAAACGGCGGCACGTTGTTGACGCTGGCCTTGAAGTGCTGAATATGGCTGCAGCCCAGCACATCCAGATGAGAGGAGCAATTTTTGTCGATGATATTGGGCGTCGACATACTAATATGGGGAAAAAAAGTCACTAAATTTCTATTGATGGCGCCGCAGCAGATATTTCCGTATTCGGCAATTGAGTCATAAAATAACTGTTCGCTCATGTCGGATGGCCGAATTCTGTTGATCCGAGCAAAGTGTTCTTTTGTAGCAATGTTTGGAGTGAAATAAATAAAAACCATAAGGCGAAATAAATAAGATGAGATCGTCAACATGACAATCTTGGTTTCATTTATTTCGGACAAATCGGACAAGATGGTGACGTCGCAACGGTCCTCACAGGATGAAACCAGATTGGCTTTAATGGCTTGTGTCAGCAAGTGGTCGAAACCGTCGCGTGCGGGGAGGCTGATCATGATTATCCTTGTTTAAGCGGTGAGCGTTTCTTTGGTTTTCTTATTAGTCAGATCGAGACCAATTAGAACTCCGATGATCATCTTGCCACCTGCCTGCAAGTCCTGGAATGTGTTGGTCGTGATCAGGTCGTTCTCATAAAGGCTGCTGCGGTAGTCTCTGGACAGGACATCGGCCCGATTGGCCAGGGTTCTCACCTCGTTGGCGACGACGGCAAAGCCACGCCCGTGTTCTCCCGCTCTGGCGGCCTCAATCGACGCGTTGAGGGCCACAATGATTACTTGCTTGACAATCAATGCGAACTCGTCATTTTTGATGTGCATTTCCCGGTTGTGGGTGATCAAGACGTTCATGTCCGCGTGCCAGCGTTCAAACGTTTTAATCAAATCGAGCAACTTGTTAATGGTGAGCGCCAACAAGTCGCAGTTCTCCACGGCCTTGGCTTTGGTTTCCAAATTTTGCGCGGCAACTTGCTGGAAGCGCTGCGTGTGGTCTTCTTGCAGCCGACAAATCTGGGCCTTGCACCTGTCTTGTTCCCGCGCCCATTCTTGTTGCTCTTGCTTTTTTTGTTCCTCCAGTTCTTGAATTACATAATGCAGACTTTGCTCGGCGGCCTCGGACTGCCCGATAGGGATCATGTTGGACATGGCTGTCCGGAGCTGATTGGTGCGCCGCCCCATCAAGGCGCCGCAGCAAAGAATTCCCAGCAAGAAGAAGATGACTGAATTGATCATGTGTACGAATTACTTTGGTGTGTTTTACAAATCGTTCGGCGCCGTGGCGTCATCGCTTAGGAGATGCTTTTGGTGGGCGACGTTGCCAGCTTGCGGCCCGCGTCCTGACCCCGCCGCGTCGATGCTAACGCAGCATCCGTTTGGCCTTTCCTGGCACGGGACATGAGGGTGGCGCGCACCACCGCGAGACCGTCCCGAGCGCTCCATCAGGCCGCCTGAAAATCCGCTTTCCCGGGCTCGCGTTCTTCTTTCCCGGAACTTCGGATGGCCATCGATGCCGCCGCCAGCTTGTTGCCCGCGGCGGTAAAATGCGCGTCGCCAGCGTCGACGTCCACTGCCAGGCTGGCGGGTAGGAAAACGATCACTTCGAACTGACGGAAATCCGAGCCGACCGCATCGTCCATAAAATGAATTTCGATTTTTCCCTTCTCGCGCCCGACGAATTCCTGGACGGCGTCCATGCCGACACCACGCCCCGATACTTCGGTCACCTTCTCGCAGGTTGAAAAGCCTGGGCAGAAGATGAGGCGGGCGATTTTTTCGTCGTCGAGGCTGTCTGCGGCAAGGCAGAGGCCCTTTTCTATGGCGATCTTGCGGATCAGGCCCAGCGCTAAGCCGCGGCCGTCATCGCTCAGCGAGACCCGAAGCATGTCCGCGGCGACGTCCATTCGAAGGGTAATGGTACCGGCCGCCGGCTTGCCGTTGGCGCCGCGCACGGCCGCAGTCTCGAGGCCGTGGTCCATGGCATTGCGTATCAAGTGCATGAACACATTTTTGAGCATGCCGCTAGCTTGGTTATACAGCACGTAGCCGTTATCTTCGATCGTGATGATCGGCACCTCCTTGCCGAGCTCAGTTGCCAGCGAAGCCATCGAAGCTAGCACGCTTGCCAGCGTCTCGCCGATCTTCTCCGTCCCAAACCGGCGCAAAGTTTTGCGCACGGCGTCGCGCACAGCGACCAGTTCGTGCAAATTGGCGGTATTTACCATTTCCAGACGATGTAAGCTCTCCTGAACTTGCTTCTTGTCGATCATCAGGTAAAGCTCCACGCCGCCGCGACGGCCCGGTCCTTCGCGCCCCAGGCTGACTTCGTTGATTTTGGCATAACGCTCAAGCGCCGCTTTCACGCCAGCTAGCTCGTTGGTAAGGCTGATCTGATCCCAGGCGATACTTGCATGAGGCTTGCGCAGCTCGTCGTAGCTCTGCTCGGCTTCATGCACGATATTAGTCAGATGGCGCAGGCCATAAGTGCGCCCGTTGCCCTTGACCGTATGCATATTGCGAAACAGCTTGGCGATGGCGGCCCCATTCGCCACAGGGTTTTGGGAAATGATCAATTCGTTTTCATCGATGAACTTGAGCGAACCGACGATGAATTCGTGAAACTTCTCCTGGCTGACGGCGAGAATTTCGCCAATGATCTCCAGTTCGCGCTTTTGTTCATTGGCTTCCGAGGCCAGTTTGCGTAATTCAGTGATGTCGCGCACGCACAGCATCAGGCGCATCGTCGTGCCAGTATCATCGGTAATGGGCGACCAGCTCAAATCGAGAATTTTCACGCGGCCATCGGGCATCGTCTTTTCAATCTCGCCGACCATCAAGTGCTCATTGAATTCGAAGTTCATGACGTCTTCGCCGATGCAGGCGCCGCCCACGGCATCGACCTGGGACAGCAGGTCGGCGCCCAGGTTGGTATGGGAGAAAACCAGATCCATCAAACCGCGCCCGACAATGTCTTTGGTCTCGAACAGCGTTTCGAGGTAGGCCGAGTATTCCGGATGAATTACATTGCCTTCTATCACTGTCAAAATCCCTTGCGGAATATTTTGCAGCATGGTCTGGATGTCGGCCGTCTTTTGCTTGAGTTGAACGGAACCTTCCTCAATCTTCTCAATCATGCCGTTGAAGGCGACGATGGAACGGCCAATTTCATCCATCCTGTCGACCGGCACGCGCCGGGTGAAGTCCTGACTGGAGGCAATTTCACTCATCATCATTTGCATCCGGCTAATTGGGCCCGTGATTTGGCGGTAAAGAACGATCCCGATCCCAGTTAGGAATATGACAGCCAAGACCGTGACCACCGAGATCGCCGTCGTCGTTGTCACGAGATTGCCATTCAAGGTTGCAATGGCGCTGTCTTTGAAGCGGTTTTTTTCAATCCGCAGGGTCTCGACGATCCCCTCCAATTCCACCTCATACTCAACGACATTCCCGAAAAAAGTGGCCTGCGCAAGGTCTGCCCGACCGGCCAGCTTATTTTTCACCGTCTCATCGATGGCCGCAAAATAGTTATCCAGACTTTCCTTAGCTTGTACGACGAGGCCCTGTTGCGCCTTGTTGTCGGCGTGCTTGAGCTGCAGATCGATCGCTTCCTGCAGCAGCGTTTTTTTCGCTGTCAGCTTGTCATTGGCTTGTGCCGCGATCTGGTCGTCAGGTGCGGACAAAATAACCATAGACGCGAGCTGGACTTCTTTTAGCTGCGACACCAAGTCAGCGGAAGCGAGGGCGCTCGGCACCACTCCTTCCGTCACGGACTTGACCTCGGCGGTATTCTTTCGCGACTGCCAAACGGCGTAGCCTCCGATCGACGAGATGGCCAAGAACGTCAGTATGACAAGCAGCGTGATGCGTTGACGAATGTTCATTTTTTGGAAATTTTCCCTGTAACAGGATTGGACTTAAGCAGCAATTATTGTCACACAGCAACATGACGTGCCTGTGACAAGAGGTTAAACTGAAGCAGCTCTGAATATTTTTTTAGGAACAGTTGACTTTCCTTGAGTGAATTTTTAAAAATTGATGCCGCGGCGAGGCCCGTCATGCCAAAGTTAGGCAGCGTCAAAGGTGGCCAAAGATATTCAGATTGACCGGTCGCATCAATTAGTCGAATGGAAAAAATGCGGCCGAGCTTGCCCTGTCGCTCCTGAAGCATTTGGGAACGCAACGGAAAACCTGAGCGACGACATCGAGGCCAGTGACGGAAACGGACTTTTTACGCTAAATGCCGTGTCCGGTCACGGCTGATGGAATGGATGACTCAACGATGTGCAGAGCGGGCCTAAACGAAGGGAACAAGAAGCGCTTTTCCATGAGTGGGATCATGTCTTGTGGTGGCATTGGCCGGGCAATTAGATAACCTTGCACTTCGTTGCACGACAGTGCTTGCAAGATGCGCAACTGGGCCACGGTTTCCACGCCTTCCGCGACGACCGACATCCCTAATGCATGTGCCATCGAGACGATGGCTTGAAAAAAAACTTCTCCTTCTTTCGAGTTCCCCAGTTCGCTCGTAAACGCCTTATCGACTTTGAGCACGTCCATCCTCAATTTCTGCAGCTGGGATAGCGATGAGTAACCGGTGCCAAAGTCATCGACATGGAGTTTGACCCCCAAGTCGCGGATGGCGGAAAGTTCGGCGATAATTTCGGCCTGGTCGCCCATCATTGCGGACTCGGTAATCTCAACTTCCAAAAGACAAGGCGGAATCGCATATTTCTCTAGTTGCGCTGCAAGTTGCCGATGAATCGAGCCCTGAGCAAATTGCTTTGGAGAGACGTTAATTGAAATGGGGACTAAAGGAATATTTAGCCCGCGCCAAGCATGAAGCTGGGCACACGCTTTCGCCATCACCAATTGCCCGAGGCGCAAAATAAGTCCGCTTGACTCTGCCAATGGAATGAATTCGAGGGGGGGAATTAGGCCGAGCGTCGGATGGATCCATCGGACCAGCGCTTCCATGCTGCACAGTTCGCCGGTTTGCGTGTTGACGCGCGGCTGATAGTAAAGCACCAGCTGATCTTTATTCAGTGCTTCGATCAGACTGTGTTTAAGCAAGGTCCTGGCCTTCGATGTCTTTTCAAGTGACTGCGTATAGAAACGATACTGATTTTTGCCATCGCTTTTGGCAGAATACATGGCAATATCGCCGTGCCGGATCAAGGTTGCAGCGTCGCCCCCATCACGGGGGAAAATGCTAACGCCAATGGATGCGCCGACCAATTGTTCCTCGTCGGCCACGGAAAAAGGAGCCGCAAATGCAGCGAGAATGCGCTCGGCGACGTCCGTCACCTGCTTGTCGGTGTCTAGCGGATTCAAAATCACAATAAACTCATCCCCGCCAAATCGCACAACATGATCCGTCGGCCGCAAAAGCGAGGTCAAACGTGAGGCGGCAACTTGCAACAGTTCATCGCCAACGGCATGCCCTAAGGTGTCATTGACATATTTGAATTCATCGAGGTCGATGAATAGAAGTGCCAGCGCGGTGCCGCGTCTTTGCGCATTGGCGAGAGCCGCAGGCATGAAATGATTGAGCCAGTACCGATTGGGAAGCGCAGTTAAGGTGTCTTCGTTGGCCAGGCGCAAGAGCTCGCTCTCGTGCTTCTTACGTTCACTGATGTCCTGTAAGGTGACGGCTAGGCCATTGCCTACCCGGACCAGCCGGCGATGCCCCCACGTGATGTTGAGGCGGTTATCGCTAGGCATCTGTCTGTCATCCTCGTGCAATCCCGATTCCATGGTGGCTACATACGTTTCAAACAAATCGTCGCCAAAAATCCCACCGTCCATGGCGGACAGCCGAGCCCCCATCAGCTCGCTTCTGGTCAAACCATAAAAAAAAGCACCGCGCTCATTGCAGTCCACTATTTCAAAATCGATAATCTGGCCAGCCGGTCCGCGCAATGCATGCGCCATATAAAACCCGTCATTGGCACCGTCCGTTGCAGTACGATAGGCGCGCCGCACCTCCTCCTCCTCATGTTTTTGTAACGCCCCGCGGCGTGCTAACTCGGCCGCCAAAACAGCCAGCACGAACAGGCATATGGTGGCCATGATTGCATTGTTTCTGCTATTTCTCCAATAAACATCCGAACTGGCGATGATTTCCCGGTTGGACAGGCCGGCTATGGCGTAAAGGGGATACGCGGACGATTTGTGCCAAGCCAGAATGCGCTCCACGCCATCGGCGAACCCGTCCTCCCCGGAAAAAAGCCCGGCGCCATCGGGCGTACTGAAGACGGGTGAGCGCATCAGCACAGACGCGTTAGCCGAATTCGGGATGCCATCACCATGTTTTTCCAGGCGCAGTTTATCGCCTTCGCCGACCATGGCAACGAGGCCTTCCTGGCCCAGGGTATTCGCGCTGTAAAAGGAGGTGAAATAGTTCGCATTGACCGTCAACACCACCACGCCATCGAAGTCATCATCGTGTGTTTCGAGCCTTCGGGTGAACTGCACAGCCATCTGGGCCGCAGCGCGTTCGCCCGCAATTGCGCCGATGCGAAGCGCAGTTGAATTGTTATTTTTATGAAATATGAAAAAATCCGCATTCCCCACAAACGCACCGCCTACGAAACGTTTGGTCGATGTGCGCACCTTGCCTTTGCGATCAACGATGACGACAGATTCAAATGCGGCATCGGTAAACATGCCTTGGCGCGCCAGATCCTCGAGCTTTAGTGTCCCTTTGGACTGCTCCCAGCTTTGTTTCAACTGCATCGTGACCTGGTCCATCTGTCCCACGGAGCGCGTAATATATTGCTCATACGCTTCTGCATAAGAGATCGCCTCTTTGTAGGCAGCGCCCTCGGCCCTTGCATACTCGGAACGGGCGCGCGAGATCATGGTCGCCCATAGCACGGCAACAATCAACAAAGCCAAAGTCGGCCAGGCGAGCACAGCGAAATTTCTTTGAGCTGCAGCGGTAAAATCAATCGTCTTGCGCATTGGTAATCAGAGTTCCGAAAGCAGGGAAAAGAAGGTGGCGGCGACGTTGCGACGCCTACGCGCAGGCCCACCTCCTGAAAATAAAAAGTTTCCAATCATCAACTGTCGCCGAGTCTACGCCGACTTTGTTTCATCTTCATGACGGGCACTCTAGCCCGGTACAAGCGTCAGCGAACTCATTTAGGCACGCGCCGGCCGCCTACACCAGCATTTTTTTTTTGCCGGAATATGCCCGCTTCGCTCATGCTAGAGAAAAATGGACGCGGGGCTAGGGACGTGCTCATGATATTGAGCGCTATCCATAGGACAGTATCCGGGCCATACTCTGCGCGCCGGATCGACTAACTTTTTTCCTGAATGGAATATGGCGATCGCACTGGCATCTAACATGGCCACATAGCGGCGGCAACTAGGAAAAACGGTAAAGAGTGTGAACTTGTCTGCGCCGCGTGGTTCTTATTAGGGTTGGATACTTTATTTTATTAAAATGGAAACGCCGCTGTTAATTTGGAGTATCGTAGTTGCCGACTAATCGCAAGTCGTGAAACTTGGTTTCGCGAAAAGCGCCGCCATTTTCATCGAACACAGCTGGAATTTCAAGCGTTCGCAGCGTCACCACGCCGGCCGCATTTTTCGTGCCTACGAAAGTTACTGTTTTGATGCCTCAACGTTCTGCAGCCGGCCCTTGCCGGTACGAGGGGTTACGAATGATGGAAGCCGAACTGAAGCTGCTGGTCACATCGCACGACGCGGAAGCGCTGCGCCAACATCCGTTGCTGAAGAAATATGCGACGTCGAAACCGCATGAGCAAAAAATGTCCGACACTTACTTCGATACGCCGGACCTCCAAATCCGGCGCTGCGACGCGGGCCTGCGCGTGCGTCGGGTGGACAACAATGATTGGGTGCAGACCTTAAAGAGTGGCGTCGATGGCGCCACGCATGGCCGGCACGAATGGGAATCGCGAGTGGCCGGGCCGGCGCCCGAGCTGCCGGTGCTGCGCCACGTCGTCGAACACAAAAGCACTTGGGGTAGACTGTTGCGCTCCCCTTTGGTCGAGAACCGGCTGATGCCGATTTTTTCCACCCAAGTCAAGCGCATCGCTTGGGAATTGCGTTTGCCGCAAGGCGATGAAGTCGAATGCGCCCTGGAACAGGGTAATCTTGAATGCAATGGCAAGAAACTGCCGATCAGCGAAATCGAACTGGAGTTGAAGTCGGGCAACCCGGCGCACCTGTTCGATTTCGCGCTCGCCTTGCAGCAGGATATCCCCATGCAAATCGGCATCCTAAGCAAGGCCGACCGCGGCTACGCGCTGTTCGTGCCACGCACGCCTGCTGCCGTCAAGGCGACGCCTGTGACGTTATCGAAGCGCATGACGATCGAGCAGGTGTTCCAGGCGATTGCCCTCAATTGCATGGCGCAGATTCAAGCCAACGAGGGCGGCGTTGCCCACGCACGGGATATGGAAAGCTTGCACCAGATGCGCGTCGGGCTGCGCCGGCTGCGTTGCGCGCTCGACCTGTTCCAAAACATGCTGCAAGCGCCCCACGAATTGCGGCAGGAAATAGACTGGTTGACGACGCAATTGGGGGCGGCGCGCGACTGGGATGTGCTGGCCAGCTCGACGCTTCCCACCGTCGCCGCAGCAGCTCCAGCCGAGGCCCGACTGGCAGAGCTTAAGGAGGCGGCCCAAGCGCAAGCCCGAGACCAGCATGAGGCGGCGGCCGCCGCCGTCAAATCCTCGCGCTATACGCGGCTGATGCTCTGTCTTACCCGTTGGGTGCACGGCTATGGCTGGCACGTTACCATGTCGCCGCAAGAACAGACACGCTTGACGGCGCAGGTGGCAAAGTTTGCCCGCACCATGCTGATGCATCACCAACGCCGACTGCTCAAGCGAGGCGGGCAGTTGCAAGGAGCGAGCCCGGAAGTGCGCCACCGGATCCGCATCGCTGCAAAAAAAATCCGTTATGCCACCGAATTTTTCCAATCCCTGTACGCCGCCAAAAGAGTATTGCCTTATGTGACGGCGCTGTCGTTTTTACAAGATGAGCTTGGCTGGCTTAACGATGCGGCAACGGCCGATCGGCTGTTGAAACAATTGCAAGACGATCAGACCCACCTAAATGGCAGTGCCGGCTTCGCTCGCGGCTACTTGGTGTCATGCGTGAACAACGATGACAAGAAAATGCGCAAGCTGTGGGCACAGTTCGCGCCGATGAAACTTCCCCGCTAACTCGGGGCAGCGCCGGGATGTGCGCGCAATGCATGGCGTCGAAATTCATTTTAGATCGGTTGACCAATAATGAACGACAGCACCAACGCGACGTCAGAGACCGATGTCTTGCTACGGCATCATTTGTATTCAAATATTAACGAGCGCAGAAGACATTTCGGCGCAATAAAATCGATCGCAGATGAGCTGCAGCGCCCGCTTCCGGAGATTGCTCAACTGTATGAAGATATACTCGAATATCTGAGGGGACGCGCACAGGTTACCGATTTTCTACCGATTCTTGTCTCCAAGAAGGTGCGCGAATTGTGCCGGCGGAACGTGGTTAAAAAGACATCACCCTTCGGCCAGGGCAAAGAAAATCCCCGGGAGCGGAGATTTTAATTCTAATTGGTTCTAATTTTGTTTCTAATTTTGTTTCTAATAAAGCGCCTTGACCGCTCCGGCCGCGTTCGGTGTCATCAAGGTCTCGAATAAATTGGCGATATCGACGGATTGGATCAACAGCTGCCCGTCGTTGGCCTTGATGACTTCGCTAATCAGATTGCCATTGGCGGGGCCGGCGAACGGGGTCGCAACGATCTGCTCCCGGTTAAATTCGCGGACTGCGTGCAGCTCGCTAACCAGCAAGCCGACGGTTTGGTCGGCGTGCTGGACGATAATGACCTGGCTGCTGCTGTTGATCACGGTTGGTTTGCCGCGGATCAAGTAACCGAGGTCGAAGACCCAGGCGAAGCGCTTGGCCCCGGATTCGCACTGCAGCGGCAAGAGACCAATGCGCTCGGTCCGCCCGCCCATCGATACGGGCGATATGTCGCAAGCCGGCATGGCTTCCAACGCGTTCTCGGCGGCCACAGCGAACAAGGCGCCATCGATGAAAAAAGTGGCGAACTCACGCCCGCCGCTGCCGTTCAAATCGGCTGCTAGCAGCCGATCGGCCCTGCAGCCAAGGCCAATTGGCTCGCGTACCACGCCAAACCCATCGAACACCACCGCCAACACGTCTTCGCAATAGCCGTCGGAAATCTTGAATTCGCGATAGCCGCTCGACACCGTACAAGCCATTACCGCATAATGGCCGTCATGGACCACGATGCGCGACGCGCTATTGCCGTTTGGCAGTGCCAGCAAGTCCGGGTCGATGTCGAGCCGGGTGCCGACTAAGCGCGTGGGGTCCGTGCTGGAAATGATGCGTCCCTGGCGATCCACGAACAAAGCGCTGATCGCCTCTTTGTCACCGAGTCCGCCGTGCAGCATTGCCGAAAATTCCGGCCCAGAATCGAACACGATGCCAATACCGCCCACCACCAGAGCGTCATCGTCAGGGTCGCGAATGGCCGCGTGATAAACATAGGTGGGGGCGCCCCCATACAATCCCGTGGCGGCAAATGGCGTGACGTGATAATCCTGCTCACAATGCAAGGCCAGCACTTGCGCCAGCGTGTCCGCATCGACGCTGCTGTCGAGCACCGGGCTGCCGTCCGCTTGTTCCGGATTGGTCATGGCGACGATTTTTCCGTTGCAGTCGTAGACAAATATCCGGGTATATACGGTGTAGAGCCGGTTAATGTAGGCGAGAATAGCGCCGATACGCTCCACCGTTTCCCAGTCGCGCTCGGGGGCAGCTAGCGCGCCGCGAAGTTCCGGCGTCAAGGCCCACCAGCGGCAATCGTCAGAGCGCTCGTATAGATTGCGATCGAGCAAGTCAACTAGCAAGTGCGACATGAATTCGCAGCCGCGCAGGTTGGACCCTAAAACGGTTTCATACAAATCGCGTATCGATTGCGAAAACAACTCATTGCTGCGCGCGCCGGTTTCGCTGATTTGCTCTGAAATGGTCTTCAATTTCAACATGTCACCGCCGTGGCCGGCGGTCATCACCTGACCGTTCCAGACCACGCGCCGGATGGTTTCTGCGGCAGTCATAATTTCGTACAGGGGCGGACAAAAGGAGCGGGCATGCGACAGCAATCCATCGGCCACGTTGCTATCTAGTGTCGTCAGCGCATTGCTTCGGCCGCTGCCAAACGCGACTTCAACTGGTAGCATGACTTGCCCTTGCCAACCCGGTGGGCCCATGTATCCTTGATAGCCTTTCGCCGCGAAGGTGCGCACCAGATATTCGCGTCCGCCATAGATCGCCAAGCGCGGATGGGCATCCCGATTTACGGGCACCGTTGCCCCAATGGAAATCCAGCGCTCGTCGGCACTTGCGATCACGCGGTTTTCGGCATCGAGCAGCAGCATATTGGAACGGTCATCGGCGTCCCGATGCGAACGAAAAATACCGAGCATTTCCTGCTCAAAATGAAAGCACAGGCAGAGCACGCCCACCACCGCACCCGTGTCCGGGTGCAGCATGCGGCGCGAGTAGATCAAGGCTTGACGTTTGCCAGGACGCAGATCACTGGCGCGAAAAGTTTCCACATAAGTGTCCGAGGCGATCGTCTGCGCGATCAAGGCATCGGTGCTGCCTTGCAGCGCGATCCCGTCTTCAATTTGCGCCAAGACCTTGCCCATCGGGTCTAGCAAGATGATTTCGTCATACACAGTGTACTTGCTGCGATAGGCCCGCAGCCGCAGGCGGATCGCATCCCGATCATGGTCTAGACCGGCGACGAACGCACACAACTCGCGATCGGTCGCGAGAAAGCCGACATCGGCCGTGCGCTCGTACAAGTTGCGTACGACGATATCGATCACGTATTGCGCCTTGCTGCCGATCTCGTCCAATACATTCGCAACTTTTTCCCGCACCAGACTTGCCACTAGTTCCTGTTCCAGGCGGTTAAAGCCGGCGCGTGTTGCCGCCATCGTGGGCAAAATGCTTTTGGCTTCCTGCCGGCAATTCATTTTGGCCGACGCTTCAATCATGCGCCACATGAGATTTAGCTCGCGCAAGGATTGCTCACAGCGGACGACGTCGCGCATGTAGGGCAAGAAGGTATCAATTTCCAGCGTAGTGGTAAGGTCCATATTTTAATTGTTCAATAATTTGTTGACATTGCATAAAAAGTAATCTCGGCACACAGTTCATGTTTAACAATTTTTACAATACCCACCTCCCAATTAAAAACGAACCGATGACGGCAACAGGCACGCCCCCGCACCAGTGCCAGGTTCAAGTGAGGAAAGGGATGCGCATCCGCAGGTCTTACTGCGGAAACAATATGGCAGTTCATGCATGGCGCTGCCTCCAACTCTAGTAAATATATATCCTGTACGCAACTTTTAGGCCAGGCGATTTTAGTTTGACGCGGAGCGAAGGGGCGCTGCGGAAAACGGGCCGAAACAGTGCACGGATAGGAAAAAGAAACGCACATATTGGTGCGTCGCACCAATATCGCGCAAACCCGGAGCCGTCATTGGAACGGCTTGGGGCTGTTGCTTGCCGCCCCGTGCGAGCACCTCGTAAAGGCTCTCCATCCCCCCGTAAAAGCTCACCATTACGGGGCGCGCGCGGAAAAAAAACGGTTTCTATTTGCAAGTGACGGTTGCCCTTAACAACCGGGCTTGTCGCATTCGGCGCCCGTGAGCCATCCTAATGTGGCGGACGCGGCGGACGCGGCGGATGCCGATACGCTCCTGAGCGAGCCGTGTGAATGCGCCCATGTGGCAAGCGAGAACTAGCTGGCAGCTACACCAAAAGGCGATGGTGGCCGTTGCCTTTATCCAATTGATATATCTGCTAGTCACGCGCAAAAACGGGCATCACGATCTTCATGTCGGCAACAAGAGGCGCCAAAAAAATGCACCACGGGGGATCAAAACCAAAACTAATCGGCATTGGTCTACTAAAGCGAGGTGGGCCAACATAGCGGCCAATGCCGGCCAATGCCGAATACATTCACAACGACAACGGGGGCCCTTGGCGGCATTTCCCATCTCGCTCAGACGCCGGTCTTGTTTCTGATTATTTTTTTAAACAATTTTGCGCTGCGTGGTTCGACGCACGCTGGAACATGCAGCGCTGTGGAACTTACTCTTTCAATAAAATGTCGAACGTTGGACATGCTAACCATCCTAATTTATTTAGCTCGCGGAAATGAATGAGTTGCGGCGACATCAGTTAATCCAAAACATTATGGCGCCGCACACGGAAAACGTTGCGAATGGCGCGATTAGTTTGTGGGAGAAGATGGCAGGCCAGCTAGTTTCGATCATCGGTGAAGTTGCTTTCGACGCACTGTACGCAAGAAGTATTGTCCGGGCACAGTCAACGTTTTCTTGGCTCGAGAACGGCTTGGATCGACAGTTCTCACCATTAAGAATAAGCCTGGATGGACAGGCGGCTGAGCAGGCCGGCGAAGCAAACAGTTTGTTACTCGTCATTTTCACCGACATCCTGGCCTCCTACATTGGAGAGGATCTTACGGGCAACATTTTACATTCGGCTTGGAGTGACGAAGAGTCGGATGCGGCAAAGGAGTCCCAAAATGAGTAGCAAGGTCACTATTCAGCGCCTAAAAACCGGCGTGCCGGGCTTGGACGACCTGTTGGGCGGGGGGCTGCCGGAATTCTCGTTCAATCTGATTGCTGGCACCCCAGGAAGCGGAAAAACGACTCTCGCCCATCAAATCATGTTCTCGCTGGCCAGCGCGAACATGCGGGCTCTGTTTTTCACGGTGCTCGGGGAGCCGGCGTTGAAGATGCTCCGCTATCAACAGCAATTTCCATTTTTTGACCTCACTAAAGTCAATCAATCGATCCGCTACGTCAACCTCACTGCGGAGCTTATGACAGGTGATTTTGACGGCGTACTGTCGCGCATAGGCGAAGAGGTGAAGAACTATGCTCCTAGCCTTGTATTTGTCGATTCGTTTCGATCAGTCGTGCAATCAGCGACGCCGGAGGGACCGGGCTTGGCCGGGCTGCAGCATTTCGTGCAGCAACTAAGCATGCAGATGACGAGCTGGCAGGCTACAACATTTTTAATCGGTGAATATTCAACGCCGACCGAGTCAAGCGCTATCTTTACCGTCGCCGATGGCATTCTTTGGCTTTCGCAAAGTTTGCACCGCAATTCCATGGTGCGCAAGATGCAAGTAATCAAGATGCGTGGCCAATCCCAGGCCACCGGTTTACATACCTTCCGTATAGATGGTGAAGGAATTCAGATATATCCGCGCGCAATAATCAAACAAGGCACAGCAACTGAGTCGTCGATCACGGTACCCAGCGGAGACGAACGGGTTCCCATGGGCGTCCCCGGCCTCGATGCAATGCTGGGCGGTGGCTTGCCCAGCGGATATTCAGTTCTCGTAGTCGGGCCTTCCGGTTCCGGAAAAACCATACTGGCCACCCAGTTCCTCACCGAAGGAGCGCGCAGGGGCGAACTGGGCGTGATTGCGGCGTTTGAAAAAAGCCCCAGCCAGCTGCTGAGCAATCAATTGTATCCGCTGGTCAAGGCTAAGCAAGTTGGAGTAATCGACACGCGCTCTCTCGATTTGTCGATTGATCAAATATTGCATGACATGATAAAAATGATCAATGAAATGAAAGCCAAGCGTGTCGTCATCGACTCCTTGTCCGGGTTCGATTTAGCACTGGCACCGGAGTTTAGCGAAGATTTTCGTGGATCCCTGTACAGGATGATTGCCGAGCTAACTAGCATGGGAGTGACTATATTAATGACTTCCGAACTAGAAGACCGCTACACCGATTTGCGCTTTAGTCCGTTTGGAAGTGCTTTTCTCGCCGACGCAATTATCGTGCAACGCTATATCGAGCTTGAGGGTCAATTCAAACGGGCCCTTTCGGTTGTCAAAGTCCGCGGCAGCGAGCACGACAAGGATATCCGACTGTTCGATATTACAGATGATGGCATCGTTCTTGGCGCGACTTTGTCTCAGTATAGCGGAATCATGTCGGGCCATCCAATAGTCGAGCACGACCAATCAAAGTCAACTCCCCCCTGATTCCACACGAGGCCGGCGCCTTGAAAATCGCCGGGCCATGATAATAAAGGGACCCTGCGATAGCGGTCAGTGCCGGGAACACTGCCACACCATAGTTTTTTGCACCTCTTCTCCTGGGCCGAATTCAAGCCTGTCATACGGCTTTAGAGATCCTGCCTGTCAACGCTGCGGCGAAGCACTTCACACGAAAACCGATTAAGCAATTGCTGTGCGGCGAAGGTACATGGTGCGCTCGGCTCAGTGGCATACGGGCGTTAGGCTGCTGCGCGGCCCGCTGATGCGGAGGCTTGTGACTGCGCGCAAGTTCTTATTCCATTTCAACATTACCCGCTCATCAGATAAGACTTTTTAGCTTGCCAAGGAGGTGTAATATGTAACTAATACAACTCTTCCGCCAATAAAGATGACATTATGATGGGAGGCAAGGGTATCCGAACAAGAGATCGAGGCGATGATGAAGAGCGCGTATAAACAATGTCGCCCCACGCACAAACCATGACGGCAGGGGGAAAGACAAAATGAAGCAAGCGCAAATAATGGGCAATGTCAAGATGAATATTGAAGTTCGCATTGAAGCCGACGACGAGAGTGCAGCGCGGCACTACGCCGCTACCCACGGCATCGACGTGAGCAATGCGAAATGGGCTTCGAATGGTGTCGGCAAAAACGGCAGACTATATACCGCCAGTACGACGCATTTCGGCACGGTTTAGCTGGTTTAGCTCTTCGCAGATGCGTCCGATGGCGTACGCGAAGGTCCATGGCATGCGAAGCCCAACGCAATATTCTGTTTAGGCAACCCATGAGGCGTCTTGTTGTGGGCGCCGCTTGGCCATAATTTCTTACGCTTTTTGAACATGAGGAAATTTAAGCGCCCTCAATGAATGTCCGCGTAGGACAACAAAGCGGCTTGGCGTAAGCGCGTGATGGATCTTCACGCTTCCTTGCATAATGACCGTCCAACTTCCGTCTGCACCAGCCCCCACTCGGCCATCTCTTTTTTAAGGGCGAGGCCAATGCGCGCCTGGGACGCCCTTGCCAAATATATGCCCCAATCCATGCTCCGTTCTAGGTTAAAATTGACAGCATTGGGTTGCATGGCGAGGCAACGCCCAGGCGCGGCTTGGCCTGTCGTTCAGATTGCGCCGGCGCTGATGGTAACGCAAGGTTTTCGGACATCGAGCTTGACGGCACGAAGAGCCAGACTCGGCCCAAAGCCGACACTACAGAGATTTTAGAAAAATTTTTTATAAGCATTACATCAGCTGTCCGTAAACTTTGCAGGGGCAAGAAAATTCATTGTTGCCAGGACGGAAAAGGCTGGATTTTGTATCGATCGGTCTGGTTTTGGCCGCGATTTAGCACGGAACGGCGCCAACAGCAACCATTGCCGCCTTTGGAGTAAAACGAGTGTCCGATATCGCCGGGAACGTCAAAAAACCGCTTAACGCACAGGGAAAAGCACTGGTAGCGCTAGCCGCCGTACGCGGCGTCAGGCAGATCGATGAGATCGCGCAAGAGCACGGAATAGATCCAACCCAGGTAAGACAGTGGGCACAGGAACTGGTCCATAAAGCGGCCGCTCTCTTTTGCGACGACAACTTTTCCATTTCGCACATCGAGACCTCGAAAATTCAACTCCCTTCGAACCAGTTACAAACCAGACAGATGGAAGCGAATCAGGCGCTCGTTTTAAAAATTCTCGAGTGCCAGCAGGTCGAAGAAACCTTGGGCCAGTCAGAGAACAGGTTGCGTCAACTTGTAGCGCATCAAGATCACATCAAGGAAGAGGAACGCAAGCGTATCGCACGTGAAATTCATGATGATTTGGGGCAGAATTTACTGGTTTTGCGAATTGACATTGCAAGACTGCACGCGCGTACCGCCCACGATGATGCCAACATGCATGCGTGGGCAAAACTAATGTTGAGTAATATCGACCTGACCATAAAATCCGTTAGATCCATCATTAGCGATCTTCGTCCTTTCGAACTGGAGCTGGGATTACACGCGGCGATCGAATCGCAGCTTAAAAAATTCGGGCGAACCAGTGGAGTTGAATGCCAATTATCAAGCAACGAGTCGCCTACCCATGCGCTAAGCGATGAGCAGACTTTGGCGATTTTCAGAATTCTTCAGGAATCGTTAAGCAATGTCGCCCGCCACTCGGGCGGAACTATGGTCTCAGTTGCGTTAGGCTGGAGCGGCCGCACATTTTCAATGACGGTTAAAGACAACGGCGTCGGCTTTTGTCGAGGCAATAAAAGAAAACCAAATTCTTTTGGATTGGTGGCGATGATGGAGCGGGTGAGTTTGCTCGGTGGAGAACTTATCATCGATGGTGACAGCGGCAATGGAACCGTTATATCGCTCTCATTGAAAATAAAAAAATAGATATATCTAATTTAAGTTCGTCAACGGAAAGCCGGCAGATGGAAATATCGTGTCATTATTACACCCAGGCGCCGCAGATACCGAAATCACTCGTCTCCATGCCGTAATGCCAATTTTTCATTGCGATCATTCTGACGCTTCAATTTTCCGCAGCAGCTGAACTTGCGTATCTTTTTCCACGATCTGCACTGCAATTTCTGGCACCCCTCCCGCCATCGGGACTTGCCTTGCAAGGCGAGCATCGTGCTCTTATTTGAGAGCGTCGCGGCTCCCGACCGCAATCAATCTTTGGTTTTCAGCATCTCGACCGAGCATCTCGTCAAATATACCTTCAGCCTCATCAAGCTTGAGAGTGAGTCTTTCGCCACTAAAGTGGTGGCAGGGACGCGCTATAAGGGAATTAAATATTCATTTCACGCCTAGATGCCCGTTAAGTTAGCTAGCGAACAGACTCAATAAACGCTTTGCCGCGAGAATCAAGTCCTTTGCCACGCGCGTTGACGTAAGCTTGCGGCGGCGGCCCCTCGACGGCGCTGGCAACCCAAACCTCCTTATTTCATTTAGGCCATAGTGGACCCATCAAGGGAAGAACGGGACATCACGAGAGGCTGACGCAACGCGTCGAACATCGCATTTTTTCTGCACTTCGGGTAACCACGGCATGCCACTTCCCTTCGCATTTCGTATGGCTGCTACTCCTCATTGTCGATTTCCTGGTCTTGGCCGAGACCAGTGCTTCACAGCGATCGAAGTGTCAATCTTTAGTGAATCTTCTGGCGGGGCCAGGGGTTGCCTTATCAAATTAGGATAAACAGTAAATGCCCATCACTTCGCGTGCTCCAGCCAACCCGGTGCAGGAAGCCGACGAGCCCTGGCTCCGTAAATTGGGTCCGGGCCTAATCACCGGCGCCGCCGATGACGATCCGAGCGGCATCGCGACGTACTCTCAAGCGGGGGCGCAATTCGGTTTCGGCATGCTATGGACCATCTTGCTTACCTATCCCTTGATGGTGGCCATACAGATCGTGAGCGCGAGAATCGGCCGGGTCAGCGGCCATGGGCTAGCCACCAACATCCGCCGCCATTTTCCGGCGTGGCTGCTGTATCTGATCGTCAGCTTATTATTAATTGCCAACACGATCAATATCGCGGCCGATGTCGCTGCCATGGGTGAGGCGTTAAAATTAATTGCCGGTGGGCCATCACATATTTTTGCCGTGGCCTTTGGCATGCTCTCGTTGCTGTTGCAGGTATTCATCCCCTACAACCGCTATGTGCGGTTTCTAAAATGGCTGACGTTGGCATTGTTGGCCTATGTAGGCACTGTCCTCGTTGTGCATATCCCATGGGTTCGTGTAATCACCAGCACCGTTTTGCCACACATGGTATGGAAGCGAGAATACATCACCACGGTCGTCGCCATATTCGGCACCACGATCAGCCCCTATTTATTTTTCTGGCAAGCATCGCAGGAAGTAGAAGATCTGCATGCCGATCCGCTTGCTCATCCATTAAAGAGGGCGCCTCAACAAGCGGGCCGCCAATATCGTCGGATCAAGCTCGATACCATCATCGGCATGGGATTTTCGAACCTAGTCGCATTTTTTATCATCCTCACGACGGCCGTCACCCTCAACGTACATGGCATTTTTGATATCCAGACTTCGGCCCAGGCCGCATTGGCACTGCGTCCCATTGCCGGTGAATTTGCATTTATGCTGTTTAGCGCTGGCATCATCGGCACGGGATTGCTGGCCATTCCGGTGCTGGCCGGCTCGGCTGCTTACGCAATGGCGGGCGCTTTCAGATGGAAAAACAGCCTGGAGCTGCAACCAACGATGGCAAAAAAATTCTACGCCATCATTATTCTGGCGACACTGATCGGCATGGTGCTCTGCTTTTCGTCGATCGATCCCATAAAAGCACTGTATTGGAGCGCGGTGATCAACGGGGTTATTTCAGTGCCGATCATGATTGTGATGATGCTAATGGCAGCGCGGCCCGACGTGATGGGCGAATTGGTGATTTCGCGCCACCTGAAGCTACTTGGATGGCTTAGCACGGCGATAATGGCATTTGCCGTGCTCGCCATGTTTTTCACGATGTAACCGAGCGCGCTCGGTCACTGTGTTTTTGCGATCTTGTGGCGGCGCGCGGTGCCAGGTCGTGCGCAACCACCGTTGTTCAAACGATAAGTGCACGATTTGCGCATCGGTGGCAACGAGCGCCTGCGGCGGCACATCGAACGCCAGCACATGCCCAGCGCTGGGCATCCCGCGTCAATATCGGTGCCTGCCATCGGGCTAGATTATTATCAGCCGTACGGAGTCGACTATGATGTTTGGGGGTCCTAGTTACCGGCTTGGGCCGGTGCGCGACTCTGGCCATGGTTCGGATCATCGGAGTGACCCAGGTTCGCGTGCAGATCCGCGCCCGCATCCCGATCCATGCCGCCGATTCCTTCGCGTTCAAGCGGCTCGCGCTCGCATTGAGGCAGTAACGGAAACGAAGTCGCGAGTAAACACCGCGTTGTTACAACAATTCACGGCGAAAAAAAGCCGGGATGTCCCGGCTTTAATAAATAATTAATTTCAAACTCGCAATTCATCAATCGATTTGCCGCCATCCACCCATTCCTTGACCCATTTTGGCTGGCGCCCGCGCCCGGTCCACTTAAGAGTCGGATCATTTTTATGCCGAAAACGCACAGCCACCGTCCCCTTCTGTTTTAGCGTTTGAGCAATGTTTCCCATGAGATCCTTCAGCGGAATGCCGACGCTTTGCGCAATCGCCAATATCTTTTCACGTGCGCCAGACATTTGTTCATGCTGACGTTTTTTGATCTCACTTGTGATCTTTCCTTCCAGATCGCGCATTTCCGTAACTGACATTTTCAATAAATCAATCATCGTGTCGCTCCTTTATTATTTAAAATTAAATATTTGCTTGAACCACGCGGTTTCATCATACCAAAAATCATCAACTATAACAATATGCAATGATCTTCGAAAAGACAATGTGATATTTGCCGGCCTCGCGATCGCCAGGCAGCAGTCGCCAATCACTTAGCTCACCGATTCACCATATTTAGGAGAACTCCGAAATTGCAAGCAAGGCGCGCTGGCCAAAATAACGTTGTCAACTGCGGCTAAAATGCTAAAGCGGCGCCTGCAGGACGGCGAGCTGCAAGCAATAAAAAACCCGCGCTTTTTTAAAGCAGCGCGGGTCAAATCCAATTCTCGGGAGAGATTGGGAAAGCACAAACATAGCGCAACGCAGCATCAGTTTCCATCGCGCTTACAATCTCTTACAGAACGTACACAATCTTCCGGTGGCGGAATCATTTCCTACGTTGAACCAACTCTACCAGCACGGCTTTCATCCATATCGCCAAACCATGATCTCCCCAGGCGTAATCCGCAGCCGTTCGCGAGTACTTTAGCAAGTCGTTTTGTCCTGACGCCGGCGCCTCTGTTCAATTCTCCGCACTGGTGAGGGGTACTCTTGAGCTACTTTTTTGCCGTGGGCGAAGTGGATAAGAGCTTGGGCAAATGTTGCCCAGGCAAACCTGAAAATAGTAGTTTAACCTGCGCCCCGGCCAGTAAATTGTAACGCGCGATTGAAACAAGATCATGGAGCCGAAAGCTTGCCTGCCCATGCTCGCCATGGTTTCTCTTTACCGTGCTATAGTTTCCCGGGGCAGATCCAACTCCACCTTTCCACCTTATTTCCGTACGCCCACGTACGCAAGCTTTTTAAAAAATTTGGCAGCTTTTTGGGTGCGAATTTATGTGCATCCTGCTATCGGCGATTAGCTAGGACACTTTATGGCGCGGCGGGCAAATATTTTGAATTTTTTATTCACTGAACCCTACGCCATCTTGTTCTTCAATCGATCTTGTATGAAAGGATGATCCGAATGACGGTAGTCATACTTTTGATCAATTGTTCTTCAATTCATGAATGACCCAAAGGCGGCGCCTGCTCTTTCAAAGACCGCATCAACTACGCTTCTTGTCAAATAAGGCAGCCTTCGTCCTACAATGATCTAATCATTTGCGGCGACACCGCCGCCCACGGTAGCGGCTGGGTCCCCTCCCGCGGGAGCACTGCTAGACGACGGCATGATGGAACTTTGCATGCCAATATTTTTCTAAACTTTCAATGGTCGCCGACGGGGCTTGGAAGTGGGCGAACAAAAAGGCACTTGAACGCCAGCTGTAAGGATTGGCCTTACTACGACGACCAATTGTAAATGATCCAAGGTGGGCCACTGCAAAGGATATCGTGCCATGTGTAAGCGGAGACAAATATTACTTGGTTTCACGGCAATTGCCGGAGGGGTGTTCGCACTGCGCGGAGCGTTTTCCAGTCCGCATGCCGGGGGCCCCTATGAAGTCAACCATACGGATGGCGAATGGCGGAAATTGCTGAGTCCGCAACAATATTACATACTTAGGCAAGCCGGGACCGAGCGGGCGTTTTCCAATCCGCTTGATCATGAAAAAAGAACGGGGGCGTATCTATGCGCGGGTTGTAAGTTGCCCCTCTTTTCTTCTCAGACCAAGTTCGACAGCGGCACTGGGTGGCCGAGCTTCTGGAAACCCCTAGACAACGCCATAGAAAAAACATCGGACACCAGCTTAGGCATGACACGCGATGAAGTGCATTGTCGTCGTTGTGGCGGTCATCTTGGCCACGTCTTCGACGATGGGCCGCCACCCACTGGTCTGCGCTACTGCATGAATGGGACTGCCATGATCTTTGTTTCCAAAATTTAAGTCGGGTAGCCCCATCACATCGGTAGAAACTTTAAGCAACCTGGAGCAAGATCATGATATTCAAAGGTACGGGTTTTTTAAACACGAGCGATGCAGGTCGTAGGCAGCTTCTGTTTGCCGGTGGGCTGTTGCTAGTTACTACCGGTATCGGGCTGGTCAATAGCGTAGCGGCCGAGAACGCCGTCAAGATCCCACCGCCTGCAGTTGATATAGCACCCGCCGTTAAGGGAACCGAGGACAGGGCAGTGTTAGCGGGTGGATGTTTTTGGGGCATTCAAGCCGTGTTCCAGCACACTAAAGGCGTGCTAGAGGCAGTGTCCGGGTATTCCGGAGGGAAGCAAGAGAGCGCCGCCTATGAGCGTGTGAGTTCCGGAAACACAGGGCACGCGGAGTCGGTAGAGATTATTTTTGATCCCAAGCAAATTTCCTATGGCAAGCTGCTACAAATTTATTTTTCCGTGGCGCACGATCCGACGCAGCTCAACCGACAGTATCCCGACTCAGGGACACAGTACCGGTCGGCCATTTTCTATATGGGGGCCAACCAAAAAAAAGTTGCCGAACGCTACATAGCGCAATTGGATGCGGCGCACGTGTTTCCCAACAAAATAGTGACACAGTTGAGCCCGTTCGATGCCTTCTATCCTGCGGAAGCCTACCACCAGAATTATGCGACGTTGCACCCGCAGTCGGGCTACATCGCGAGATTCGATCTTCCTAAAATCGCGAATCTGAAAAGCATGCTTCCGGAATCGTATCGCGAAGTTCCGGTTCTGGTTACATCACAAACTTCCGCCAAGGTCGCTGACGGAAAATAAAACGGGCCCCGTTTTGGCCTCTGACAAGGAACCCCTCAGTCCAAGCCGGCATCTTGGCGATAGGCAATCGCTTCAGCTTCGAGCCAATCGCGAAAATGGTTCAAGGCTGTGCTTCCCGATTTGCTGGCAGGATAGATGAAATAATACGACTTGTCACTCACGAAAGGATGTGCAACGGGAATCGTCAGCAAGCCCTCCTTCAGCTCGTTTTCGATAAGAAAAGGCGGGATGAGCGCGATGCCCATCGCCAGCATCGCGGCTTGACTCAACATGGAAAACAGTTCGTAACGGGGCCCTGTCATGTCGTGTTCGACCTGCAGCTCGAGCGATTCGAACCATTGGTGCCATGCGTACGGGCGCGTTGTTTGCTGCAGCAATGGGTATTTCTGTAGTTGACCTGGCGCTAATTTCGTGCCCGGCGCAATGAGTTGCGGGCTGCACACGGGCACCAGGTTTTCCCGCATCAAATAGCATGCCTCGGTACCGGGCCAATTGGCATCACCGCAGTGAATCGATGCGTCAAATTCCGTTTCGTTGAACAGAAACGGGCGGGTTCGGGTGGTCAAATTAATCGTGATGTCAGGATGGTTTTTCTGAAACGATGCGAGCCTAGGCATTAGCCATTTCGTCGCGAAGGTGGGGACCACGGCCAATTCGAGACTGCCGCCCTGGCCGCGACGCGCCATCAGTTCGAGTGTGTCGCGCTCGACGGCATTGAGGCGGACCGAAACCTGCCGGCTGTACGTCAACCCGGCCTCGGTCAGCGCGACGCCCCGTTTGGTACGGTGAAACAAAAGCACTCCTAGGAAGTCTTCAAGGCCGGCAATCTGCCGGCAGATGGCGCTTTGCGTCAAGGCGAGCTCGGCCCCGGCTTTGGTGAAGCTCTCGTGCCTGGCTGCTGCTTCAAATACCATCAAAGCCCAAGTATTCGGAATTTTTCTACGCATAAATGGCTATCTGCCTGACATCGAACTTTTTAATCGGGCGCCGGCAACACGTCGGTAAATAAGAGCGCTTTCCCGTCAACGAGTGCACTATACGCACAAGGTAGTGCAGATTATTCGTTTGTCGCCCGTCCCCGGTTCTTCTATATTACTTCCGTTAACGGTTGGAAGGCAGAGTTCTCATCAAATCTCATTAAACCTGTGCAAAACCAGAATACTAGGTCCGTCTTCTTTCGCATTTGTATTTTATAACATCGTGCAACACGGTCACCAATCTGATCCATCCGGAGAGAAAAACATGCAATTACCTCATACTAAAACCGAGTTCAACTGGTCCGACCCGCTGCTGTTGGATCTGCAGCTGACGGAAGAAGAGCGCATGGTGCGCGATGCCGCCGCCGCCTATTGCCAAGACAAGCTGGCGCCGCGCATCCTCGAAGCGTTCCGCCATGAAAAGATGGACGCGTCGATTTTCCGCGAAATGGGCGAACTGGGCCTGCTCGGGCCGACCATTCCCGAGCAGTACGGCGGTCCCGGCCTGAACTATGTCAGCTACGGGCTGATCGCGCGCGAAGTCGAGCGTGTCGATTCCGGATACCGCTCGATGATGAGCGTGCAATCGTCGCTGGTGATGCTGCCGATTTATGAGTTCGGCACGGAAGCACAGCGCCAGAAGTATCTGCCCAAACTGGCCAGTGGGCATACGATCGGTTGCTTCGGCCTGACCGAGCCGAACCACGGTTCCGACCCTGGCTCGATGATTACCCGCGCCCGGAAGGTGGCGGGCGGTTATTGCCTTTCCGGCGCCAAGATGTGGATCACCAATTCCCCGATCGCGGACGTGTTCGTGGTTTGGGCCAAAGATGATGCCGGGGCCATCCGCGGCTTTATCCTCGACAAGGGGATGGCTGGCTTGACGACGCCCGCGATCCACGGCAAATTTGGCTTACGCGCCTCCGTAACGGGGGAGATCGTGATGAACGATGTCTTCTGCCCGGAAGAAAATGCGTTCCCGGAAGTGCGCGGCCTGAAAGGTCCGTTTACCTGTCTCAATTCAGCCCGCTTTGGCATCGCTTGGGGCGCGCTGGGGGCAGCCGAGGCGTGCTGGCACATCGCGCGCCAGTACGTGCTCGACCGCAAGCAATTCGGCCGTCCGCTGGCCGCCAATCAGCTGGTCCAAAAAAAGCTGGCCGACATGCAAACTGAAATCACGCTGGGTCTGCAAGGCTGCCTGCAACTGGGGCGCATGAAAGACTGCGGTACGGCGGCACCGGAAATCACGTCGATGATGAAGCGCAATTCCTGCGGCAAGTCGCTCGATATCGCGCGTGTGGCGCGCGATATGTTGGGCGGCAACGGCATCTCCGACGAGTTCGGCGTAATCCGCCATATGGTAAACTTGGAAGCGGTCAATACTTACGAAGGCACGCACGACATCCACGCCCTGATCCTGGGCCGCGCCCAAACCGGCATCCAGGCATTTTTCTAATCGCACAAGGAGGCCGCATGCATATCCTGGCAGCCAAATGCGTGGTGCCAGGGCGAACGCCGCGGTCTCGGCGACGACCCGCCTGGTTGCCCTTCCTCGGACGGGCAACCCTCCCATGTTCGAATACGAGCTTCGGCCAGAGCCGCCCGTATGCGGCCCGTTCCGGATACGGGAGCGAGGGCCGGGGCGGATTTGATGGTAGAGTGCCTATGCCGACCGGGCTCTACAAAGCGGCACCCATTGGCGCGTGATCGCCGCTGCGCGGTGGCGGCGTCGAGCACAGTCTTCTAGAAGCCCTTCCCGTCTTTGGAAAAGTTGGAGCGGACGGAACCGGCTAACCGCCGGTTCCAGACAGATTGCAAGCTGGAGCTTGCCAGGATCCGCGGGCGAGGGCAACGGCACCAACTGTAACAGTCTTTGTTGCGCTCGAGAAATGCTTATCCGGCAATGCCCGCGCCGCCCATGTGAGCGCGATCTGGTTGCTCGGAATCAGATCCCATCCAAGCTGCCGCCTAATTTCGTCCGCTGTCGAAGCTGCGTTTCCCCTGCGGGCGCGCGAGTCCGGATCACCAACCGGGGGTGGGTAGGATGCCTTAGTCATGCTCGCCTCGCAATGTGGATGATGCAATTGATTGGTCTAGGAAAACGCGTTAAGCTTCCTCACGACAGCAATGCTCAAACACCCCGACGATACCATTGCGTCCAAACGAAACGGTAGATGCAGCTCAAAGGGTTCTGTCAACCGGGACCCTATGTCAACACACGCATGAGAATTCGCCGATGCGCCAAGAAACGCCCTCGGCACCATTGGAAATCACAGCGAACGCTGATCGCCGTTGCACGGGGCTGCAGCGCAACAGCCGCATTAGATTCTCATTTTTATGCCTGCAGGCCAGCCGATCCGACGGTCGTATTCACTGACTGGCAAACCCAACAAAGAAATGGGATCGCGGCTGCCAAGGCCGCCGGAATCTGGCACATTGTCTACGCTTCCGTGGTCACGAGGACAAGACGTATTCGCTTGGCGCCGACGAGGCCGTTTCGCTTACCGACATGGCAGCATGCCTCAGCGAAATGCGTGGCGTCGAGATCCCTTAGGTGATCATGGCGGTCGGCGATTCATTGCCGAGCGTGTGCCAGATAAATTTCCACAGCCAGACGCTGCGTTTCTTTCGGAGTGGATCCTGGCCGTCACGACCGTTTGCGAGAATGCTCAATGTTTGCGCTTGCCGTCAATTTCAGAAGACGATCGCACCGCTGAATATGGCACGGCTCCGCGGCATGAGGGGCGGGCTAAAAATCATACAATCCTGGCAATCCCAAAATAGAGGCTAATTCTTCTAGCGCCGTATTGACTTCGATCGCCAGTGTCGGGTCGGCCAGATCCGCCGCCACAAGGCGATCGCGGTAATGCTTTTCGACAAAGGCGACCAATTGTCCATATAGCGCTTCCGTCATGATGACGCCCTGATGCATGGCAAGGGCTTCGGCATCGGACAGCACCACCCGCAAACGCAGACAAGCAGGACCACCGCCGTTGCGCATGCTTTGGCGCAAATCGAACTGAATCAATTCATCGACCGGGCCGCCGCTTTCCAACAAACCTTGAAGGTAGCGCGCCACGGTTTGATTTTCTTGACATTCTCGCGGCACCACGAGCGCCATCTTGCCATCGGCCTTTGATAACAGCTGACTGTTGAACAAGTAACTTGACACGGCGTCTTGCACGGAAATTTCAGTACTAGCGACCCGCACCAGGCACAACTCTACACCGATGCCCGCCATCGCCCTCTCGAGCGCTGACAAGGCCGCAAACTCGTCTAAAAAGGCTTGCTGGTGATAAAACAACACGTTGCCATTGCCAACTGCAATCACATCATTATGAAATACGCCCTGATCGATCACACCCGAATCTTGTTGCAAATAAACAGTACTGGGGGAACTTAAACCGTGCAGCCTTGCCACTGCCTGGCTCGCTTCTAAAGTCTGGCGCGCGGGAAATCGCAGCGGCGCCGGTGCTGCCGTATCAAATTCGACGCGTCCATAGACGAATACTTCAACGGCGCGGTCACCGTGCGCGCCACATAAGCGGGTGTGGTTGGCGGCCCCCTCGTCACCAAAAGCTGGGGTCGAAGGAAGCGCGTCATGAACCACAAAATGGTGTTCCTGCTTGAAGATGGCCCGCAAGAACCGTCCCGACTGCTCATGCTCATGGGCGCGATGCAATTTGCTATTCAAATTGGCGCTCGTGAAGTGAATCCGGCCATCGGCCGTGTCGGCCGATGGGCTAACAGTGGCCGCGTTCGCCGTCCACATCGATGATGCTGAATAAGCGCATGCCAGAATCACCGGCGCTTCTTTGTAGGCGCGTGCCAGAACGTGCGCATCGCTGCCACCAAAACCGACGGTGCGCAACAATCTAAAATTCGGGCGCGCCTGCGGCGGCAACAGCGCTTGTGCAAAGCCGCGCGCCGCCAAGCTTCGCATCTTGGCCAAACCTTGCAATGCCGCCTGCTTCGGATTGGATTCGCTCTTGACGTTATCAGAGGAAGCTACGTTCCCAAATGACAGGCCGGCATAATTATGGGACGGCCCCACCAAGCCGTCGAAGTTAAATTCACGCGCAGTTTGCATTTTTTTCCTTGTCTGAATCATGCACCCGACATGCCGCCAAGTGCCGGATCCAATTTGGCAGTGCTGGGAAACCCTGGGGAGAAGCGACCCGATTAGCCAGGCATCGTGGCACCCTTGATCCGATCGACTTTTAAAATACCAAACCGGGCGACAATTGCAAGGGTAATTCCAAAACCGCCTGTTCGATTGAGGCCACCGGATAGGCGCAATAATCGGCCGCGTAAAAGGCGCTCGGCCGATGATTGCCCGATTGTCCAATGCCACCAAAAGGCGCACTGCTGGCGGCGCCTGTCGTGGGGCGGTTCCAGTTAACGACACCGGCCCGCACATGGGTGACGAACTGTTGCCACAGCGCAGGATCGTCACTCAGCAATCCGGCGGCAAGGCCAAAGGCGGTCGCATTCGCCACGGTGAGCGCGGCCTCGAAACTGCTCACTCGCGTCACTTGCAGCAAGGGCCCAAACCATTCTTCATCGGGAATATCCTTGGCATCGCTGACATCGACGATGCCGGCCGACACGAAACCCGTGTGTTCAGCCAGGTGCCGCATTTCAAGCAAGACGGTGCCTCCCTTTGCCACCAGCTCGCCTTGCACCTTCAGCAACTTGCAAGCGAGCGCCGCCGACACGACCGGCCCCATGAACGGCGGCGGGGATTGATCAAATGGGCCGATCTTGAGCCTGCTTGCGACATCGACCAGGCGATCAAGAAAGGCGCGACCGCGCGCGCCATCGTCGACGATCAAGCGGCGCGCACAAGTACAACGCTGGCCCGCGCTGACAAAGGCGGACAAAATGGCATGATGAACTGCGGCATCAATATTGTCGACGTCCCACACGACGAGGGCGTTATTTCCACCCATCTCAAGGGCAAGCATCTTGCCCGGCTGGCCTGCAAATAGGCGCTGTAAGCCCACCCCAGTTGGACAACTTCCCGTAAACAATAAGCCGTCAAGCAGCGGGTGTTGAGCTAGCGCAACACCGGTGTCGCGCGCACCGTTGACCAGATTTAGAACGCCTTCCGGGACGCCGCTACGCTGCCATAACTGAACCGTGTTGATCGCCGTCTGTGGCGCATATTCACTGGGTTTGAAGACGATCGTGTTGCCCGCAATGAGGGCGGGCACGATATGGCCGTTCGGCAAATGGCCAGGAAAATTATAAGGCCCCAATACCGCGAATACACCATGCGGGCGGTGCCGCAATACGGCCTCGCCATCGGCCACCCTGGCGCGCGATTCGCCCGTACGGGCATGGTAAGACTGGATCGAAATGTCGACCTTATTGGCCATCGCTGCCACTTCGGCACGCGCCTCCCACAATGGTTTTCCCACTTCGGTCGAGATGAGGCGCGCCAATTGCTCCGTATTTATCTTGAGCAGCTCGCGAAAGCGCTTACACACGGCGATCCTCTCGTCGAGCGGGGTCTGCGCCCACGCTCCGAAGCTGGCACGGGCCGCCTTGCATGCGATATCGACCTCAGCTGCAGTGGCGCCGGTCCCAGTCCAGACCAGCTGGCCGCTAGAAGGATCGACGGTTTGCAATAAGGAGCCTTCGCCAGCGACCCATTGGCCATTTAAATAGTGGCTAAACATGGGCATTCTTTCTAGGATTCATGGATAGAGTTCGCACGGTTTGCCCGGCATGGCAACCCAAAACACGTTTTTCCTCGTCCGACAGTGCAATTAGCCCTCGATTTGGCTGGGCCTTCGCCACGATCAAGCGAAAATCTTTCAATACCGTATTGGACACCAACATGGGCTCGCACTCAATTTCCAAAGCCGCGGCGTCGGTTTTGCCTGGACCAACAACCGCTGATAGACTATCGCGCGCCGCGCGCAGATTACTAACTCTCGCTTGCAGCACGGGACCAGCGTCAAAAATATCAATATAACCTTCGAAATACATCCCTTCTTGTTCCAGCGCGCGACGTGCCGGCGCGTTGCCGACGCGAACTTTCCCGATCACGGCTTGCGCTTCCGCCGGGAAATAGGCGGTATACATTGGCTGGCGCGGCATCAGTTCGGCGATGAAAGATTTTCTTCCAAACCCGGTCACGGCGTCGGCCTCTTTGAATTCCATCTTGAAAAAATGGCGGCCCAGGGCGTCATAAAATGGCGAGCTGCCATCCATCCTCTGATAGCCGCGCATCTCGGCGATCAGCCTTTCAGAAAATAAATGCGAAAACTGTGCCACGAACAAAAAGCGGCTTTGCGACAGCAACTGGGTTCCGCCGCGATAATCCGGATGTAAAAGCAGCGAACACAATGCGGTGCTGCCAGTTAAATCATTCGATAAGGACAGCGTCTCCATGCGCGTATACACCTTGAGCTCGCGGCTTGAATGGACGAGCGTACCAACGCGGTAGCTATAACATGGCTCCTCAAGCCCGACTGCCCCCTTGATATCGCATACGCCAGCCAAGCGGCCCGAGCGGCTATCTTCCATCACGAATAAATAGTCGCACTGCACTGGCGGGATTTGTTCTGCAAACGAAGCGCGGACAATTTCCAGGCGCTTAGATAGCGCCCGCCGGTCCGCCTTAAAAGGCGTCCGGCCGGAGTTGACTTGCCTGAACAATTCCACCAAAGAATCCAGGTCATCGTCCTTGATCGCACGCACGATCAACTCCAGTTTGTCTCGGTTTGCCATTAGAGTCTAACGCCCACGACCTGGTCTCCGGCCACCAAATGGAGATGCTCCATCATCTCCGTCGACATCAACACATTGTCCGTCGTTTCAAGAATGCCCGAGTCTATAATGGCGGCACGGAAATTGGTTTCTCTGGCGCTCGCAATCAGATAAGTCTGTTTTACCTGATCGTCGAGGCTGGCACATTGGTCGGACAAACGCTCAACGCGGCGCCGCATCGACGATGAAAACGAGCGCAGCGAATACTTGTGCGCTTGCAAAATTGGACCGCCATCGAAAATGTCAATATATTCGTCTGGCTCGAACCCTTCTTCCGACAACAGGCGAAACGGGAATTCCCCTTCCGGATGAATCTGTCCCATTGCCGCCTGGGCGGCACCAGGCAAGAGCGGCACATAGACCGGATAATGCGGCATCAATTCGACGATCAAGGTGCGGTTGCGCGCACCTTCAATCACGCGCTCTGCATCCATAAAATCCATCTGGAAAAATTTGCGGCCCAACGCGTCCCAAAATGGCGACTGCGCATTGCCATCCGTGATTCCGGCCAGGGAGACAAAAAAATGGTCTCCAAATCGGTGCGGTGCGACTGCCGCAAACAGCAACCGGGCGCGCGACAATAAGGCCCCTTCGGGCCCCAGCTGGAGCGGATTGCGAACATAAAAACTCGACAGTTGAGAATGCCCCGTCAACTCCGAGCATAGGGTCAAGGCGTGCACGTTATGACTGATGTTGAGGTCGCGCGAGACCTGCTGCAAGACATTGTTGCGAAAAGCAAAATAGGTGCCGTTCGAGCCCGCTATCGCTGAAATCGCGGCCGAGCCGACGATCGTCTTATCGACGGTCGACTCGAGTACAAACACATACATTTCTTCACTCGGGATATCAACTTGCGCTGCGAACGATAGGAGCGAGCGTTCAACGGCACATTCGATCGCTTCACGCGTTTTTGGCAGCGTATGTACCCAGGGCGTCGCCACCTTAGCCAACGATTCCAGGGCCGCAACATCAGCCATGTCTACCGGCCGAACCAGATACATATGTTCTCCCAAAACGCCATTTCGACACAACAGCGTTCACTACGCTGCTGCCCATCGCCTACCGACATGCATGCGCAGCCGGACTCGTAAGTCCTTTAGCCGCTGGCGAGCGATTGTGGCGTTAGCTGAGCCACTGGCATGACTGCTCCGCCGCGCTCGGCCCCATGGCAAGCGGCACTTGATCGAAATTTTTTTAAAGGCGAGCGCTAGGGCGAAGATTTTCCGCTCCAGTTTCCGCCTTTTAACGGCATTTTAAAACGACGGCAAATAAAGCGCTTTTGAAACTGCGACGGCAAATTTCATTTTCCGTCCATTTGAGGGTCTCCCGAAAGCAAGCGCCGCTGTCGCTCTTCGCGCGGAGTGATCTCGAACAGGGTGCCAAATGCGGTGGAGAAATGGGAAGCCGACGAAAAACCGCACATCAGACCGATTTGTACAATCGAATGATGTGAATGAATTAGCAAATGGCGCGCCCGCTGCAGGCGCAGTTCCAGGTAATAACGGGCCGGCGACCTACCAAGATAATGCGTGAACAAGCGCTCTAGCTGGCGCCGCGAGAGGCCCACCAAACGGGCGACATCGTCCGTCGCAAGCGGCTCTTCGATGTTCGCCTGCATCAGCGAAAGCGCTTCCAACAATGTCGGCTGCAAATTAGCAAAGTGCGCTCCCAAGGCAAAGCTTTGCCGCTCGGCATGCCCCCGTACCCGGTCAACGCATAACGCCTCCTTCACCTGAGACTGCAAGGTTGCGCCGAAAAGTGCCTCGATCAAGGTTAAAGAAAAGTCGATGCTGGCGGCACCACCGCAGCAAGTGAGGCGCTGACCATCGATTTCGAACAGATTCGGCGTCAAGATGAGACGCTCAGCAATATCATCGGCATCCGCATACAAGGCCCACGGCAGCGCCACCCTAACACCATCTAACGCGCCGGCCCGTGCCAAGCACAAGACGGCTGAGCCAACGGCCCCCCAATATCGGGCTTGCTTGAGGCGCTCAATTAATTGTCGAAGTTGCTCGGGAAGCAGCATTGGCGACGCGGCGTCATCGGCCACCAGCAAGGCGAGATGCCAATCCTTGCGCTCATCTTGCGCCAAGGACACCATGCGCTCGGCCCGTATCACATCGACCTGCAAGCGCTGTGACCCGAGTTTCTTGGCCGCGAGGCGCAGTGGTTGCGCCAAACCGGCCAAGGTGATCGATGGTTCATTGTCGGCGTCGATCACCACGATGCGATACGGTGCCCGGTCCAAAGTCGATAAATGGCTAAATGGCATAATGTAAGAAACGGCTCGGTTCCGCGATGAACATCCGAATATGGCGACCTCAAGTACTGCAACACGACAGCTTTGGCTGGACGCGCTACCCACTTAAGTATAAGGGATGAGTGGCCGCTGGTGCGGGCGCAGCAGCAAACAAGTCGCCATCGAGCTCTTCTCGCAAAGCCAGGTTGGAGCTTTGGCTGGACTTGGCTTGTGCTCACGCTAGCGCCTCCCGGGAAGAGCCGCGGGGTCGGCACCGGATCCCGGCACTCCCTGTGGTTTGGGTGCCGAACGCCTTTAAAGATAGGAAGCCATGCGGTCATGCCGTTTGATGCATGATGGCACACTATAGAAAACAACGCTCAGCCCCCTAAGACAGCCGTTCCGTCGAAATTGCTCACTTCTCCGGAGCGACGATTCGCATGCAGCGGCCAGAAATGGCCTGCCTTCCGCCGCGCGTGGCGTGCAGCGATTGGTAACTAAATTGCCGACGCGATTGCCGTGCCCACTTCCGTGGTATTGCTTTTACCCCCCAGGTCACGTGTAGTCGGGCCTTCAACGAGCACCGTTTCGATGGCGTGCAACATGGCATCGTGCGCCGCTGTGTAGTTTGCATCCCCTTGCCCGAGAAATTCCAGCATCATGGCGCCCGACCAGATCATCCCGATTGGATTGGCAATATTTTGGCCGTAGATATCGGGCGCCGATCCGTGGACCGGCTCGAACAACGATGGAAAATCACGCTCGGGGTTCAAATTGGCCGACGGCGCAATGCCGATTGTTCCAGTACAGGCTGGGCCCAGATCCGACAAGATATCGCCGAAAAGATTGGATGCGACGATGACATCAAAGCGCTCCGGGCTCAGTACGAAACGTGCGCATAAGATGTCGATGTGGTATTTGTCCCAGCGCACGTCCGGATATGCCGGCGCCATTGCTTCGACGCGCTCATCCCAGTACGGCATGCTAATGGCGATACCGTTCGATTTGGTCGCCGAAGTCAAGTGTTTTTTGGGACGGCTTTGCGCCAGTTCGAACGCGTATTTCAAAATACGGTCCGTGCCCTTGCGTGAGAATACGGCCTCCTGCATGACCACTTCCCGCTCGGTGCCTTCGAACATGCGCCCGCCAACCGACGAATACTCGCCTTCAGTATTTTCACGGACCACATAAAAATCAATGTCGCCCAGCTTGCGATTGGCGAGCGGGCAAATAACGCCAGGCATCAGGCGCACTGGGCGCAAATTCACGTATTCATCGAAGTCGCGGCGAAACTTGATTAACGATCCCCATAACGAAATATGGTCTGGTACCTTCGCCGGCCAACCGGCGGCCCCGAAGTAGATCGCGTCGAAGCCTTTGAGCTGTTCAAACCAGTCGGACGGCATCATTTTTCCGTGCTTCAAGTAATAATCGCAGTTGGCCCACGCCATGGTGGTAAATTGCAGCGCGATGCCGAACTTGCGCGCGGCCGCTTCGACTGCACGCAAGCCTTCCGGCATGACTTCCTGGCCGATTCCGTCACCGGCAATGACTGCGATTTTGTGTGTTTTAGACATGCGTTCCTCAAAAAATTGACAGGAGAGGCAAGCAATACCGCAAATCCCATCGCTTGGCTCCGAACCTGGGGCAGATACTTTGCAAGGGTCGGCAAAATAATCCGAAAGGACATATCATGACCGACCCGCTGATAATTTTACGCCTGCCCAAATAAATATTGAAGTATTGGCATTGGTGCTTGAACTGGCAAGTGGGTAAACATGCTCTGCAGGGTGGCAAGCAGAAGAAACCGGAATCCAAACTGGGCCCGTACTCCGCATCGGCCAGGCCTGCAAGAGATCAAAAAAATCAAAGTGAAATGGAAGCGTGTGTCCACACCAACGCCAAATTCGAACGCATCGGCGCCGATGCCCAGCAACTATCGGGAAATTAGGGGATAAGCGAAGTGGGGGTGCGGCCTAAAAGCCAGCTTAGGCGTAACAGGTAAGGTAGTCGATTTGGTGGTGACGGGCGGCGCGGCGCAATTAGTAGGCGCAATCTACGATATCGTCAAACTAGATGCTGTCCAGGGCGCTGCTTCAAAACGCTAGCACCATACCCCCGCCCATTTCGGAGGACCGATGACAGGCCTCCGTTTGACGTATCGATGTATGAAAAATGGATGCTAAGACATGTGCTGGCCGCCGTTGAT
>PKWL01000023.1 GCA_003133225.1 Janthinobacterium sp.
CCATGCTGTGCGGCCTTCCTGTTTATACAATCGGAAAGCCTACGATTATCAGACTGGATCTTTCAATTAGCTAGGTATTTTCACCATCGGCCGAGGCCGGGTCCTAAAAATAGCCCGTTTTTACCGTTAATTAAAAGAAAATGACTTTCAATATTAGTGTTTAATCAATTTGGCTAAGCGGCAACCGTTGCCCCTACTCGAGCCAGGCGCACCCGTCACCATGGGCGCAACGTCCCCATGCCGGATCGGCTAAGGTGAGAACGATGCCTGGGCTTGCGCGAAGTTTGAGGCGGCAGCGCAAGCTTCGGTACAATTACGCCATGCTCAGCGAATTTGATCTCATCAAACAATATTTCATGCGCCCGCCCGGGACGACGGTGCGCCGAGCCACTCTTGGCATCGGGGACGATTGCGCCCTACTGACGCCGGCGCCCGGCACGCAAATGGCGATTTCGTCCGATATGCTAGTCGAAGGCCGCCACTTTTTCGCCGCTGCCGATCCGCGCAAATTGGGCCACAAATGCTTGGCCGTCAATCTGTCGGACCTGGCCGCGATGGGCGCGCGGCCCGTCGCCTTCACCTTGGCGCTGGCCCTGCCTTCAGCCGAGCGCAGCTGGCTGGCCGGCTTTTCCGAAGGCTTGTTCGCCTTGGCCGACGCCTTCGAGTGCGAACTGATCGGGGGGGATACGACGAAGGGCCCGCGCAATATCAGCATTACGATTTTCGGCGAGATCGAGCCCGGCCACGCGCTGCGCAGGAGTGGCGCGCAGGCCGGTGACGATATCTGGGTCAGCGGAACTCTAGGTGATGCCCGACTGGCGCTGGCCGGCTTGCGCGAGGAGCTGGTGCTGGACTCGGATGCCCTAGCGGCGGCGGCCGTGCGCATGCATACCCCGACGCCGCGGGTGGCGCTCGGCATGGCATTGGCTGCATCTGGACTGGCCCGCGCCGCCATCGATATTTCCGACGGCTTGGTGGGCGACCTGGGGCACATCCTGGCCGCGTCCGGCGTCGGCGCCACGCTCGACGTCGATGTCCTGCCCGCCGGCCCCGTGCTCGCGACCCGGCCCCTGTCCCTGCGGCGCCAGTTTACGGTCGCCGGGGGCGACGATTACGAATTGTGTTTCACGGCCGCGGCGAGCAGCAGCACCCGTATTCTGGCGCTGGCCGCTGCCGTCGCCACTCCGGTGACGCGGGTGGGCCGTATCGACGTGACGCCGGGATTGCGCTTCATCGACGCCGACGCGCAGACGCTCGAGCTGCGCCTGGCCGGCTTCGACCATTTCACGTCATAGGTGGCGCCATGGGAAGCTGCCCGCGCAGGGGCCCCGATCCTTGCACTGCGGGCTCGGCGACCCCCGGCAGCGCTGGAATCAGGCCCGGGCCGATCGAATTTGGCGGCCTGTGCAGACCGGACGGGTCATGGTAAAGTGAGCCCGGCCCGAGCAAGCTCAGCCCCCGTTTCATTCGATTTTTAGTGCTAAGGAGCCACAAGTGACGAACGACATCCCCGATTTGGCAGCCCAGGTGGGCCGTGCACTGCAGGAAAAAGGGCTGCTCTTAACGACCGCCGAGTCCTGTACCGGTGGCGGCCTAGCCCAGGCCATCACGGAAATAGCGGGATCGACTAGTTGGTTCGACTGCGGCTTCATTGCTTATTCCAGCGCCTCGAAAACCGAGATGTTGGACGTGCCGGCCGCGCTGATTGCCCAGCTTGGCACCGTCAGCGAGGAGGTGGCGGCGGCCATGGCCAACGGCGCCCTAGCGAGCAGCAATGCGCATGTGGCCATGTCGACTACCGGTATCGCCGGCCCGAGCGGTGCGGTACCGGGCAAACCCGTGGGTACCGTTTGCTTTGGCTGGGCCAACGGCGACACTGTCCACACCGAGCGCCTCGTATTCGCGGGCGAGCGCCGCTCCGTGCGCGCACAAACTGTGGCGCATGCGCTGCAAGGACTGCTGCGTTTCCTCGGCTAAACGGTCTGTTGTGCCCGCTCGTGAGGCGCGCCGCCTTAGTGGCTGACTGCATGACGCTTGGCAGCCTCGGCAAATTCGCGAAATACCCGCGCCGCAACGGCGGGCGCGCCACAACGCACGGCCCCGGATGCTGTCGCCTTTCGCGCTACCGTTCCCGGTGGCATGCTACGCTGGCGAGCGCGTCGGCCAAAATTTCGGCGCTGTTTCAATCGCCCCCAAGTTCTCGGCCCCGTTAAGCGCAATCTGGCGGCCCCCGCCTTATCGGCATGGCGCACGGACGACAGGCTCGCCTACCAGCTCCACGCGCTGTATAGTTCGGACGGGCGACGCCGATCTGTTTTTTTTCCGCGTTCTGTCCGACTCATTTGGGAGCATGTGATGCAAAATACGGTTCATTTTATCCTTCAGGGCAAGGGCGGCATCGGCAAGACCTTGGTGTCGACGATCCTGGCGCAGTGGCTTGCGGCCAAGGACGAAACACCCTTGCGCTGCTACGACACGGACCAGGAAAACCCGACCTTTTCGCGCTACAAGGCGATGAACGTCAAGCACGTGCCCGTCATGACCGAGGCCCGCACCATCGACCCGAAACGCTTCGATGCATTGATGATCGACATCCTGGAAGAAGACGGCAACTGCGTGATCGACAATGGCGCCAACACCTTCTCGCCGCTGATGGGCTACCTGATTGAAAATGACGCCTTCGCTTTGCTGCAAGAGTCCGCTCGTAAGGTGTATATCCACACCATCGTCGGCGGCGGCGACACCTTGCACGATACGGCAACGGGCTTTGTCGCGACGGCCAAATCGACCACGGTGCCGCTGGTATTGTGGGAGAACGAACACTTCGGCCTGCTGCAATCGGCCTCCGGCAAACTGTTTAGCCAGTCGCAAACGTTCACCGACAACGCGGCCAGAGTCACGGGCCGCGTCACGCTCAGCCAACGCAATCCCGACACCTTCGGCGCCGACGTCAAGAAGATGAACACGACACGCCTGACGCTAGCCGAAGTGATGCAGAACGAAAAATTTAACATCATGGAAAAACAGCGCATCAAGGTCGTCTACCGCGATTTGTTTGAGCAACTCGACCAAGTGCAGTGGTAGTGGCCATGGACCAGCATCAACTGCGCAATTTGGTATTCGAAAAAACCGGGGTCAAGGTCGACAGCAACGATCCCATCTTCGCGCTGGTGGCCTTGAACGAAGTGGTGCTGGCCGAAGCGGTCGGGCGCCATGTGGCCCTAATCGATGCCGCCAGCCAAGAGATGGCGATGCAGGCGCGCGCGTTTGTCAAGGCCGCCGGGCGGATGGGTGCGGCGCCGCCACTCGCCTCCTCGCCCGCCCCCCATGCGGTGCGCCGGCTGGCCCTCGCCGCCGGCATCGCCTTCGTCGCTGTACTGTCGGTGGTGGCCGCTCAAACCTTGTGGATCAAGGCGGCGCCCGCGCCCGTGATGCAAGCGCCCCCTTTGGCGCCGGAACAAATGCAGGCACTCAGAAATGGCGCTAAGCTGGCCAAAGTGGTGCAAGGGCTGGACCAGACAACGCGCGACCTGATTCAAGCGGAAATGCAAAAACCATAAAATTCAAGTTTTCGCCAAACTTGGCCTCATCGCTTGCATGGCGCCGCGCCGCAAACGCATGGGGCAATAGTGCAAGGGACAAAATTTTTCCCATCCGGGCAGGCTGGGCGTGCGCGCTCGGGAAAAATGGCAAGTTGGACAGCGGCGATATCGCATTTGGCCGTCGTATTTCACTTGCTGTTTCCCGTAAACAGGCTTAACATATGAACATATATTCATATGTTAACCATGATCAACTTTGCCGAATCCGATAGTCGGGTCGCCCAACTGGCCGACTTATTTCATTTGCTGGGCGATCCGACCCGCCTGCGCATCGTGCTGGCCTGCCTGGAGACGCCGATCGCCGTCAGCGAAATCGCTGGCGCTTTGCAATTGAGCAGCTCGCTGGTGAGCCACCACCTGCGCCTGTTGCGGGCGGCGCGCATCGTCAAGGCCGAGCGCCATGGCAAACAAGTGTTTTATTCGGCTGCCGATGCCCACATCAGCGGCGTATTAACGGATATGCTCGAACATATCGCGGAACCAACCACAGGGAACGAAACATGAGCGGCCACCACGACGATCACGGGCAGATCCATGCCCACGAGCATGAGCAGCATGCCCACGGGCACGGGCACGGCCACGGCCACCATCACCATCACGCCGCCCCCAGCAATCATAGCCGCGCGTTTGCCATCGCAATCGCGCTCAACAGTATTTTTGTGGTGGTCGAATTTGCTTACGGTTTTATTGCGAATTCGACGGCTCTGATGGCGGACGCCGGGCACAATCTGTCCGACGTGCTGGGCTTGACGCTGGCCTGGGGCGCCGCCATCCTGACCCGGCGCCTGCCGGACGGGCGCTACACGTACGGTCTGCGCAGCACGACCATGTTGGCCGCGCTGTTTAATGTGATGCTGCTGATGTTAGCTTGCGGCGCCATCGCTTGGGAGGCAGTGCAGCAATTGCTCCACCCGAGCCCAGTTGCCGGCATGACGGTGGCCGTGGTGGCCGGCGTCGGCATCATCGTCAATGGCATTTCAGCCTGCTTGTTCATGGCCGGCAGCAAGGATGACATCAATATCCGCGCCGCCTACCAGCACATGGCGGCCGATGCCGCCATCTCGTTCGGCGTGCTGGTGGCCGGCCTGGTGGTGATGTACACTGCCTGGAATTGGCTCGATCCGGCCGTCAGTATCGGCATCGTGCTTCTGATCTTGCTGGGAACCTGGTCTTTGCTGGGCGAGTCGCTGCGCATGATGCTAGCGGCGGTGCCGGGCAATGTCGATGCGCCCACGGTCGAGCAATTTCTACGCTCCAGCGCCGGCGTTAGCGATGTGCACGATATGCACATTTGGTCCATGAGCACCACCGAAACGGCGCTCACAGCCCACCTCGTGATGCCGGCCGGTTATCCGGGCGATAGCGTCATGGATGGCATCAATGCCCAACTCAAGGAGCAGTTCAAGATTCACCACAGCACCTTGCAAGTTGAGCTGGGCACCACGATGCACGCTTGCTGCCTGCACCAGAATGGCTAGCTGTCCAGCCCCGCGTACAAGGCCGTACTGAGGTAGCGCTCGCCAAACGAGGGGATAATCGTCACCATCAGCTTGCCGACGTTCTGTGGCCGCTGCGCCACCTGCAGCGCGGCCCACAGGGCGGCCCCCGACGAAATCCCGACCAGCAAGCCTTCCTCGCGCGCGGCCCGACGCGCCGTCGCAAACGCCGCCTCGTTACTAACGCAGATCACTTCGTCGTACGCTTTCATATTGAGTACGGCCGGCACGAAGCCGGCGCCGATGCCCTGGATCAAGTGCGGCCCTTTGCGCCCCTTGGACAACATCGGCGAGCCTTCCGGTTCCACCGCGACGCACTGAAAGGCCGGCTTGCGCGCCTTGAGCACTTCGCCCACGCCGGTAATGGTGCCGCCAGTGCCGACGCCGGCCACTAGAATGTCGGCCTCGCCATCCGTGTCGCGCCAGATTTCCTCGGCCGTCGTGCGGCGGTGTATCTCGGGATTGGCGGGATTGCTAAATTGCTGCGGCATCAAGTAGCGCGCATCGGCGGCCACCATTTCCTCGGCCTTCTGGATCGCGCCCAGCATCCCTTCGCCCGCCGGCGTGAGAATGAGTTCGGCGCCGAAAGCGCGCAACAAGGTGCGCCGCTCGCGGCTCATCGACTCCGGCATGGTCAAGGCGCAGCGATAACCGCGCGCCGCGCACACCATGGCTAAGGCGATGCCGGTGTTGCCACTCGTCGGTTCCAAAATGATGGTATCGGGACCGATCAGACCGGACTGTTCCGCCGCCTCGATCATGGCCAGACCGATGCGGTCTTTCACGCTATGGGCGGGATTGTAAAATTCGAGTTTGGCCAAGATCGTGGCGGGCAGGCCGAGCGCCATCCGGTTAATGCGAACCAGTGGCGTATTGCCGATTAGTTGGGTAACGTCGTTGGCAATCTTCATGGCGAAACCTCGACGGACGCGCAGGAAAATCTAGTCTACCCTCTTTTTTAGCGCTCTGGCGCCGCCACAATTTAATGCGCTCGCCGCAGCCTTACTTTACGTCAAGCAATTCCACGTCGAAAATAAGCGCCGAATTGGGCGGAATATCACCGTTGCCGGCGCCGCGCGTCCCGTACGCCATTTGGCTCGGGATGATCAAGGTGCGCTGGCCACCCACTCGCATGCCGAGCACGCCTTGATCCCAGCCCTTGATGACCATGCCCTTGCCGAGCGAGAACACAAACGGGGCACGGCCGACCGAGCTGTCAAATTGCTTGCCGCGCGAATTTTTCGCCAGCGGCCGGTACAGCCAGCCCGTATAGTTGACCACCACATCGCCTCCCTTTAGCGCTTCGCGGCCGGTGCCAACCTTGGTGTCGGTGAGGATCAAGGCGTCAGCCACGGGACCCGGGCTGGCCGAGGTCACGGCGGCGGAAGAGGCAGGCTGGTCGGCAGCCTGGACTATCGAAGCGGCGAACGCGCCGATGAAAGCGAGTAAAACGGTCCAACGGGTCATGGTGTATTCTCTCGTAAAGGTTCTGTAAATCTTTGCAAGCTAGAGCAAAGCGCGCGTCCATGATAACAAACCGTTGGCCTGAAATGACGACAGCGTCGCAGCAACGCCGTCTTTTTTTTGCGCTCTGGCCCGACGCGGCCACGCGCGCCGCGCTGGCGCAAACGCAGAGCGGCCTCACGGGCGCCGTCATCCGCGCCGAAAAACTGCACCTGACCATGGCCTTCTTGGGCCAGCGGCCTGTTGGCGCGCTGGCCGCCCTGTGCCAGGTCATGGCTGCTCTACCGGCGCAGCCGCTCATGCTGCAACTCGACAGGTACGGCTATTTCGCGAGCCAGCGCATCGCCTGGGCCGGAATGCAATCGGTGCCGCCGGCCCTGCTGGAGCTGCGCTGCGATTTGATGCGCTTGTTAGCTGCCCACCTATTGGTGCCCGCATTCGAGGAAGAGCGCTTCGTGCCCCATGTCACGCTGGCGCGCAAGGCCGAGCCGGCTGCCGCAACAGGTTTCGCACCGATCTTCTGGCACGCCACGCAGATGGTGCTGGCCGCGCCTTCGATGGCCACGCACGGATATCAAATCTTTGCCGCGCGCAGTTTGGCCTAGGGCTGCAACGCTGCCTCGGCAGCGAGCGCACGCAGCAAATGCGCGGCCGCCACTAAGCCGAAGCTGGCGGTAACGGCCATACTGGAACCGAAACCGGCACAATTTAAGCCCGTTACGCCGCCGCCAAGGTCGGCGCCGAGGCCGCACGACTCTTGATTTTCGGGAACCTTCAACGGCTCCATGGAAAACACGGCGTCGACGTTAAATTTGTTCTTGATCCCGCGCGGAAAGCCGTAATCGCTGCGCAGGCGTTTGCGCACCTTGGCCAGAAGCGGCTCCTGCTCGGTTTTCGACAGGTCGCGGACCTCGATCCGGGTCGGGTCGGTCTGGCCGCCGGCGCCCCCGATCGTGATCAAGGGAATGCTGCGGGCGCGGCAAAACGCGATGAGCGCGGTTTTCGCCAAGACACTGTCGATGGCGTCGACCACATAGTCGTAAGCGCGAGCGCCGATCATCTGCTCCAGATTATCGGGCGTGATAAAGTCTTCAATCTGCGTGACACGGCAATATGGGTTGATTTGCGCGATGCGCTCGGCCAGAGCGCCGATCTTGGCCTGGCCAATGGTCTCCGTCATGGCTTGGATCTGGCGGTTGACGTTCGATTCGGCTACGTTGTCAAGGTCGATCAATGTCAGGTGCCCGACGGCGCTGCGGGCCAAAGCTTCGACCACCCACGAACCGACGCCGCCGACCCCGACCACGCAGACATGGGCCGCGCGAAAGCGGAGCAACGCGCGCTCGCCATACAGGCGGGCGATGCCGCCAAAGCGACGTTCAAAGTCGATTTCAGGCGCCGGCGCCAGGAAAACCGTGGGGTTTATATTCATCCGGGTATTTTAACGGACGCGGCACTCAAAAGTTAGAAATGATGGGAACGGAGAGAAACAAACTGCGCTCCGCCTTTCGTTCTGGCCCGGCCCCGGAACGAACCGGCTGCGCCCGTCACGCCTGCTGCGCGGCGAACGCTAGCGCGGCCGGCTCAAAAGTCGTGCGCCACCCGCTGCAGCGGGCGTCACGCCAGGCGCTCGCCAAACATCTTCCTAAATTTGGAGAGCTTGGGCGCGACGACGAATGCGCAATACCCTTGCAGCGGATGCTGGCGGAAATAGTCCTGATGATAATCCTCGGCCTTGTAAAACGGCTGCGCCGGTTCCAGTTGAGTCACGATGGGCGCGTCCCATACATTGGCCATCTCGGCGATGACTTGGCGCGCGATCGCTTCCTGTTGCGGCGACTGGTAATAAATCACTGAGCGGTACTGGGGACCGATGTCGTTGCCCTGGCGGTTGACGGTGGTGGGGTCGTGAATCGTGAAAAACACTTCCAGGATATCGTGGTAAGAGATCACACCGGGATCGAATTCCAGGCGCACCACTTCGGCGTGACCGGTGCCGCCGGAGCAGACTTGCTCGTAAGTGGGATTCGGCTCCAGGCCCCCCGCATACCCCGATTCCACGTGCGTGATGCCGCGCATTTCCAAAAAGACCGCTTCCGTGCACCAGAAACATCCGCCGCCCAGCACGGCCACTTCAGTCTTGTCGTTCGTTGTCATTTTGCACCCCATGCAAGGAAGACCGTTGATGGGCCCACTCTAACGCAAAGCGGCCACGCATGCACAATCATTCGCCAAAGCCGGCGCGGCGTGCGGCGTTAATGCGACAGGCATGGGCGATAATGCTATTGCCGCCTAAACTTTGGCATAATGACAGAAATGCCCAGGACAACCATGAACACAAGCTCTCCCCGCATAGCCACAGGCCAATTCGATAGCGCTCAATTCCGCCAGGCGCTGTCGCAGTTTGCCACGGGCGTGACGGTGATCACCACCCGCCTGTCCGACGGCAGCTTTCGCGGCCTGACGGCGAGCTCCTTCAATACGGTTTCGCTGTGCCCGCCGCTGGTGCTCTGGAGCCTGGGCAGCAACGCCAAGAGCCTGCCCATTTTCAGCGGCAATTCCCATTACGTGGTCAATGTGTTGGGCGCGCAGCAAGCCCACCTGGCGCATCTGTTTTCGCGCCGCACGCCTGATCCGTTCCAGCAAGTCGAGTATGAATTGTCGCGCACGGGCCACCCGATTTTGAAAGGGGTGGCGGCCTGGTTCGAGTGCCACAACCGCAGCCGCTACCCCGAGGGCGATCATGTGATTTTTGTCGGCGAGGTTGAACAATGCGCCTCGACGCCGCAGGCGCCGCTCATCTTTCACAACGGGCAATTTGGCTGCCTGCAAACAAGTTGAGATCCGTCTACGGAAAAGTAGATCGAGCCAAATTCGAAAGTGATGCCCAACGCAAGCGAGAGAGTCGCAAGGCCTGCGGCTGGGGCGGCCGGCAGCGCGGCCTGCGATAATGAAGTCGAGCTTGCCTGTTCTACCCATGCCGGGCGCCGGACATCACGCTGATGATGACCTCGTCCAAGCACCCGCATGCTGTGCCGCGTGGGTGCTTGGGGGAGCAGCGGTACCGGCTGCTCGACCTACGTGATTAGAATCGGTAGCCGATCGACAAGGTCGTTGCCAGGGGGTTGAGCGGTTCCTTGGCCGACTGCCCGGTCGAGAGATGCATCGTCGTTGTGATGTACGTCTTGCTGACGGAAAGGTCGACAAACCATTTGCTATCGAACGCGTAGGTCAAGCCAATTTGCGGCGTCACGCCCCACGCATTGTCAACTTTAAATGTAGTTGGCGGACCGCCCGGGTTGGAGATCGCGGTCAGGGTAGCGGTGCCTTTTTCATCGTAGAAGATGGCATAGGTCAGACCCAACCCTAGGTATGGCCGCCATGCCGAACTCGCCTCTAGAAAGCGATATTGCCCAAATAGCGTCGGCGGCAGCTCCTTTAGCGTGCCAAGTCGGCCCGCACCTTGCAGCGAACTGGCACCCGACAAGTCGTGCGTGTACGGGCTGCCGAGCCCAAGTCCAAGGGAAACATGATCAGTGACCATGTAGGCAATATTCACAATCGGCTGCGTATCACTGCTGACCTTGGTTCTACTATCGACGATACTGGGCGCGCTCAACGGGTCGCTCACTCCGGGCACGGAAATATTGTTGGCGCCGACTGCGAGCGACCAGCTCTGTGCGGTCTGGGCGGAAGCGTTAGCGCCAAGCGCCATGCCCAGAAGCAGAGGCAGAACCCGAGTTCGCATACTGATGTGATTCCTGTCGTTTCTCATGTATTTTCTCCAATTCCTTTTTTTAAGGAGCGGCCTCATCTTCGGCAAAGGTGGGATGGGCCGCCAGTCTACTCATTGATTACAGCCAGCCTCGTATTGCCATCTGGGTAGCAACATATTTGGCCAGCAAGGAATAGCCATAGGGCGTTGGATGAACCGTATCGGCGAACAAATAATGGGAAACGTCACCAGCAACTACACTGGAAGTGGTACAGACCAAAGATGAAGCTAGGGGATTGACGGCCGCGCTCAAATCGCAGGCGGGCGTTGTCACATTCGTCAACCCGTATTGCGCCGGGTTCTGGGTATTCAGATGGCTTTGCGTATTCACATCGACCAACACCACATTGGCATTTCCCGCCAGCCCGCTTTGCAATTGCGCGTTGAACGTCGACACCATGGTATTAACCAAACTTAAGGTAGACGCATTTAGCGAATCGCCAAAAGGCGTCGTGCCGATATCGGGCACGTTGACGACCGTCACAAACTTCGCGCCGTTGCCCAGGATCAGGGTATTCACATAACCGACCAGTTCGGCGCCGGCTTGGCCCATGGCCTGCACGGCGGCCGGACCGCCGATGTTGGTGACATAAGCTGCTCCTGCTGCCGCGCCCGCTGACGCGCCCACCGTCGGCGTCAGTTCAGCAATTGCCTGGGCGACGCAATTGCTAGCTTGGAGATCGGTCGGTATGCAAAGGCCAGAGCCGACATCTGAGGCCACCCGCGCCGGCACGGCAGCCGTAACGGCAGCCGTCGCCGCTGCCGTGCCGGCCGCAGTAGCGTTGACGTTCAAGGTGGCCAATTGAACAAATACATCGTTGGCGCCAGCCAGCATGAAAACGACTTCCGTGCCGCTGAACTTGCCTCCGACCGCCAACAAATGATTCTGGATCTGAGTGACAACGGGAACGGTCAATTGACCGAGAACCGCAGAGCCTCCCAATGCCGGGTCAAGCGCCGCACTGCCAGGGCCCAAGGGCAGCGTCACGCGCGCCCCGCCCTGGGCATACGAAGTGCAACCGGAGTGGAGAGCGGGCGTCACCGCAAACCCTTGCGCCGATAACGCAGCCAAGGGCGCCAGCTGAGGCTGGGAGGCCAGCTGCACATCCGAAAATCCGCCCAAACCCGTTTGCGCTGCACAGGGTGCCGGCAAACCAAGGGAGACAGCAAGCAGTTCGGTCCAGTTCTGCGCCGATGGCGTCAAGGAATTCACTGTATATTTTCCGCCATGCAAAGCCGCGACTGCGCCAACCGCATAGGTTCCAACATCGCTCAAACTATCGCCAAACGACACTTGAGAGGTGAATTTTAATTTTGGGCTTTGGTCGCCGGCGCTGCTGCCGGTGCCACCGCCGCAGCCAGTTAAGGCTGCGGCTGCTATCAAGGCAAGCGCTAATGGGTATTGACGCATTTTTGTCTCCTAAAATTCATTATCCGAGCGTACGGCCGCACCCTTTACTACTGGGCCCGTTTGCGACGTTTGACGATCACGCGCGGGCCCCTTTTTTCTTCGTCATATCAGTTTTGATCTTTAACGAGCGAATCGTTGTCTGGCCAATATGCCATCCTACTCGCAACTTGTATAGCGGAAATTTTGCGCACTTATCGGATCGATACAGCAAGCGATAGTTTGACTATAAGAAAGGCTTTTTCGTTGAAAAGTTTGTTCTTTTCGAGGGCGCAACGTGCTCATACAAGGTAACCTGAGGTGCCAACTCAACCATCCGTTGCGCCGTACAGGGAAAAATAGGGTGCTGTCACGTGCCGGCGATATTAGTAACGCTTTTTGTTTTCGCGGGCTGGGCGCAGCCATCGGCGCAGCAGCGCGCCGCTTTGGCGCGAAAATTCGTTAATGGCCGAGCGCAGATTTTGGGCGGGTGTACGCGCTGGTGCAGTTGCCTGGTCCAAGGTGACCGAGCTGGGCGACCCTCTGGCAGCGCCAGCGCAAGGTGACATGCAAGATGCGCGAGTGCTGGCGCGAGGCGCATGCCTGCCGGCTTGGCGCCCAGAGCGGCAGCGCTCCCCGCCACTTTAGGCTTGCAAAAGTTGTTCGATGATTCCAGCCGAACCGTATACGGCCCGGCGCAAGCGGTCGTTCGCGCCCGCCCATGGCGCGCTTCGGGGCGGCGCCTCCAGCAAAATCAGGTCGGCCCCCGTGTCGTCCATCGCCCGCAGCGCCCCGTACAGGGCATGCGCATAGGCATCCGCCTTTGGCGGCAGGCGCAGCGACGAGACAGCGGCGGCGCCCGCCACATCGGAATAGTGGATCAGCGCCACGATGCGGCCGGCCGCAGCCAGGCCAGCTAGCGTGGCGGCGATCATGCTACCGTCTTGCATCGCTAACGGCGTGTGCGGCGCATAATGCGAGGCCAGCGTACCAGGCGCGCGCGGCGCGCCAGCGTCGGGGCTTTGTGGCAGCTGGCCGATGACAGCGGCGATGCTGTCAGCACTGATATGGCCGGGGCGCAGCAGCAAGGGACCGTGCGTGTTCAAGCGCGACAAGTCAAGGATGGTCGACTCGATCCCCACTTCGCTTTGGCCGCCGTCGAGGATCGCGCCGAGCAAAACATCGTGACCGAATTCATCGCGCACATGTTGTGCGGTGGTCGGGCTGACATGTCCGAATTTGTTAGCGGAAGGGGCGGCCAGCCCCCCGGCGCCGCCCTTGAAGGCGCGCAACAAGGCGATCGCGACCGGGTGCGACGGGCAGCGTAGGCCCACCGAGTCCTGGCCGCCCGAGACGCTGGCGGGAATGCGGGGCGCGCGTTTCAAAATTAAAGTGAGCGGGCCGGGCCAGAAGACGTCGACTAGTTGCCGCGCCGGCTCGGGAATGTCACTCGACCAGTAGGCCAGATCGGCGCCGGGAGCGAGGTGGACGATCACCGGATGGTCCGACGGGCGCCCCTTGGCTGCGTAAATTTTAGCCACGGCGGCCGGATTTTCAGCGTCCGCACCCAGGCCATACACGGTTTCTGTGGGGAAAGCGACCAGGCCGCCGGATGCAAGAATTGCGGTAGCTTGCGCAATGTCCACAGTCAAAGTGCCCCGCCCTGGTGCTCGATCTTTGATCATTAGCATTGGCCCGGCTCTACTGCGTGAGCAGGCGCAAGGCTTCTGCGTACTTGGCCGAAGTCTGCTCGAGCACGTCTTGTGGCACGCGCGGCGCTGGCGCTTTTTTGTCCCAAGGCTGGGTTTCCAGCCAGTCGCGCACGAACTGCTTGTCGAACGAGGGCGGCGACATGCCGACCTGATAGCTCGACATCGGCCAAAAGCGCGAGGAGTCCGGCGTCAAGATTTCATCAATCAAATAGAGCGTGCCGCCCGCATCGAGACCGAACTCGAACTTGGTATCGGCGATGATGATGCCGCGCCCGGCCGCATATTCGGCCGCCTGGGTGTACAGGTCGATGGCGGCGGCGCGCACCTGGCGCGCAATGTCGGCACCAACGATTTTCTCGGCTTCCTCAAATGAAATGTTCGCGTCGTGCTGGCCGGCAGGAGCCTTGGTCGACGGCGTGAACATAGTATGCGGCAGTTTTTGCGCTTCCTGCAGGCCAGCTGGCAGGGCAATGCCGCAAATGGCGCCCGTCTGCTGGTAATCTTTCCATCCGGAACCGATGATGTAACCGCGCACGATCGCCTCGATACCCAGCGGGGTGAATTTTTTCACGACCATGGCGCGCCCGGCGACTTGAGCGCGCTCGTCTTTTGCCACCACCGATTGGGGGTCAATGCCGGTTTCGTGATTGGGCATCAGGTCGCCAAATTTCTTGAACCAGAAATTCGACATTTCAGTCAACATCTTGCCCTTGTTGGGGATCGGATCGTCGAGGATCACGTCAAAGGCGGACAAGCGGTCCGTTTGCACCACCAGCAGCTTGTCGGCGCCGACCGCGTAAATGTCGCGCACTTTACCTCGATGCAATAACGGCAGCGATTTCAAGTTTGTTTCCAATATTCCAGACATTGTGTTTCCTTTAGTTCAGTTCAGTTCAGTTCAGGCAGTTTTGAATTGCACACTTTGGCGGCCTGGGCGGCCCGAAAGGCGATCAGCTTGGCCTTCAGGCCTGGATCGTTCAAGGCCAGCACGGATACGACCGCTAGGGCCGCGTTGGCCGCCCCGGCGGCGCCGATCGCCAGCGTGGCGACAGGAATTCCCATGGGCATTTGCACGGTCGACAACAGCGAATCCATGCCTTTTAGGTATTGCGACGGAATCGGCACGCCATACACGGGCAGAATCGTCGCCGCAGCGACCACGCCGGCCAAGTGAGCGGCGCCGCCGGCGCCGGCGATGAAGGCTTGCGCGCCACGCGTTTGCATGTCGGCGAGCCAGGCTTCCAGTTCTTTCGGGGTGCGGTGCGCCGACAGGGCACGCGCTTCATAGGTGACGCCAAAATCATGGCATATTTGCGCCGCTTCTTTCATGATGGCCCAATCCGACGTGGACCCCATCACGATACCAACCAAGGTTTTTTCAGGCATAGCTCACTTAAAAAAATTAAAACATGCCGGAGCGCAGCCCCGGCCCGTTGAACCTAGCATTTATTTCACGACTTGGGCCAACTCGCCCTTCTGGTAACGCGCGGCCATCTTGTCCATCGGAATCACTTTGATCTTGGCTGCCTGGCCTTCGCAACCGAAGGCGAGAAAACGCGCCTTGCAGATCAGCGTGGCCGCTTCGCGCGCCGGTTTGAGCCAGTCGCGCGGATCAAATTTCGATGGATTCTCAACCAAGTAACGGCGCACCGCGGCCGTCATCGCTAAGCGGATGTCGGTGTCGATGTTAATCTTGCGCACGCCGTAACGGATGCCTTCCAAGATTTCCGCGACCGGCACGCCGTACGTTTCCTTCATGTCGCCGCCGAACTGGCGGATTTCAGCTAACAACTCTTGCGGCACCGACGAGGAGCCGTGCATGACCAAGTGGGTGTTGGGCAAACGCGCGTGGATTTCCTTAATGCGATCGATGGCCAAGATGTCGCCGGTCGGCTGGCGCGAAAACTTATAGGCCCCGTGCGAAGTGCCGATCGCGATCGCCAGTGCGTCGCACTGGGTGCGGGCGACGAAATCGGCCGCTTGCGCGACGTCAGTTAGCAGCATCTCGCGGGTCAATTTGCCATCCGCGCCGTGGCCGTCTTCCTTGTCGCCGGTCATGGTTTCGAGCGAACCGAGCACGCCCAGTTCGGCTTCTACGGTAACGCCGATGGCGTGGGAAAACTTGACGACTTCGCGCGACACTTCCACATTGTAGTCATACGAAGCGACGCTCTTGCCGTCTTCCTTGAGCGAGCCGTCCATCATGACCGAGGTAAAGCCGGAGCGGATCGCCGTCATGCATACGGCCGGCGATTGGCCATGGTCCTGGTGCATGACGACCGGGATGTGCGGGTAGGCTTCGACTGCAGCGTCGATCAGGTGGCGCAGAAAGGCTTCACCCGCGTATTTGCGGGCGCCGGCCGAAGCTTGCATGATGACGGGGCTGCCGACGGCGTCGGCGGCGGCCATGATCGCTTGCACTTGTTCAAGATTGTTGACATTAAATGCCGGCAGACCATAGCCGTTTTCGGCTGCGTGATCAAGCAGCTGGCGCATGGATACGAGTGACATGGTTAACCTCCATCATAATAAAAAACGTGGTTGGCGGTCGGATGGCGGTACGCGCTCCGGACCGGCTATTATGCAAATTCTCCAACTTTGACTATTTTCAGGGCATTGGTGCCGCCGACCTGGCCCATGGGCTCGCCCCAGGTCACCACGAGCATGTCACCTTTTTTGACGATGCCATTGGCCACTAACAAATCCTCGGCCTGCTTTAAGACGGCCTTGCTGTTGCTATCCTGGAGCAAATGGTAAGCCCGCACATTGCGGTACAAAGCCGCCTTGCGCAAGGTGGCAATGCTCGGGGTTAGGGCAAAAATAGGCGTGTCGATGTTGTGCCGGCTCATCCACAGTGCGGTCGAGCCGGACTCGGTGAGCGCGATGATCGCCTTCACGCCCAGATGATGCGCGGTAAACAGCGCGCCGTAGGCGATCGACTGGTCGATGCGGGTAAAACGCACATTCAGGAAGTCGGCGTCGAGCTTGTTGTATTCAGACAATTCGGCTTCGATGCAAATGGCCGCCATCATTTCCACCGTCTCGATCGGGTAGCGGCCGGAGGCCGTCTCGGCCGAGGTCATCACGGCGTCGGTGCCGTCGAGCACCGCGTTCGCCACGTCCGATACTTCGGCGCGGGTTGGCACGGGGTTAAAGATCATCGACTCCATCATTTGCGTGGCAGTGATGGCCAGCTTGTTGGACGCGCGCGCCATCTTGATCATGCGTTTTTGCAACGCGGGCACGGCCGCGTTGCCCACTTCTACTGCCAGGTCGCCGCGCGCGACCATGATGCCGTCGGACGCGTCCAGGATTTCCTGAAGAGCGGGAATCGCTTCAGCCCGTTCGATTTTGGCGATCATCATCGGCTTGTGATGATACGGCTCGCCGGCGATGTTGGCCAGCTGGCGCGCCATTTCCATGTCGGTCGCGCTTTTCGGAAACGACATGGCCAAGTAATCGGCCTGGAAACTCATCGCGACCTTAATGTCCTCCATGTCCTTGGCGGTCAGGGCCGACGCGGTCAAGCCCCCCCCTTGGCGGTTGATGCCCTTGTTGTTGGACAACTCGCCGCCGATTTTCACCGTGGTATGGATCTCGCTGCCGACAATCTGATCGACTACCAGCACGATCAGGCCGTCGTTTAGCAACAGCACATCGGCCGGGTGCAAGTCGCGCGGCAAGCCTTTGTAGTCGAGGCCGACCCGCTCTTGGGTGCCCAGTTCGCCGTTCTCGCCCCACTTGGCATCGAGAATGAAGCGGGCACCGGCCGCCAGCTCGACTTTGTCCCGCTCAAACTTGCCGACGCGAATTTTCGGTCCTTGCATGTCGGCCATGATCGCCACTTCGCGCCCGCATTCGGCAGCGGCTTGACGCACCAGCTTGGCGCGCTCGATATGATCTTTCGCATTGCCATGGGAAAAATTCAAGCGAACGACATCGACGCCGGCGCGGATCATGCGGGTCAAGGTCGCCAAATCGGACGAGGCGGGTCCGATTGTTGCGACTATTTTCGTACCACGAGACATAGAGTTCCTTGAACGTGAATACCGATCCTGGCGGCGGCAGGATCGGCCGAGCAGCGGTCAGGCGCCGTCTAAGCTGCGGCGGCGCATCAAGATGTCGACGGCCGGCAGCGTCTTGCCTTCCAAAAATTCGAGGAAGGCGCCGCCACCGGTGGAAATATAACCAATTTTATCCGCAATGCCATAGTTTGCAATCGCCGCCAACGTATCGCCGCCCCCGGCAATTGAAAACGCCTTGGCCTTGGCGATCGCCAGCGCCAGCGTCTTCGTGCCTTCGCCGAACTGCTCGAACTCGAACACGCCAACCGGGCCGTTCCAGACAATCGTGCCGGCGGTCGCGATCTGCGCCGCCATTAAGCGGGCGGTTTTGGGGCCGATATCGAGGATCAAGTCGTCGTCCGCGACGTCGGCCACGTCCTTGACGGTGGCCGCGGCCGTCGGTGAAAATTGCTTGGCGCACACGACATCAAGCGGGATCGGCACTTGCGCGCCGCGCGCCGCCATCATGTCGATGATGGCTTTCGCTTCGCCGACCAGGCCGACTTCCACTAGCGACTTGCCAATGTTTAGCCCCACGGCCTTCATGAAGGTGTTGGCGATGCCGCCGCCCACAATCAAGTGGTCGACCTTTTCGGCCAGCGCCTTCAGGATCGACAGCTTGCTCGAGACCTTGGAGCCGGCGACGATGGCTAGCAACGGGCGCGCCGGCGCATTTAAGGCGCGCCCCAGCGCGTCCAGTTCGGCAGCGAGCAAGGGCCCGGCGCAAGCGACCGGCGCAAATTTGGCGATGCCGTAGGTACTCGCTTCCATGCGGTGCGCCGTGCCAAAGGCGTCATTGACATAAATGTCACACAATTTGGCCATTTTTTGCGCCAGCTCATCGCTATTTTTCTTTTCTCCCACGTTGACGCGCACGTTTTCCAGCAGCACGACCTGGCCCGGCTTCAAGTCTTCCAGGCCGAGCCCTTCGACCCAGTTCTGTTTCAGTGCAACAAACTGGCCCAGCAATTCGGACAAGCGGGTGGCGACCGGCGCCAGGCTGTCGCCACTTTTAAATTGCCCTTCCGTCGGGCGCCCCAAATGGGAGGCCACCATCACGCAAGCGCCCGCGTCGAGCGCGGCCCGGATCGCGGGCACCGAAGCGCGGATGCGGGTATCTTCCGTGATATGACCAGCGTCATCTTGCGGCACGTTCAAATCGGCACGAATGAACACGCGTTTGCCTTGCAGCGCGTGCTGCGCGATCAAGTCTTGCAGACGGGTAAAGTTAAGAGCAGCTGTCATGACGGTCCAAATGACGAGTAGGAGAAATGAGCACTATTTTACCGCATGCCGGAACCCAGAAAAACGTTAATCAAGCTGCAACGGGCCCATGGCGCTAAAAAATCAGCGCGCCAGATACGAATTGTTGGCGCGGCCCCGATCCCAAGCGTGCTGCGATCGCGGCCGCGGTCAAGGCTAGCCGGGCCGGACACGGCGGCAGAAGTTACTGCGCCCGCGCATGCCAGCAAAATGATGAACCTGCCACGGCCTCATCTGGCCCTTAGATTAGGCTGCCAACGGCTTTTTTTGTCGTTTTCCTTGGACAATCGACGCTACCTCTGGCGTACGCCAATAAAGACAAAGAAAAATGGCTGCAGCATTGTAAAAAGGATTGCGGCGCCGCGGCGCCGCTCGCGCTGTTTAAGATCGGCAAGCCGGCTCGATCATTGGATGGGGCCTCTGGTAGTACGCCCAGCACCCCCGGCCCGAGACGGCCAGGCCGGGGTGAGAACGATGGGGCGGACGGCCGCATCCATCCATTCCAGGGTGGCGCGCAAGCATTATGTGCCGACCCGACGATGCTGCCGGCAGCGGCTGGGCGTGTGGGCGTATCAGTTACAAATATTTTCAAGCGGGAACAGAAAAAGGACGACTGTGGTTATCATGCGTATGCAGCGGAAAAAGACCCACGTCCTACTTGCCTGCCCCAGGCAGAGCGCGCGACAAGCTTCGCATCCGCTCTGCCCTTGTAATTTGAAGTACCCATGGAGATTTGATGACAAATGCCACACCGACTGCGGTCGAACTCGATGCAACAGACTTGCCAGTCTACTGCCCCAACCCGGCAATGCCGCTGTGGTCGTCTCATCCACGCGTTTTTTTGGAATTTGACCAGGAAGGAATCGCCAAATGCCCGTATTGCGGTACGAGTTACCGCCTGAAAACAGGCCTGAACGCCCCTCACCACTAGGTCGCGCCTGGTCGCACACGGGTTTAAAAAGGCACTTACGGTTGACGGATCCACCTGGGACGCTGTCCCAAGCTCTCTAAAGGAACACGAGCGACGGGGGTAAGCACGAAACGGTCAGCCGCAAGGTCATCAGTAGAGCGCGGGATACCGCTACCGACCTAGGCTGCGTTGCAACAGGGTCGATGCGGGACACGGGGGCAAAGGTGAGCAAAGATAATTTCATGGTATTTTTCGTGTCTGGCGCCACGCTGCCGTGCTCGACAGAGCTCTGGCTGGCGGACTGTGTTCGCACCCGCCACCCGCCACCCGATACCGCCGTTTGTGTTACGCCGTGGGCACAAAAGAAAAGGCGCAGCAGCCCGGGGCAACCGCCCGTTGGAACCCGGCAGCAGCGCGATCCTCTTAGCGAGCGCGAGCGGTTCGATGGCCAGCCCATGCAGAGCGGGCCCGCTGTTTGCTATCAGCAACTGGCTGGCTACGAAGTTCGCCCGTACCTGTTGCAAAAATGGGCCCGCAAAGGCGCAGCCATGAGCACCCGGCACTACCGATCGGAGGACGCGATTTGCGCCGCGCCAAGCGGGGCGGCGCATCCGGCGCTAGCCTATGGTGGCGGCAACGAGCGCGCGCGCGCCAGGAGTTCGAGAAACGCGATTTTTGCGCGGCGCGCCAAGCGCGCACAGCCAAGCAGCAAGACGCCGTGCGGTGGGCGGCGCGTGCCGCGCCAAGTATCGGTTGCCGCCGGCAGCGTGCCGACGGATGAAAGCGCCAATTCTCCGTCGAGGGCAACATGACCTATAGCGCCCCATTCTGGCTGCCCAGCGGCCATCTGCAAACGATTTATCCTGCCACCTGCATCGCCAAGCCGGCCGTCAGCTTCCGGCGCGAACGGTGGGACGCGCCGGACGGCGATTTTGTCGACGTCGATTTCGTTGACGGTCAGCCCGGGCAGCCGTTTGTCGTGCTGTTCCACGGCTTGGAAGGCTCGTCTGACAGTCATTATTCGAGGGCGTTGATGGCCGAGGTGGTCGCGCGCGGGTGGTCGGGCGCGGTGCCCCATTTTCGCGGCTGTTCGGGCGAGCCGAACCGCGCGCCCCGCTTTTACCATTCCGGCGATGCGGCAGAAATAGACTGGGTGGTGCGCCGCCTGCGCTTGCGCGCCCAAGGCAGCTTTTACGCGGCCGGCGTCTCGCTGGGCGGCAACGCCCTGCTGTGCTGGCTCGGCGAATCGCAACACCAGGCCGAATTTGTTGACGCAGCCTGCTCCGTTTCCGCCCCGCTCGATCTAACGCAAGGGGGGCAAACACTGTCTTGCGGCCTGAACTTGCTATACACGCGCATGTTTTTGCAAACGCTGAAACCGAAATGCTTGACCAAACTAAAGCAATATCCAGGCTTGTTCGACCGCGACGCGATGCTGGCCGCGCGCGACCTATACGCGTTCGACAATGTCGTCACCGCGCCCCTGCATGGCTATCGCAATACGGAAGACTACTGGGACCGCGCCAGCGCCAAGCATGTGCTCACCGACATCACGGTGCCAACCCTGGTGCTGAACGCTCAAAACGATCCCTTCCTGCCCGGCCGCCACTTGCCGCGCAAGGCCGCCACCAGCGTCGTGCTCGACTACCCCCTTCAAGGCGGCCATGTCGGGTTTGCCGTCGGCACGATTCCCGGCCACATCAACTGGCTGCCGCAGCGCCTGATCCATTTCCTGGAAGGCAGCAGCCGGCGCGCCCCGCAAAACCTGCCACCGCGCGCAGCCGTCACCATTTAAACAGGCATCAACCATGGACCAGACCGTAAAACAAGCCATCGCAAAGTGGCCGAACGTGCCCCACTGTTATGGCTGGCTGGGCCTGGATGCGCGCGGCAACTGGCGCATGCGCGACGAGCGCGCCCAACGCCTGGGCCTGGCCGGCGACAAAATCGTCCATCCAGCGTTATTGGGATTCATCGAGCGCAATTACACGCATGATGAACGTGGATGCTGGTTTTTTCAAAACGGCCCGCAGCGCGTCTATGTCAACCTGGAAAGTACGCCGTACATTGCCCGCACCGACCCCCAGCATGATTTTATACTGCACACGGGCGCCGCCCTCGGCCCTGTCGAGGAAATATTTCTGACCGACTCGGGCGATTTGATCTTGTCCGACGGCGCGATTGTGGCGCAACTAGATGACCGCGACCTGGCGCAGGTGATGGCAGCCTTCCAGTCGGGCGCTCGCGCCGTCAGCGACGAAGGCTTGCTCGCCTGGCTAGCGGACGGCGCGAGCGCTCTGGGGCTATGCCATCGCGGCCGGGACATCGAGGTACAACGACTCGGTCGCGCCGAGGTGGACGGGCGCTTCGCTTTCGTGCGCCTACCGCAGCCGGCCTGAGCGCCGCCCCTATTTTTTGCTTTCCTTTACCTCCTCGCGGTGGCGGGCCTGCAATTCACGCTCGCGCGCATCGATCACGGCCAGATCATAAAATGAGGCGTCGCTCGCTTTGCGGGCAATCGTCAACTGGTCGAGCGCCGTCAGCGTGCCCCCGCTTAGCACGTAAGATTCGGCTAGCGCCATGTGTTGCAGCGCCATCTTGCCCTGCGCCGCATAGGCCTTGGCCATGACGTCGTACAGCTTTGGTTCTTCCCGGTAGAGCAGCACTTGCTCGCGCAGATAGCGGGCCGCCTCTTCCGGCCGGGCGCATGCGATCATCGCCTCGGCATATTGGAGCGCTATGCCGCGCGAGAGCGGGAACTGCAGATGAGCTGTTTGCGCTTCCTGCAAGGCCAGCTGCGCGAGTTGCGCGCTTTGATGGGGCGCCAGTTTGATCTCCAGTGCCATGCTGGTGAAAATGGCGCCAGCCTGCTTGGCGGCCATCGACGTGCCGGGGCCGGCCCGCGTGATCGTGTCGCGGGCCGCATCGAGCCAGGTTTGCGCCTGGTTCACATCGCCTTTTTTCAGTGCAACAAGCGCCAGCCCGTATTGCGCTGCTGCCCTCTGGTGTCCCCTTTGCTGCAATAATTGATTGGCGAAGACGGCGCCCGCGTCGGCCAGGCCCTGCGCACTTTCATCTTGCAGTACGCGCGCCCGCGCCCGCACCAGATGGAAGTCGAGACTGTCGGCCCGCTGCTTGTACGGCATTTCACGAATGCGCGCCTGGATGTCGGCGATCCGTTCCGTGGTGAGTGGATGGGACTGCAGGTGGGCGGGCATCGAATCGCTGTAGACGCGGCTGGCGCTTTGCAAGCGTTGGAAGAAAGCGACCATGCCGCTCGTATCGAAGCCGGCCTCGCCCATGATCTGGAAGCCGATGCGATCCGCTTCGCGTTCCGCATCGCGGCTGAAATTGAGCTGACGCTGGATCGCGAGAGCTTGGCCGGCGGCAAACACGCCAATGGCCGTATCGCCACCGGCGCGCGAGGCGAGCACCGCCAAGATCAGCGCCGCTAACGGGATCAAGGCATCCTGGCGCTGCTGCCCTAGCATGCGCGCGATGTGGCGCTGCGCGACATGACCGATTTCGTGCGACAGCACCGCCGCTAGTTCCGACTCAGTTTGGGCCGCCAGCAGCAACCCCGAGTGCACGCCAATGAAGCCGCCGGGCAAGGCAAAGGCGTTTAACTGGGGATCGCGAACGGCGAAAAAGAAGAAGTCGAAACTGGTCTCGCCGCGCACGCTCGGCCGCGCAGCAACCAGCCCATTGCCGAAGTCGTTCAAGTATTCAAGGATCGGCCCGTCGTCAAGATAATCATGGTCGCGCCGGAGCTCGCGCATGATTTCGTCGCCCAGCCTGCGCTCCATGGCGGGTGACAAATCTTCGCGCTCGGTGTCGCCTAGGGTCGGTAAGTTAGGCGCGCCCGCCGCAACGGGCGGCACTTGCGCCAAGCTGGCCGAGGACATCAGGAAGAGCGTTCCCAGCGTCGCCATGGCCAAGGTCAGGCAGCTGCGGGCGGGCGCCGACTTCGCCCTTGCCGTCCAGAAGGCGGGGGTGAGATGAGGTTTTGATTTCACGATGCTATGATACCCGTAGCTGCCCCTGTTACGCCGGCCCGCGCCGGTGAATGATGCAGGTTCCAAGGTCCACCATTTTGTGCTGCTTACCATGACGACGACAAAAAACCACAGCCCCGCAGCGCGCAGCGGAGAACACCAGTTGACTCATTTCGATGGCGCCGGCCAGGCACACATGGTCGATGTGGGTGAAAAGTCGGAGACGCGCCGCGTCGCCATTGCCAGCGGCGCGATCAGTATGAAGCCCGAGACGCTGGCCATCATCCTGGCAGGCGGCGCCAAGAAAGGTGACGTACTGGGCATTGCCCGCATTGCCGCCATCATGGGCGCCAAACGCACCAGCGACCTGCTGCCTCTTTGCCATCCGCTATCGCTGACCCGCGTTACGGTTGACTTTGAGACGGATCAAAAGCGCACCTGCGTGCATTGCCGGGCGCAGGTAGAAACGGTGGGCCGCACGGGCGTGGAAATGGAAGCGTTGACGGCGGTCCAAATCGGCCTTTTGACAATTTACGATATGTGCAAGGCGGTCGATCGGGGCATGGTCATGGGCGGGATCCGCGTGCTGCAAAAAGAAGGCGGCAAGAGCGGCAGCTGGAGTAGTTTGCAGCAGGAGTCTTAAAAAAACCGTTGCCGGCGGCGCTTCAAGCCAAGGTAAATACCATTCTGGTGCCGCTTAAGTCAATCACGTCACCATGCTTTAACGTCTGCGGCCCTTGGTCGATGGCGACCCCGTTCACCAGTGGCCAGGTTCCCCCTTGGTGGACAATGACGTACGCATCGCCGCTGCGGCTGATCGCCACCACCTGCACGCCGGGGCGGCCAAGGGTAGTCACAGCCTTAGTTAGCGCCAATTGTTTGCCGGCATTGACGCCGCCCAGTATTTGGACATGGGCCGCCACGGGAGCGCTGCCGGCAGCGTCGGAAGGGCCCTCATTATCGGCCATGAATTGCATCGGGAACTTGGCTAGCACGATCTGGTCCGCATGTTGCAACAGGTACTTGCCGATGCGCCGACCGTTGACGAAGGTGCCGTTGGTGCTGTTCAAATCTTCGAGGAAATAATCGCGGCGAATGGTCACGATCACAGCGTGTTCGCCGCTCACGGTACTCGGCTCCAGCACGATGTCGTTGTAGCGGTGGCGCCCGATGGTCGTGCGCTCTTTGTTTAGCGGCACCGTCTGCACGACGCCGCGATCGCGCAAAATAATGATTTTCGCCACAGCTGTCAATCCTCCAGCGGCCAAAACGACAAAACGGGCGTCCACGGCATGGCGGGGAGCTAGTTGCTCCCCGCCAGCACCGCGCAGGGCTACAAATTAAAGTGCCGCTTTCAGCAAACGCGCCATCTCGGACGGATTTTTGGTCACCGTAATGCCACAGGCTTCCATGATATCCAGTTTCGCCTGGGCCGTATCGGCACCGCCCGAAATCAACGCACCGGCATGACCCATGCGCTTGCCTGGAGGCGCGGTCACGCCGGCGATAAAGCCAATCACTGGCTTTTTCATGTTGTCCCTGATCCAGTAAGCCGCGTTCGCTTCGTCCGGTCCTCCGATCTCGCCGATCATGATGACGGCATCCGTATCAGGATCGTCATTGAACAGCTTCATGATGTCAATGTGCTTGAGGCCGTTGATTGGATCGCCGCCAATGCCGACCGCGCTCGATTGACCCAGACCCAATGCGGTCAGCTGGCCGACCGCTTCATAGGTGAGGGTGCCGGAACGCGACACGACACCGATGCGGCCCTTCTTGTGGATATGGCCGGGCATAATACCGATCTTGATTTCGTCTGGCGTAATCAGACCCGGACAGTTCGGTCCGAGCAGCAAAGTCTTGCTGCCGGATTTGGCCATGCGGTCTTTCAAGGCCATCATGTCGCGCACGGGGATGCCTTCGGTGATGCAGATGGCGAGGTCGAGCTCCGCTTCGACCGCTTCCCAGATCGCCGCTGCGGCGCCGGCCGGCGGCACGTAGATCACCGACACATTGACGCCGGTGGCTTTTTTCGCGGCACTGACGTTGGCAAAAATCGGAATGCCTTCGAAGTCTTCGCCCGCCTTTTTCGGGTTGACGCCGGCAACGAAAGCGGCATGGCCGTTCGCGTATTCGCGGCACATGCGGGTGTGGAACTGACCGGTCTTGCCGGTGATTCCTTGGGTTACGACTTTGGTATCTTTATTGATCAGGATGGACATGTTGATTCCTTAATTAAGCGTGACCGGCGGCAGCTGCAACAGCACTCTTGGCTGCATCTTCCATGGTATCGGCCGCGATGATAGGCAAACCGGATTCGGCCAGCATTTTCTTGCCCATATCTTCGTTGGTGCCCTTCATGCGCACCACCAGAGGCACTTTCAGGGACACCGCTTTGGATGCCGCGATCACGCCTTCAGCGATCACGTCACAGCGCATGATGCCGCCGAAAATGTTGACCAGGATGGCTTTCAGGCCTGGATTTTTCAACATGATCTTGAATGCTTCCGTCACTTTTTCCGCGGTCGCACCGCCACCAACGTCAAGGAAGTTGGCGGGCTCGCCGCCGAACAGCTTGATGGTATCCATGGTGGCCATAGCCAGGCCGGCGCCATTCACCAGGCACCCGATGTTGCCATCGAGCGAAATGTAGGCGAGGTCAAATTTTGACGCTTCGACTTCAGCCGGGTCTTCTTCCGCCAGATCGCGGTAAGCGACAATCTCCGGCTGGCGGTACAGGGCATTGGCGTCGAAATTAAATTTTGCATCGAGCGCGATGACCTTGCCGGCGCCGGTCAGGATCAAGGGATTGATTTCGGCCAGCGAGGCGTCCGTTTCCCAAAAGGCTTTGTAGAGACCTTGCAGCTGGACGCGCGCATCGGCGAGCGAGGTGGCGGGGATGCCGATCTTAGTCGAGATCGAATCGGCCTCGGCGTCAGTTAGGCCGAGCGCCGGGTCGATGGCAATCTGATGGATCAGTTCAGGATGGTGTTCCGCCACTTCTTCGATGTCCATGCCGCCTTCGGAGGACGCCATCAGAACCACGCGCTGGCTGATACGGTCGGTGACCATCGATACGTACAGTTCCTTCTTGATATCGGCACCTTCCTCGACTAGGAGGCGACAGACTTTCTGGCCTTCGGGTCCCGTTTGGTGGGTGACCAATTGCATCCCCATGATTTGCTCGGCATATTGCTTTACCTGTTCCAAGGTCTTCGCAACTTTTACGCCGCCGCCCTTGCCGCGCCCGCCGGCATGGATTTGCGCCTTGACAACCCACACGGGGCCGCCCAGAGTCTCTGCCGCTTTCACTGCTTCTTGAACGGACATGCACGGGATACCGCGCGGAACCGTCACCCCGTATTTGCGGAGGATTTCTTTGCCTTGATACTCATGGATTTTCATGCTGGCTTCCTTCTGATGCTTATATGTAAAAAAACAGTGGATACTGCGAAAAAAACAGGTGATACGAAGCGCTAGCCGGGGGCCACTTTAGCCACCCAGCGAGGATAATATAAAGCGACGGCCGCGCCGTCCGCGCGCAGAGCATAGCATTGGTTGATTTCGAACGGCCTTTCCGCGCCGGCCTCGGCGCTGTCGCAGGTCGGAATCACATCGCCGGCAAAGGCTTGAATCGCCGCCGTCGGCAGCACTTGCGCCAGTTCAGTCAAATGGGTGCAGCCCAAAATTCCCGACAAACGCTGTTTCAATTCAAAGCGAAAGCCTTTCAGCAAATTGAGGCCGATCAGCGCCTTGTAGGCCGGTCCGATGGTATCGCAAAAACCGGGATACGGCACCGCATCGGACACCGCCTCGGCGTCGAGGACGAACAGCTGGCGATCGATGGTCAAGCGTAAATAAAGGTCATGCATAGGCAAGCCGGCGCGCCGCGCGCCGGAAGCGAGCGACGCGTCGTGCGTCTTGACGTCGCTGATATGGGCGTCGATATCCCACAAGCCGTCGTCACGAGCGAACGCTTGGATTTCGATTGCGCGAGTGTGTCTTAACGCACGTCGGGGCACAGATGGTGACAGGGGCATAAAGACCGATACCGCAACGGCGGCAGTAATTAGTGAAACAGCCATGTGCTTTACGCACGTTGCCGCAGCTTTTAGCACAACAGCCGCTCATGCGGTGCTGCAAAAAATCCAAAAGTGTAGCACAGCACAGCGCAAGTTGCGCTGTGCTGCGGCTTCACCGATGGGAAAACAGGTCAATGCAAGGTTAAGAGGACGTTCCGATTTCCTGGGGCCGGAAGGCGCAATGGGCAACGCCAACATGAAAAGGCTGCATCATCGGCGCCATCGGCACGGCCAGTGTCGCCCGAGCCCGTCACCTATTCGTTCGCGGTCGCGCCCTTGAGCGCCACTTGAATGGCGCGCGGCGAAAAGCCGCGCTGCATCAAAAAGCGGATTTGCTTGGCGCGCTCCTTGGCGTCGGGGGCGACGCTGCCGAACTTGCGGCGCCACACTTCACAGGCTCGAGCCGTCTCGTTTTGCGTCAATCCCGCCTCGAGTTCGCGCAAGGCCGCGCCGCCCATACCGTGACTTTGCAGCTCTGCCACAATGCGGCTGTTGCCGAAACGATGGGCGCGGCGGCGGATCAACGCTGCCGTAAAGCGCTCTTGCGACAAATAGCCGTCCTCTTCCAAGGCGTCGAGCACGGCCTTTATATCGTCACTGTCTGGTGCATGACGGGCAAGCTTACGCTCCAGCTCGAGCCGGCTATGTTCCCGCATCGACAAAAAACGGAGGGCGCGGCCCCTCAAACTGATTTGCAACGCTGCCATAAAACAACCCCCGAGCGACCCGCCGCGCGGGCCACCTTGCTTACTCTACTGCCTTGAGTTTGGCTGTCGGCTCAGCCTTGTCGACCTTGTCTGCCGGCGCCGGCGGCAGTTCACGCACCCCCAGCGACACCCGCACCTTGTTTTCGATCTCGCGCGCCAATGCCGGACGCTCCTTTAGAAAGGTGCGCGCATTGTCCTTGCCCTGGCCGATGCGCTCGCCGTTGTAACTATACCAGGACCCTGACTTCTCGACGATCTTTGCATCTGAACCCAGATCGAGGATCTCGCCTTCGCGCGACGTTCCTTCGCCATACAAAATATCGAAATGCGCCTCCCGAAATGGCGGCGCGATCTTGTTCTTGACCACCTTGACCTTGGTTTCATTACCGATGACTTCGTCACCTGACTTGATCGAACCGGTGCGGCGGATATCCAAGCGCACCGAGGCGTAAAATTTCAATGCATTACCGCCCGTGGTCGTCTCCGGACTGCCAAACATGACGCCGATCTTCATACGGATCTGGTTGATGAAGATGACCAGGGTATTGGTGCGGTTGATCGAGCCAGTTAGCTTGCGCAGCGCTTGCGACATCAGACGGGCTTGCAAACCAGGCAGGGAATCGCCCATGTCGCCTTCGATTTCGGCGCGCGGCGTCAGCGCCGCGACCGAATCGATGACCACCATGTCGACGCTGCCAGAACGTACCAGGGCGTCGCAAATTTCCAGCGCCTGCTCGCCCGTATCGGGCTGCGAGATCAGCAGCTCGTGTAAATTGATGCCGAGTTTTTTCGCGTAACCGACGTCGAGCGCGTGCTCGGCATCGATAAAGGCGCAGGTGCCGCCCAATTTTTGCATTTCCGCTATGGTTTGCAAGGTCAAGGTCGTCTTGCCGGACGATTCAGGCCCGTAGATTTCCACCACCCGTCCGCGCGGCAAGCCGCCCACGCCCAGCGCAATGTCGAGGCCGAGCGAACCAGTGGAGACCACCTGCACCTCCTCGATTGGGGTGCTGGCATCCATCCGCATGACGGAGCCCTTGCCAAACTGCTTTTCAATTTGCGCCAATGCGGCGGCCAGTGCCTTGGCCTTCTCCGAAACGGTTGCTACAGGTTTTTTATCGTCCATAATGTTCTTTCAGCCTGGATTAGCGTGGGGTTAAATTCGGTACAAGCGATACTGTATAAAAAAACAGTGCTTATTGCAAGCACGATCTGAATTTGCTTCAAAACTGATCAATCGGCCACCCGCAGAGCGACAAAGCCTCGCCATGCTAGACGAAATGAAACACAATACGAATTTCTGACGTTGGACAACTCTCATGCGTATTTTACTTGCGGAAGATGACGCTGTGCTTGCCGATGGACTGACGCGTTCGCTTCGCCAGTCCGGCTACGCCATCGATTGCGTCAAAAACGGCCAAGAGGCCGACACCGCACTATCGACCCAGGAATTCGATTTGCTGATCCTCGACCTGGGCCTGCCCAAGATGTCGGGGCTAGAAGTGCTACGCCGCCTGCGCGCGCGCGCCTCGCTGCTGCCCGTGTTGATTCTAACGGCGGCTGATTCCATCGAGCAACGGGTCAACGGCCTCGACCTGGGCGCAGACGACTATATGGCCAAACCGTTTGCGCTATCTGAGCTAGAAGCGCGCGTGCGCGCCCTGACCCGCCGCGGCGCCGGCGGCGGACCGACCGTCATCCAACACGGACCGCTGACCTATGACCAGGTCGGCCGCAGCGCTTATATTAATGAACAGATGTTGGATTTGTCGGCGCGCGAACTAGGTTTATTAGAGATTTTACTGACCCGCAGTGGGCGTCTGGTATCGAAAGAGCAACTCGTCGACCATTTGTGCGAATGGGGCGAGGAGGTGAGCAATAATGCGATCGAAGTGTATGTGCACCGCCTGCGCAAGAAAATCGAGTTCGGTGGCGTGCGCATCGCCACCGTGCGCGGCCTCGGGTATTGCCTGGAGAAATATTCCGATGCCGCCCGCAGCAGCGCGCGGGACGAAGCGGTGCCCGCCAGAAAAGCTGAGCTCAAGTGAAGGATCGCCGTCCTGGCCCCCATGACCAGGCCGACAGCGTGGCCAATTGGTTCGAGCCGGCGGCCGTCGAGCCGGATGAAAAGATCCAACATTCGCTGTTTGGCGAAATCTTGGACTGGATGCTGGCGCCCTTGCTGCTGCTATGGCCGATGAGCATCGCGATCACGTATTTGGTCGCCAAGTCCATCGCCAACCAGCCTTTCGACCATACCTTGGAAGATAGCGTGACCGTGCTCACGCAACAGGTCAAGGAAGTCGATGGCAAGCTGGTCAAACGCCTGCCGGGCTCGGCGCGCGACATTTTGCGCTCCGATGACGTCGATAGCGTCTATTTTCAAATCCTGGGTCAAAGTGGCAACTACATCGACGGCGACCGCGATTTGCCGCTGCCACCCGATGAAGGCCAATACCGCGCCGGCATCGTGAACTTTCGCAACGATAACTTGCATGGCACACCGATCCGGGTCGCATTTTCTTACGTTATCCTAGCGGAAGCGAACGGCGACCAACCGCGGCGCGCCTTGGTGCAGGTGGCCGAGACCTTGGACAAGCGGGCCCAGCTTGCCAACGAAATCATCAAGGGCGTGATCCTTCCCCAGTTCATCATTTTGCCTATCGTGTTGGCGCTGGTTTGGTTTGCGTTGGCGCGCGGCTTGTCCCCGCTCGCGCAGCTGCAAGAACGCATCCGGGCCCGTCCCTCGGACGACCTTAGCCCCATCGATTCGGGCCAGGTGCCGGAGGAAATTTCGCCGCTGGTGCGCTCGCTCAACGACATGCTGGCGCGCCTGTCGCTGTCAATCGAGATGCAAAAGCGCTTTATCGCCGACGCCGCCCACCAAATGAAAACGCCTTTGGCCGGCATGCGCATGCAATCTGAACTGGCGCTGCGCCAGACCGACCAGGACGAAATTCACCGTTCCCTGGAACAGCTGGCCAAAAGCTCGGAAGCGGCGACGCGGCTTGTGAATCAGTTGCTGAGCCTGGCAAGGGCCGAAAATCAGCCGCAAACGGGCAGCCAGTTCGTGCTGCTAGACCTGTCTGAACTGGCGCGCGGCGGGGTCCAAGACTGGGTGCAGGCGTCTTTCGTCCATCGGATCGATCTTGGCTTCGAGCAGCCGATTGATCCCGTGATCATTTCTGGCAACCCCATGATGCTGCGCGAATTACTGTCGAACCTGATCGACAACGCCTTGCGTTATGCGCCGCCTGGAGGCAGTGTGACGGTACGGGTTAGGGCCGCCGCTGAACACGCTATCGTGGAGGTTGAGGACACCGGACCGGGCATTCCTCAGGGGGAGCGATTGCACATATTCGAGCGCTTTTACCGAATTTTGGGCAGCAATACTGAAGGCAGCGGTCTCGGTCTAGCCATCGTGCGCGAAATCGCGCAGCAACACGGAGCCGAAGTGGACGTGTTGAATAACCCGCGCTGCGCGCATCCCAAATTGCCAGGCAGCTTGTTCCGCCTGACCTTCCCCTTGCAAACGGGCGCCGCCCTAGACAAAAATGAACGATGACTCGATATGATTGAGGTGGGGAGCGCAAGCGCCGCCGCCAAGCGCGCCATGCACTGGCAAAAAACCCGAAAATTGACGGCAATTTTGCTATTAATTTGGCTTTTCAGCAGTTTTTTCGCAGTGTTTTTTGCCCGTGAATTGTACGTCTTCAGCTTGTTCGGATGGCCATTGTCGTTTTATCTGGCGGCCCAGGGATCCTTACTCGTGTATCTGGCCATCATTGGAATTTACGCGTGGCGCATGCGCCGGCTCGACCGCAAATACCGGGACGGGAACGCCGCGTGAATGCAACCCGCTCCTTTTTCCGACGTCTGAGCCGCTATTACCTCTTGTTTGCCGCCGGCTTTGTCGCTTTCCTAATAGCGCTAGCCGTGCTGGAAAAAGAAGGCATGCCGCGCGTCTGGATCGGCCATCTGTTCATGTTTGCCACGATCGTATTGTATGCGGGCATCGGGGTCATCAGCCGCACGTCAAATGTATCGGAATACTATGTGGCGGGGCGGCGCGTGCCGGCCATGTTCAACGGCATGGCGACGGCGGCGGACTGGATCTCGGCGGCCAGTTTCATCAGCTTGGCCGGCGGCCTGTATTTGCACGGCTTCGATGGCTTGGCGTACATCATGGGCTGGACCGGCGGTTATTGCCTGGTGGCATTATTGATCGCGCCTTATTTGCGTAAGTTTGGCCAATATACGATCCCCGACTTTCTGGCGGCCCGCTACCGCGGCGGCGTTGGCGGCAGGGGCGGACCAGTGCGCTTGATGGCAGTTTGCGCCACCATATTCGTCTCATTTACCTATGTCGTGGCGCAGATTTATGCGGTCGGCCTGATCGCCTCCCGTTTTACCGGCGTCGATTTCTCTGTCGGCATTTTCCTTGGCCTGGCCAGCGTTCTAGTGTGCTCATTCTTGGGCGGCATGCGCGCAATTACCTGGACTCAAGTAGCGCAATACATCATCATCGTCGTCGCATTCCTGATTCCCGCCATTTGGCTATCGGTCAAGTACAGCGGCAATCCGGTGCCTCAAATCGCCTATGGCAAGATCTTGTCGCAACTCAGTGCGCGCGAAAAAATAATTGAATCCGATCCCAAAGAACAGCAGGTGCGCGCCATCTTCCGTCAGCGCGCGAACGATTATGGCGATCACCTGAACCGGTTGCCGGCCTCGTGGGAGGCCGGCCGCCTCGATGCCCAACACCGGCTCGACCAGGCCAGGCTGCGTAATGCTTCCCTGTTTGACATCCGCAATGCGGAGCGTACTCTGATCGCCTACCCCAAAAGCGCCGAGGACGCCGCGCGCCTATGGACGGATGCGCGCGCCATGAATCTGGCCCGGGCCGAACCGATCACGCCGCATGCCATCCCGTTTCCGGCGCCAGACCGAGCCCAGTCCGACATCCAGCGCAATAATTTTCTCGCGCTGGCATTTTGCCTGATGTTGGGCACCGCCGCCCTGCCCCATATCCTCATGCGCTCGTATACAACACCGTCCGTGCACGAGGCGCGGGTATCCGTATTTTGGACCTTGTTTTTCATCTTGCTGATCTATCTGACCATACCCGCCTTGGCCGTGCTGGTGAAATATGACATCTACACGGCGCTCGTCGGCAGCGACTTTGCCCACTTGCCCACTTGGGTTTCGTACTGGGCCAATGTGGATAAACTCAATCCCTTAATTAGCATCGTCGACACCAACCACGACGGCATCGTGCAACTAGCCGAGATCGCCATCGACGGCGACGTGCTGGTGCTCGCCACCCCGGAGATATCGGGCTTGCCCTATGTGATTTCCGGCCTGGTCGCCGCCGGCGGGCTGGCGGCCGCCCTGTCCACGGCCGACGGCCTGCTGCTGGCTATTTCCAACGCCCTGTCGCACGACGTTTATTACAAGATCGTCGACCCGGCCGCCTCGACCCAAAAACGGGTCACCATTTCCAAATTGCTGTTGCTGGTGGTGGCCTTTCTCGCCGCCTATACTGCGTCACAAAAACCGGCCGACATCTTGTCCCTGGTGGGCGCCGCGTTTTCGTTGGCTGCCTCGATCTTGTTTCCCGCCTTGGTGCTGGGGGTGTTCTGGAAGCGCGCCAACCACAGCGGCGCCATCGCAGGAATGTCAGCCGGGTTTCTCGTTTGCGTCTATTACATGGTGCGCAGCAACCCCATCCTCGGGGGCGATGCGGCCAGTCAGTGGTTTCACATTGCGCCGATTTCGGCCGGCATCTTCGGTGTGCCGGCCGGGCTGATGGTGATGTTGGTGGTGAGCTGGCTTACGCCGGCACCGGATCGCCACACGCTCGCTTTGGTCGATTACATACGCGCCCCGGAATAAACTCAAACATGGTTAGGGCGGCATGCGCGGCCGTCAAGCAGCTAGCGCCGTTTTTTGTTCGCTTTCTTTGCGAGAATCTCCCCTCTGCGCCCGCGAATAAATGCTGAAATTAGGCATCGATAGGCTGATCAGAATGGCCCTGGAACTTCGGTTTTCGGGCCGGCAAGGGAAATGGAACCGAGCCCGCGCCGATCCGCTTTTCGTTGCGATAGCGCAGACAGCGATCGCCTCGAAACGCACAAACTGATGCACATGATCCTCGTCCGTCGCCAGGGCATGAAATCGCCATGCGCCACTGCAGCGCCGTTCCAATGTCTTGTGCGAGCAGGTCGCCCAAAAAGGAGGCCTTTGCCGCAACGCCGCCTGACTCGCCAAAATCCGGCGCTGAAAATTCCCATCCTTTCATACGGGGATGATGTCAAAGCCATATAATCTGTCGGTCGCGTTGAGGCGGCGGTGGAACGGGCTGCATGCGATTTTTAAATCCGGCTTGCACATGATGGACAGTAGCGACGATGAGCTCCGGCGCACCGACCGTCGTCTTGATACGGGCGGGGAACGAGGGGCAGCGGATCGGCCAGGAGAGCGGCAAACTGGCACCGACGGCGCCCGATGGGCCTATTGAAACGCCCCGATGGAAACCTCGGGGGCCATCGGCTAGCAATGGTTGCATTTTCTAATTGAGGAGTCAAGCATGGGATCGGGCATCATTCTGGTAGCGCAAGGCGGCGGGCCGACCGCAGTCATCAATCAATCAATCGTCGGGGTGGCGCTGGAAGCGCGCCGCTTCCAGCAGGTACGGCGGGTCTACGGCGCACGCCACGGCGTGCGCGGCATTGTCGATGAAGACTTTCTCGACCTGACGCAAGAGACCAGCCAGAACATGGAATTGGTGGCCGCCACGCCATCGTCGGCGCTGGGATCGACGCGCGACAAGCCGGACGTCAAATATTGCCAGGAAATATTCAAGGTCTTACGCGCCCATCAGATTGAACATTTCTTTTATGTTGGAGGCAATGACTCGTCTGACACGGTACGCATCCTCAGCATGGAAGCGCGCAAGGCCAGTTATCCGCTGCGCTGCATGCACATCCCGAAGACCATCGACAACGACTTGGTGGGCAATGACCACACGCCCGGTTTTCCATCCGCGGCGCGCTTCGTGGCGCAGGCTTTTGCCGGTGCCAATCTCGACAATGCGTCGCTTCCAGGCGTGTATGTCGGCGTAGTGATGGGACGCCACGCGGGCTTTTTGACGGCTGCGGCAGCGCTAGGCAAGAAATTCCATGACGACGGACCGCATCTGATTTACCTGCCGGAACGCATTTTTTCGCTCGATGCGTTTTTGGCCGATGTGAAAGCGGTTCACGAGCGCTACGGACGCTGCGTGATCGCCGTGTCCGAGGGTATCCACGATGCGACAGGTGAACCAATCGCGAGCCAACTAGCCAAGAACGTCGAGCGCGATGCCCATGGCAACATCCAACTGTCAGGCACCGGAGCTTTAGCCGATTTGCTGTGCAATGAAATCAAGGCCAAGCTGGGCATCAAGCGCGTGCGTGGCGACACCTTTGGCTATTTGCAGCGCTCGTTTCTCGGCTGCGTATCCGACGTCGATCAACGCGAAGCGCGGGAAGTGGGCGAAAAAGCCGTGCAATTTGCCATGTGGGGCGAGCGCGACGGCTCTGTGGCAATCAAGCGTACGGGGATTTATTCGGTCGATTATGAATTACTGACGCTCGATTCCGTGGCTGGCAAGACGCGCGTCATGGATGATGAATTCATCGCGCCCAGCGGCACCGACGTGACGGACGCGTTCCGCATGTATTTGCGGCCCTTGCTAGGTTCCGGCATGCCCGACACGCATCGCCTGCGCGCCGGTCCCGTTGCCAAAGTGCTGGGCAGTGCCGCAGCGTAACGCCAGGCACTGCGCCCGCGTCGGCTCAGGGCGTGCCCCTATATTGGGGTGGCCCTCGGCTCGCTTAAACGACGCTGGTCTGATGCTCGTCACCGACCCGGGCCAAAATGACACCGACGCGCGAGACGTTCTCGCCGGCCGCTTGCAGATGCGTAACCGCGGCGTCCGCGTTTTCCTGGGCCACAATGACAACCATGCCGATGCCACAGTTGAAAACGCGATGCATCTCAGCGTCAGCCACCCCACCGTGCAACTGCAGCCACTGGAACAGCGGCGGCATGGTCCATGCTTTCGAATCGAGTACCGCCTTTAGGTGGCTTGGCAGCACGCGCGGCACATTTTCCACCAGGCCGCCGCCCGTGATGTGCACCATGCCCTTCACTTCCATGGTTTCCATCAGACTTAGCAAGGACTTGACGTAAATGCGGGTTGGCTCCATCAGCACATCGGCTAGCTTGCGGCCATGGAAGTCCGCCTCCAGATCCGGCTTGGTCAATTCGATGATCTTGCGCACCAGCGAGTAGCCATTCGAGTGCGCCCCCGACGAGGCCAGCCCAAGAACGACATCGCCGGCGGCGATCTTGGTGCCATCGATGATCTTCGATTTTTCCACTGCGCCCACCGCAAAACCGGCCAAGTCGTATTCGCCGGCCGGGTACATGCTCGGCATCTCCGCTGTTTCGCCGCCGATCAGGGCGCAGCCGGCCAGCTCGCAGCCCCTGGCTACGCCCTTGATGACGGCGGTCGCGGTCGGCACGTCGAGCTTGCCACAGGCGAAATAGTCGAGAAAGAACATGGGCTCGGCGCCCTGGACTAGGATGTCGTTGACACTCATGGCGACCAAGTCGATCCCCACCGTGTCGTGACGGTTCAGCTCGAACGCCAGCTTGAGCTTGGTGCCCACGCCGTCGGTGCCCGATACCAGAACCGGCTCCTTGAATTTCTTGCTAATTTCGAACAGGGCGCCGAAGCCGCCGATGCCGCCCATCACGCCTTCGCGCATGGTGCGCTTGGCAAACGGCTTGATTGCTTCAACCAGAGCGTCGCCGGCATCGATATCGACACCCGCATCGCGGTAAGAAAGGGAAACTTTAGAAGGTTGGTTCATGGTGTGGTGGCAACGGAGGCGGTAAAATAGACAAAGAAGACCGCTTCCGCATTTGCGCGCAGAATCGGCCAATCCGCTATTTTATCAAAATGCCCCATCAACCAGCCTTTTTAACTCATAAAAATAAATTCATGCCATTTCCTTTCACGGTGGAGCAAAAGCAAACGGTGTTTTGGGTGGCGGTCTGGTTGGCGTTTTTGTTCCTGCTGGTGGCGCTGGGGCCGGTTCTGACGCCCTTTCTTGCCGCCGCCATCCTCGCCTATGCCCTCAACCCGGGCGTCGATTACCTTGCAAATTTGCGCTTTGGCCGGTTTGGCGTGCCGCGCCCGTTGGCCGTGCTGATCGTGGTCGTGTTGTTTTTTCTAGCATTGACGGCCCTGGTGTTGATCGTGATGCCTGTTCTGCAAACGGAAGTGCCTCTATTGCAAGCCCAGATTCCCCAGTTCTTGACCAAACTCAATAACATCCTGTCGCCAAAACTGCGCGAAATGGGCATCAAGGTGCAGCTTGACGGTACGGGAATCAAAAAGATCCTGTCACAGCAGCTGGCGACCAGCGGCGAAGAAATTTGGAGCGCCGTGCTCGCTTCGGCGCGGGTCGGCGGCACTGCCGTGCTGGGCTGGATCGCCACCCTGGTTCTCATTCCCGTCGTCTTGTTTTACCTCCTGCTCGATTGGCACCGCATGTTGGAGCGCATCAGCGGCGCCGTGCCGCGCCGCTGGGTCGGGCAAACTGTGAACATGGCCAAGGAAGTCGATTCCCTGCTGGCGCAATACCTGCGCGGACAGTTGCTGGTGATGCTGGTTTTGGCCGCGTACTACTCGGGCGGCCTGATGATCGCCGGCTTCGACGTCGCGCTGCCGGTCGGGATCATCACGGGCCTGCTGGTGTTTATTCCCTACCTCGGCTTCGGCCTAGGCCTGATCCTAGCTTTAATCGCCGCCGTGCTTCAGTTTACCGACTGGAGCGGCGTGATCGCGGTGGCCATCATTTACGGCTGCGGCCAAGTGCTCGAAGGCTTCTTTCTGACGCCGCGCCTGGTGGGCGAGCGCATCGGCCTTAACCCGCTGGCCGTGATCTTCGCTCTGCTCGCCTTCGGCCAATTGTTCGGATTTGTCGGGGTCTTGCTCGCTTTGCCCACTTCAGCGGTCTTAATGGTCGCTTTTAAGCACCTTCGCCGCCACTACTTGCGCAGCACCTTCTATAATGCATAGAGGAATGCATACAACTGGGATAAGGCGAACGCCATGAAACAACTGGTGCTCGATTTGGGCGCGGACAGCAGGCACAGCCTCGATTCGTTCGAGGTGGGACAAAATGCCGAACTGGCGCAATGGATGCGCCAGTTCGCGACCCGCACGGCGCGCGAGCACTTCGTCTATATCTGGGGCGAAGCCGCCGCTGGCAAGACCCATTTGCTGCAAGCCTTAGGGGCCATGCCAAGTGCCCGTTATATCGGCCCTGACGCGGCCGAGAGCGCATTCATCTATTCGCCGCAGACAAGCTTGTACTTGCTCGACGATTGCGAGCAACTGGCGCCGGCCGCGCAGATCGACGCCTTTTGCCTGTTCAATCAGATCCGTGACAACGGCGCCTTCATGGTCAGTAGCGGCGCCGTGGCGCCGGCCGTGCTGCCGGTACGCGAAGACCTGCGCACGCGCATGGGCTGGGGCTTGATTTACCAGATCCACGGCCTGACCGATGTCGAGAAAGTCGCGGCCCTGACGCACGCGGCAGGCAGCCGTGGCTTGACCCTGTCGCCCGGCGTGTTACCCTATCTGATGTCCCATTTTCGGCGCGATATGCGCTCGCTATCGACGATCCTCGATTCCCTCGATCGATACTCCCTCGAGACCCAACGCGCGATCACCTTGCCACTGCTACGGGAATTGTTGCAAACGGAAGTGAAAGAATGATGAATTTGGCCCTGTTCGACCTCGACCATACCTTATTGCCCATCGACTCCGATTACGAGTGGGGTCAGTTTTTGGTACGCATCGGGGCCGTCGACGCACGCGAATTTGAGCGCCGCAACAACGCTTTTTACGCCCAGTACCAAGCCGGTACGCTAGACCCGGTTAAATACCTCGAATTCGCGCTTGGCACGCTGGCTCAATTCCCGCGCGCGCGCCTAGACCAGATGCACGCGCAATTCATGACCGAAGTGATTCAAAGTGCGATCCGGCCGCGCGCGCGGGAACTCGTGCAAGGCCATCTGGACGCCGGCGACCTGGTGGCCATCATCACCGCCACCAATGAGTTCGTGACCGCGCCGATTGCCAGGGAGCTGGGCGTGCAACATCTGATCGCCGCTAAACCCGAGTTCGACGCGATGGGAAACATCACCGGCAAGCTGCTGGGCACCCCGACCCAGGGCGCCGGCAAGGTAGCCCATACCCATGCGTGGCTCGAGCGCATGGGCATGACTCTGAGCGACTTTGAACGCAGTCATTTCTACAGCGATTCGCACAACGATATCCCCTTGCTATCCGTCGTTACCCATCCGGTTGCGACCAATCCCAGCGCCGCCCTAACTTCACATGCGTCGAGCCACGGCTGGCCCTTACTCCATTTATTCAATGATTAAAAAATTCATCCGCAAGATCCTCGGCGTCAAAGACAAGGCGGGGCGCGACCCCACCTTACCCACGATACTCGGTCCGCAAGAGCATGGCATTGATCCGAAACTCGTCACATCCAACGCGATCCGCGTCACCAGCAGCTTGCAAGAAGCGGGCTTTGAAGCGTTTGTGGTGGGCGGCGCGGTGCGCGATCTTTTGCTGGGCGTGAAACCGAAAGACTTCGACGTCGCCACCAACGCCACCCCCGAACAAGTCAAGCGCCTGTTTCGGCGCGCCTTCATCGTCGGGCGTCGCTTCCAGATTGTGCACGTGATGTTCGGTCAAGATTTGCTGGAAGTGACCACCTTTCGCGGCGCCGGCTCCGCTTCATCACCCAAGGACGAGCATGGCCGCGTACTGCGCGACAACAACTTCGGCTTGCAGCATGAAGATGCCGTGCGCCGCGACTTCACCATCAACGCCATGTATTACAACCCGGCCACGCAGGAAGTACTGGACTACCACGGCGGGATCGCCGACATCCGTGGCAAGATTTTGCGCATTATTGGGCAACCGGAAGCGCGCTACCGCGAAGACCCCGTGCGCATGCTGCGCGTGGTGCGCTTCGCCGCCAAGCTCAATTTCACCATCGAGCCGACCACCGCGGCGCCGATCGCGGTGATGGCGCCGCTGATCAACAACGTTCCGGCCGCGCGCGTGTTCGACGAGATGCTCAAGCTGCTCATGAGCGGCCATGCGCTGGCTTGCCTGCAGCAGCTGCGCAAAGAAGGCCTGCATCATGGCTTGCTGCCGCTGCTCGACGTGGTCTTGGAGCAGCCGATGGGGATAAAATTCGTAACCCTGGCGCTCGATTCGACCGACCAGCGCATCGCCGCCGGCAAGACCGCCTCGCCGGCTTTCCTGTTTGCCGCGCTGCTGTGGCATGAGGTGCTCGAGAAATGGACGGCCTATCGCGCCGCTGGCGAAGCGGCTATCCCCGCGCTGCACTTAGCCGCCGACGAGGTACTCAATTCGCAAACCGAAAAACTGGCCCTGCAGCGCAAGATCGGCGCCGACATGCGCGACATCTGGTCGCTGCAGCCGCGCCTCGAGCGCCGCGTCGGCAAGTCACCCTACAAGTTGCTAGAGCATTTGCGTTTTCGCGCCGGTTACGATTTTCTGCTGTTGCGTTGCGCCTCCGGTGAAATGGAGGCCGAGATCGGCGAATGGTGGACCGCGTTTTATGAAGGTGACGCCGCGGCCCGCGAACATCTGCTAACGACGGCGGGCGCGGCGCCAGGCGCCAAAAAACGCGCACCGCGGCGCGCCGGCCGTAGCAAGGACATGAGCAGCAGCACTAGCGCCAAATGAGTTCCCGCAGCAGCGTCGCCTATATCGGCATCGGCGCCAACCTGTTCGACGCGCGCGCCACGGTGGCCGCCGCGATCGTGTGCCTGGGGCAAATGCCGCGCAGCGTGTTGCTGGCAGCGTCCAGCCTGTACCGCACGGCGCCGATTGACGCGGGCGGGGATGACTACATCAACGCGGTGGCGTGCGTCGAAACGCAGCTGGCGGCGCCCGAGCTGTTGCAACGGATGCAAGCGATCGAACTGGCGCACGGGCGCGAGCGGCCCAGCCGCAACGCGCCGCGCACGCTGGACCTTGACCTGTTGTTGTATGGCGCCGCGCACATTGCGAGCGCCACCTTGCAAGTGCCGCACCCGCGCATGAGCGAGCGGGCTTTCGTCTTGATCCCCTTGCTCGAACTGGCACCGGCCATCACCATCCCCGGCCTCGGCCCGGCGCGCCAGTTTTTGGGCGCCACGGCCCATCAAGTCATCGGCAAGATCGGATAATTGATCACGTTCTCCCTTCGATGAGCTGGCACAGGCACAGGGCGCCCATCAAACCCGCCGCAGTCCCTTGGAACCGCGGCGGGCGTGTTCGGTGAAGTGGGAATACACTAGCGTGCCGGTATGTCTACACAATTAGAGGATCATTTTATGGCTGGTTATTTGCAAGAAAAAAAATTGACACCGATGGGCCCGGCCGGCGCGCCGCCGGTGAAATCGGCCGCCAGCAAGGCGGTCACGATTCAGGCGCTAAACAGCTTGCGCAGCGCCGGCGAAAAAATCGCCATGCTGACCTGCTATGACGCCAGCTTCGCCACGCTGATGGAGCGCTGCGGTGTGGAAGTGCTGCTCATTGGCGACTCCCTGGGCATGGTCTGCCAGGGCCATCACTCGACCCTACCGGTGACGGTGGCGGACATGGCCTACCACACGGGCGCCGTCGCACGCGGCGCTAAGTCGGCCATGATTTTGGCCGACTTGCCGTTTGGCAGCTACGCCACACCCGAGGCGGCATTTCATAGCGCGGTGCAACTGGTGCAGGCCGGCGCGCACATGATCAAGCTCGAAGGGGGTGCCTGGCTGGCCGAGACCGTCAAATTTCTGAGCGAGCGCGCGATTCCCGTGTGCGCCCATCTCGGCTTGACCCCGCAATCGGTGCACCAGTTGAGCGGCTACAAAGTGCAGGGAAAAACGATTGAGAGCGCCGAGATGCTCAAGGCCGACGCGCTCACGCTGCAGGCGGCTGGAGCGAGCTTGCTGGTGCTCGAAGCAATCCCGTCCCGGCTGGGCAAAGAGGTCACAGAATTATTGTCAATCCCCACCATCGGGATTGGCGCCGGCCCCGATTGCTCGGGCCAGGTGCTGGTGATGCATGATTTGCTGGGCGTCTTCCCTGGGCGCCAGGCGCGCTTCGTGAAGAATTTCATGGAAGGCCAGACCAGCATCGACGCCGCCGTCCGCGCCTATGTTGGCGCCGTCAAGGATGGCAGCTTCCCCGCCGCGAGCCATTGCTTCTGAATGGACGCCATAGCCGGCCCCAGCCGTCTTGCCATGCATTAACTTCCCGCCGGCCGTCAGCAGCGCATTTCCCACTGGAGATCAAGCGCCGCCTGATGGCGACTTGGTGAACCCAGCCGGGATGCGCGCTCGGCTGGGTCGCGAACGACGGGGCGGCGCAGGTATGGTTATTCGGGCTGCGCGTAACGGCTAAAACGCTGCTCCAGTCGCGGCGCCAACTCATGCGGCGCCCTGACCGTCAATTCCAAGTCGTGCAACAAGCCATCGTTCAAGCCGTACACCCAGCCGTGCACGGCTAGAGTCTGGCCGCGCTCCCACGCATCTTGCACGATCGTCGTCTGGCACACGTTGACCACCTGCTCGGTCACGTTCAACTCGCATAAACGGTCTAAGCGCTCTTTACTGGTGAGGACATCGCCCAGATAACGTTCATGCTTTTGGTTGACATCTTGCACGTGGCGCAGCCAGTTGTCGGCCAGTCCCAGGCGCCGACCCGTCATGGCCGCATGCACACCGGAACAACCGTAGTGGCCGACGATCATCACGTGCTTCACTTTGAGCACATCGACGGCAAATTGCAGTACCGACAGGCAGTTCAGATCCGAATGCACCACCACGTTAGCGATGTTGCGGTGGACGAACAATTCGCCCGGCGCCAGCCCCAGCAACTCATTGGCGGGCACGCGGCTGTCGGAGCAGCCGATCCAAAAAAACTCCGGAGACTGCTGCGACTCCAGCTTTTTAAAAAAGTCCGCTTCTTGCTCCACCATTAAGCGGGCCCATTTTTTGTTACTTTCCAGTAATCCGGCCAGCTCGGTCATCTTCTCTCCCATGTAACAAGACCGCCGATTGCCAAGCAGACAAAGAGCGGTCCGACGAAGACGCGCGTGCGCGTCCGGTCAAAGGCGAATCACTCGAAAAAATCCTTCACCTTGTCTTTCCAGGTCTTGCTCTGGGGGCTGTGCTTGCCTCCCCCTTCGGCGGTCGATTTTTCGAATTCATGCAGCAGATCTTTTTGCTTTTCCGTCAGCTTGACGGGAGTCTCAATGGCCACGTGGCAAAACAGATCGCCCGCGTAGCCCGAGCGCACACCCTTGATGCCCTTGCCCTTCAGGCGGAACGTCTTACCCGACTGGGTACCGTCAGGAATCGTAAACGAGACCTTGCCGTCCAAGGTGGGAACTTCGATCTCGCCGCCCAAGGCCGCCTTGGCAAATGAAATCGGCATTTCGCAATGCAGGTCATCGCCTTCGCGCTGGAACACCGCATGCGGCTTGATGTGGATTTCCACGTAAAGGTCGCCGGACGGGCCGCCATTGGTACCTGGTTCGCCATTGCCCGACGAGCGTATGCGCATACCGTTGTCTATGCCCACCGGAATCTTCACTTCCAGCGTCTTGTTGCGCTTGATGCGCCCGGCGCCGCCGCACGGCGCGCAGGGGTCCGATATGGTTTTACCGGTGCCGTGGCATTTCGGGCACGTTTGCTGGATACTGAAGAAGCCTTGTTGCATGCGCACTTGGCCGTGACCTGCGCAGGTGGTGCAAGTACTGGGCGCGGTACCCGGTTTGGCGCCCGTTCCGTGGCACGTGTCGCACTTGTCCCACGACGGAACGCGAATGGTGGTATCGAAACCGTGCGCGGCCTGCTCCAGCGTAATTTCCAGGTTATAACGCAGATCGGCGCCCCGGTATACTTGGGGTCCCGTATTGCGGTTGCGCCCGCCACCACCGAAGATATCGCCGAAGATGTCGCCGAAGCTGTCGGCAAAGCCGCCGGCGTTGCCGCCAAAGCCGCCACCGCCCATGTTGGGATCCACGCCCGCATGGCCGTAACGGTCATATGCTTCGCGCTTTTCCGCATTGGTCAGCATTTCGTAGGCTTCTTTAACTTCCTTGAACTTCTCTTCCGAGCCCTTGCTGTCCGGATTACGATCCGGATGGTATTTCATCGCGAGTTTGCGATAGGACTTTTTAATCTCTTCTTCCGAAGCATTTTTTGCGACACCGAGTGTCTCGTAAAAATCACGCTTTGCCATGTTGGAGGCACCTTGCAGTCTACTGAAGTACTAATTACACGAAAAAGCCGAGAGGTCCGCTTCGCGGCGGCTCGGCCCGGCAGTTCTGAGGCTAAGTGGCCGCGACGTCATGCGCGGCCGGAACTCAAAGACAATTATTTGCTGTCTTTGACTTCCTTGAAGTCGGCATCAACGACATCGTCTTGCTTGGCGTTCGATTCCGGCGCAGCTCCTGCCTGTTGCGCCCCTTCGGCTCCGCCCGCCGCTTGCTGGGCTTGCATATCGGCGTACATCTTCTCGCCCAGCTTTTGCGACGCCGTCGATAAAGCGGCGACCTTGGCGTCGATCTCGGCCTTGTCGGCGCTCTTTATCGACGTTTCCAGGTCGGCGATGGCAGCGTCGATCTTTTCCTTCTCGCCAGCTTCAAGCTTTTCGCCGTATTCGATCAGCGACTTTTTGGTCGAGTGCACCAAAGCATCCGCCTGGTTGCGCGACTCCGCCAATTCCTTAACTTTCTTGTCATCCTCGGCGTTCAATTCAGCGTCTTTCACCATCTTTTGAATTTCCGCTTCCGTCAAGCCGGAATTTGCCTTGATCGTGATCTTGTTCTCTTTGCCGGTGGCTTTGTCCTTGGCGCCGACATGCAAAATGCCGTTGGCATCAATATCGAAAGTCACTTCAATTTGCGGCGTGCCGCGCGATGAGGGCGGGATGCCTTCCAAATTAAATTCGCCCAGCCCCTTGTTGCCGGCCGCGATTTCGCGCTCGCCCTGGTAGACTTTGATCGTCACGGCAGGCTGGTTGTCGTCGGCGGTCGAAAATACCTGGCTGAACTTGGTCGGAATCGTCGTGTTTTTGTGAATCATTTTGGTCATCACACCACCGAGGGTCTCGATGCCAAGCGACAATGGTGTGACATCTAACAACAATAAGTCCTTGCGCTCGCCCGACAGAACCGAGCCCTGGATCGCTGCGCCGACGGCGACCGCTTCATCCGGGTTGACATCCTTGCGGGGATCCTTGCCGAAAAATTCCTTCACTTTTTCCTGCACCTTCGGCATGCGGGTCATGCCGCCAACCAAGATGATGTCGTCGATGTCCGATACTTTCACGCCGGCGTCCTTGATCGCCGTGCGGCAAGGCTCGATGGTGGCGTTGATCAGCTCTTCGACCAGCGACTCGAGCTTGGCGCGCGTCATCTTCAAGTTCAAATGGACCGGGGCGCCGTTCGCCATCGCGATGTAGGGCTCGTTAATTTCCGTCTGCTGGGCCGACGATAATTCGATCTTCGCGCGCTCGGCCGAAGCTTTGATGCGCTGCAAAGCGATCGGATCTTTTTTCAGATCCAGGCCGTTGATCTTCTTGAACTCGTCGATGATGTAATCGATGATGCGCTGGTCGAAATCTTCGCCGCCGAGGAAGGTATCGCCGTTGGTCGACAACACTTCAAATTGCTTTTCGCCATCAACATCGGCGATTTCGATGATCGAGACGTCGAAAGTGCCGCCGCCCAAATCATACACGGCGATCTTGCGATCGCCCTTTTCAGTCTTGTCGAGGCCGAACGCGAGCGCCGCTGCGGTTGGCTCGTTGATGATGCGCTTGACGTCCAGGCCGGCAATCCGCCCGGCATCCTTGGTCGCTTGCCGCTGCGAATCGTTGAAATACGCCGGCACCGTGATGACCGCTTCGGTGACTTCTTCGCCAAGGTAGTCCTCGGCCGTTTTTTTCATCTTGCGCAGCACTTCGGCGGAGATTTGCGGCGGCGCCAGCTTCTTGTCGCGCACGCCAATCCAAGCGTCGCCATTGTCGGCCTTCATGATCTGGAACGGCATCAGCGCAATGTCTTTCTGCACTTCTTTTTCGTCGAACTTGCGCCCGATCAGGCGCTTGACGGCAAACAGAGTGTTTTTCGGATTGGTCACGGCCTGCCGTTTCGCGGGCGCGCCGACCAGGATTTCGCCATCTTCTTGATAGGCGATGATCGACGGCGTCGTGCGTGCCCCTTCCGCATTTTCGATCACCTTGGGTTGACCGTTTTCCATGATGGATACGCAGGAATTTGTCGTTCCCAGATCGATACCAATAATTCTACCCATGATTTATTCTTCCTTAGTTTGCTTGAATTCAGATGTTTCTTATATGTGGAACAACTGCGCGCTTTCAAGATGGTCTTGATACCGCACTCTGGATTTAATGTGCTTTCGCGGCCGTCACGATGGCCGGACGCAGCAGGCGATCGGCGATCATATAACCTTTTTGCAACACTGCAACAACCGTATTGGTTTCCTGATCGGCTGGAACCATGGCCACGGCTTGATGTTTCATCGGGTCTAGCTTGTCGCCTTGCGCCGGCAAAATCTCCAGCAAGCGATTTTTCTCGAACGCCGAGGTCAGCTGTTTCAATGTCATTTCGACGCCCTCCTTGAGCGAGTCGATCGACGGCGTCTCCACCGTGAGCGCCTTCTCCAGGCTGTCCTTGACGGGCACCATGGCCTCGGCAAAACTTTCCACGGCAAATTTATGCGCCTTGGCGACGTCTTCTTGGGCCCGGCGGCGGATGTTTTCGCCGTCCGCCTTGGCCCGCATGAAAGCGTCATGCATCTCGGCAAGACGCGCCTCGGTCGTGGCTAACTGCTCTTCTAAGGTGGGCTCGGCGGGAGGCGGTGGCTGGACTGGCTCCGCCTCAGCCTGCGGTTGAGGGATGGCTTGATTTTCCTGATCTTGCATCTAAAAGACTCCTACAATCAATGGCTGAATATTAGTATTAACGCACTTCTGTATCGCACCAGCCACAAGTGGGGCTTTATCCTATGTTTTCAAGGGGTATTCTGCCAGCGCTTTCATCCGCCAGCTGCCCCGGCGCCGGGCGCCATTCATATCGCTCTTTCCCGTACCTGTAACAATGGTTACAAAACTTACCTGTTTTGGATATTTTCTTTTGCGCTAAACAGTCTAATATAACAATTGATAAGACAAGCATAACAATTGATAAGCTCGTTTACAACTGCAAGCCGAGGTTAGGGGAGCAACATGAAACTGCAACTTATTACCGCGTCCATTATCGCTTACACAATTGTTACGGCAGCATGGATATGTTATGCCGGGCTAAACTCCCCCGTACAATAAGAGCAACTTTCAATAGGAGCAACTTTCGCCGCGAGCGCACGCGGCGAACACGCGCAACATTAATTTTGCGCGCCCAAACGAAGCGCCTCTATGCGGCCCGCTTCGGCCTCTTTTTTCTGCGCTTCCCGCTGAGCGGGCGCCACCATCGTCGGCCATCCGATAAGATGCTGTTCCGCGATTTCGGCAAGACCGGTGATCCAGGCCGGGGCGTCGTTTAGGCAAGGTATATAGGCAAATTTCTTGCCGCCGGCCGCCGTATACGCCTCTTTGGCCTCTATGGCGATTTCTTCCAGCGTTTCCAGGCAGTCGCTGGTAAAGCCCGGGCACAGGACGTCGACCCGCGTTACTCCTTCCCGCGCCAGCCTAACTAAGGTGGGCGCCGTGTATGGCTGAAGCCATTGCGCCCTACCAAAGCGCGACTGGAAGGTCACGACGTACTGGTCGGGCGCCAAGCGCAACTTGGCCGTCAGCAGGCGCGCCGTCTTCAAGCATTCGCAGTGGTAAGGGTCGCCGAGCAGCAAGGTTCGCATGGGAATGCCGTGAAAACTGAGCACCAGCTTTTCGGGACGACCGTTATTGTCCCAATGATTGAGGACCGAATCGTGCAAAGCATCGATATAGGCATCGTGGTCGTGGTAATTTCTGACGAAGCGCAACTCTGGCACGTTGCGCACCCGTGCATAATGCTGGAACACGGCGTCGTAGATGGAGCCCGTGGTGCTCCCCGCATATTGCGGATAGGCCGGTAAGATCAGGATCCGTTCGCAACCATCAGTTTTCAGCCTGGCTAGCACTTCGGGCAGCGACGGCGCGCCGTAGCGCATTGCCATTGCCACCGTGATCCGTTCGTGACCGCGCTCGCCGAGGGCGCCGCGCAGCAGCATGGCTTGCTTTTGCGTATGCACTTTCAAAGGCGAACCGTCGCGGGTCCAGATCGCGGCATATTTTTTTGCCGACCGGCCCGAACGAAACGGCAAAATGATCAAATTGAGGATGAACCACCAAACCAGTTTTGGAATCTCGACCACGCGCTGATCGGACAGAAACTGTTTAAGATAGCGCCGTACGGCCGAACTGGTCGGCGCCTCGGGCGTTCCCAGATTGACCAGAACGATGGCGCTGCGGCCGGTGCTGCCGTGAATATGGGAAGGCTCTTTTAGAAATAACATGACGGTTTTGCGGGCGTGAACGAAGGTGAGCCTGCCATTATAGATACGTTTGGCCCGCTGCGCCCGCAGTGATTGCCGCCCATGCGCAGCCCGAGGCTGTTCTCGCCCTTATAGCGCGAGCAACTCGCGCGCGTGTTGACGGGTGGTGGCGGTGATTTCCAGCCCGCCCAGCATGCGCGCGACCTCCTCCACGCGCGCTCTCGCATCGAGGAGGTCGATGCGCGAAGTGGTTTTGCCGCTGGCCAAGGTGGTTTTGGCCACTTGAAAATGCTGCTCGGCCTGGCTGGCCACCTGCGGCAAGTGCGTCACGCATAATACTTGGCGTTCTTGGCCCAGGCGTTTGAGCAAGCGCCCCACCACCTCGGCCACGCCGCCGCCGATGCCGCTGTCGACTTCATCGAAAATGAGGGTCGGAGTCGTTGTCGCGTTCGATGTGATGACGGAAATGGCTAGCGCGATGCGCGCCAGCTCGCCGCCGGACGCCACTTTCGCCAGCGGTCGCAACGTGGTGCCCGCGTGTCCGGCGACCAAAAATTCCAATTGCTCCATGCCGAATCCGGCCGGCTCGCACGGCGTCAAGGCCACCTCGAAACTGCCGCCCGTCATATTCAGATCCTGCATGGCCTCGGTCACGGCTGTGCCCAATAGGGTTGCCGCCGCGGCCCGTCTGGCCGACAACGTCGCGGCCGCTTCCATATATTTGGCCTTGAACTTGTCTTCCTGGCGGCGCAGGCCATCCAGATCGCTGGCATCGGCTAGCTGGCGCAAGGTCAAGGACAGCTTCGCGCATTCTTCTGGCAATTCGTCGGGCGTGACGTGAAATTTACGCGCCATCGAATGAATCACTTCCATCCGCACATCGACTTGGCGCAGGCGCTCGGGATCGAGCTCGACCCGGTCCAGATAGTCGTTGAGAGCGTAGACTGCTTCCTGCAATTGAATTCGCGCTGGATCAATGAGATCGATGATCGGTTGCAGATCGCTGTCAACCAACACGAGCTTGCCGAGCTTCTGATTGAGCAGCGCCAGCTGCGACAAGATGGGGTGTTCCGATTCGGATATCACGGCAAGAGCTTCCTGCGCACCTTCTAGCAAACTCGCCGCATGCGCCAGACGGCTGTGCTCGCTGGTAATGTCAGCCCATTCGCCCCCCTTTAGCGCCAGTTTTTCCAATTCGCCCACTTGCCATTCGAGGCGTTCGCGTTGATCCAACAGGTTGGCGGCGTTGGTCTCGAATTCTTCCCGCTGCCGGGTCAAGGCGCGCCAGGTCTTGAAAGTGGCGGCGACCGCTTTCACATCATCGGCGCTGCTTGCGTCTGCGCTTGCCGCCTGGGAGTCGACCAAGGCGCGTTGCGCCCCTCCTTTCAGCAGCGACTGATGGGCGTGCTGGCCATGGATATCGACTAGCATGTCGCCCAAATCGCGCAGCTGCGCGGCAGTGGCCGCGATGCCGTTGATGAACGCTTTCGAGCGCCCCGCATTATCGATCACGCGGCGCAGGAGGGCGCCCCCCTCCTCGCTGGCAAATTCGTTCGACTCCAGCCAGGAGCGGGCCTGTTCGCTCGGCGCGAAGTCGGCGGTGATGTCGGCCTTGCTCGCGCCTTCGCGCACGACGCCAGCATCGCCGCGTCCGCCCAGCGCCAAGGTCAAGGCATCGATCAAGATCGACTTGCCGGCGCCCGTCTCGCCCGTCAGCACGCTGAAACCGGCAGAAAATTCCAGGTCGATCGAATCGACAATCACAAAGTCGCGAATAGAGAGTGTACGGAGCATAAACAGGCAAAGTTTGTGAGGAAAGGGAGCGCGCAAACAGTTACAGAATGCCCTCGCCCGACGGATATTCGTTCCAGTGCAGCTTTTCGCGCAAGGTATCGTAATAAGTCCAGCCCTCGGGATGCAAGAAGGTCATGGTGTGCGGCGAACGGCGGATGACGATGCGGTCTTGGGTCATCAAACTGGCAAAGGTCTGCATGTCGAAATTGACGCTGATGTCGCGTCCACGCATGATCTCGACCACGATCTCGCTTGAATCGGGCAACACGATGGGCCGGTTCGACAATGCGTGCGGCGCGATCGGCACCAGCACAATGCCGCCCAGGCTGGGGTGCAGCAAGGGACCGCCGGCCGACAGGGCGTAGGCGGTGGAGCCGGTCGGCGTTGCGATAATCAGCCCGTCCGAACGCTGGTTGTACATAAAATGGCCGTCGACATCCACTTTCAGTTCGGCCATGCCGGAGCCGCCGCCGCGCGAGACCACCACGTCGTTGATGGCCATGCCGAAATGGATGACGTTACCGTTGCGCAGCACCTGGCCTTCGAGCAAGGTGCGGCGCTCGGCCTTGAAGGCGCCGCCCAGAATTTCGGCGAGCACGGGCAGCATGCGTTCGAGCGGGATGTCGGTCATAAAACCGAGGCGACCTTGATTGATGCCAATTAGAGGCACGTTAAACGGCGCCAGCTGACGCGCGATGCCCAGCATGGTGCCGTCGCCGCCGATGACGATGGCAGCTGCCGCCTGTGCACCAATCTCGGCCGCGGTCATCGCGCCCACCCCAGGATATCTCAAATGGGCAGCAGTCTCGGCTTCAAACACGACGCTGTGTCCCGCATCTTGCAAAAAATCGACGATGCTTTTCACGGACGCATCAATGCCGACCGTGTTCTGGCGGACGACGAGCGCAATGGTTTTGTTCAAGACGTACGGGGCGGACATAAAAAGTCTCGGCAAAGTGGGGGATCCACCAGCAGGGTAACCCAAAATGCAATCTTCTGCCATATGGAAAGACCATACCCTTGCCGAATCCAGCCCGTAAAATCGGTCTGATTCAAGCTAACGGCGCCGCTCGCGGCGGGCAAGAAGTCGCTAAAGGCGATAAAATGACTTATACAATCAACAAGGGATGTACGATGCGCATTTTGCATACCATGCTAAGAGTTGGCGACTTGCAACGTTCAATTGATTTTTACACGAGGGTGCTCGGCATGAAAATGCTTCGCATCAACGACAATCCGGAATACAAGTACACGCTGGCCTTTGTCGGCTATGGTGAGAACCCGGACCATGCAGAGCTCGAGTTAACCTACAATTACGGCGTGACGCACTACGAAATGGGCACGGCTTTTGGCCATCTGGCGCTGTCGGTCGACGACATCTACCGGGCTTGTGAGGCGGTCAAGGCCAATGGCGGCTTGGTGTCGCGCGAACCGGGGCCCGTTAAAGGCGGCACCACCGTGATCGCCTTCATCACCGATCCGGACGGCTACAAAATCGAATTGATCGAACGGAAATTCTAGGTTGGTCGTGCCCAATTGCCCCTTGGAAGCCTTCACTGCGCACAAGGGGCGCAAAAAAGCAGGATGGGTGGCCGTTGCCCGCAGCGGCAATGGCCGCCATTGCCTAGGGCGGGTTGAGTCCTAATACTGGGCCATCACAGGGTCGACCTGTAGCGCCCACGCATGAATCCCACCTGTCAAATTTGCAACATCGCTAAAACCATTGCATTCCAGATAGGCCGCCACTTGCATGCTGCGCGCGCCATGGTGGCAAATGCAAACGATGGCCGCGTCCGCATCGAAATCACCGATGCGCGCGGAAATCAAGCTGACCGGGACCAGGACTGCGCCGTTGATGTGGCAGGTGTCAAATTCCCATGCTTCACGCACGTCGAGCAAAACCGGGCTGGGACGGCTCGCGTCGGCCAGCCACGCAGCCAAATCACGGGCGCTCACCTGTTCCATCTGCCGCACTGCTTAAAATTTGAAATGGGACGGCGTCGGCGCCGACTCGAGCAGTTTCACATTGGTTTCGAACAGCTTGATCGTGTCATATGCGCTCTCGGAAACCCGGGTGATGATGTGGGCCGACATGATCGGCGCTTCGCCAACGATGGCCGCGATGCGCCCCCCGACCTTGAGCTGCTGCAAGAACGTTTCCGGCAACACTTCCAAGCCGCCGGAGATGACGATCACGTCGAACGGTGCGCCGCTGGCCCAGCCTTGCGCGCCATTGCCCAGTTCCACCGTCACGTTGACGATGCCATAATTGGCCAAATTCTTTTCGCCCAGCGCTTTTAGCTCCGGTGAAATCTCAACGCTGGTCACATGGCGCCCCTTGTAGGCCAGCAAGGCTGCCATGTAACCTGAGCCGGTGCCGATTTCCAGCACATTTTCATGTTTCTTAACTTTAACTTCCTGCAACAGACGCGCCTCCAGCTTGGGCGTGAACATGCATTCACCGCCCGCCAGTGGGATTTCGGTGTCGACAAACGCCAGATTCTTGTATGGAGCAGGCACAAATTGTTCGCGCTTGACAACCATCAGCAAGTCCAGCACATCCTGATCTAGGACGTCCCACGTACGAATTTGCTGTTCAATCATGTTGATGCGTGCTTGTTCGATATTCATTTTAGGACTCGGTGAGTGAAAATAATCTTACATTTTATCGTTGAACTGGCCTCATGCGCACATCTTAATGATAAAGCCTGCGTTCGCCTGAAATTGCGACAATCTGCAGCGGCGACGGAGCGAGCCCAAAAGCTCTCTTTTTTGTCGGTCTCGAGGGCCCGTTCATGGCGCCACGGCGGCCGCTTGCAAGGAGGCGGTATCAGCCGCGCCGTCGGGGCGCAAGCCGCGCAGGGTCAGTTCAATGAAGGTGGCCAAGTAAAGATGCGGATCGATCACCGCATTTTTGCATGGGACTAGGGAATGGGTCCACATCATCAGCATGATGATGGGCGCCGTCAATACGCGCGTCAGGATAACGGGATCGACCGCCCGAAACTCGCCGCGGGCGATTCCCCGTTCGAGTATGCGCACGATCATGGCATTGCCGCGTTCGATCACCTCGGCATTATAAAACCTGGCTAGCTCAGGGAAATTGCCCGACTCCGCTACCATCAGCTTGCTAATGCCAGACAGTTTGGTGGCGCCATATTTATTCCACCAAGCCAGGATGATATCGCGCAGCAATTCGGCGCTGCCACCTTCAAAGGCGGCGATATTTTGCTCCGCCTCGCCTAGGGTTGGGACTATCGTTTCACGCACGACGGCCTTAAACAACTCTTCCTTGTTGGCGAAATACAGGTATAGAGTGCCCTTGGAGACGCCGGCGCGCTTGGCCACGTCCTCCAAACGGGTCGAGGCGAAACCGCGCTCGACGAACAAGTCCAGTGCTGCGGCAAGCAGTTCCTGCGGGCGGGCATCCTTGCGCCGCTCCCAACGGGGCTTGATTTCAATTTGGGCTTGCATCAGTGTCGTTCCAGCTAACTTACTTGCGAGTCATTTAATATAGTCGCCTGCGTCACAATCGTCAAGGTGGAAAACAGCTGCACCCGCTCGACGCGGCCTAGGCAGCGCGCCGCCGCCGCCATCTCACTGGCAAACTTCCGCACTAAATTGACAGCCCGTCGTTCACTATTGGCATTGCCAACAACGGCAGCCTTCCCATCCTGACTCGGTTTGGCGCTGCCAGGCCCGTTCGCAATCCTTTAAAATCGACGGGCGTTTTCGTGTATTTTTTCCACCCGCCGTCGATTTCATCTTCGATCCCGGGCATGCCAGCGCGCCGGCGTGCGTTGCATCCAGCTCGACCTGCACCATCGCTGCGCGATTTTCGGCCACTTTGAACGTCCGGCCGTTTGCGCCAGCCTCAAGCCTTGCTGGTGTGCGGCGATCACCGGTCGCATGCGATGCTGTATCTAGCGCCCCTCTCTAGCGACCCTCGAAGGTCTCACTGTGTCATGCTTGCCACCCCAAGAGCAGGCCCTTGATGCGGCCCCGTCAGACTAAGCCCGTTCCGCACCTGTCACCCCGCGGCGATGTCCCTCACGCGGCACGGCGCCCGCCACACCTTGGCGCCTTCCCCTTTGGGCGTGTGCTGTCGGTCCAATCCCAGCCCGGCCGTCAGCATGCGCCTATGGCGGCGTCGCCTTGGTGCCGGAATCGGAAATCGCGGGCGCTCTCGTGGTAAGCTTCGGCCCGGCACAGGCTGCGCTGCAGGGCCGGAAAGCGTCACTTCCCATCAAAATGAGTACCTGTCAGAACAAATATATTATGAATCTCACTGTCGGCGGCCAAGCGGCCGCTGTTTGGCATTGGCACCCTAGCCGCGTTTGCCTCGGCCTGCCGCTGCGGGCGCTTCTGGTACAAGATGCGCAGCCACGACTTCAACTTGTTCGCCGGGTAGCAAACGGCACGCCGGGTAGCGATGGCCAGCGCCCGCCGCGGCAGCCGGGTCGTATCGGCGGATGCTGGCAATGATCGATCAAGACAGCAATGGGCGCGCGCTCCACCTGCTGGAAACCGTCTTCGGTTACCCTGCCTTCCGCGGCCAGCAGGCGGAGATCGTCAACCATGTCGCCAACGGCGGCGATGCGCTCGTCTTGATGCCAACTGGGGGGGGGAAGTCGCTTTGCTACCAGATCCCCGCTTTGCTGCGCACCGGTGTTGGCGTGGTCATCTCGCCCCTGATCGCGCTCATGCAAGACCAGGTCGACGCCCTAGCCGAAGTGGGCGTGCGCGCCGCCTTCCTTAATTCGACCCAGACCTACGAAGAGGCCAGCCGCATCGAGCGCCTAGTTCGCCATGGCGAACTCGATCTGGTCTACGTGGCGCCCGAGCGCCTGATGACGCAGCGCTGCCTGGACCTGTTCCAAGGCTCCAAGATCGCCCTGTTCGCGATCGACGAGGCGCACTGCGTTTCGCAATGGGGCCACGACTTCAGGCCTGAATACATCAAGCTGTCCGTGTTGCACGAGCAGTTCCCGGATGTGCCGCGTATCGCCCTGACCGCCACCGCCGACCATCAGACTCGCGCCGAAATTGCGCTGCGCCTGCAGTTGGGCGAGGCGCGCCAGTTCGTGTCGTCCTTCGACCGCCCGAACATCCGCTACCGGATCGTCGAGAAGACCAACGGCCGCAAGCAGCTGCTCGACTTCATCACCAGCGAGCATGGCGGCGACGCCGGCATTGTGTATTGCCTGTCGCGCAAAAAGGTGGAAGAAACGGCCGAGTTCCTAAACGAGAACGGCGTCCGCGCATTGCCCTATCACGCCGGCATGGAATACCCCAGGCGCAGCGCCAACCAGTCCAGGTTCCTGCGCGAAGAAAGCATCGTGATGGTTGCCACCATCGCTTTCGGCATGGGCATTGACAAGCCCGACGTGCGTTTCGTCGCGCATCTGGATTTACCGAAAAGTATCGAGGGCTATTATCAGGAGACAGGCCGGGCCGGGCGCGACGGCTTGGCGGCCAACGCCTGGATGGCGTACGGCTTGCAAGACGTGGTGCTGCAGCGGCGCATGATCGACGAGTCCGAAGCGGACGAGACCTTCAAGCGCGTGCTAAGCGTAAAGCTCGACGCCATGCTGGGACTGTGCGAGACGCTCAGCTGCCGGCGCACGCGCCTGCTCGAGTATTTCGGCGAAGCGGCCACGCCTTGTGGCAACTGCGACACCTGTCTGGTTCCGCCCGTCTCGTTCGATGCCACGGTGCCGGTGCAAAAACTGCTGTCGGCGATTTACCGAGTCGACCAGCGCTTCGCCGGCGGCCACGTGATCGACGTGCTGCGCGGCGTCGAGTCCGAGCGCATCAAGCTGTGGCACCATGACCGGCTCTCCACCTTCGGCATCGGCAGCGAGCGCGGCGAAGCGGAATGGCGCGCGCTCCTGCGCCAAGCCATCGCGCTCGGGCTAGTTACCGTCGACCATGAACAATACAGTTCCCTGAAACTGACGGACGCGGCCCGCCCCGTACTCAAGGGCGGGCAAAAAGTCCAGCTGCGCCAGTACCAGAAACCGATCAAGCAAAAGCGAGCGACGTCGCCCGCCAAAGGGCATGTTGACACGGACCTGTCGGCGCAGGAGCAGAGCATTTTCGACAAGTTACGCGGGTGGCGCGTCGAGACCGCGCGCACCCACAATGTGCCAGCTTACGTGATTTTCGTCGACGCCACCTTGCGCGAGATCGCCAAGGCCAAGCCGGCCTCGCTCAACGAGCTGCGCGGCGTGACAGGCGTGGGCGAGAAAAAGCTGGCATCTTATGGTGACGACATCGTCGCCATGATCCGCGAAATGTTCTAATTGCCGTCCAAAGCCCTGGGTCACTAAGTGGGGCGGTGCGGGAGTTTTTTAGGGCGCACGCGCAAATTGGACACGCGCAAAACAGAATTATTGGACGATTTTCCGTATGCCGCAAAAGCGCCTTGCAACAACACGGTGCGGCGCTAAAGCCCGCTCGAATAAAGAATGCGTGCTAACTCTTTTTCACGAAGACCAGATCCCACACGCCATGCCCGAGGCGCAGGCCACGATTTTCGAACTTGGTCAATGGCCGGTAGTCTGGCTGCGGCGCATAGCCGTCGGCCGTGTTTTGCAGAGCGGATTCGGCGCCCAGCACTTCGAGCATCTGCTGCGCATATTCCTGCCAGTCGGTGGCGCAATGCAGGTACGCCCCCGGCGCCAAACGCTGTGCCAGCAATTTGACGAACGGAGCCTGGAGCAGCCGCCGTTTGTTATGGCGTGCCTTATGCCACGGGTCCGGAAAAAATACATGCACGCCGGCCAGCGTGCTTGGCGCAATCATTTGCGTCAGCACTTCCACGGCATCGTGCTGTATGAGGCGCAAATTAGTCAGATCTTGTTCGCCGATCTGCTTTAGCAAGCTGCCCACGCCTGGGGTATGCACTTCGACCCCGATGAAGTCCGTCTCCGGCATGCTCTTGGCAATGTGCGAGGTAGTGTCGCCCATGCCGAAACCGATTTCCAAAATGGTCGGTGCGCAGCGGCCGAATATCCTTGCAAAATCGAGGGGAGTCTTGGCAAACGGCAACAAAAATTGTGGCCCCAGCTGTTCTAGCGCGCGTCGCTGCGCGAGCGACAGGCGCCCGGCGCGCGTGACGAAGCTGCGGATGCGGTGTTCGGTAGGGTCGTACATCATAGGCCGGGCCGGGCCAGTTTGGAGCGTATCAGAACACATGAAAGAGAAACAAAAGAAGTCAAGAAAACTGCCAGGACGCGGCAGAACAAAAGCGCTCTTGTATGGGAGCGGGCGAAGGGCAAACCCTGCTCGTTAGGCTGGGGAGATATTATACATTACCGATAATTCAAGCCTTGTGCGGTTTGCCTAATCTCCTGAGCCCGCCCCCGCAGTGTCTGGGCCGATTCAGCCGTAGGATGGCCAGCAAAAGCACGCTGTAAACATCATGCGGCGCCCCGGGCGCATGGCAACGACACCCCCCACTTTTTGTACGCCCTCATTTTGCGGCGCCTCTGCGGCCCGTGCGCTGCGCCACGGCGGCATCGAATAGCGGCCCCTCGTCCGATAGGTCGGCGCGAAAACCCATCCTCACCATGCTCCCAAGGCGGCGTCCTCACCCTCACGGCTCTGACGGCGCGGCAAAGAGCTTTTTAGGCCGTTGTGCCGCAGTCGGCGTCGCTTCTGCCAAAGTCGGCGTCGGCAGCGTGCAACGGTTCGTTTTGCCGTCGGCGCGCCGAGCAGCCGGGGAAATTTGCGATAGCGCAATAGCAACGTCAATTTGATCAAGCGTGCGAGCAATATCGGGTAGCCTAGTCCTTGATGCTTTCCATGCCGGAACATCTTCGAACTGGAGGGCGGAGCTTGAAACGGGCGAAAATGAAGCGGCGAGCGTTGGACGGACCCGGTCAGCCACAGCGGCGTGGGCTGGGCGATCAAATGGTTGTGCCCGGCGTACCCGTGTGCCGGCATGGCCCGGGTTTTTTGCTTGCTGCCTGGCGCTGGCCGGTGCCCAAGTTGGCGCCCGACAAATGGGCAAGCGCTTCAATATTCAAAGGGCTGTGTCGCACCAGGCTAGCGCATCGCTACTGCGAAATGGCAGAAGATGGCTATGGTTATTAACGAAAGGCATCGACCACTTCGCGTTCCGCCTCCTTTCACTCCCAGGCGTGAAGGCCAAGGTTTCTCGGAGCAAATATGATGAAAAAAACCATCCGAATGAGCCGCTATACATGCACGCATCCACACTGCCCTGCTTCCCAGGCGGCGCTTGCATTCGCGGCTCGAATGCTAAAGCAGACGCTGACCCGATGACCAGCGCGCCCCCGGCCCATGAGGCGCACCCCAAATTGCCGCGGGCGATCGCCTGTCTTGCCTGGGTAGGTGGAACGGTGGTGACCCTGCTGGTGCCATTGATTTTTCTCGCCATTGGCTACCAGAGCGAGGTCGCGCCATTGGAGGCGGTGCTCCAGCTTGGCGTGCAGGGCATTTCCAAGCAATCTCAGATCCGCGCCGGCAGCGAGGTGGCCGAACTGCGCTCTGCGCAAGAGTTGGCAAAATCCTTGGCCTGGCTCGGGGACAAAACCAGCATCCGCATCACGGGCGCGAAAAATCGGATATTGGCCGAGGAAGATCGTGGCCTCAGCCGTCCCCTCATGACCCGCAGCGCGACCGTAGACCAAGGCGCGAGGGGCATATGGACGCTCGAGTTGAGCCGCTCTTTGCTGCCGTTGTTGATCGTTGTGCTCTTGGTATTTGCCCCGGGGCTGCTGCTCGGCTTGGTGACCTTCTTCGCCCTCAAGGCGGTGCCCATGCGCGCTTTCCATCTGGCTTTGCAGGAAATCGCCGTGCGCAAGACGACGGAGGAGCGCCTGGCAAAATCCTTGTCGATCTTCTCCGCTACTCTCGAATCGACGACCGACGGAATTTTCGTCACCGATGTGCATGGTCGGGCGGTGATCGCCAACCAACGCTTCGTCGATTTGTGGAATCTGCCCGGATCGGCCGGGACCGGCTTTGCCGACCGCGAAACTCTGGTCACGCTGGCAGATCAGTTGCGCGACCCGCAAGCGTTCTTAACCACGCAGAAAGATTTGACCAAGCACATCGGCATAGACCATGGCGCCATTCTCGAGTTGCGGGACGGGCGGCTATTCGAGTGGAATTCGCGCCCCCAGTATGTCGACGGCAACGTGGCGGGGCGGGTTTCAAGCTTTCGCGACATCAGCCAACGCAAACGGGCCGAATCGCTTTTGGCGGCAGAGAAAGAGGTGCTTGAAATGGTCGTTTGTGGAACTCCCCTGAGGTCAGCCCTAGATGTCCTAGCACGCCATGTGGAAGTTCTTTCAGGGCAGATGTTCTGCGCCATCTTGTTCCGGGAAAACAACGAAGATAGTGATCTCATGTGTGCCACCGGCCCCAGTCTGCCGCGTGCCGTCACGGAGAGCATACTCGATCTCGGGCAAGCCGCCTTGGGCGCCGTCTTCGCCGACCTGAGAAAAAAAGGTGACTTGCAAGAGCACGGGCTATCGGATGAATTTAGCGGCGTAATCGAAAACATCGAGGTCAATCCCGCTTGGGCCGGATATCGGGATTTGTTATCCAAGCAGGGAATTCAGACCTGCTTTGCGGTGTCCATCCGATCATCTGCAAGGCACCTGCTTGGGCTCATCGTGGCACACTACCGCAATTCGCTCGACCAGTCGCCCCATGACCGGGAGTTGATCTGGGTCGCCGCCCACCTAACTAGCATTGCCATCGAGCGGCGCCAGGCCGAAGCCCGATTACAAGTCTTGGCGCACTATGACGCCCTAACGCTCTTGCCGAACCGCGATTTGTTCCGTGATCGCCTGAACCACGCCTTGACCCGCGCCGAACGGCAAAAAAGCTTGATTGCTGTCATGTTCCTAGATCTGGATCGATTCAAGACGATCAACGACACCTTAGGCCACGATTCGGGCGACATTTTGCTGCGCGAAGTGTCGGCACGACTGCAGCGGTGCGTGCGCGAGGAGGACACCGTCGCTCGCCTCGGGGGCGATGAGTTCACCGTGATCCTCGAGCAAATTAACAAGCCGGAAGACGCCGCCACAGTCGCCGCAAAGATCATCGAAGCCTTGGCTCCGCCTATCCTCTTGAGCGGCCATGAGACCTTCATCACGCCTAGCATCGGCGTCACCATTTACCCTTGGGACAGTGCCCATGCCGAGACCCTCCTCAAGAACGCCGACACCGCCATGTACCGCGTCAAACAGGAGGGAGGCAACGGCTACCGCTTCTTCACCCCTGAAATGAACACCTTGAGCGCAGGCCGCCTGGAAATGGAAAGCGGCCTGCGCCGCGCCTTGGAGCGGGAAGAATTCGTCGTCTATTATCAGCCCAAGGTCAATCTGGCGAGCGGAGCGATCATCGCCGCCGAGGCCTTATTGCGCTGGAAGCACCCGGAGCGCGGTATCATTTCGCCGTGCGAATTTATTCCGATCCTGGAAGAGACCGGTCAGATCGAACAAGTGGGCGAATGGGTGCTAAAGACCGTGTGCACCCAGATTCGCGCCTGGCAGGATGCCAAGCTGCCGTCCTTGAACGTGGCCGTGAATCTTTCTGCTAGGCAACTGCAACGCAACAACCTGTCCACCACCATCGCCGGAATTCTTGAAGAGACGGGACTAGATCCAAGTTTTCTGGAGCTGGAAGTCACCGAGAGCATGCTGATGCACGACCCCAAATACGCCGTCGACATGCTCATGCAGATCCGCGCCAAGGGAGTGGTGCACATCGACGTGGACGATTTTGGCACCGGCTATTCGTCCTTGAGTTACCTCAAGCGCTTTCCCATCGATGCCCTCAAACTCGACAAGTCCTTCGTCGACGGTCTGCCCCACGACGAAGACGATATTGCCATCTGCCGCGCCGTCATCGCCTTAGCCCACAGCCTCAAACTTCATGTCATTGCCGAAGGGGTAGAGAACGATGAGCAACTCGCCTTCCTCCGCCATAACGGCTGCGACGTTATCCAAGGCTACATCGTTAGCCCGCCCGTTCCCGCCGAAGCCTTCGCGCAACTGGTGCGCGAGCACCAGCAGAACCCCCGTTGGTTCGCTGAGGCTGGCAACCCACGCGCCGTTCTCATCGACCATCCCCACAAGTTAGCGCCGTCCCAAGCCGCGCGTCGCACTGGCGCCCCCTCTGGAATAACGCAAGCCTATCCGGCCAACAACAGCGAGCGCCTATCGGTAGTGCCGCGCGACGTTGCCTGACGCTTCCCTACTAGGGTCGAGCACGCTGTCCTCCTGTGCCGCCATCGGCGGCATCCTTTGGCGGGCGTCATTAGGGCGGCGCGCGCTTCGGGTAACGCACGCGATACCACAGTAAGCCGAGCCATTCATGGAGCGCCGAATACGTCCGTTGCAGTCCTTTCCCGCCCGGCAAAAAACTGGAAAATGTGAGCCGGTCACGACTCAAAAATAACGTGGGGGCGGCAACCACGGCAAAACCATTCTGTTCAAAAATTGCTTTCGCACGGGGCATATGCATCGCATCAGTGACCAGCAGAATGCGCTCAATGCCTTCAGGCCCCAGCATTTTGGCCGTCAATGCCGCATTTTCAGCGGTCGTGTTCGAACGTTGTTCCCGCCATCGAACCGGAACTGCGAATTCATCGGTCATGACGCGCGCCATCGTCACAGCTTCCGCTTCCGGGGCACCGTCCGGCGCCCCGCCCGACACCAGCACGGGCAGAGCGGTGAGTCGATGCAGCCGGGCCGCATATAAAATACGGGCGAGAGTATGCTCGCCCGGCATAGCGCGCCCTCCATATTCGGGCGCATCGGAAAGCCGGCCGCCGCCCAGCACCACGATTGCTTGCGCTCTGGTATTTTTTGCCAAGACCAGTACGTCCGTTTGCGTCTCGAGCGGCAGCACCAGAAGCCGGGATCCGGCCACCGTGCTAAATATCGCCAGCGTCGCCAAGGCCGTCATACTGAGCGTGAGTCCAAGGCGCGGGCGCCGACGGCGCAGGGCCAGACCGAGCACGCACAAAAGGATGCAGTTCAAAGGAGGCAGTAGCAACGCACTGATGATATTGGTGGCCATCGAATTTCCGGGAAGGTTAATCTGAGCTCGCACCGTGCAAGCTACGCTCTATGTAGAGCTTGGCACGGAGCCAACTCGTGTCCTGTCGCAGATAGCCAAAAATAAGGTCGGCACCTTTGGCGCGCACAAGACGGAGTCCCTCAAAGCCTTGCCTTCGCCACTCAGCGCTCATGATATGAGTGGCAATGGCGTGGCGTCGTGGCCGCAAAGTTTCCAGTGCGCCAGTCGTACTCCATCTCCGCCCACGCCCGCGCTTGGCGGCAGCTTGCGCGGGTTCGCCGCGCGAGCGAAGTCTGTCCGGGTCGCTCACCATACCTCACCATAAGCCTCCCATGCAAGACAGCCTTCGATTGGAAACGCGGCCGGCACGACGGCGAACGGCGGGGCAGGCCCCCTTGTTTTCGCTGTCCTCGATCTGGCCGCAGATAAATTGATTTAAATCAATTTACAAAAATTGATTTATGGAAATATAGATACTGTCTTCAAAGATTTTCTAAGCTTGAAAAGTGACATCCAGCCAGTGTTGGCAGCGTCCAGTTGGCAAATCCGTCCCTTCCGCGCTCGGCGGGTAGGCAAGCTCGGCCACAATTGAAACGATTGTTAATGAACGCGACAGCTACTGTAGCGCAAAGTGCTTGGCAATCAAGTGACGGCAACGACTTTGACGCCGGAGCCGGTGAAAGGGCCGCGTTTTCTATGTGGCCGGCGTTATGGCGGCGATCGCCGCCACGGCTGCGCTGGCCTCGAACCGGTACAGCCGGCGTGTCAGTTTAGCGGCCCTTGAGGGCATGCGGTGCAACATAAGGTGACGGTTCACACGGCAGTTAATCCCGATTTTTTAAAATAAATGAAAGATCACCATGAAAATTGCTTCCAAAATTCAACTGCTATGCATCGGGCTGGTGTCCGCTTTGGTCATGTCCGGTGTACTGACGCTGTGGCAGTCGAACGCCTCCCAGTCGTCCAACGAACGCGCTTACAAAGCGGAAACACTGGCAGCGAGCTATCTGGCCGATGCCAACAGTTCGCTATGGGCCTTGCGCTGGGGCGTGGCCCAGTTTCTCGCGCTGACCGATTCAGAAAAACGGCAACAGCTGATCAAAAGCGACAAGCAACACTATGATGACTTTGAACGGCATATACAGTTGTTTTCTGAGCAACCAATTTCCGACGCCGGGCGCGCGCTCCTTGAAAATCTGCAGGAAAACTTCAAGAAATATGCCACCGCCCGTATGCACTGGCTTGACCTGATGAGCGAAGGCAAGACAGAGCAAGCCACAGCGCTACGCGCGCAGGTGCTCACGCCGGCTGGAACTGCAACCGTCGCCGCCATTAGCAAACTGGTGGACATCGTGCGCAAAGATGCCGCGACGGCGTTTCGTGAGCGAAATGCCAATTTGCAGTCCACGGCGACATGGCTGCTAGTTGGCTGCTCGTTGGTAATTACGGTGGCCGTGCTGTTTGTCACCCTATTGTTGCGCAGCATGAAGGTCCGTTTTACGTTGGCGGCAAGCCAGGCACACGCGATGGCCAAGCTCAATTTGGAGTGCGCCATGGCCGAGCATGGCAATGACGAAGTAAGCGAGATCGTTGCTGCGTTAAACGAAGTGCGCAACAAGATGGCGGGCGTCGTCTCCACCGTCCGTCAGGGGGCCGAAGAGGTGGCCGCAGCCAGTGCCGGGATTGCCCAGGGTAATAGCGACCTGGCCGCCCGCACCGAGGAACAGGCCAGTTCGTTGGAAGAAACCGCCGCCTCGATGGAAGAACTGACCACCACCGTGAAGCAAAATGCCGACAACGCGCGCCAGGCCAATCAAATGGCAACTTTTGCATCCGAAGTCGCCGTCAAGGGTGGCGCAGTGGTGTCGCAAGTGGTGGCGACGATGGCTTCGATCAACGCGTCGTCGAAAAAGATTGTTGACATCATTGGCGTGATCGATGGCATCGCGTTCCAAACCAACATCCTGGCGCTCAACGCGGCGGTGGAAGCGGCGCGTGCCGGCGAACAAGGCCGCGGCTTTGCCGTCGTGGCCACCGAAGTGCGCAATCTGGCCCAGCGCAGCGCGGCAGCAGCGAAAGAAATCAAGACCTTGATCAGCGTTTCGGTTGAAAAAGTTGACGCTGGCAGCAAGCTGGTTGGCGAAGCTGGCAGCACCATGGAGGAAGTGGTCGCTAGCGTGCGCCGCGTGACCAACATCATGGGCGAGATCACTTGCGCAAGCCAAGAACAAAGTATCGGCATCGAACAGGTCAATCAAGCGATCGCGCAAATGGATCAAGTGACGCAACAAAATGCCGTATTGATTGAAGAGGCGGCCGCAGCGGCGGTGAGCCTGCAAGTTCAGGCAAACAATCTGGCGCAAGTGGTGGACGTGCAGGTGGAGGGAGTATTCCGGCGTGACGGCATACCTGCCGCCCCATTAGCGTCACCGGCGATACGGTTGCAGCAATCGAAGGTGGCGGCACTGGCCGGAAAAACCGCAAAGGCGCCGCATATAGCCCGCTCTTCTACGGCAATGAGAAGCGGTGAACGTTTATCCTTGATGCCGGCGCCGTACGCGTGACTGAAGGGGAATTGTTGAAGACGGCAACGGCGCGGAAGAGGCGCGCCAAAGAGTGCGGTTTTGCCATGCCGGCATGCGAGGTGCGGCATCCGATCCGTGCGGACACCGACTCCGGGTACAGACAAAATTGATTTTTTTCGACGATGGCGAAAAGCGGCCTCGTGGCAGTGGGCAGGGCCAAATTGGCCGCGCGCACTTTTCCCGCCACGATCGCGCCATCAGTTCTGCGGCCGACCGCCTTGGCCGACCGCTTTATTTCTTGGTTGGGGCTAGCCATCGCATCCCTGGCACAGCAGATTGTAAAGCCCGCCGCGGCTGCCATGGGTTATCCTATTTACGCCAGTTGATCACCTTCTAACGGTTTTTTTCGATCCGGGTGACGATGCTGTTACGGCTCGATTTCTCTGCGAGTGAAATAAAAGTCATGCCGGACTGTCTTTTCCACTCCAAAAAAAGATTTATTCCATCGCATCCATAGAAACCACGCCTGCTCCAGTTTTTTTCAACCTATCATTTATGCATATCTATTTCGTGCCAATTAGCGTAAAAATACGCAACTTGGGGCGCTATAATGTTTTATGGCAAGTTAGCGTGGCGAGCCGTTGGTCCATGCCCAAAGTGGACCGCGCACATGTCGCCGTCGATGGAAAAATTATTGGATATTTTTGCCTTTTTGGGTCGAGAACTATGAGAAATAATACCTTCCGACGGTTTCGAAAGATGGCATTGCTCATTGGACTCGTTGGGGCGATGAATTCGGTGCTGGCGGCGCCTACTATACTTGCCGGCGCAAAGTTGGCCCAATTGAGTTCCCTGCTAGGCGAACTGCGCAGCGGTGGATTCGTCATCTATTTTCGGCACGGCCCGACGGATCAAACGGATTCCCGGGACGACGAGGCAAACCTGATGAAGTGTGAAACGCAGCGCAACCTCTCCGTCGAAGGGCGCAACCAGGCAATCCAAATCGGGAAGGCGTTCCAAGCGCTAAGAATCCCCGTCGGTACCGTGACGACGAGCCCGTTTTGCCGATGTAAGGAGACGGCAAAACTCGCATTTGGCCACTTTAGCGTCAGCCAGGACCTCTACTTTTCCATCGGCACCAATGCCAGCGAAACCAAACGATACACGGAATCCCTGCGCCGGATGTTGTCGACGCCGCCAGTAAAAGCGACCAATGCAGTCATCGTCTCCCACAGCGCCAATCTGCGCGAAGCGGCCGGTATTTGGCCCAAGCCGGAAGGCGTGGCCTATGTTTTCCGGCCAATGCCCGGCGGGCAATTTGAGCCAATAGCCATGGTTCTGCCAGAGGATTGGAGCACGCTCGCCAAGCTCAACGCGCCCAGCAGGCCCAAAGCAAGCCCCGCTGCTGGAGCGCCATAATCAACATGCGAAACAATGTGATTCGTTATTTTCGGAGCTTTTCTCTTCGACAGCGCTTCCTCGTCGCTCCCCTCTTAGGCTTGGTTGTGTGCAGCCTGCTTGCGGCCGCCTTCGTCTACGAATCCCAGCGCCAGAACGTCCTGTTTACCCACATCACGGAACAAGGTTTGAAGTCGTTCAATCGCTATGCCGATGTGTTCGTCGATCTGACCGAGCAGCACACAGCAATATACGATCTACTCTATAGCGCCGGAAAAATCGATGAGGCGACTTTGTACGATCAGGCCAAACAACACTTGTATCAGATTCAGGAAGCCATACGCGAACTCGAGCAAGCCTTGCCGCCCACGAACAGCAGCATGGGCCCCGATTTCAGCGCCCGTCGAAATGAACTATCGGCCGATGGGCAAGCGTACCGGAAGGCGATCAATGCTGCCGTGAAAATGGCCACGGTCAACTTGGCGCTGGCGCCACAGCAACTTATTCTTGCGAACCGACGATTTTCCCTCTTGAGCCGCTCCTTTGCCAGGATTCTCGATTTAGAACAGCGGGCGATCAATGTCGATATTGCCGCGAGAGTCCGGCAGAGCCAGATCAGCAGTACCGCCATTGCCTTAATAGGAATTTTGGTTGCAGCGTTGCTGCTCTTTTTATCCCAAGTTTTGTCGCGGGTACTGTCGCGCTCGATTGAAACACAAATTGGTCTCCTGACGGAACTCGGGACTCAGGCGGGGGCCCGCTCGGTAAGAGGTGGCGGCGACGAAGTCGACAGAATGACCCATGCGATCGCGGCCTTCAGACAGTCGTTGCTGGAGCTGCGCGAAAGTGAGCGGCGCTTCAGCGACATGATGCGAAATGTGGAGCTCGTTTCCGTGATGCTCGACAGCGCAGCCCGGATCACCTATTGCAACGAGTATCTGCTCCGGCTGACCGGTTGGCAATACGAGGAAGTGATCGGGTGCGACTGGTTCGCGCTTTTCATCGCGCCCGAAATTCACCAATTGAAAAACTCGTTTTTCCCGGACATCCTTGCCAACCGGCCTGGCGCCATGCATGACGAGAACGAGATCCTCACCCGCTCGGGTGAGCGCCGGCTCATTCGCTGGAACAATTCAGTGCTGCGCTCGGGAGCGGGCACGGTGATTGGAACGGCAAGCATCGGCGAAGACATCACCGAGCGCAAAGAGGCGGAAGCGAGGATCGCCTACCTGAACCGCGTATACACCATGCTAAGCGGTATCAATGCGTTGATCGTGCGGGCGCGCGATCGCGACGAACTTTTCAAGGAAGCATGCCGGATCGCGGTAGAGGACGGCGGATTCCGTATGGCCTTGGTCTCGATGATTGACCAGAACACCATGACGATGGTTCCGGTCGCGTCTAGGGGCAAGGATGAGGAGCTCCTAGCGACGATCACAAATATTTTATCGTCGAGTGACAGCGCACAACGCACCATGTGTGCACGAGCGATCAGGGAAAAACGGGCCATTGTGTCCAACGCTTCTCAAAGGGACCACCAGGTAGTATTCAGTGCGAAATATGCGGAAGCGGGAGTCCGCTCGATGGTTCTGTTTCCACTGATTGTCTCGGATGAAGCAGTAGGCGTGCTAGGCCTGTATGCGAGCGAGGTCGAATTCTTCCACGAAGAAGAGATGAAGCTGTTGACCCAACTTGCCGGAGACGTTGGATTTGCAATTGACTACATCGCCAAGCAAGAGCGACTCAATTATCTCGCCTACTACGACGTGCTGACGGGACTGGCGAACCGTTGCCAGTTTCTCGATCGGTTGGCGCAGTACATACTCAAGGCGATTGCCGGCGGCCATGAGCTGGCCTTGTTCGTGATCGACCTTGAGCGCTTCAAGAACATCAACGACAGCCTCGGCCGGCCGGCCGGCGACGCCTTGTTGCAGCGTGTAGCGGAGTGGCTGGTCAGCAAGGCAGGCGATATCAACCTCGTAGCGCGTGTCGGCGTGGACCAATTTGCAGTATTACTGCCGCAAATAATGGAGGGGCAAGAGGTAGCGCCGCTTCTCGAGAAATGGATAGAAGCTTTTTTGAACCAGCCGTTTCGGCTGAATGACGCGGTGTTCCGGATCGCCGCCAAAGTTGGGGTAGCGCTATTTCCAAATGACGGCGCAAACGCCGACACCTTGTTTAAGAACGCCGAGTTTGCGCTGAAAAAGACCAAGGCCAGCGGCGATCGATTCCTGTTCTACACCCATAAAATGACGGAAGCAATGGCTGGCCGGCTCACCCTCGAAAATCAATTGCGCCATGCGCTAGACGCCGGTGAATTCGTGCTTCATTATCAGCCGAAAATCAACCTTGCCAGCGGCAAGCTCACCAGCGCCGAGGCGCTGATACGGTGGGAGGATCCACACACTGGGCTGGTACCGCCGGGCCGGTTCATCCCGATCCTGGAAGAAACCGGAATGATTTATGAAGTGGGACGCTGGGCGCTGCGGCGCGCCATCGAAGACTATCTGCGCTGGCGCGCCGCAGGCCTGCCTGCCGTACGCATTGCCGTGAACGTGTCGCCATTGCAGCTGCGCAATCACGGCTTCGTCGCCGAAATCGCGCAAGCGATTGGCGTCGATGCCAATGCGGCGGCAGGACTGGAACTCGAGATCACTGAAAGTTTGATCATGGAGGATGTCGCGCACAGTATTGCCAGCTTGAAGGCAATCCGCGCCATGGGTGTTAGCATCGCCATCGACGATTTCGGCACGGGCTTCTCCTCCCTTAGCTACCTCGCCAAACTGCCGGTGGATACGCTGAAGATCGACCGCTCGTTCATTATCGACATGACCACCGGGCCGGAGGGTCGGGCAATTGTGTCCACCATCATCGAGCTGTCTCATGCTTTGAACCTCAAAGTGGTAGCGGAGGGCGTCGAAACCGAGCAGCAATCGCGCTTGCTCCGATCGTTAAATTGCGACGAAATGCAAGGTTATTTGTTTAGCAAACCGGTGCCCGCTGACTTATTTGAAACGAGATTTCTGGCGCCCATGCTTAAACATGGTGCGCTCGATGACGTGGAAAATCAGGTACTACCGCCTGAAATTTTGTGCCCACCGTAATCTGTTGATTCCCCAAGCGCCTGGGGCTTGACGCGAGAGACTGTGAAGCATCCCACGCCCGAATGAATACCGGATAAGCCCTGCGCTGTGACCTGCACGCTCCCTGCGGCCGGGGCCAAGGGGCTTCGGATGACTCGACTAGGCTGGCCCTGAAGCGTCGTCCCGGCTGCAGATCCGGTCGCGACCATGTTGCTTGGCGCGATACATGCGCTGGTCGGCCGTCTCGACCAACGACTTCCAGTCGCTGGCCTGATCAGCCACCCGTTCGGCAATACCGATACTGGCAGTGATCGGGGTATTGCCGGGGTTAAGGCCAAAGCCTATGTGGTTCAAGCGCGCCATTGCCGCTTCCGCCTGCACCAGATTGGTATTGGGCATGATCAATAAAAACTCCTCACCCCCCCAGCGTGCCAGCATGTCGCCCTGACGCAGATTGCGGCTGACGATGCCAGTCATATTGAGCAGAACCTGGTCGCCCGCTTCATGACCGTACTCATCGTTAATCATCTTAAAATGATCGAGATCGACGAAGGCAAGGGACAGCATTGCGCCGCTGCGATGGGCGACGGTAAATTGCAACTCCAGCAATTCCTCGCCGCTTCTGCGCGAGAAAACGCCCGTTAGCGGATCGCGGATTGCCTGCCGTACCAGTGCGATCATGAACGCCAGCTGACTCATGCCGGCCAGCGTTGAAACGCCGCTAATTAGCACCATCAGCCAGAATGCGCCCACAAACGAGGGCCGGTCCAAGGTGGCCCAGCGTAGGGAGCCGGCAACCCCTTGGGCGATCAGAATCGGACTGGCGATGATGATGTTTTCAAGCAGCGTCAGCGGAAAGATGGACAGTCCGGCTAGCAGAACGAAAGGCAGAAACGCATAACCGGCACCAATGGCCGCCGACAAACCGGTGAGGCGGTAGTGACCGAGCAGCGCATGTGAGACGACATAGAACACGGTCGGGATTGCAAACAACAGGGCCAAGGCGCGATAGGCATTTAACAAAATGCCATTGGGGCGGTAATACAGCAACAGGCTGGCGAAGGCGCCGCAGGCGAACAGCCGCATCAAGGCCAGGTCGAGCCACAGGGGGAAGGGGAAAACTAGCAGATCAACGATGCTCCACAAGGGCGTTAGTGCGGCAAACAGGAAGGCGAACAGGCGGACCCGATTAACGATCATGGTTGCCCGTCGTCGCGTCAGCAAGCTCAGATGCGGAGCGGGCGACACCAACCAGCTCAGTTCAGCATATTTCAGCTCTCCTGGCATGAGGCCGGTCAGACGCGGCCACACGATGTCGGCGATGCGGCTCATGATTCCCTTCATTGAAATCGACGTAGAGGACTCGTTCTCACGTCGATTATGGCATCCCAATGCAGCAAGCGTACCGAAGCGGCCGCCAAGCAAGGTAGCACTTAATCAAGTTGAGGCGAAATACCGCGTGGATGATACTCCAAAATAATTGAGGCCAACCCGAGCGGCATTACGGCGAGGGTGCATCCAAGGCGGGTCCGTAGAGTTGCCTCATTTAAATATTATCTATGAATGAGAATGATTATCGTTTACAATTATCGGCAAGGTTCGATTTATGTGGAGTAATTCATGTCTTTATGGAAAAGAATTCGGCAACGCAAGCGAGCCAGCATGGCGGGAGCGCTCATCTTTTTGCTTGGGACTGGTTTTGGCATGATCCAACTGCTATCCAAAATTCACGGCGCAGCGCAAGCGTCCGAACGTTCGGAAAAATTCGAGCCGCTATTTGTCCGCCAAGGCGATCGGATTGTCGTGCCTGAACTATCGCCCATGCGAACACAGCTTACGGTGCAGATGGTCGCGGCCCACGAGATGGCGCGCGCTCTGAATGTGCCGGCGACTGTCGAAGCCGACCCGGAAAGGACGGCCAACATCTTGCCGCCGGTGACTGGCAAGGTGCTCGAGTTGAAGGTGCACTTGGGAGACCATGTGACGAAAGGCCAGGTTCTTGTTGTCTTGTCCTCCGGTGACTTCGCGCAAGCGTCCGCCGACGTGACCAAGTCGCAAGACGCGCGCCAACTTAGCAAACGGGCGCTAGAGCGTGCCCGCAAGGTCGCCGCTGCGGGAGGGAGCGCAACTAGGGATGTCGAGCAAGCTGAGAGTAACGACATGCAAGCATCCGACGAAGTTCAGCGCGCCGTGGAGCGCATCCAAGCGATCGGAGGCTCGGCACGAATCGGGACCCGGGCGCCCCTGCTGACATTGGTGGCCCCGATGTCGGGCTATGTCACTGCCTTGTCCATCGCGGCGGGTGCCTTCGTGACGGATGCAACTGTCTCGGTCATGACGATCGCCAACCTGGACTCGATTTGGTTCACCGCCAACGTGCCGGAAAACTCGCTTTCATTCGTGGCAAAGGGACAGCCGGTCCGCATCACCCTGCCCGCCTACCCGGAACAAGTATTCGACGGCACGGTGGCGTTCGTCGGCGCAGTGCTCGAACCCGACACGCGCAGCGACAAGGTACGCATCGCCTTTGAAAATCGGCAGGGCCGATTCAAGCCCAACATGTTTGCCAATGCGAGTTTCACGATTCCCAAAGCACGCCGCACAAGCGTGCCCAATTCTGCGCTACTCATGAGCAACGACAGCACCACGGTGTTGGTCGAAGTCCAACCGTGGACGTTCGTACGGCGCACGATCGAACTTGGCGAGGAGGAGGGAAATAGCGTATTCGTCCGGACGGGACTTAAAGCGGGAGAGCGCATTATCGTCAAGGGCGGAGTGCTTTTAAACTGAAGTTCCCAGCGGA
>PKWL01000072.1 GCA_003133225.1 Janthinobacterium sp.
CGCGAGGGGGAACTTCAGTTTAAATGATTGACCGACTCATTGCCTCTTGCCTGAGCAAACGTCATATCGTAATCATGGTGGCGATCCTTGTCATCTTGCTTGGCTACTATTCGTGGACGCAGATGGCGGTCGACGCCTACCCAGACATCAGTGACGTTGCCGAGCGGATTACGACCCAGGCGTCCGGGCTTGCGGCAGAGGAAATCGAACAGCAGATCACCACGCCGCTGGAACGCGCGCTCGCCGGCACGCCCGGTCTGATCAGTATGCGTTCGAGCAGCACCTTCGGCTTGTCGCTCATCTCGATGGTGTTTCGGGACGGTGCCGAGGATTACTGGGTCCGTCAGCGCATCCGGGAGCGTATCGGCGGCGTGACGCTGCCCGCGGGGGCCCAGCCAGGCCTGGGCTCCGTCACGGCGCCGACCGGCGAAATCTACCGCTACACGCTGGAGTCCGACACCCGCAATCTCATGGAGCTGTCGGAGATTCAACGCTGGACGGTGATTCCCGCACTGCAACAGGTGGCCGGCGTCGCGGAAGTCGACAATTTCGGCGGCTTTACCAAGGAGTACGAGCTTCAGCTGGATCCGGCCCAGTTGCAACGATTCGGACTCGGCTTGAACGATGTCACCGCCGCCATCAACAACAACAGTGCGAACGCCGGCGGCAGCAGGATCGCCTTGGGCGAGCAAGGCTATGTGATTCGCGGCATCGGCATGGCGCGCACCTTGGCCGACCTGGGAAATATCGCCGTCAAGCAAAGTAACGGGGTGCCGGTGTTCCTGCGCGATCTTGGCAAGCTCCAGTACGGTCACCAGGAACGGCAGGGTATTTTGGGCAAGAACAACAATCCCGACACGATAGAAGGGATCGTCCTCTTGCTGAAATACGAGAACGTATCCCAAGTGCTGGCAGGTGTTCACGCCAAGGTGGACGAGCTAAATCAGCAGCTTGCGGCGCAGGGCGTACGCATCGCTCCCTATATCGATCGGGACGATTTGGTTCAGGCGACCGTCAGCCAAGTCTCGCACACAGTGCTAGAAGGAGTCGGTCTGGTCTGCATCGTCTTGATTTTGTTTCTCGGCAGCCCGCGCAGTGCCTTGATTGCCGCGGTCACGATACCGCTCGCCCTGGCCGCTGTCTTCATCATGATGAATCTGATGAGGATGCCGGCCAACCTGTTCTCGCTCGGGGCGATCGACTTTGGCATTATCGTCGACGGCGCGATCGTGGTGACGGAAGCGATTTTGCGGCGCCGCGAAGCAAAGCCGGCTGAGGAACTCAGCGCCGCCGCCGTTCGTTCGGCGGCGCAACAGGTGGCGCGTCCGATGATTTTCGCGACGTTGATCATCATCACCGCTTATTTGCCGCTGTTCGCATTCGAGCGCGCCGAGGCCAAACTTGTTTCCCCCATGGCCTACACGGTTGCCTATGCACTCATCGGTGCGCTGCTGAGCACCTTGACTTTGATTCCCGGCTTGGCTTACATCGCATTTCGCAAGCCGCGAGCGAGAACCAATAACCGATGGTTTGAATGGCTGCAGGCACACTATCGACGCGCCTTGACCGGCTTGCTGGGGCGACCAGGGGTTGCCTACGCGATCAGCATAGTCGGGCTCGTCGCCGTCGTCGGCCTTGGCTTGACGACCGGCCGTGAATTCCTGCCCAGCCTGGATGAAGGGACGTTGTGGCTGCAAGTGCAATTGCCAAGCGGTTTGTCGCTCGCCAAGGCAAGCGATATGGCATCCACGCTGCGGCGCACGCTACGCACATTTCCGGAGGTGTCTTACGCGATCACGCAACTGGGACGCAGCGACGACGGCACCGACGCCTGGACTCCTTCGCACATCGAGGCGCCAGTTGGCTTGACTGCGTATGGTTCCTGGCCAAGGGGAGAAACCAAGGGGGATTTCGTGCGCCTTTTGAATGCGCGCTTGCAGCAACTGCCTGGATTTTCCAGCGCCATCAGCCAGCCCATTTCGGACATGGTGGACGATGTCGTGGGCGGCTCGCACAGCGCCCTCGTGCTTCGCGTCTACGGTGACGATCCTGTGGAGCTGCGCAAGTTGGCCGGAAATATCGTCGATATTTTGCGCGACGTGGAGGGCACCACGGAGGCGGCGATATTCCAGGAACCGCCGATTCCACAGATCGTGATCGACATCGATCGTGCCGCCATCGCCCGCTATGGAATCAACGTGGCGGACGTGACGAACCTCATTCAAACGGGAATGGGAGGCGCACCGGTCAGCCAAGTGTACGTGGCTGACCGCACCTATAACGTGACGACACGGTTTTCGGACGACAGCCGCAACAGCCCGCAAACCTTGGGCAAACTGATTCTGAGCAGCGCCAGTGGCGCGCATATCCCCTTGTCTGAAGTGGCCCATGTGGCGCGGAAAATGGGTGAGAGCACGATCTCGCACGAGATGGGGCACCGGGAATTGACCATCCGGATTGATTATGGCGGTGCCGCGATGTCCTCCTACCTGGCCGCCGCGCAAGCCACGGTAAACAAGAAGGCCCGTTTCGATGCGACCAAATTCCGTCTTGAGTGGGCTGGTCAGTTCGAGAACCTGAAACGCGCCCAGACTCGCTTCGTCCTCGTTCTCGCGCTCGCCCTATTGCTCATGCTGGTTTTCCTTTACGCTGAATTTAGCAAACTCAGGCAGGCCTTCCTTGTCCTCGGCATTGTGCCGCTGGCAACCTTGGGCGGCCTGATCGCGCTGCGTATCACGGGGCAAACCCTGAACGTGGCGACCGCCGTCGGGTTTATCGCACTGTTCGGTGTGGCCATACAAAATGGAATCATTTTGGTTGCCAACTTCAATCGGGTGCGCCAGCACGGCGTTGACTTGCATGAAGCCGTCCTGGCGGGCGCTGCCGAGCGTTTCCGGCCCGTTTTGATGACGGCGACGGTGGCCACGGTGGGAATGTTGCCGGCAGCCCTAGCCAGCGGCGTCGGCACCGACGTGCAACGCGGCTTGGCCACCGTCGTGGTGGGCGGCTTGATCGTGGCAACGCTGCTGACCCTATTTGTCCTGCCGGCTTTTTACTTCATCCTCGAGCAGCGCGTCGCACAAAATGGCAACACCCGGAAAACCAATGGAGCTCGCCATGACGACGATATTGCGTAGGCAGCCGATGTCGCGCACCTTGACCCTCGTTGTCGCTTCGGCGCTCACGCTCACGCTCACGCTCATGCTCACCGCTTGTGCGGTCGGACCGGATTTCCAACGGCCAGAAGCACCCCGGGTCGATGGCTATTTGCCGCGGTCGAGCTCGCCATCGACATTTGCAGATAGCGCCGGCGTCAGCGCCCCGCTGCTTGTCGAAGGCATGGATATTCCCGGGCAATGGTGGACGCTGTTCCATTCGCAACCCCTAAATGAGCTGATCAACCAAGCTATCCAGGCCAACCCCGATCTTGAGGCGGCACAGGCGGCGTTACGCAGCAGCAAGGAAAGCGTCGACGCCGGGCAGGGCCTATTCTTCCCCAGCGTCGATGTTAATTTCCAGCCCACCCGTCAGAAAATCGCTGACGCCGCCGTTTCATCGAGTGCCGCCAACGGTGCGGCGATCTACCAATTGCATACGGCTCAGGTGAGCGTCGGCTATGCCCCGGATGTATTTGGTGGCGCGCGGCGCGGCGTGGAGTCCTTGCAGGCGCAGTCTACCCTTCAGCGATTCCTGCTTGAAGCGGTTTACCTGAGCCTGACATCGAATGTCGTCAATAACGTCGTGCAGGAAGCCTCGCTGCGCGCCCAGATTGCGGCCGCGCGCGAAATTATCGCCATTAATATCAAGCTGCTCGACATAGTGCGGCGCCAGCACAGCCTGGGCCAGAGCGCCGAGGCGGACATCGCCATTCAGGAGACCATGCTTGCACAGGCACAGGCGGTGCTGCCGCCGCTTGAAAAACAGCTGGCACAACAGCGAACGATGCTCTCCATGCTGGTCGGGCGCTTTCCCAGCGAGGGCCAAAGCGCGCACTTCGAATTCGCGTCCCTCCACCTACCTTTGACGCTACCGCTTAGCCTGCCATCGAAACTGGTGGAGCAACGCCCGGACGTGCGCGCGGCCGAAGAAAACCTGCACTCGGCCAGCGCCCAAGTCGGCGTGGCGATCGCAAACCGGCTGCCGAACATCACTTTGAGCGCGAATCTCGGCAGCACGGCCGCCGAGATTGGCCAGTTGTTCAAGGCCGGCACGGGTTTCTGGATGTTGGCAGGTAACCTGGCTCAACCGATCTTCCATGGTGGTGTGTTACTGCATCAACAACGCGCTGTTGAAGCGGCATATGATCTAGCCGGGGCGCAGTATCGCAGCACCGTATTGTCCGCATTTCGTGACGTGGCCGACACCTTGCATGCGATTCAGGCAGATACCAATGCGTTCGCCGCTGCACTGGCCGCCGAGCGCGCGGCGGCAAAGAGCCTTGCCATCGGAAGCCGTCAGCTTGAACTTGGCGACATCAGTTACGCCACGCTATTGGCCGCCCAACAGTCTTATCAGCAAACAAAGCTCAATTTGGTGCAGGCGCAAGCGAATCGCTTCGCCGACACCGTAGCGCTGTTTCAAGCGCTGGGCGGTGGCTGGTGGAACCGCTCCGATACGGTCACGAGCGGCGCCGGAAACGCAAAAAAACCTCGAGTGATCGTGCTCGGCCAGCTCGGGTCAGCCCAGGCAAGACGCGGTGGCGGCCCTGCGCGGCGAACGCCTCAGATAAGTCCTGTAGTGCCATATTAAGTGCCAAGCAACTAGATTGCCGCCGACATGGGCCGTCGTACTGAAAGCTGGCCGTTGCCCGCCGCTCAGGCTCGCCAACGGGTTGCGGGCATTCCAGGTGCAGGCGCTGGTGCCGTCTGTTCCTAGAAAAATATTCAAAGCTGTATAGGATTTATCCGCACTTGGTTGACCTGATTGCTCGCCCAACACAAGCCTATTGACGCTCAGTTGCGCCGGAGAATCGAGATTGCAAAGGTGAGCGCACAGTCCCATCTTGAACGATATCGAAGGCGTTTGGCTGCGCAATTTCATTCGGCAGTACGGCATTGGAGTACCTTGGGACCATCCTCGTTTTCACGATAAAATTTGTCGTCAAAAATCTGTCTTGCGATAAATTGTTGATCGAGTTCATTTGTGCCATGCGTAGCGCGGCTTGGTGACTTTGCTGAAGGTAGTGCTGGGCTTGGGCGGTCTCATGGTCGCGCATGACGTGCTGGTCCAGGATGGTCAGATGTCGTGGCGTCCACGCACTCCTAGCTGCGCAGACGGAAATCGTTGCCGCTATAAGCGGGTTTTGCGGAGCGGAAAAAAATAAGAAATCAGGCGATTCTTATTGGAGCGGGTGAAGGGAATCGAACCCTCGTCGTAAGCTTGGGAAGCTTCTGCTCTACCATTGAGCTACACCCGCGACACCCGCATTCTACGCGAGTTTGCATAGGCTTGGCAAACCGGACAATGGCCAGGGTAGCGATGGGCCCCACCTTAGCGCTCGCGTGGCGTTCGCGATCGCAGATGGCGCGGATGGGGACGAGTGGGCGAACCATGCGTTGGAGGGCGCAACCTCGGCGAGTCGCGTTCGAGCAAGTGCCTATGCGCCCGCTCACGGGGCGCATGCCTGGATGCGTTCTGAGTTAAGTTCGCCGGATTTTTGTTGCTTTTAAGAAAAAATACGTATATAAAATTAAAGCTGTTACGCTATACTAATTAGATCGATTTGTGCTAACGTTTATTACTACGCAGAAATGTAAGACGCTTGCCATGCCCATGGAAAAATATCGCTAATGGAAACTAGTGCCGAATATCTACATCGCTTGGCCATCGCGCCTTTTCTTGGAGAATTTTGCAGTGAACTCACGGAATATAGGTTTCTTCAGCACCATTTAGCAAAAACGCAATCGCAGTTGCGCATCACCTTGCTGTTTTGCTCCGTTTTTTATCTTGCATTTGCCCTCACCGATATCGCCGTTCTCGGCCAAGGTCATGCGGCATTCGTCTTATTCGTGGGCCGCCTGTCAGTGGCAGTTGCAGCGGCCGCCGGCACCTGGCTCACTTATCGCCATCCACAATCAATCGCCGTCACATGGCTGGCGGCAACGCTCGTCGAAGTCGCCGGCATGTCCGTCTTTATGCTGGTCGTCGTTTATCGGCCCGGTGAACTACACTGGCATGCGATGTCGATGGCCATCATGCTTATCGTCGTCTATATCTACATTCCAAATCGTCTCGTATACTCGCTGGCCGTGGCCCTGCCTTCAACCGCCGCTTTTATCGTTCTGGCGCTCAAAGTGGGTCATCTGAATCAGCCGGACATCTTCACAATGACGATGCTATTACTGCTCGCCAATACGTTCGGCGCCGTCGCCGCGCACCGCTACCATCATCTCTGGCGCGAGGAATTTCGCGCGCAGACCATCCTCAAAAGCGTTTCCGTGCACGACCAGCTAACTGGTTGCTTCAACCGGCGCTATTTGCATGAGAGCTTGCTCGCTGGCGAAATAGCGCGCGCCCGGCGCTCCAGCCTATGCATGGCGGTCATCCTTTGCGACCTTGACCACTTTAAGCTAGTCAACGACACCTACGGTCATTGCGGCGGCGATGCTGTGCTGCGCACATTCTCCCAACTCCTAAAAAAAATGACGCGCGAGCACCTTGACACGGTTGTACGTTATGGTGGCGAAGAGTTTCTCATCATCTTGCCTGAAACAGATTTGTGCGGCGGCGTCTTGCTAGCCGAACGCCTGCGCGTCGCCTTCGCTGCTGCCGCTAGCCATGAGGGCGATCGGGTGATTGCTGCTACGGCGAGCTTCGGTGTGGCGGCCGTCGACTTCGCGCGCAACAAAAATACGATCACGCTCAACACTTTAATCACAAGCGCTGACGAGCTCCTGTATGACGCCAAAAAAAATGGGCGCAACCGGGTGACATCTTTGCAATTATTTTAAAGTAGCACCGCCCGATAATCACTTGGCCCGTGTGCTCGAGGGGAAGCACGATAAGATCATCTTCATCGCATAAACCACGATTACAGTACCGTTCAGGTCGCCAATGAACATGATGCAGAAACTGCGCACGAAATCGTCAGTTTCACCATGTATGGCAAACCATATGTGGTGCAGAACAGGACTTGCTACGGAATAGAATACAATCAGTGCGAACAGGCGCTTGGACGACAGATTGGACAGGGAGGTTCGCAATCCAAAGGCTTGTTGAGCAATCCGATACGCCAGGTAGGGAGCGGCTGCCGCAAGGATGCCGCCCATGAAAGATCGGCTGACATCATCCGGGAAAAAATAAAAGAAACAAACCAGCCAGGAGACGAGCAGCAATCCGACGGCTCCCGCTTCTGCGAACAATAAGGTGCACAGCAGACGCATCCCTGCGGGCAAGTAAATCCAGTTTATTCCCCGTGCGAACTCCAGCGTGGAAAACAGCCACTCGTTCACCATGAGCATCAGGACGAAGGCGATCATCGTCGTCAAAACCATAACCAGTTGCAAACGGATAGGTGATGTCACTGCATTCATTTTCTGGAAATAGGGATCGGGACGCTCTTACAACTTCGTTAGCATAACGTATTTTGACGACAACACTTGTTGCAATTTATCATGAAAAAAAAACAAACACGACCTGCCGACATTTATCTGCGCTTTCTGCAGTTAGCGGAAGCGCTGCGTGGTTTGCCATCGTTGCCATCGTTAGATCCACTCGAAGAACGAATTTTGGCCATGGTTGGTCGCGCCGGACGGGAGCAAGAGCGCCTGTCCGTGCGCGACATGATGGCAAAGGAAGAGCTTGGCTCGCCTGCCACCGTGCATAGCAGGCTAACATCGATGCGCAAAAAGGGCTGGCTCATGCTAACGGACACGGAGGACGCAAGACGCAAGCAAGTCGAGCTAACGCAAGCTGCTCTTTTGCATTTTGATCGATTGTCCAAGTGCCTGCTTTTGGCCGCAAAAGGCTAGAATAAATCGGCTAGAATTAATCGCCCCTGCCAATGCCGCCCGCTGCCGGATGGAAACGGACGCTCGGCGTGCACGGCGGACCTTGGCCGGTCAAGCCGCCCGCCAGTTAATTAGCTAGGCAACACGATTACTTGGGGCATTATGTCGAGCCGCTCTTGGGCCCGGGTGAGCGCGATAGGGCCAAGCTGGGCTGCCGCTTGCGCGATGTATGTGCGGGCGGCGGCGCCATTTTTCTCGGCCATCGACAGCCACAGATAGGCTTGCATGTGATCGGCCGGCGTACCTTGGCCGTTAAGGAACATCAGCCCGACGTTGAACTGGGCCCGCGCATGGCCTTGGCGCGCCGCCTTCAAATACCAAGACAGGGCAGCTTCGTAATCCTGGAGCGTGCCTTGACCGCTGTCGTAACGTAGACCCAGCTTGAACTGCGCCAGCGTATGACCTTGCTCGGCCGCCCGCAGATACCAGTCGTGCGCCCGTTGCCCATTCGGGGCGGGGCCGTCGTCAAGGTCATGCAGCAGAGCCAGCATGTACTGCGCGGCAGCATACTCGTGTTCGGCGGCGCGCCGGTACCACGCCATGGCCAGCACAACATCGCGCGCCACGCCCTGCCCGGTTTCGTAGCGCAGCGCGAGCTCGAACTGGGATTGCAGATGGCCCTGGTCGGCCGCCCTTCGGTACCAGAGGATCGCTTCTTGCTGGTCTGCCGCCACGCCATCCCCATTCTCATACAGAAGGCCCAACTGATACTGGGCGGCCGCAAAGCCTTGCTCGGCCGCCTTGCGGTACCACATCCGGGCCAGCTCGTAATCCTGGGCTAGACCTTGGCCTAAGGCATAGCGCGAGCCCAGATTGTTTTGCGCACCGGCATGGCCCTGGTTTGCCGCCCCGCGGTAGCAAGCCAGCGCTTCCTGCTCGTCGCGCGGCGCGCCTTGGCCGCTGTCCAAGAGCAAGCCAAGGTTGAACTGGGAACTAACATGATTTTGCGCGGCCGCCCGCCGGTACCAGGAGATGGCCTTCTGCCGGTCCGGGACTAAGCCCTCGCCCTTGTCGTAGCGCAGCGCCAGACTGAACTGGGCCGGCGCGTAATCCTGCTCGGCCGCCTTGCGCAACCACGCCATTGCCTCGAGCGCATCTGTCGCCACGCCCTGGCCCTTGTCGTAGCGCTGGCCAAGGTTGAACTGGGCCCGCGCGTAACCCTGCTCGGCCGCCTTGCGGTACCAAGCGACGGCTTGGCAGAAGTCTTGCGGCACACCCTTGCCGGTGTCATACATCAGGCCCAGATTGTTCTGCGCGCCAGCGTCGCCCTGATCGGCAGCCTTGCTAAACCAGCGCATCGCTTGCGCGCTGTCTTGCGCGATGCCCTGGCCCTTGGCAAATAGCCAACCCAAATTGTATTGGGCGGCGGCGTAACCTTGCTCGGCGGCCAGGTGGTACCAGTGCGCGGCTTGCTCGTAATCCTGGCTGACCCCCTGGCCTTTCTGGTACATCACGCCCAGATTGTATTGCGCATGTTCCAGCCCCTGGCTGGCTGCCTGGCGATACCACGTGACGGCGAGAGCATGGTCTGGTGCTATTCCCTGCCCATTGAAGTACATGAAACCGAGGCTGTGCTGGGCATTGGCCACGCCCCGTTCGGCCAGCATCTTCACGCGCAAAAATTCTGCAGTGAAACTGCTGCCCCCGGAGGCGCCTGATGCAAGCGCAGTCGATGTGCGCATGATTACCGTCTCTTCAAATGCGAGAGCGGCACGGCTAGAGCGGTGGCGCGGATTTCGATCCTCAATGGCATATATGCAAAGACGTCGAGCGCTGCGCTTCCAAGGCGCCGATGAAATGGCGCAGCGAGATTGCGCGGTAGTACAGATAGCCTTGCATGATGGTGCAGCCGGAGGCCTGCAAATAACGCGCCTGCACTTCAGTCTCGACGCCCTCGGCGATCAAGTTCAGCCCCAGGCCACGGGCAATCGAAATGATCGCCAGAATCACGGGGAAGTGGCCATTCTCGTTCTCAATTTCCTTCACAAAGGACTGGTCGATCTTGATCGTGTGGATCGGAAACCGGTGCAGGTAGGACAGCGAAGAATAGCCCGTGCCGAAGTCGTCGATGGCGACGGATACGCCCAACTGACCGAGCTTATTGAGCTGTTCGATTGCGTATTGCGGATTACGGATGCAGACATTTTCCGTGATTTCCACTTCGATTTGGGCCGGGTTGATACCATACTCGGTCAGCACGCCACGCATTTTTTCAAAGAAATCGCCACGGTCCAGATATTGCGGCGACAGGTTCAGCGACAAACGGATCGCTTCGCCGCCCGCCATATTCCACTCTTGAAGGTCGCGGCATAGCGCGCCCAGCATCCAGTCCGAGATCGGCAGCATCAGTCCATTGTCTTCCGCAAAGGGCAAGAACTCGCCGGCCGCAAGCAATCCACGCTGCGGGTGATTCCAGCGCATCAGCCCCTCGGCGCCGACGATTTTGCCGGTAGCCACATCCACTTGCGGCTGGTAATACATTTCCAGCTCGTTTTGCTCGAGTGCCTTGCGCAGGCTGTGCTCTAGCTCTATCTTTTGGTGCGACACGTCCATCATCGACTTGTCATAGAAGCTGTGACCGTTCTTGCCCAGCGCCTTGACCTGGTACATCGCGATGTCGGAATGGCGCAGCAGCTCGTCGATGGTCTCGCCGTCGTCCGGATAGATGGCTATGCCGATACTGGCTGAAATATGCACTTCGTGTCCATCCAAGTCGAACGGCCGGTACAGGCTTTCGAGGAACTTGTCGGCGATCGCCTTGGCATCCTGGCGGTCGCGCAGTTCAGGCAGCACGATGGTGAATTCATCGCCGCCCTGACGCGCTAGCGTGTCGCCGCGGCGCAGGCAATCCTTCAGTCGCAGCGCCACCTGTTGCAGCAACTCATCGCCCTTGACGTGGCCCAAAGTGTCGTTGACCAGCTTGAAACGGTCCAAGTCGATGAACATCACCGCCAGCTCGCTTAACTTGCGCTTGGCCTGGATCACGGCCAGACCGAGCCGGTCTTTGAACAGCATGCGGTTCGGCAGATCAGTTAGGATGTCGTGGTAAGCTTGGTGGTAGATCACTTCCTCGGCCCGTTTGCGCTCGGTGATGTCGCGCGCCACGCCATAGGTGCCCAAAAATTCGTTCTTTTTCGCTTTCTGATCAAGCCCACGCATGCCATTCGCATTGAGCGAAATGGCCATCAATGTGTTGTTGAAGATGCGGTCCGAGCCATTGCCACTGAGGCTTTTCAGGCGCAGCTCGACATTGCGCGTGGCGCGCTCGTCGAAGCGGCGCTCGCTGAACGCGTAGCGTGCGCGCTCCCCGTCCTCATCGTGGACCAGGACCGAATAATGCTCGCCGATCAATTCTTGTCGTCCGATGCCCAAAAGCTGCTGTACACGATCATTGACGAACGTGAAGCGGCCCTCATGGTTGAGCATGTAAATGATATCGGGCGAGCTATCAACCAGATAGCGGTACATTTTTTCAGAGTTTTCCAGCGCGAGAGCGATGCGCTTGTTTTCGAGGGCAAGCTTGCGTTTTTGCAGAGCGTTTTCCACCGTCTTTAGCAGTTCCTCACGGCTGTAGGGCTTGCGCAGGTAATCGTAAGCGCCGCGCTTTAAGGCGCCGATCGCCGCCTCGATGCCGACATCACCGCTCATCACGATCACATCGCTGCCGATGCCATTGGCGTTGATGAAGTCCATGATCTCGTGGCCACTCATGTCAGGCAGGCGCAAATCGAGCAAGATCAGATCGAACTCGAGGTTCGACAGCTCGGTTAACGCTTCGCGCCCGCAGGTGGCGGTGGCCAGTCGATAATGGCGGCCCTTGAGTAGCTCGTAGACCGATGACAACAGGCGTGGCTCGTCGTCGACGAGAAGAATGCGCGGCCAGTCCTCGGGCTCGAATTGAGCGGCAAGTGAAGGCGCGCCAAGGTGCGTCGCGCCAGGCGCACTAGCAGTGTTGGCATTCATTAATGACCCTAAACTGATCTCATCAAGCGCGTTTGAGCGCCGACAATTTGACTGGCGCTGCCGCGGACGGGCAATAAAATCTCAAAGGTGGTGCCGCTTTCACCGCTGTGGCAGGTGATCAAGCCGTGCAACTCCTTGACCAAGGCGTGGACGATCGACAAGCCCAGGCCGTGGTGCGCGCCGTCCTTCGTGCTGCGCCGCACTGCAAACAGGTTGGCCAGCATTTCTGGCGACAGGCCTGGACCGCTGTCGCTGATGCACAGCTCAAGGTAGAGGCGGCGCTCGCGATTAACGTGACCGCGATGACTGATTTCAATCTTGCCACCGTCGCGCAGGGCCTCGACGGCGTTCTTGATCAGGTTGACGAGGATTTGCTTGAGAATGTCGGCGTCGCCGTCAATTTCTGCCGGGCCATCCTGCATGCGAACGGCGATCTGCACCGAGGGCGGCACGAAATAGGTGGCTCGAAACAGGCGCAGCACCTCGTCAATGACCTGGCCCACGTCGGTGCTGCTGCAGGCGGAGCTCGGTTGCAGATCGGCCAGGCCGTTGACGAGCTGGCCGACGCGGTCGATTTCCTCGTTCAGGATCGACATTTCGCCCGTCACCGGCTCGCATTTCGCCAGCTTCCCATCCAGCACGCCGAGGTAATTTTTAATGATCGACAGGGGATTATTCACTTCATGGGCCAAGCGGCGCGATGCTTCGCGAAATTTCTCAGCCACATGGGCCACTTGGCGCCGCGCCTGCCCATTCTCGCTGAGAACGGCATCGAGCGCGCTGGCAGCCTGAGCGCCAAACGATTGCAAAAATCGTTCGCGTTTTTGGTAATCTGCCATTTGCCAGGCCGCGGCGCCACCAATGAGCAGGCCCAGGCAACGCTGAGCGGCCACGAGCGGCAGGCAAACCAGGCCGTCCGCGGCAAGAATCCGAAATAATTGTTCCTCGGCGACGCCAAGCACCTTTGCGTTACGGCTGACAAAGGCAACGCGCCGCTCAAGGGCCGCGCCTGCCACGGGGCCGCCGCCCTTGAGCGGGATCGAAAATTCAGCCAGGCGCAGCTGTTGCGCGCCGACCACAACAGCGTCGAGGGCAAGGCCGGTCGGGTTCTCCAGCAAGATCACGGTATGCTCGAAATCAAACAGGATACGCGCCGAGCGCGCCATCGATTCTAGCAAGTCGCTCTCGCCGCGCTGGCGGGCAAAAGTTTGCCCTATTTCAGATACCAGCACCAGATTGCGCACTTCCTCCGACAGGCGTTGTTGCACGGGATCCGTGGCCGCATGCGCGGGCGGACTGACGATGTCGTCGGCGCCGGTCAGATCAATGCCAAGTAAGGCGGCCGCCGTCGCCACCTCTTTGGCGGCCGCACCCACCATGCCCTCCAAACAGCCGCCATCTAGGCCGCACAAGGTGGCCATCTCGGCCAATGCGGCGCCCCCGTCGTGGCTAGCTAGGTGCGCCAGACGCACAATGCGAATCAGAGGGTGACTGGCGGCCAGGCGGGCCACCGGCTCATGGTGATACAGCACGCTGTCGGCGAGGAAAGAGTCGAGCTGCCAGCGTTCGATCAGCCAAGCTCCCGCTTGCGCATGGGTCATTTGCAAGGTGCGCTGCTCGACGGCGCACAAGGCTTCGTCGTCGCGCGCCATGAAATTAAAACCGTATTCCTTGGGCGCGCTGGCCAGCAGCGCCAGGCGGCCGACGTTGTGCAACAAGCCGGCCAGATAGGCTTCCTCCACATGTGGATACGCCATCTGTTTGGCGATGGCGCGCGCCATCACCGCAGCGGTCAAGGAGCTTTTCCAAAAACCGCGCAGGTCCGTACTACCCAAGTGAGGAAAGCTGTTAAAGGTCTGGAACACCGATTCACTAATGACCAGCGTCTTGATCATATCCGTGCCCAGCGTCACCAAGGATTGTTCCAGTGCGTGCACGCGCCCGTCGTGGTGATAGGCCGAACTATTGGCCACCGCTAGGACCTTGCTCGTCATGCCGGCATCCTGGGCGACGAGTGCGGCCAGTTCGGGCATGTCGACATCGTGCGCCTGCAAATGTTCGATCAACTTGATGAGTATCTGCGGCATGGCCGGTAGACGCGCAAGAAGCAAGCGGTTGCGAATGTCGGGGTCTGATTGATGCATCGTGTCAAGCACTGCGCCGCCAAAGGAAGGTCGGAAGGAAAAGGCTCGTCTGACGACAAAGCGTCTCGCCGTTCAAATCACTCTTTATTACCAAGGAAAAACTAGTTTTCCATATAAGAAAGCAAAGCAACCGAAGGTTATATTAGCATAAGTGCACGCAATGACTTGCACTTGAGAAAATTTGCTTTAAATAATCGCCTACTTATCGCACACATTTCACGAATGTCTCCCATGTCACCTGTTTTTGTAAAGACGCGACGTCAGCCATAAGGTCAACGCGCCACCCGTAAACGCCAGTTGCCCGCACGCTAGCCAAAGCATAGAGTGGGATAGGAAGGGCGCGATCACGCCCGCCACCAGCGCCCCCAGCAAGGTGACGGCAAATGACTGGCAGGAGGCGACAGTGGCGCGGATCCGCGGGAACAGGTCGAGCGTGAGCAAGGTCGCGCCTGGCGCCACCAGCGACATGCCGAACGTATAAAAAAACAGCGGCGCGACCGACCACGGCAGGGCCGGCGGGAAGCAAAAATGATAGCCAACGTTGGCTGCGGCCGCGCCAATCAGAAAACAAAACCCGATCATGATTTGGCGCGCAAAGGCAAGCTTTCCGGCAATGCGGTTGGCCGCCAGCGCCCCCAGGAAAATGCCGCTAACAGTAGGGATAAACAACCAGCCGAACTGATCCGGCCCCAAATGCAAATGCTCGGGCAACATAACGGGCGCCGCCGTGATGAAGAGGAACAGCCCGGCAAAATTGAAGGCGATGACGCCGGACTTCATATGAAACAGCGGAGAACGGAAGATGTCGCCGTAATTTCTCGCCAGGTGGCGCGGATCGAAGGCTTGCCTTTTCGGCGCTGGCAGCGTTTCCGGCAAACGTTTGAAGCAGAACCAGAGCAAGACGACCGTGTAGGCGAAGACGACTAGGAAGATCGCCCTCCAGTTAGTCAGCTTGACGATCCAGCCCCCCAAAATCGGGGCGATCGCCGGCGCGATGGAAAAAATCATTGTCACCAGGGACAGTAGGCGGGCCGCGGGAGCGCCCGAATAGAGGTCGCGGATGATGGCGCGCCCAACCACCACCCCGGCCCCGGCCGAGACACCTTGCAAGATACGAAAGACCCATAAATAGTGCACGCTGTGAGAGGCGGCGCAGCCCAGGGTGGCGACGGCGAACAGCACGAGAGAAGCGAGGATGACGTTGCGGCGGCCAAAGGCGTCGGCCAGGGCGCCATGCCACAGCACCATGCCGGCAAAAGCGAGCATGTACACCGTCAGCGTTTGTTGCACTTCGATGGGACTGGCGTTGAGCGAGGCCTCGATATTCGGAAAGGCCGGCAGATAGGTATCGATTGAAAACGGTCCCAGCATCGACAGACCGGCCAGCATAACGGCCAGCGGCACGGCAGAGAGCGGGGAGACATCGACCGAAGCTGCAGGCAACATTTTTTCTCAGGCTCGATTCGAATGAATGGCGCGCTTTAATGGGCTATCGAGGACGGGCTATGGAGGACCAAATCGGGTGACGGCCGGCGCGTGCGAGGCGCCAGCTATCCGATACGGGAAACTCACGCAATCATGCCGCTTTTGGCTTGGCCGATTCGCGGCGGTTGTAACCGGCCACCATGTCGAAACGAAACAGGCGGCATTCGAGAGCGCCATTAAAAAACGGCGTCTTGCGCGCCTCCTTCAGTCGCAGCAAGCGCGGCAGGCCAAGGTCGGCCGTAAACAAGTACACGGTCCAACCGGCAAAGCGTTGCTTAAGCGTGGTGCCGAGTGCCGAGTAGAACGAGACGGACAATTGGTCGTCGCCCAAAGTGCTGTCGCCGCGCACGCCAATGCGTTCGCCGTACGGCGGATTGGTCAGCATGATGCCCGCCACGTCGCTGGGCGGTTTCACTTCCTGGGCCTCGATCTGCTTGAGCGGCACGTCGAACAGGATGCCGGCGCAGCCCAGATTATGGCGCGTCATGGCTACCATGTCGCCCGAAATATCGCTGCCAAAAATGGTCGGCTCGGTCGGCAAGGGGTTGGGTTTGATCGCGTTTTTCAGGTCGTCCCACGGCGCCCTGTCGAAACCGTTGAATTGCTCGAACGCGAAGGCCCGGCGCGCGCCGGGCGGGATGCCGGCCACCATCTGCGCCGCTTCAGCCAAGATGGTGCCGGAGCCGCACATCGGATCGAACAGCACCATGCCCGGTTTCCAGCCCGCCACGCGCAGCAAGCCGGCAGCTAAGTTTTCGCGCAACGGCGCATCGCCCGTTTCCTCGCGCCAGCCGCGCTTGAACAGCGCTTCGCCAGAGGTGTCAAGATACAGCGTGAAACTGCGCGCGTCGAGAAAACCGACGATGCGCATATCGGGCGTCTTGGTATTGACCGACGGGCGCTCGTTGCACTGGTCGCGGAAGCGGTCGCAGATCGCGTCTTTAATTTTCAGCGTCGTAAATTCCAGGCTACGCAGCGGCGACTTGACGGCGGTCACATCGACCCGGATCGTGTGCTGCACGCCGAACCAGTCTTCCCACGGCTGCGCCAGCGCCAGGTCGTAGATATCGTTTTCGTTCTGATAGCCTGCATGTGCCAAGCGCATCAGCACGCGCGATGCGATGCGTGAATGCAGGTTGACGCGATAGGCGTCGCTCAGTTCGCCCGAGCAATGCACGCCGCCGGGCACCTGATTGTGCACCTTCATGGTGGTACTTTGCTGGGCGATTTCGCCCAGTTCCTCGGCCAACGCCGCTTCCAAGCCACGCGGGCATGGGCAAAAATAGGAAGCCATGGCGTCCCCTTTATCCGTTAAATATCAAAAATCCGAACTGCTTTTCAAACCAATCGACGACACCGGCTTACCGGCTTTTCCGCCGTTACAGTTGATCCGCCTGACGGCAAAATGCGCGCTCGAGGAAATCGAGCCGGTCCTGGCCCCAGAACCCTTCGCCCTCCACTACATACCAGGGCGCGCCGAATACATTAGCGGCAATACCATCGTCCGTGTTGCGATCGTACTCGGCCTGCACACTGGCCGTATCCGACGACTTGAGCAGCATGCGCCCATCGAGCTCGCAGCTGTTGGCGATCTGGGCCAGGGTATCGGCGTCGCCAATGTTCTTCTCTTCCGCCCAAAGTGCGCGCATGATGGCCTGGCTCAAATCCAGCGCGACCTCGACGCCCAGCGCCAGGCGGGTGGCGATGATCAGCTTTGAGGCGGCGTCCGGCGAGACGGGGAAAAACTTGGGCTGCGCGTTGATTGGCAACTGCAAGAACTCGGACCAGCGCGCTAACTCCGTCAAGCGGTAGGCTTGCCGCTGCGGCGCCCGCTTTGCCAGCGGCAAGCCGCCGGAGACGGCAAATACCTTGCCCATATCAAGCGGGCGCACCTCGATTTGCACGCCATGCTGCTTAGCCAAGGCCACAAAACGGGCATGACCGAGATAACTCCAAGGCGAGATCGGAGAAAAAAAATATTGGCAGATTTTGCGCATGGCGCTCCAATCAAAACGGCTTGATGACCACTAGCACCACGATCACTAGCAGCAGGATCACGGGCACCTCATTAAACCAACGGAACCAGACATGGCCGCGCAAATTGGCGTTTTTCTCGAACTTCTTTAGGATCGAGCCGCAAGCGAAATGGTAGCCTAGCACCAGCAGCACGACCGCTAATTTGGCACTCATCCAGCCCGGCATCTTGAAGCCGTCTGGATTGTCGGCGCCGTATTGCAGCCACACGAGGATGCTGCCGAACAAGACCGCCGGCACCGCCAGCATCGACGTGAAGCGGTATAGTTTGCGCGCCATCAGCAGCAGTCGCTCGGTCGTCACGGTTTCAATTTCCTGCGCCAAATTGACAAAGATGCGCGGCAAATAAAACAGCCCGGCAAACCAGGAGATAATGAAAACAATGTGTAGCGCCTTAATCCAGAGCATAGTGTGCAATCTAATATATGGTGATCAAGATGATCGATTAATGGTCGGCCCGGGATTGGCCACCCCATCGGCCCGCTGCCGGAACTACGTCCGCCAGCGGGCCGATGTTATTCTCAGGCGCGCACTTCACCGTGGCCGAACACGACATACTTCAAAGATGTCAAGCCTTCCAGCCCTACCGGTCCGCGCGCATGAAGCTTGTCGTTTGAGATGCCGATCTCAGCGCCCAGGCCGTATTCGAAACCATCGGCAAAGCGGGTCGAGGCGTTCACCATGACGGAGGCCGAATCGACCTCGCGCAAAAAGCGCATTGCGGCGCTGTAATCCTCGGTGACGATGGCGTCCGTGTGGCGCGACGAGTAGGTGTTGATATGGTCAATCGCCTGGTCGATGTCCGCCACCACCTTAACCGACAAAATCGGTGCCAGATATTCGCTCTTCCAATCCTCTTCAGTAGCCTCTACCAGATACGGATAGCCCGACAATAATGCGAACGCTTCCGGATCGGAGCGCAATTCGACCTGTTTGGCCAGATACAGCGGGGCCAGTTGCGCCAGCATTTGGGGTGCAACCGCGCGCGCCACCAGCAGCGTTTCCATCGTGTTGCAGGTCCCATAGCGATGGCACTTGGCGTTGACAGCGATCGCGAGCGCCTTGGCCATATCGGCCAAGGCGTCGATGTAGACGTGGCAGATGCCGTCCAGATGTTTGATCATCGGCACGCTCGCCTCCTCCATCAGGCGTGCGATCAGGCCCTTGCCGCCGCGCGGGACGATGACATCGACATACTGCGGCATCGTGATCAGCGCACCGACGGCGGCACGGTCCGTGATGTCGATAATTTGCACCGCATGCTCTGGCAATCCGGCGCCGGCCAAGCCTTCCTTGACCAGCTTGGCCAAAGCTCGGTTGCAATGGATCGCTTCCGAGCCGCCGCGCAAAATGGCTGCATTGCCGCTCTTAATGCACAGCCCCGCGGCATCGACCGTCACGTTCGGCCGGGCCTCGTATATGATCCCGATCACGCCTAGCGGGACGCGCATCTGCCCCACCTGAATCCCGCTCGGGCGAAACTTCATGTTGGAGATCTCGCCGACGGGGTCGGCCAGATTGACGATCTGCTGCAAGCCTTGGACCATGGCCGTGATCGCCGCATCGGACAGCGTCAGGCGGTCCAGCATGGCCGGCGCCAAACCGTTGGCGATCGCCGCATGTAGGTCGATCTGATTGGCCGCACGCAGCAGATCGGCGTCGCGCACGATGGCCGCGGCGATCAGCGTCAACGCCAGATTGCGAGTGGCGCTGTCGGCCCGGGCCATGGCGCGCGACGCCGCGCGCGCCTGGCGGCCAACTTGTTCCATGTAGTGCCTGACATCCATCATTGCCTCTTTAGCCACGCGCCACTTTCAGCGCCAGTTGCAGCATTGCATCCCAAGCGTCGCCGGCATATGCCTTAACGCCTAGGCCCTTGATCATCCGGTCCACTTGCGATGCTTGCCGCATCGCCAACTCCAGCACAGGCAGCGAAATCCTGCGTAGTGCCGGCTCGATCATGCGTTCGCGCGGACCCCAGATGCGAAATTCCTTGAGCAGGACGCCTAGCGGGCGCCCCTGCGCCAGCCCCGTCTTCAATTTTAACAGGGTGCGGATTTCTTCGGCGATGGCCCACAATACCAGTGGCAGCGCCTCGCCCTCGCCCCGTAAGCCTTCCAACATGCGCACCAGACGCGCCGGGTCGCCCGCCAGCATCGCTTCACTTAGCTTGAACACGTCGTACCGCGCAACGTTTAGCACCGCGTCTTGCACCTGCTCGTAACTAAGCTTACCGGGCTCGTGCAACAGCCCCAATTTCAAGATCTCCTGATGCGCCGCCAGCAAGTTGCCTTCGACCCGGTCGGCGATGAAGTCAAGGCTCGGTCGATCGGCGAGCTGGCCTTGCGCCGCTAGGCGGGCCCCGATCCAGTTCGGCAGGAGCGCGCGCTCGACCGGCGCGATGTCGACATACACCGAGGCTTGCTGCAAGGCGCTCACCCAAGCCGCCTTCTGGGTGGCCCAGTCAAGCTTGGGCAGCGTGATGATGGTCACGTTGTCGGGGTTCAGGTCCTTCGCATAATTTTGCAGTGCCGCACCGCCATCCTTGCCCGGCTTGCCAGTCGGGATACGCAGCTCGATTAGCTTTTTGTCGCCAAACAGCGAGCGCGCCTGATTGGCCGCCAGCAGCTCGCCCCACTTGAAGCTGCGCTCGACGGTCAGCACGTCGCGTTCGGAATAGCCGTGCGCGCGGGCGGCGCGACGGATCAGGTCAGCCGCTTCCAGTGCCAGCAAATGCTCGTCGCTGGTGATGACATAGAGTGGCGCCAGCGACTTGCGTAAATGTCCGTCCAGCGCGTCAAGGCGCAATTGCATGGGTCGAATCTTCCTGTTGGCGCGCGGTCGGCGCGGGCGCCACCGCGGGCACTGCCGATGCGGCCGGTACTGCGGGTATTGCGGGTACGGGCGACGCCGTGACGACCGGCTTTAGCACGACCAAGCGGCGCATCATCTGCTGCACCAGGTCCGTTTGCATGTCGTGGTACAGCAGCTCGCCTTCTTTTTCCTTCGCCGATACTTGGGTCTGGTCGAACGTCATCGGGCGCGTCGCCGCGATCGTCGTGGGCGCCAGCAGTTCGTGGCCCTGGTTGTCGCGCACCTTGAACCTCACGCTATAACTGAGCAGGTATTCACTCACCTGGCCGTTGCTATTGAGCGCCAAAATCGACTTACCCCGGGTTTTATCCGGGTCGTTTAGGACGTCGATGATGCCGTCGGCATCCTTTTCGCTGAGCGCGATCTGAGTGGCGCCGTAGGAGCGGATGTAGCGCTTCAGATTAATCGCGAACGGCGCCGTGTCGTCCAGATCGACATAGACCTTGTTGAATGGCACGTTGTACTGGCCACCCGCGCCGCGCAAATGGAAGCCGCAAGCCGCCAACATCGACGTCAACACCAGTATGGCGCCCCACTGGCGTGCGCGCCGCATCGTCACGGAAAAAGTCAGCATATCGTCTACACCACAATGCTAATTAATTTACCCGGCACGACGATGACCTTTTTCGGCGCGCTCTCCAGATACTTTTGCACGCTGTCGCAGGCCAGGGCGGCCGCTTCGATGCTAGCCTTGTCGGCGTCCTTGGCGACGGTGATCGAACCGCGCAGCTTGCCGTTTACTTGAATCATCATCTCGATATGAGCCTGCTCCAACGCCTTTGGATCAACCTGCGGCCAAGGCGAGTTGAGGATATCGCCGTACACCGTGGCGTAGCCGAGCTCCTGCCACAGCGCATGCGTAATATGAGGGGCAACCGGGTTTAGCAAACGCAAAAAGATCGACAGAGCTTCGGCCACCAGCGCCGCCGACGCCGCACTGTCATCGAGCTTGGTTGACTCCATGGCATTTAGCATCTTCATGCAAGCTGACACCACCGTGTTGTACTGGATGCGCTTCAAGTCGTAATCGGCTTGCTGCAAAATCTTGTGGATCTCGCGGCGCAGCGTTTTTTGCGCCTCCGTGTTGACCACGGCCGGGGCCGCAATTAGCGCCATTGAAACGCGCGGCGCCTGCGCATACGCATAAGCCCAGACCCGGCGCAAGAAGCGGTTTGCGCCTTCGACACCGCTGCCTGACCATTCCAGCGTCTGCTCCGGGGGCGATGCGAACATGGTAAACAGGCGCGCGGTGTCGGCGCCGTATTGCTCAATCTGGGCTTGCGGGTCGATGCCGTTGTTCTTCGACTTCGACATTTTTTCGATGCCGCCGATTTGCACGGGCTGGCCGTCAGCTACCAGCTTGGCAACGCACGGACGGCCCTTGTCGTCCAGCGTCAGGTCGATATCGGACGGGTTGAACCATGTCTTTTTACCGGCCGCGTCTTCGCGGTAGTAGGTCTCGTTGAGGACCATACCCTGCGTGAGCAAGTTGACGAAGGGCTCATCGAACTTGAGCAGGCCGAAGTCACGCATGACCTTGGTCCAGAAGCGAGCGTACAGCAAATGCATGACGGCGTGCTCGATGCCGCCGATATACTGGTCCATCGGCATCCAGTAATCGTTGCGGGCGTCGACCATCGCAGCGTCGCTGCCGGGCGAAGTGTAGCGCATGTAGTACCACGAAGAATCGACAAAAGTATCCATGGTGTCGGTTTCGCGACGGGCCGCCTTGCCGCATTGGGGGCAGTTGCAGCGCAAGAATGCCTCATACTTGTTGAGCGGATTGCCTGTGCCGTCCGGCACGCAGTCTTCCGGCAGCACCACCGGCAAATCCTGTTCCGGGACGGGCACATCGCCGCAGTCCGCGCAATGGATGATGGGAATCGGGGTGCCCCAATAACGCTGACGCGAGATGCCCCAGTCGCGCAAGCGGAATGTGACCTTCTTCTCACCCAGGCCTTTTTCGGCCAGATCGGCGGCAATCGCCTCGACCGCGTCGGCGTAATTCAAGCCGTCGTATTTGCCGGACCCGACGCAAACGCAGTGCTCCTTGTCGGCGTACCATTCCTGCCATGCGGCAGTGGAAAACTCCTTGCCTTCAACCGCCACGGCCTGACGTATCGGCAGACTGAATTTTTTAGCAAAAACGAAATCGCGCTCATCGTGTGCCGGCACGCCCATTACGGCGCCGTCGCCGTAGGTGATCAAGACGTAGTTGCCAACCCAGATTTCCACCTGCGCGCCGCTCAATGGATGGGTGACGAACAGACCGGTCGGCATGCCTTTCTTTTCCATCGTCGCCATGTCGGCTTCGATCACGCTGCCCAGTTTGCACTCGGCGATAAAGGCCGCCAGCTGCGGGTTCGACGCTGCGGCGTGGGCCGCCAGCGCGTGTTCCGGCGCGACGGCGCAAAAGGTCACGCCCATGATCGTGTCGGCGCGAGTGGTAAATACGTACATCTTGCCGTCGTTGATGAGCGCGCCGCCGGCATCCGTGATCCGGTGCGCAAAAGCGAAGCGCACGCCCGTTGACTTGCCGATCCAGTTGGCCTGCATGATGCGCACGCGCTCGGGCCAGCCCGGCAATTTATGGGCGACATAGTCGAGCAACTCGTCGGCGTAATCGGTGATGCGCGCGTAATACATGGGGATCTGGCGCTTTTCGATCAGCGCGCCAGAACGCCAGCCGCGGCCTTCGATGACCTGCTCGTTGGCCAGCACGGTTTGGTCGATCGGATCCCAGTTGACGCTGCCGGTCTTCTTGTAGACGATGCCTTTTTCAAGCATTTTCAGGAACATCCACTGATTCCACTTGTAGTATTCCGGCTTGCAGGCGGTCATTTCGCGCGACCAGTCAATCGCCAGTCCCATCGACTCCATCTGCTGCCTCATGTGCGCGATGTTCGAGTAAGTCCATTGCGCTGGCGCGACATTGTTGGCCATCGCGGCATTTTCGGCCGGCATGCCGAAGGCGTCCCAGCCCATCGGCATGAGCACGTTGTAGCCGTTCATGCGCAGATAGCGATACATCACATCGTTGATTGTATAGTTGCGCACATGGCCCATATGCAGCTTGCCAGATGGGTAAGGAAGCATCGAGCAAGCGTAATATTTACCCTTGGGGAAGCGCGCATCATGCTCGACGGCTTTGAAGGCGTCGATCGCCTTCCAGTGGGATTGGGCCGCTTGCTCGACCTCGGCTGGACTATATTTTTCTTGCATGTTCTGATGCCAAAAGTGACTATGAACCAAGCATTATACTGGCTCACGCGTTTTGGTCGCGCCCCAGCCGTTCGCTGTCCCGTTTTACCGTTGCCGTTTCACGTCATGGGCGCCCACACCATCCTACCAATGATCTCCCTTGGCGCGCGGCGCGTCAGAGCAGCACCAGCGCCAGCGCCGGCTTTTCGCCATAGTCCTCGTATCGCTCGTTGATGCCGATGACGCAAAAGCTAAGCTCGTCCAAAATATCGGGCACCTGCTGGCGCATCAAATCGGAATCGAGGATGATCACTTCCAGCGTTTCGTTCGCTTTCAGGTGAAATTGCGTCATTCCATCTTCGTCGCGCAGATAGCTGAGGCAATCGACCCAGGCGTCCATCGTGCCTGCGTAAAACTCGGGAAAGCCGAGCGCTTCCTGGCACTGGGCGTGGAAACTGGCCCAATCGGTGATCAAGGCACCATTGATCCGGGCAAGCGCCATATTATTTCCTTTCCTTGTCAAGGAATCGCCCCGGGTCGGTTACAAAACCGAGTTTGGTCACGCCGTTCGACTGGGCTGCCGCCATCACTTGCGCCACCACTTCATAGCGCGTCTCCTTATCGGCACGCAGCTGCAGTTCCGGCTGCGGAGACAGCCTGGAGGTCTGCGCCAGCCGAGCGTCCAGAGCAGCAGGGTCGAGCGCGTCGTTGTTCCAATAAATCCGGCCCTTGGCATCGATCGCCAGCGTGATCGCTGGCACCGGCTGCTGCGCGGGCGCCGCCTTAGCGCGCGGCAAGTCAAGCTTGATCGCATTGGTAAACATCGGCGCCGCGATGATGAAGATGACCAGCAGCACCAGCATCACATCAACCATGGGCGTCACGTTGATGTCGGCCATCAAGGGCTGCTGCCGGTGATGGTTAAAAGCGCCAAAAGCCATGATCGCTCCCTTATTTGGCGGCGCGTGCGCCAGTGGTGAGGTAAGCGTGCAAGTCGAAGGCGAACGCATCTAGCTCGGCCAAGGTGAGACGATTGACGCGGTTAAGGCCGTTATACGCGAGCACGGCCGGAATGGCCACCACCAGGCCGAAGCCGGTCATGATCAAGGCTTCGCCGACTGGGCCAGCCACCTTGTCGATCTGCACGATGCCGGCCGCCGACACGGCCGCCAGCGCATGGTAGATGCCCCAGACGGTGCCCAGCAAGCCGACGAAGGGCGCGGTCGAACCGATCGAGGCCAACACCGTCAAGCCGCTCTCCAGACGTTGGGTGGCGCGGTGGACGGCGCTACGCAGGGCGCGGGTCACCTGCTCGCCCGGGGCCATTTCGGCGCCCAGCGTAGCTGGCCCCTGTGGCGTCAGGGGGGCCGCGCCCTGCTCGGCCAGCGGTGCGTACACGCCTTCGCGGTCGGCCACAGTCAACCTAGCGAGCGCGTCCGCCATGCTAGGCGCGCCCCAGAACGCCTCGACCGCGCCCGCGCTGTGCCGGATGCGCCAGGCGGCCCAGCTCTTGGACAGGATCAAGTACCAACTTGCCAGTGACATCAGCAACAGCAAATAGGCCACGGCATGGCTGATCGGATCTCCCTGCAACCAGTAGCGCTCTAGGCTAAATTGATTCTCAATGGGGCTCGTGCTCATGGTCGCCAATTACCCTTTCAAAGACAATACGTCCTGCATGTCGAACAGGCCACTCGGCTTGTCGGCCAAGAAACGCGCGGCACGCAAGGCGCCGTGGGCATAGGTGGCGCGGCTGCTCGACTTGTGGCTGATCTCGATACGCTCGCCGATTCCGGCGAACAGCACCGTATGGTCGCCGACGATATCGCCGCCGCGGATGGTGGCAAAGCCAATCGTGGACGGATCGCGCGCTCCCGTTACTCCCTCGCGCCCGTAGACGGCGCACGTTTTCAAATCGCGCCCCAAAACACCGGCGATCACTTCGCCCATTTTCAAAGCAGTGCCTGACGGCGCATCGACCTTGTGGCGGTGATGCGCTTCGATGATCTCGATGTCGTAGCCTTCCGACAAGCTCTTGGCGGCCAGCTCCAGCAGCTTCAAAGTCAAATTCACACCCACGCTCATGTTCGGCGCGAACACGATGGCGGTCTTTTGCGCGGCAGCCGCAATGGCCGCCTTGCCGGCATCGTCAAAGCCGGTGGTGCCAATAATCATCTTGATGCCGTGCGCAGCGCAATACTCCAGATGCCGCAAGGTGCCGTCCGGACGGGTAAAATCGATCAGGTAGGCAGCGCCCGCCAAGCCTTTGGCCAGATCCGATTCAATCATTACGCCGCCAGGCTTACCGAGAAAAAGAGCGGCGTCTTGGCCGATGCAGGCGGCGCCGGCCACATCGAGCGCACCGACCAGATGGACGCCAGGCGCGTCTTCGATCGCTTCGATCAGGATACGGCCCATGCGTCCGCCGGCGCCAGCAATTGCGATATTAAATTCAGTCATATTTTGCCCTCATGCAAGGTTATCTCATTGCCGCCGCCCGCCGCAAGATGCCAGCGCCACTGGCGCGGCCTTGGCCGTCCGCATCCACTCTTTACGGCTGTGGCGGCTTCATTTTTTTCTGTTCGGCGTCAAGTTCATGATACGGCGCGATGGGAGTCGATTCAACGATCCGGGCGATGTAGACCTTTTCAGTGGGCAGATTGCCGCCTTCGAAGCGTTCCACCTTGCCATCCTTGAAAAACACCACCACGCGGCTGGTCGTTATCTCGCCATTGCCCTTGGCAAGGCGGAATGGATAATCCCAGCGGTCGGCGTGGAAAATATCGGTCAGCAAAGGCGTGCCCAGGATAAAGCGCACCTGCTCGCGCGTCATGTCGACCTTCAGTTGCGCGAACATCTCTTCCGAAATAAAGTTGCCCTGTTGAATAGTCGGATGGTAAGGCGAAAATACCCAAAGAAATCTTTGCCAGTAGGTCACGCTGGTGGTCTGGGCTCCGCTGGCCGGTGTCACGCTAGTTTGGGCTGCGCCCGATGCTGTGGCGGCGCTGCTGGGCTGGTTCAAAGTGGGGGACGGTTCGCCCAGCAGGGAGCGGCTGGCGCAACCTGATAGGAGCAGCGCGACGCCGATTGCGCCCGCCAGCAAAGGCATACCACAGTAAAACCGGTACGAACGAGATGGTATGAAAGCCTGGGTGAAGCGCATGAGTGACCTCAATTCGGTTGAGCAGAAGTGCCAAAACGCTATATGATAAAGCAGATGAACCAGATAAGAGCAACAAACATGAGTAACACGCCTTCCGATCTCAAGGCCAGCGGCCTCAAAGCAACCGTTCCGCGGCTGAAGATTCTCGACATATTTCAAAGCAGCCCGGTGCGCCACCTGACGGCCGAAGACGTCTACAAGATTTTGCTGACTAAGAACGTGGATGTCGGCTTGGCCACTGTGTACCGGGTCTTGACCCAGTTCGAGCAGGCGGGCCTACTTAGCCGCAACCACTTCGAAACGGGCAAAGCGATTTTTGAGCTCAACGAGGGCTCGCACCACGACCATCTGGTTTGCCTAGATTGCGGGCACGTGGAAGAATTTTTCGATAGCGAAATTGAAAAACGTCAAGAAAAAGTGGCCGAAGAACGCGGCTTTCAAATCGCCGAACACGCCCTTGCCATCTATGGCAACTGCGTCAAGATCAACTGCCCGCACCAACGTAACAAGTAAGCCTCATCACAGCGCAGCCAAGATGCGTCAGGTGTGGCTGAGCGCGTTCGACAGCAATTTGGCCGTGATGTCGACGATCGGTATCACCCGCTCATAGGCCATGCGGGTCGGCCCAATCACGCCCAAGGTGCCGACGATTTTGCCGTTCACTTCGTAGGGCGCTGTGACGACGCTCATTTCGTCCATCGGCACGAGGTTTGATTCGCCGCCGATGAATATCTGAACACCCGTCGCCTTGCTCGACACATCGAGCAATTGCATCAGCGCCGTCTTTTGCTCGAACATGTCGAACATTTGGCGTAGCGACGTCATGTTCGAGGACAGGTCGCTCACGCTTAACAAGTTGCGCTCGCCCGAGATCACCATGGCGTCGGAGTCGTCGGCCATCGCTTCGCTGCCCGCTTCGACTGCCGCCTGCATCAGGCGGCCCATATCGTCGCGCAGCTGGCGCAGTTCGCCTTGCAGGCGGTTGCGCACGGCATCGAACGACAGGCCGCCGTAATTCTGGTTGATGTAGTTGGCCGATTGCACCAGCTGCGCCGGCGTGTAATCGGACTCGGTCAGCAGCAGCCGGTTTTGCACGTCGCCGGCGGGGCCGACGATGACGAGCAAGATGCGCTTTTCCGATAGGCGCAAAAATTCGATCTGCTGGAACACCGATTCGCGCCGCGGACTGAGCACCACGCCGGCAAACTGCGACAGAGACGACAGTATCTGCGCCGCATTGGCGATCATCTTTTGCGGCTGCTGGGCCGGCAGACGGATGCGCGCGCCGACCGCATGTTCGTCGAGATGCTGCACCGTTAGCAAGGTGTCGACGAAGATGCGATAGCCGCGTGGCGTCGGGATGCGCCCGGCCGAAGTGTGCGGACTTGCCACATAACCCATGACCTCGAGGTCGGCCATGATGTTGCGGATGGTCGCCGGCGACAAGTCAAGGCCGGAAATTTTCGAGAGCGCACGCGAGCCCACTGGCTGGCCTTCGGCGATATAGCGCTCGACCAAGGCTTTGAGCAAGGTTTTGGCACGTGTGTCGAGTTGCATAAGTCTATTTCCAGCCAGCCGCAATTAAAGTGATGTCCTCATTATGCACGCTCGGGCGGCCCTTAGCGCATCATTCTTCCCCCTGCTGGCTCAACCATTCCAGCAGGTCGTCCAAGGTGGTGCAGATGGCGTCGGGCTGGATGGCCGCATCCGGGTGCGCGCTGCTGCCGTTGCGGTTGAGCCAAATTGCGCGCAATCCCGCCTGCTGGGCGCCGGCCACGTCGAGCACCAGATCATCGCCGACATAGATGGCCTCGTGCGGTGCCACGCCCAGCGCCCCGCATGCCGCGTGGAAGATGGCGGCATCCGGCTTGGCACTGCCGAACTGGCCGGCTGCTAGCGATACCTTGAAATGGTGGGCCAGCCCGATGACTTCAAGGTCCGCATTGCCGTTCGAAATCGAGCCAAGCAGGATCCTGCCTTTCAGGCGCAGCAGGCCGGGCAGCACGTCGGCATAGGGTGTGACGGCGTTGCGCGCGGCGAAAAAATGCGTCATCGCGGCCTCGACCTTGGCGCTGTCTTCGCCCGCTTGCTCGAAGGCAGAGCGCAGAGCGATACGGCGCAAGGCGCCCAGGTCAAGGTGCAACCGTGGCTGCTGCGCCAGGAGCGCCAGGCGGCCCTGGCGCAGCGTCTCGATGCTAAACTGCTGCGCCACCTTGGGCGCGTGGCTTGCCAGCCAAGCGTACAGGGCCTTTTCGGCATCGGCCATGACGGGCGCGATCGGCCACAAGGTGTCGTCCAAATCGAACAGGATGGCTTTCGGTCGCGCCCATGGGGCGAGCTTTGTCATGGCACTGGCACTCCGAAAAATAGGGATAGGGCCGTTGCGGCGGCGCACGGGCCGACTTTGCTCCTATTGTCGCATCGATGGCCTCAGATGCGCCGGCGGCGCGGCATATTGATCGGCGCATGGCGCCGCAGTCGGTGGCGCCGTGCGTGCCGTGCAGACCATAGCGGCATCGGTGAACCGGCCCCTCCTCGGTTAAGGCCGACTCGTTAGAACGACAAGGGGCGAGCTGCAGCGAACGATTCGTGAGCAGCTGCTAACGGGCCGGTGCAGTCGAAGTAAGGTGCGCGGGTACGCGCAGGACGAAGCAGGTGCCGGTCCGGTGGCAGCTAGCCCATCCTAATCATCGTTTGACAAACGCGGCGGGAAACAAGGTTGGACAGAGAAAAATCGTCCTAACGCTGCCGCCAAGGCGAGAATCATGGTTTCAGTTTCTTCCGATAAGCATAAAATAAGCCCGCTTAATGTGCCACCTTGTTACAAGGTGATACAAGCGTGCTGCCCGGATGACCTCAGATGCACTAAAATAGGCGCCAATTTCCGCGTACCATATGGCACCGGCAAGCGCGTTGCCATTCTTACCCTATTCGTTCCTGGAGAATTTATGAAAAGTTTGTTTCTGCGTTCCTGTGCGGCGCTGTTGTGCGCCTGCGGCTTGGCCGCGTGCGGCGGCAGCAGCGGCTCCCTGCTTCTGAGCGGTACGATTACCGGCTTGACGCAGCCCAACTTGGTGCTTAGCAATGGCGGCGAGAGTTTAGCGGTGGCGCCCGTGTCGTTGACGTCCACGCAGCAAGTGTTTTCCTTTGTCAATTTGCTGAACCAAGGTGATAGCTATAACGTCACGGTAACGACCCCGCCGCTCGAATCGAACTGTACTGTGACCAACGGCGTCGGCAACGCCTCGACCGGGAACGTGACAACGGTCCTCGTCAATTGCGTTACCCATGCTTACACGCTGGGCGGGACCGTCAGCGGCCTGACCTCCGGCAACAGCGTGACACTGAAAAACGGCAACGACTCCGTAACCGTGGGCTCGAACATCCCGTTTGCGTTCCAAGCCCAAGTCGCCTTTGGCGCGCCTTACACCGTGGTGCAGCAGCCGACGAATGGCGGCCAGACCTGCAGCGTGACAGGCGGCGATACTGGCGCCGGCGCGGGACTCATGGTACATGGCGGCGTTAATGTTCAGGTCACCTGCCAATAAGGCGATGGCCCTTTACACCCACATCAATTTGGAGAAATACATGCGTTTATGCTCTTTGCGTCCCATCACGGCGCTGCTTGTCACCGCCGCACTGGCCGCCTGCGGCGGCACCACGATGTACGTCGTCAGCGGCTCCATCACCGGCCTCGCGGACCCGGGCCTGGTGCTTAGCGACGGTACCGACACGGTGTCGCCGAAAGTGGGCGACACGACTTTCACCTTCCCCACCCAGATTGGCTACGGCACCGCGTTTAACATCGCGGCTCAGAACCAGCCGGCCCACCAGACCTGCAACGTCCTGGGCGGCAACAGCTCGGCTGGCGAAACGGCGACCATCGCTGCCGTCGTCGTTTGCGCGACCAATACCTACTTACTAAGTGGAACGGTCACCGGCTTGCCTGCCGGCGCCAGTGTGTCACTGGGAACGGGTAGCTTGGTAGCCCCGGTAACGGTAACGGCCAACGGGGCGTTTCAATTTGTCTATCCCGCAGGCCAGGACTTTACCATCGCTCCTGTGCAAACGAGCGGCACGTCTTGCACCGTGAGCCCCAACGGCATTGGCAACATGGGCGACGCCGCCGTCTCAGGGATCGTGGTGACCTGTCAATGACGACCTTGGATCCGGCGCAGGGATGAATCATTCCGGGCCCACTTCCAAGATATTATGCTTGTGAATAATTGATATGTGAAAAATAAATTGGAGAAGTATGCGGCAATGCAGCATACTGAACTTGTCTCCTCCAACTCCTCCAAGAATTGGATTTAGCCCGCTTTCATCAGCGGGCTTTTTTTTGCCTGTGGGTACTAAGCAGCCCATTCGCATAATCAATAGCGTAAGCTATGTTTTTCCGCGCCGCGGGCTGATGCCCGACATATGGCGCAAAAAATTGGCATTAGGTCAATAGCCGTAATCAAGCCATGCGCTTCCTGTTTTCCTCGATAGCTTTGGCAATCTTATTGCGTGTGGCCGGGCGAATTGCATAATGCTTGGCCATCGTCTTGAACTCGCCTGCGACAACCGCAAACCGCTCGATGGTGGCGGACGCCCAAGATAAGTCAAGGCTGTTGCTAGTGGCCAGCGTCATGAGGTCCGTCTCGCTTGGATTGCGGCCCTCTCCTTCGATATCCATCTGGGGTTCGCCGCCAGGACCTTCACAGTAGGTTAAATCGTAGCAAGGCGCGAGCTTCCAAGAGAGTGTTTCGTCCATGCGAAACGAGAAGTTTTTAGCGTGGTCGTCCCGGTTATTGAACACAACGTTAAAAACGCACCGCTCGAACGCTTTTTTGACTTCATGCTCGCTGTGCGTAAAGGCCCGCGTACCGCGTAACAAGGTCTGATAGCTGACGGTTGGCACGCGGAAATCCGTATGCAGCGCCCCGGCCAGCGTGTGGATGGGCACCCGCAGCCCGGCATGGCGGTCGAAGCGCTCAATTCCAAAGGCGGCATGGCGTTGGTCCAAATCAAAATATTGTGTTGGTGGCATGTCCAAGCCACAGTCGGTGGCAAACCTGGCATAGCAGTGCTCTATTGCACACACCTCTTTATGTTCCGATTTGCCTGGGAATTTGACCAGCCAGGGCATGCCTGGCGCATCTTCTCGGGTGCTGACCAGTTTGGCTGGCGCATCATACTGCACTAGAGCTTTCGGCCTCGTCCCCTGCGGAGAGCCGCCGATCATCACCAATTGCCGCAACGCGGCAGTATCCCGGCCAGCGACCACGGCCTGCACTTCTGTAGCCATCGCTAATAGCTTAAGGTCTGGCGGCGGCAGCTCGATATTCGCGGCAGGCTCAAAAGTCAACGCTCCCATGGCACGCTCCGCGATGAACGCGAGTGGGTCCAGAGGGGATATTTGATGGGGGCCAAAATTCTTCTTGAATAGCCGGTCCATCAGCAGCAGGCCCCAACCGTCCGGCAACGCATCGGCTATCAGGCCGGGCAATTAAACTGGTAAGCGGGAAATCCGCCATAGGCATCGGCTTGAAGTTTGAGATGCCGAGGGGAGAATTCGATGCCATTGGCTAATGCTTCTGGCGAGTACTCGAACAACAAGTCTGACCATTATCGGCCAGGGTTCCAAGGGGCCAGCGCTGCCCCCAGCCACAAAAAAATACTGTAATTTTTTTCATACGCGCGGTTTGGCAGGACGCCGCGGCGATACACCCGCTCTTTGCTTGAGTTTGGCGACGGCTGACTTACGAGGAGCGCGGACGCGCTCGGCCTGCTCAGCTTGCTCCATTTGCGAAATAGACTTGATTTTTAGAATAAAGAGCGATTGCATTTCGTCTGCCAAACCCAGCCCTAGAGCTGCACGCATGAAATTCTCCAACGTGCATTGACCCTTATTTTCGAGAAGCTTTAAGGTGCTTACCCCGATTGCAGCCCGTTTTGCCAATTCCACCTGCGACAGGCCTTGCGCTAGTCGATGGGAGTGCAAACGCTTGCCGAGTTCGATTCGAATTTCTTGCTCATTCGCAAAGCCAAAGTCCAACATTTGTTTTCTATCCGTTGACAGGTGACATTTGAAGTACAGCAGAGGGCGGCGGCACCATAATAATAGCCTATATATAGGCTATTATTATATTAAATATTGAATAGTAGCCTATATTTAGGCTGTTATGCCGTGGCTATCGTACAGGAAAATGGTTTGCCAGAAAAACGGACGTGCCCGCTCCCATTTTGCAGCGCAGCAAGAAACTAGGTAAGTGTGCGCGAAACCCCATCGCCGCCAGCCGATGTTGCCTTGGGACCGCGTTTGCCACGCCCCCGGCCCAAGCGCGATTTGGCAACTTGGGGCGCTAGCGAAGCGTTAACAACGCGTGAGTTCAGGCAAAGGCGAAAGAAATGGCCGGCCTTGGCGGTGGCTCGATCGGGGGGCCGAGCGGTGTATTGCGGGGATCGATGGCTGGCCTGGGCGCCTGTTGAGACGGTGGAGTGATGATAATAATGGGCGGAATCGTCGGTGGCGCCCCTTTTGGCCCGGTGGCAAACGCGAACGATCTTCCCCGCCGCGCCACCCGAACAAATTCCCTCAATAAAGATTGATCCTTTGTTGGTTCAAACGATACCATGGTGCTCTCCCTGCGCAAGTGCAGACGTTAAGTATACCTGCCAATATCGTTTTTGCAAGGATAATCCGGGAGACGCGCCACCTGGCGCTCTGGAACTCCGAAGCGATGGCAATCATGCCGTTACGTCTAGGGGAGGCCCCCCTTTAACGCCGAACTTAATGGGCTTTTGGCCGCGCCAGGCTTTATTTACAAGCCTTCGATCAGGCGCATCGCAAACACGATCGGCAAGCCGACCTCGATTACCTTGCGAGCGGCCGCGCCGTTATCATAAGGTACGCGAAAATAACTCAACTCGAAGCTGACATCGTCGAACAGGGCATAACAGGCGGACGGAATACCGTCGCGCGGCTGGCCAACCGAGCCGGGAATGGCCAGGTATTGATGCTGCAGTTGCAAAGGGACGTGGCTGCCGCCGCGCGGGGTATGGCAACCGATGCGCCCGTCGGCGGTGCGCCGGTATAAGGCTGGATCGTGCACGTGGCCGCAAAATATGATGCGGCAATGCTCGGCCTCCATGCTGCGCGCCGCTTCGGCGGAACCCGATACGTATTCCCAGGCGCTTGGCTGCTGCGCGCTGGCATGCACAAACAGCAAGCCATCCTGCTCGGCCGTCAGCGGCAATTGTTCGAGAAAGGCCAATTGCGCCGCGGACAGCCGGGTGCGCGTCCACTCGATCGCTTCGCGCGCTTCGGCGTGCATCTGAAGCCGCGTGGCGCAAACGGCCGCGTGATCATGGTTGCCCTGCACGGCGATCGCCCCCCGCGCCACATAGTGCATCACGGTATCGACCACCCAGGCCGGATCGGCGCCGTAACCGACCAAGTCGCCCAGGAAGGCGTAGCGGTCCGCCTGCTGCTGTTCGGCGTGCAGTAAGCAGGCGCTGACCGCCTCGCGGTTGGCGTGCAGATCGGTCAACAGGGCAAGGCGCATGATTATGCGGGAGCCGCGGCAAACTGACGGTAGCCACGCGCGCGCAAAGTGCAGGCTGGACAGTTGCCGCAGCCATAGCCCCAATCGTGCAGCACGCCGCGCTCGCCCAAGTAGCAGGTGTGGGTGCCGGTGCGGATGAGTTCGACCAGCGCCGCCCCGCCCAGCTCCTGCGCCAGTTCCCAGGTCGCGCTCTTGTCGAGCCACATGAGCGGGGTTTCCACCCTTAGGCGGCTCGCCATGCCCAAGTTGAGCGTCACTTGCAGTGCCTTCATCGTATCGTCGCGGCAATCCGGATACCCGGAAAAATCCGTCTCGCACATGCCCCCCACCAGCACCGTCAAGCCGCGGCGATAAGCCAGGGTCGCTGCCACCGTCATGAACAGCAGGTTGCGCCCCGGCACAAACGTATTCGGCAAGCCGTTTTCCTGCATCGCGATCTCGACGTTTTGCGTCAGGGCCGTATCGGAAATGGCGGCGATCAGTGACAGGTCGATCATGTGGTCGGGCCCGAGCCGGCTGTCCCATGCGGACGACTGGGCCCGTATGGCGTCGATCACGGTAGGGCGCATGGTCAGCTCGACAGCGTGGCGCTGGCCATAGGCAAAACCTATTGTTTCCACCCTCGAGTAACGTGCGAGGGCCCAGGCCAGACAGGTGGTGGAATCTTGCCCACCGCTAAAGAGCACCAGTGCGGCGTCAGTTGGAAGCATAACGATCTTTCGTAAATTCTAAAAGCGGGGCGCCCTTCCCCAGACCCGACTCGCCCGCGAGGTGGCAATCCGGTGACCGGCAACAGGCATCCGCTGCATGGCGTGTCTTCTTGCACCCGCCGGCGAATTTCTTCGCGCCCCCGAATTTTGGCACAAGTCGCGACAAAAGTAATGGCCAAATCGCGCTGGCCATGGCCGGTGGCCCAACGGCACCGGCTTCACGGTCAAAATCGATACGCCCAGTCCGTCCGACGAGCCGCACACGACACTCTTGGACTGGGGCCCGGCTCCCCCGGCATGAACATAGTAGCTGTCGCCGCGGGCGGCATCCGCACGGCGCCGCGTTTCTCGGCCTTCTGGCAAGCGCGTCGCGCACTCGGGTTTGCCGGCGCAAGACGGCATAACGCGGGGCGAACGGCGCGGCCGGTAACAGCGCCCGCCCGGTCCCGAAGCCTGCCCGACACTGGGGCCTTGAAGGGTCTTGGTCGGCGCGCGCTATTCGTCGCCGTCTTCAATCATGGCCGGTGCTCGCAAGGCCCGGCGCGCACGGGCAGCCCCTCAAGGCGTCCCCCTTCAGCTCGCTGTCGCCATAAACCCGCGCGACCCGACATCGAACCCGGCCGCGCAGGCGAGCTCGTGGCCGTCGAGATCACCGCCGGCACTGGCCTGGGGTATCAATTCTTGATCATTTCACCGCCGCCGGGCTTTCTCGCGCTAACTGGGATTAGGGTCGGGCACGGGATCGTCCTGCGGCACCGGGTGCGCCGGATAGGGGTGGGGTTGCGGCTCAGGCACAGGCTCTTCGGCCGGTGCCGGGTCGGGCGCGCGATGCGCGTTTATGACGAATTGATTCATCTTGGCTCCCGTAAGGTTGGAACTCGACCTTACCACGAGCGCTACGCCGCTGTCCTGACGCGAAAAAACGGTTCCAGCTTGCGGATGGCGCGTCAACCAACGGGCGCGAAGGCAAGCTGGCAGCGGGTCGGGGTCCCCGCGTGCGCGCGACCCCGTCGCGCGGCCCCAAAGCGGGGCAACGATTGGCTCTGATCGAAGCGGAGTCTACGAGCGGCCACTACGGGCCAATCGTGCCCTGCGATATTCTGGCATACTCGCCCACTCCCAGAATAACTCGGCCGCGGCCGACAGTTGGATACTTTTCATGGAAATAACTACCGTGCTGCTGCTGGTTCTAGTCCCGTTGCTGGTCTGGCGCATCTATTCGCGCCTGAAACGCACGCTCGGGCGCCAGCACTCGCAACTGTGGCGCCACTGGGCCGCTGCCATCGCGTTTCCGCTGATGATCGGAACGCTTGCAATTGGCGCCCGGCAGGACTTGCTCGCGCTCTCTTGCCTCGGCGCTGGCACCATCGCTGGCGTTTGGCTAGGTATCTGGGGCATCAAGCTGACCCGATTTGAAAACACCGACAAAGGCCATTTCTACACGCCTAATAGGCATCTCGGCGTCGCCGTGCCGATGCTGTTCATCGCGCGCCTCCTGTACCGCGGCCTGGAGTTGTATCTGATCAGCCGCCAAGCAATCCCCGCCTCGGCGCAGGATTTCACAACGAGCCCTCTCACCGTGCTCGTGTTTGGCTTGCTGGCCGGTTATTACTCAGCGTACGGCTGGGGGTTGGTGCGCTGGCGCCAGCCAACTGTGAAGCCAGGCGCCAACTAGGGGCAAAAGGAGAAAAAAATCCGACCAGTCACGGCTTGATGTTGAAGGCTTTTGAAATCAGCTTCACGGCTTCAGGGCTATCCCATTCTTTGGCGCCATAGTACTTGCCCAGCACCCGACCCTGCCCGTCAATGAGCAAGGTCAACGGAATCCGATCGGCTCCCAACATGTTTTCCATCACCACCTTGCTATCGATGAAATTGTTAAATGTGGTGTTCGATTGCTGTAGGAAGGCTTTGGCGCGGTCCCGATAGTCGTCGGTCGAAATGCCAACTACATTGAATTGCTTGCCACCGTAGCGGCGGGAAAGTTTCTCCAGCGACCCCATTTCTTGTCTGCAAGGTCCACACCAACTGGCCCATACGTTGATGATCAAAGGCTTGCCGCGAAATGCCGACAAGCTTCCAGATGCCCCGGAAAGCCCTTGCATTTGTGCTTCGCGAAGAAAGCCGCCGACGTCGACCTCGCCGACGGTTTTCGCGAAGGCAAGGGAAGTTGTTTGCGCCATACAGAGCAACAATAAAGAAAAAATGGTTTTCATGCCCGAGAGGATACCAGCCGCGGGCCAAGTTCGTGTGCCTTCCTCAGCGACCGGCATAGCTTGTCCACGGGCCGGCATGGCGTTCATGATGAAAAAGGACGAGCACCAGGCACAAGATGAGCACCGTAGTGGTGAAAACGAAAAGGTTTTTCAGCCGGCGCATTGGGCGCCGTTTTCTCCTCGCCAGGGTTGCCGCAAGGCCAATGGAGCACCGTGCCGGCAATCGAATCGCCGGCCGGTCCAGGTTGGCATGAATAGAGTCGGGTCCTCATGGGATAGGCAGCCTCGAATTTGCTATATACTTAGCGACGCCTGAACCAGCCCATTTCCACCTAAATGACATTGCTCGCCGATTTGCGCAAGACCTACGCCCGGGGCTCGTTGGCCAAATCCGCCGTCAATTCCGATCCGATACTCCAGTTCAAAAGCTGGATGAAAGAGGCGCTTAGCGCCGAACTGCCGGAACCAAATGCGATGACGCTCGCCACTGTGGACACAGAAGGAAAACCATCGGCACGCATCGTCTTGATCAAGGGCGTTGACGCCCGCGGGTTCATTTTTTACACCAATTACGAGAGCCGCAAGGGGCACGACCTGCAAGCTAATGGGCACGCTGCGCTGTTGTTTCACTGGATCGAACTGGAACGACAAGTGCGCATCGAAGGGCGCGTCGAGAAGTTGCCGGACGCCGAAAGCGACGCCTACTACGCATCGCGTCCATTGGACTCACGCATTGGCGCATGGGCCTCTGAACAGAGCCGCGAGGTGTCGAGTCGCCTGGTCCTAGTCGGGCGCGCCGCGAAGTTCGCCGCCAAGTTCGGCATAAACCCGCCGCGACCGCCGCATTGGGGCGGCTATGTCGTCATTCCCGAGTTGATGGAGTTCTGGCAGGGGCGAGCTTCGCGCTTGCACGACCGTATCACGTATACGCGGGAGCCCGACGGGACGTGGCGCATTGCCAGACTGGCCCCTTAGCAAACCGGCCCTGTAGTTGCATTATTGATAACCTAGAGCTTGGCGGCGACGCCGGCGCCAAGCGCGTGCAATTGTTCCAATTTGGCGGCGCTGGCCGCGCGGCGCCAGTTCACCGGCGCTCCCGCGAGCCACGCCAATGGCGGCGCCTACTGTTTGGTGATGCGCTCCAGCGTTTGCTCGACGAAGTCGCCATTGTTATCGACAAAGCGCAGGCGTACCGGATACCAGTCGAGCGAAGGCGCCAGCCAGATGTCGACCTGCTGGCCTTTGTCGTCCGGCGGCGGCGCTTTCACCAAGTGCACGGCGCTCACGTCGCCTTGCGCGATGCGCACGGTCTCTTGACCGACGACCTTAAATACCCAGCGCTCGGCGTCGCGCCGGCCAGCCACAAAAAAAGTCCATTCGGAGCCCGCCGTGAACTTGTCTGGCGCGCCGCGTGCCACCGCAACCAGCTGCCATGGCGCGCTGGCACGGTCCTGCTCGCCCCCCTTGAGGGGATAGCTTTCCTGCGAGTCGCCAAAGACGATGGTCTTGGTGTCGCGCTGGAACGTGGTTGTGCTCGGCTCTTGGCGGAAGCGCTTCTCATTAAACTGAGTTGGCGCTAGGCCGTAGTCGTCGATCGCGCCTTCGCTTTTGTTGTCGAGCACCTTGCCAAACAGGGGCGACCGGGACTCGGCCACGATGGAATACCGGTTGTCGCTGACGCGCCAGTTGATGGTGCCATCGCCGGACAATTGAAAGCCGTGCTGGCTCAGCTTGATCGTATACACCAAGTCGGCCGAGGGCGGAACGTTAAACGCCCGCTTGACACTGGGGTGCTCGGCGGCGGCCAGCGCCGGTCCCAGCAAGGAAAGCAGCAAGCTGCAGGCGATCGCCCGTTTGATGGTAAACATAAATTATCTTCCTCGTGATTCAGTCTCGGTGATGTTGGATACCGACTGTGTTGTAACCGCTCCGTTTGCTTCCGTGTTTTTGATCTGGACGGGATACCATCCGCGGCTCGGCGCCAGCCAAATATCGAGGCGGGACGAATATGTGCCCGGTTTCGGCGGACGGCTCAGATGCCAGGTGACGATTCTTCCCATTTTCGTGTTCAGCTCGTCCTCGCCAACCAAATGGAAGCGGAACACGTTCGCTTCATTATCCTCGCCAACCAAGACGTCGATATTGCCTTGCAACTGGTTGACATCGGCGCGTCCGATGGCAGCCAACTGAAACGGCAGCGTCGCCTTGTCCTGTGCGCCTGGCTGCAGCGGATAGGCCCGCTCGCCACCCGAAAACGTAATGCGCCCGTCCTTGCGGTTGAAGTGGGTCACCGTTGGTGCCCGCCCCTTGCGTTTCTCGGTTGCCGTAACAGGAGCAATACCGCTGTCGTCGACGCCCCCATCGCTGGTTAGGGCCAACAAATTGACGCGGGTGAAAAGCAGGTTCAGGCCTGCTTCCATCGACACACCGTAACTGTCGCCATCGAAGCGCCAAGACATGACCGCCGCGCCGCTCCAGATCGTGCCGTCCGCATCGACGCGCTTGACGTCAAGCGCAAATTCGGCGGACGGCGGCGGATCGGCCTTGTACTGGCGCAGCGCAGGCGCGGGCGTCGCATTAACTTGGCCGGCGTCCCCGGCAGCGGGCGCAGGCGGCGCCGGCGCGACTTCCGGCGGGGCCGGGGCGGCGGCTTCCGGCGCGGCCGGGGCGGCCTCACCGGTGGCCGCAAGCGCCGCCGGCGCCGCTGCTTCAGCGTCGGACGCAGGCGGCTCCAATGATGGCGCGGGCTCGAGTGGTGTCGCGCTTTGCGGCGCTGCTTTCGGTGCTGCTTTCGGCGCAGCTGTAGCACGTGCTGGCGGCGCCGGCGGCGCCTCTGACCTTATGCTCAGGCCGGGGCCGCGCGGCAGCGCCAGATGCAGCTGTGCCGTGACGATCGGCGCCGCCTTCGGGGTCGCACGCGGCACGCTGATATGCGCGCCGACCCAGTTGATTATTAGGTAATGTAGCGCGATGGTTGCCGCGCATAGCGCCAGCACGCGCCGGCGTTGCAAAATGAAAATCCTCATATGCCTAGTTTAACCGGTTCACCGCCTATCTTGCTGACAGATCGACGCGAGCCCCGCTTTGCGAAACAAATGGGGCCGGCCCTTGGCAGGGCGAACATGCCAAGCGCCGGGGGGCGCAGTGGAGGCGCTGAAGATTGCCATCAAGCAGCAAAATTTTGAATGGTTTTCCACTTTATCTGCTACGCTAAGAAATCATTCCCACTGGAGCCATACAATGACCACACCGAACAACATCCCGGGCGCAGCTGTCATGACCGATACACTCGACTTCGTCAAGAACCTGTGGGGCAGTATGGGTGTGCCGGGCATGAACATTCCAGGGATCACAGCGCCAACGCTGTCGGTCGACGAGCTCGACAAAAAAATCAGCGACCTGAAAGCCGTCGACGCCTGGCTCAGCGTCAACATGAGCATGCTGCGCGGTACCATTCAAGCCCTCGAGATCCAGCGCGGCACCATCGCCACGCTCAAATCGATGGGCGCCTCGCTCGCCGCCGCCATCAAGCAGCCGGACGCGAGCGCCACGTCCTTGTTCGAATCGATCCCGTACGCTTCAGTATTTTTCCATCAAGCACCCGCTGAAGCGGCAGCACCTGGCGCCGCGCCAGCGTCGACGCCGGCCGAAGCCGAGGTGAAGGCGCCCCCGGCAACGGCAGCATCCAACCCGGCATCCCAAATGACCAACCCGGCCGCGTGGTGGAATTTGCTGCAGGACCAGTTCAAACAAGCGGTGACGGCGGCCATGTCGAACGACGCGCTGGCGGGCGCCGCATCCGACACGGCGAGCAAGGCGGCCGGCGAGGCGCCGACCACGGGGGCCAGCGCCAAATCGCCGGACAAGAAGGAAGCACCGGCCAAGGCCGCTACGGCCAAGCCGAAAACAAGCAAGATCAACAAAGCGTAAGGTGGGGCCGGGTCGGGTGGCTTGGCCATCCCTCCCCTTTAGGCGAGGCGACGGATTTGGATGGCGTCAATCCATTCTCCCTGGCGCGTGACTTTCCCGATCGTAATCAAGCCGCCTTCGGCCAATTGCTTGGCGCTGTCGTGCGCCGCTTGGAACGCGGGCAAGGTGTCGCCTTTGGCCGCGACGGGGCGGATCCAGGCAGCGCTTCCCACCTTCATTTTTTCGTAGACTTCCTTGGCCATATCACGCATTTTTTTTCCTCATCATTGCTTTCGCAGGACGCGGGCCACCCCGCTCGATCGTAGTTTATCACCGCTGGCGTGGAAACAAGTTAGTCGCTCAATTTTCCTTTACGCGCCGGGCGCCGGCGCCGCCGGCACCTCGTCTGCCACCACGGGAGCGAGCGCGGCTAATTGCTCCATCAGTTGCCCGAAACGCTGTTGGGCCGGGGCAATGGCATCCACATGCAGCAGCACCGCGCTCGCTTCGCCCGACAAGGCTTCGTCGAAGCCGTGCTCGCGCAAATGGGAGATGATGATTTGCGCCGAATTGAACAAGATGCGCAGATTGTTTGGCAGCGCCAAGCGCGCATGGCGCATCCATTCCACGGCTTCGGCTAGCTTACCGGTCTTCCATAGCAGCACGCCCTGGTTCATCATGTCGGCCGCTTCCTTGCGCCACGCCACGATCAGCAAATTGCCTTCGTCACCCATGCGCGCCTTGTCGAAGATTCTTTGCACATCCTCTAGCAGCAGCGCGTTGTCGTGGTTATTGCGAATTAAATAAGACAACAGATCGACCGGCGCTTCCTTCACCCCGACGGCGAACAGCAAGGTCGCCAATTCCAGGCAGGTCGGTGTGTCGGGCCTTGCGCTGTCGGCCAGCAGCATCTGCTCGAGTTCGTCGCCGGTCTTGCGCGCGCGCCGGTAGTCGCCGCTTTCGTGATAAACCATGCCCTCCGTGATTTTGGCGCGCAGTCCGATCAACTCGCTCGTAAATTCGCGCTGGACCGCGATTAGCAGTTGCAAAGCTTCCTTGGGCTCGTTTTTCATCCCATACACGCGCGCCAGCCCCAGATAGGCATCGGCCGTTTTCATCACCGAATATTCGCCGATGGCGATGCATTTGCGGAAGGCCTTTTCCGCCACGCCCAAATTACCCATCTTGAACGAGGCTTGGCCCAGGCCGCATTGACGCGACACGGAATTGGGCGACAGTCCGGCCGCTTTTTCCAGCACGTCGCAAGCTTGCTCGGGCTGGCCCAGCAGCTGATAGGCCGTCGCCAACTGATCGTAGGCATCGATGTAATACCGGTTTTCGGCGATGACGCCCTCGAACAATTGGCGCGCCGCATCCAGCTCGCCGTCGAGCATGCGGATCTTGGCCACCCCTGCCTTGGCCCAATTGTAGTCACGTTCGGCTAACACCCGCTCGAACACGGCACGCGCCTGGTGCGGCTCACCGCTCTTGAGCAGCAAAACAGCTTGCATGCGCAGCAAATCGAGCTCATGGAGCTTGTCATCGGCCGCCTTCGCGCCGCACAGCTTGGCCGCGCGCAGATAATCTTTTTCCAGAAAGGCTTGGTCGATTTCCCTGAATACTTGCTTTTTTTGCCAAACCCGGTTCAGGCGGGTCAACAGCATGCCTTCCGTGATCGGCTTGATCAGGTAGGCGTCGGGCTGATGCTCGGCCGCGCCCATCACGGATTCGACGCTTTTCTCGGCCGACACCATCAGCCACATGCTGCTAGGCGCCATCAGATTGCGCACGCGCGCCTCTTCCAGCACTTGCTGGCCGTTCTTGCCCTCACCCAAGTTGTAGTCGCACAGCACCACGTCATAGCGGGTACGGATCAGCATCGTCATCGCTTCGCCGCCGCTGGCGGCCTGGTCTATATGGCAGGCGCCCAGATTGCGCAAAGACTCGCGCAACAATTGGCGGATGCCTTCGAAATCGTCCACCACGAGATAGTGCTTGTCGGCCCAGTCAGCGACGGCGGTGCCCGCCGCAAGCTTATGCCGGCCCAGGTGGGGGCTCACGGCAGACGCAAAATGAAGCAGCCGCCACCGAGAGCGCCGCCGTTTTCCAGGGTGATGCTGCCGCTGCGTTCGCGATGCTTGTGCATCAGCGCCACCTGGAATGAAAAATACAGCCCAAGGCCGGTGCTGTTGGTGGAAAAATTGACGCCGGCGCGCAAGCCATGCATGGCCGCCGCGCCGGCCATCAGCAAAGCGGGTGGGAAGCCTTGACCATTGTCTTCGATGCGCAATTCGAGATAATCGCCAAACTGGGCGATCGAGAGGCGGATGATGCCCCTGGTATAGCGGCTCGCGTTGTTAATCACGTGGCCCAACACGCCAATGATCAGGTCTTCGTCGAAGCTCCAAATCAGATCGGGAGGAAATGTGGTCTCGAAGGTAATGCTCCGCGCATCCAACAAGGTTTTTTCCTGCGCCACCACCTGCGCCACCAGCTCGCTGATTTGCTGCGGCCTGGAGTCGAACGGATAACCGGGCTTGCCCACCCGTTTGTACAAGGCCAGCAGCTGGATCAAGTTGTCATTGAGGCGCTTGGTCTGGTACAGCATGTGGGCCAGTTGAGGCGATGCAAGATCGGGTGACGCCGCCAGCATCGCTTCCAGGGTGCCGCTAACGAGGCTCACCGAGTCCTTCATGTCGTGCATGGTCGAGGCCAAAAACAGGTAAAGCTCTGGCGAGCCGGTGTAATCTTCCATCGTAAGGCCTCCACAGGTGGGCGCGCCGGGAAGGTCGGCGCCGCCGGCAGCCATTGCGCGCGGACGTGATCGCAATAGCCCTTGACGTAGGATACAGCAGAACCGCTCAGGTCGCTTTGTGGAAATGGGCGCGGCGGTGCTGTTTGAGCAAGAAGCGGGCCGGATCAAGCGCCGCCACCAAGGCCGATTCAAGCGGCAGCGGCTCGTTTTCGATCTGCGCGGCCAGTAATTCGGCCGCCAGCGGCGCCCAGATTAGCCCGCGCGAAGCATAAGCTAACAAACCGTACAAGCCGGGCTGGCGCGGCACGTCGCGCAGCCGTTCGATGGGGCCGCCTTGCGCGCGTTCTGTCAATACCTGCTCGGGCAGCGCGCCGATCAGGGGCAAGCGGTCCGGTGCGACGCAACGAAAGCCTACGCGGCCCAGCAAGGGAGCATGTTTTGGTGGCGCCTGCCCCAGCATGGATGCGATTTTTTCCAGATTTTCGCGCTGGCTAGCGGCGCTCAGAATGGCACTGCCATCCGCATCATAGGTCGCGCCAATGCTGAGCATGCCGTCCGAGGGCGGCGTCATGTACGCTTCGCGGCATAGCACCAGCGGCAGCGGGGGAAAAGTCCCCGCCGCCAAATACGTGACTTGGCCGCGCACTGCGGCCAAGGGCAGGGTGGATGCCTGCGCCATCGCCGTGGCGCCGCTGCCATTGGCCAAAATGAGCGTCGGCGCCCGGGCCACGATGGCGCCGTCGGCGCCATGCGCTTGCCACTGCCCGTCCACCCGCACCAGCGCTGCCACGTCCGACGAAAACTTGCATTCGAGCTGAGCACCGCAGGCCGCGAGCATGGCCTGGCACAGCTCAGCGGGGTGGGCCCAGCCGCCTTGCCCGAACAGCCAGCCGCCATGCGACACCGCCGCCCCCAATACGGCAGCGGCGGCATCGGCCTCGAGCCAAGTGGCATACTGCGGCGGATAATGCCCGGCCGCCGCGATCTGGCGTTGCACTTGGGCATGGTCGGCATCGCGCGCCAGCTGCAGCACGCCGCATGCGGCGCCGGCAAACGCGCGACCGACGCCGCCGATGTTCTGCCATTGGCGCAGGGCGAACAGAAAAGCGGCCCGGCTCAGGCGTGCAGCCCGATTATCGTCTTTCGACAGTTGCGGCACGAAGATTCCGGCCCTGTTGCCCGATGCCCCCTGCGCCGGGCGCGCATGCCGTTCGATTAGCGTCAAGTGCCAGCCGCGCGCGGCCAGGCGCTCGCAGGCGGCGGCGCCGGCCAAGCCGGCGCCGATGACAATGGCATGCCGCTCTTGCCGTTGGCTGCGCGGCGGCGGCGGCATACGAGCGGCAAACACAGCGTGCACATGGGTGGCGCCCGGCACCACCTGGCAGGCGAAACCGGCAGCGCCAAGGAGCGGCGCCTGCGCCGCTCCTGCGACCAAGGTGGCGCCAGGCAGGGCCAAGCGCGCCAGCACCATCGGCGAGCGCAGCGCGGCGCCCACATAAAAGGCATCGACGCGGGCATCGATCTGCGCCAAACAAAATTCAGGCGCACCAAACATCAGGTCCAGGTTGACGCGGCCGTCATCGAACATGATGCGGTGAAACCCCGGCACGGCAGGGGGCCAGGCGGCGCGCAAAGCGGGCGCCATGGCCTGCGCCCCGGCCGGATCGGCGCCAGGGGCCAGATAATGCAATCGAAGGGGACGCTCAGGGTCGGCGCGCCAGCGTCGCAAAATTGCAAGAAAACGCTCCCCGCTGCCGAAGTCGGCATCGAGAACGACAAAATGCGCCCGCCCTGACCAGGGCAGCGGCGCCAGATCGCCATCGCGGCCGGTGGGCGGCGCGGGCGTGTCAGAGCGCCGCATGGCGGAAACAGGCAAGATCGTGATCGTCGACCAGGCCGATCGCCTGCATATAGGCGTAGGTGATGGTGGAGCCGACAAATTTGAAGCCGCGCCGGACCAAGTCTTTCGAAATCCGGTCCGACAGCGCCGTCCTGGCCGGCCGCTCACCCGCCGCCCAGCGGTTCACGATCGGTTTGCCATCGACATAAGCCCATAAGAATTGGTCGAGGCCGGCGCATTCGTCGCGCAGGCGCAAATAAGCTTGTGCATTGCCAATTGCCGCTGCCACTTTCAGGCGGTTGCGCACGATGCCCGGGTCGGCCAGCAGCGCCGCCACTTTGCACGCATCGTACGCCGCGATCTTTTGCGCGTCCCAAGCGTCGAACGCGGCGCTGTAGCTGGCGCGCTTGTTCAAGATGGTCTGCCAGCTGAGGCCCGCCTGCGCCCCTTCGAGGTTGAGCATCTCGAACAGCCGCCTTTCGTCGTGGCAGGGCACGCCCCACTCGTGATCGTGGTAATCGAGGTAAAGGGGATTGGCAAGATTGGCCCAGGTGCAGCGGATTGGCGTCATGGTGTCGGCAACAAATTTGAAGAATGCAGTCGCTCAGTATAGAGTACGCTAGGCGCGATTGCACTTCACCATGCTCGGCGCACAGCATGAAAACGCGAACCGGCTGCCGAAGAATTCGGCCCCCTCAGAAGGCGCATGCGACGAGAGCGCGGCCAGTTGCAAAAAGAAGGGTCAGGGCGACCTGATCTGCAAGCTGGCGCGCAGCGCTGTTCGCGCAAGCGGCGAAGGCGATGTCACGCGCCCCGCTAACGGGAAATTCTCCGGCCCCCGCGATACGCCATGGGCTGCTATCGATACTGCAGCGCCAAGCGCACGCCGCCTTAGGCTTGGGAGCACCATGCCTGGACGCCTTCCCCGCTGCTCAGCACAACCGCGCCCGCCCTATGGGGAAAGCGTGTGCACCTCGACTTCGGCGCCAGGCGCGTCCAAGTGACGAAGGCCAAGCCAACGGAGGCCCGAAAGATCGGCCCCCGCCGTCGCCTATTCCGGGCTCAGCTGCACGCGGATTTCACCGCCAGGGTGGGCCGCGCTATGCACGTTGACGTACAGATTGCCCGCCTTGTAACTCGCATATTGCTTGTCCGTCAATTTGGTCCCTTCTGGTACGGCAAACATGGTCTCGGAGGTTTTGGTCAGGGTCACGATGACGGGACCGTTGGCCCCCTTCGCTGCCGCTTCGTGTATGTGGGCGACCGTGGCCTTCATGCCCGAAAAACTCACGCCGCCACTGACCGATTTGTCCGCCGCGACCATAATTGTGCTTTGCCCCGTTGCGCTGCTGGAATTGGGCGGAACTTCCTGTGCCGCATTGAGCGTAGCGGCGGCCATCATCGGGGCGGCGTCAGCGCCTCTCATGCCGGCCAGCGCACAAGTCGCCGTCAATATAACGGCGCCAAACACGGCCGCAACGGCTGATAAACTACAGGTTTTGGCGATAGTTTCCATCAGTAACTCTCCATTTGGTAGCGTTTAGTTGACATTATTTTTACCATACCGAGGCAAACTATACGCGGGAACGTGCAGTACGCAAGGCAAACGCGCAAGGTCCGTTCCAAAAAAAGTCCCCGCGCCGCGAACCGGGTGCAAGGGCGCCGTCAAACGCCGTCAGCACCGGCAGAAACGGTGGGCAGGGACTCCGCTTCGCGCCACAGGGTAACTAGCAGCACCATCAGCACCGGGCCTATAAAAAGGCCGACCAGGCCCAGCGTTTCAACGCCGCCAAGAATGCCGAACAGCACTGCAAGAAACGGAAGGCGGGTCGCGTTGCCAATCACGGCCGGCCGTATCAGATGATCTGCCACAAACAACACGGCGCTGCCCCACACGGCAATGCTGATCGCCGCCGCGGTATTGCCGTCGGCAGCCAAGAGCGCGGCAGCGCACAGGTACGCCAGCGGCGCGCCGAATGGGACGATGGCGAGCACGCCGGTGACGGCGCCCCACAAGGCCGGCGACGGGAGCCCGGCAAATGCGTAACCGACACCGATCAGCAGTCCTTCCCCCAGCCCGACCAGGACCAATCCGTTGACCGTCGCGCGAATCGCGGTCGGAATCTTCTGGTGATAATGGTCCCATCTGTGCATCCCGAACTGGCGACCGCCAATGTGTATTATTTGCAGGTTCAACGCTTGCCCATCCTTGTAAAAGAAAAACAGGCAAAGAAATGCGAAGACGAAATCGACGAGCCGATGGAACAGCTGACTGCCCAGACTCTTTAGCACGGCACTGGCCGAGACCAGCTTGCCGGCCGAGCCTTCGGAAAACAGATGCGTCAATCCGTGCGGTTGCGCCAAGGTCTCTAACCACCAGCGATGGATATAGGTTCCGGCCAAGGGAATGCGGTCGAGCAGCGCCGGCGCAGCCAAGCCATTATTATTGGAATTAGCGATGAAATTCGCGATGGCGGGCGCCTCCTCGATCGCTTGGCGCAGCCCCAACAGCGTCGGAATCAGAAACACGCAAGCCATCGCCGTCGTCAAGAGCAAGGCGGCAATGACGGTACGGCCACGTAAGCGGGCCAGCAAGCGGCGATACAGAGGCCAAGTGGCGATGCACAGGATGCCGGCCCAGATCAGCGGCAGAAAAAAGCGCTGCATGATGAACCCGGCAAGTCCGATCACCAAGAGGGAAAATACGGTGCTGTACATGTCGCGCTGCATGTCGTTCATGAAGGGAGGTCCATTGTGTGGTTAGTGAAAGGAGGTCACGCGTGGCGCCACGGTACGCGAGGGCGCGCCGCCTATGAAACGCCATCATATAACAATGTCGCAATTGCGAGGATGCCAACCAGCTGGGGCCGCGGCGCCCGCGAAAGTGGATTTTTTCGCTCCCGTTCCATCACTTGGGCGGCCGGCCGGGGCGCCAGCTGGCCGCTATCGGGGCTCTTGCCGTGTTGCCGGGTTGGCCAACCCGGTGATGCGCGGCGTGCGTACCTATTGAGCAGGATGCTCGCCTGCGATTTTTGCGCGCGCTGCGCCCAGCCCAACTTCCCTGCGAACGCTGTCCAAAAGCGCTACGCGCTCGTGCGCGGCTTTCGCCTCTTGGGACAGCGGCAAAAGAGATGTCTCGCGGGTTTCCAAAGAGCGGTCAGATCAGGCGAACTTGGAAAAATCGGGCTTGCGCTTGTCGAAGAAGGCGGCGAATGCCTCTTTCGCTTCAGGCGCAGCGAGCAACGAAGCGAACACCAGGTTTTCCTCCAACATCGCGGCATTGACGGGGGCGACGCGGCCGCTCTTCATTAGGCGCTTGGTGGCGCGCAGCGAAGCGGCGGGCAAGGCGACCAGCTTGGCGGCCTGGCGCAGCGCGAATGGGATCAACTCGTCTTGCGGCAAGACCTTCGACACCAGACCCATTTGGAGCGCCTCCTCGGCCATGAAGGGTTCGCCCAGCATCAGCTTTTCGGCCGCACGCGGGTAGCCTGCCATTTGCACGAACAACAGGCTAGATGCGAATTCCGGACACAGGCCCAACTGCACGAAGGGCATTGAAAACTTGGCATTGTCGGCCGCGTATACGAGGTCACAATGGAGCAGCATCGTGGTCCCGATACCGATCGCGGCTCCAGAGACTGCCGCCATCACCGGCTTGGTGGCGCCTTGCAACTGCTGCATGAACGCGAACAGGCGGGAGGCGAACGCGGCGCGCCCAGCTGGTGTGGACGTTTTCATGAAGTCCTCAAGGTCGTTGCCAGAAGTAAAAATTTCAGGCGCCCCCACGATGAGGACGACGCGCACGGCGGCGTCTTGCTCGCCATCCTTTAGCGCGTCGGCCATGTTCTGGTACATCGCCGAGGTGATCGCGTTCTTGCGCCGGGGTCGGTTGAACTGCAGCGTCAAAATGCCGTCAGCCTTGCGGCACAAAATATCCATCGTTGTCTTCAAAAAAAAGCTCCTTCGAAGCGCCCTTCGGCATCATCACATGCGTTCGAAAATTCCCGCCGCCCCCATGCCGGCGCCTACGCACATCGTGACCATGCCGTATTTCAGCTTATTTCTGCGCATGGCGTGGATCGTCGTCGCGGCACGGATGGCTCCGGTTGCGCCCAGCGGGTGGCCGAGAGCGATCGCGCCGCCCATTGGATTGACCTTGGCCGGGTCCAGAGCCAAATCTTTGATCACGGCCAGCGCTTGCGCGGCAAACGCTTCGTTCAGTTCAATCCAGTCTAGCTGATCTTGGGTGATGCCGGCAGCCGCGCACGCCGCAGGGATCGCCAATTTCGGACCAATTCCCATGATTTCCGGCGCGACGCCGCGCACGGCGAAAGAGCAAAACTTCGCCAACGGGACCAGGTTATGCTGGCGCAGAATTTTCTCGCTGACGACTACGAGCACGCCGGCGCCGTCCGACATTTGCGAGCTGTTGCCGGCGGTGACGGAGCCCTTGACGGCGAATGCGGGCCTCAGTTTCGCCAGCGACTCGAGGGTCGAATCGGCGCGCGCCCCTTCGTCGGTGTCGACGCTGCGGGTCTTGATGTCGATCTGACCCGTTGCCAGGTTGGGCGTGCGCGTGACGATCTCTACCGGTGTCGTTTCGTCCTTGAAAAATCCGGCCCGCTGCGCCGCGATGGCGCGGCGGTGCGATTCAAGTGCGAACCGGTCTTGCGCGTCGCGCGAGATGTTCCATTGCGTGGCCACTTTTTCCGCTGTCAGGCCCATGCCGTAGGCCATGCCGATATTGTCATCGGTAAAAATATTCATATTCATCGATGGATGGTGGCCCATCATCGGGACCATCGACATCGATTCAATGCCACCGGCGATCAGCGCGTCCGCTTCGCCAACGCGGATGCGGTCAGCCGCCATCGCAATCGCGGTAATGCCCGATGCGCAATACCGGTTGACCGTCACGCCGCCCACGCTCTTTGGCAGAGCGGCCAGCAGCACCGCGCTGCGCCCGATGTTAAAGCCCTGCTCCGCCTCCGGGAACGCGCAGCCGATGATGGCGTCGGTGATCAAGGCCGGATCCAGCCCGGGTACCTGGGCTAGCGCCGACTGGAGAACGCGCACCAACAGATCATCCGGGCGCGTGTTCTTGAACATGCCGCGCGGCGCCTTGCCGATCGGACTGCGAGTAGCTGAGACGATGTAGGCGTCTTGAAGTTGTTTGCTCATCAAATTCTCCGATGGATAACCCAATTTAAACCGGCCCGGACGGCAAAGCGTCCAACAGGCGAAGCCGTCCGCTTAGATTGCGGGAGGAAATTCGGGAAGCGGGTCTTTCCCGATCGTAAAATAGCCGTAACCGTCGTCTCTCCGGAGCGCCCGAGCCTGGATCGATTTCTCGCACAACAGCTGCGGGCGAGCCCAAGGTAATCGGCCGCGCGCGCCGCAGCCAAGGCTGCCAATCTGGCCCGCCCCTGGCAGCAGGGCATGAGCGGCGCGCCGTCTCTATTGAGTGCAAACAGCATGATTTAGTTCCTGTGTGGTTGCCCTAACGGGCGGGCCTTGAAGGCGCTGCGCCGCCCCTCGTTGGCAAAACTTGCGTCCATGCCAAGGCAGCGTTTCAGGTCTTAATTGCGCACGGGTTTGCCCGTTTGCAGCAAGCCCATGATCCGCTCTTGGGTCTTCGGATGGCGTAACAATTCAAGCAGCGCTTGGCGCTCGCGGTCGAGAAACCATTGCTCACTAACGACGCTGCCCTGGTCCACATCGCCGCCCGATACGATCTCGGCGATCATCGCGCCCAGCTTATAGTCGTGAGCGGAGATGAAGCCGCCGTCGCGCATATTGACCAGCTGCGCCGTGATGGTGGCCAAGCCATAGCGACCGACCACGCTGACCCCCCTTGGCAGGGGCGCACGGTAACCGGCCTCGAACATGGCGCGCGCTTCGCCTTTTGCCACGTGCAGCAACTCATACGGATTGAAAACGATCACGTCGGATGCCGAAAGGTAAGCCATTTGCTTGGCTTCCAGGGCCGACTTTGACACGACGGCCGTTGCCGCATTAATAAAGCGCCCTTTCAGAAATTGCAAGATGTCGTTGCCTTGCGCGTCCTGTGCTGCACGCAGCGCCGCTTCCTTCAAGCCGCCGCCCGCGGGTACGAGGCCGACACCCACTTCGACCAGACCCATGTACAACTCGATCGAGGCCACCCGCTTGGACGCGTGCAAGGCCAGTTCGCAGCCGCCGCCCAAGGTCAAACCGGATAGTGCAGCGACCACGGGCACGCTCGCATATTTCAAACCCATGAAGGTGTCTTGCAACAATTTGATACCCGGTTCCATCGCTTTCGCGCCGCCCTGCATAAACAGCGGCAATGCCGCTTGCAGATCCGCGCCGGCCGAGAACGGAGCGCCTTCGGCAGCATCGGGCTGCCAGATGACGAGTGCCTTGAAGTTCTTTTCCGCTTCGTCCAAGCCCATCTTCAAGCCGTTGACCACGCCTTCGCCGATCACGTGCATCTTGGTCTTGAACGAGATCACCAGTACCTCGTCGCCCGTATGCCACAGGCGAACGGACTCGTCTTCAAACACAGTGGTGCCGGCCGATCTGCCGTTGGCAACGCCGCTGCCGAAGAGGGGCGGGCAAAATTCCTGGCGCCGGTAGACGGGCAGGGTCGAGCGCGCCACGAACGTGTCGAGGAACGCCGAGTACGAACCGGCCGGCGTATGCACGCCGCCGGCTGCGCCGACCTTGCCTTCCATAACCCAGCTCGGCAGTGGCGCCGCGCACAGCGCTTTTCCGGCGCCGATATCTTCATTGATCCAAGTGGCGATCTGCGACCATCCGCCTGCCTGCCAGGTTTCAAATGGGCCCACGTTCCAGCCGAAGCCCCAGCGCATGGCCAAATCGAGGTCGCGCGCGTTGTCGGCGACACTCACCAAGTGCACGGCGATGTAATGGAAGACGTCGCGCCAGATCGCCCACAGGAATTGGGCATGCGGGTTGGTCGATTCATGCAAGGCCGACATTTTCTTGACCGGATCCTTTTCCTTTAGGATGCGCCCGACGATGTCGGCGGCCTTGGCGCCGCCGGCGACGTAGCCGCCGGTGGCGAAATCGAGGCGCAAAATCTCCTTGCCGACTTTTTTGTAAAAGCCGGCGCCCGTCTTTTGGCCGAGCGCGCCGGCACCGATCAGTTTGGCCAAAACGGCAGGGGTTTGATACACGTTAAAGAACGGGTCGTCGGCCAGGTTCTCTTGCATGGTTTTTATCACATGGCCCATCGTGTCGAGACCGACCACATCAGCAGTGCGAAAAGTGCCCGACTTGGCGCGACCGAGCTTGGCGCCCGTTAAGTCATCGACAACATCGACCGTCAGGGCGAATTTTTCGGCTTCATGCATGATGGCCAGCATGCCGAAAATGCCGACGCGATTGGCGATGAAGTTGGGCGTATCTTTGGCGCGCACGACGCCTTTGCCCAGGGTCGTGGTCAGGAACGCTTCCAACTGGTCGACAATGGCCGGCTTCGTTGTTGCCGTCGGGATCAGTTCAACCAAGCGCATGTAGCGCGGCGGGTTGAAGAAGTGGATGCCGCAGAAACGCTCTTTCAAGGCGGCGTCCAAACCGTCGGCCAGCTGGTTGATCGGCAGGCCCGAAGTATTGGACGCGAAGATCGCTTGCGCGCCGAGATAGGGGGCGACCTTGTGGTACAGGTCGTGTTTCCAGTCCATACGCTCGGCAATGGCTTCGATGATCAAGTCGCAACCGGCCAGCTTGTCGAGGTCGTCTTCGTAGTTCGCCGCTTCGATCAAGGCCGCATCATCGGCCACGCCGAACGGCGCCGGACTGAGTTTTTTAAGGTTTTCGACGGCGCGCAAAACGATGCCGTTCTTGGGCCCCTGTGGGGCCGGCAAGTCGAACAACACGACCGCTACCTTCGCATTGATGCAATGCGCGGCGATTTGCGCGCCCATCACTCCAGCGCCGAGGACGGCTACTTTTTTAACGATGAAATTGGTCATGGCTGCTTTCAATTCAAGTTGGAGGACTCTTGGTCAATGCGCTGGGAAGGCCCCCAGCTGCCCCGTCACCGGGGCAAGCTTTAGCTTCAGAACAAATCAGCGTCGAGCGCCATCAAGCTGGCCGAACCCGCCCGGGCCTGGCGAATGAGCATTGCCGTTTCCGGCAGCAGGCGGGCGAAGTAAAAACGCGCCGTCGCCAGTTTTCCTTTGTAAAAAGAGTCACTGCCCGCCTCTTTTTCCAAAGAAATTTTCGCCATTTGCGCGAACAAGTAGCTATACAGCAAGTGGCCGATCACGCGCAGGTAGGGCACGGCGGCCGCGCCCATTTCATCCCCGTTCTGGAACGCCTTCATGCCAATTTCCATGGTCAGCTTGGATACTTTCGCGCCCAGGTCGGCGAGCGGCGTGACAAATTCGCTCATCGCTTCATCGGTGCCGTTTGCCTCGACGAAGGCTTGAATCTTGGCGCCGAATTTGCGCAGTTTGGCGCCGTTGTCCATCAACACCTTGCGCCCAAGCAAATCGAGCGACTGGATCGTGTTGGTGCCTTCGTAGATCAGGTTGATGCGCGCATCGCGCACGTACTGCTCCATGCCCCAATCGGCGATGTAGCCATGGCCCCCGAATACTTGCATCGCTTCCGAGGTCGCGATCCAGCCATTGTCCGTAATAAAAGCCTTCACCACCGGCGTTAGCAGCGCCACTTCGTCGGCCGCTTGCGCGCGCACTGCCGGGTCCGGGTGGTGCAGTTCGCGGTCGATCTGCAGCGCCACATACGAGGTGAAGGCGCGTCCGCCTTCGGCATAGGCCCTGGCCGTTAGCAACATGCGGCGCACGTCCGGATGCACGATGATCGGATCGGCGGCCTTTTCCGGCGCCTTCACGCCCGCGGCGCTGCGCATCTGGATGCGATCCTTGGCGTACAGCAGAGCATTCTGATAGGCCACTTCGGTCAAGCCGAGCGACTGCATGCCGACGCCGAGGCGGGCCGCGTTCATGAAAACGAACATGGCGTTCAAGCCCTTGTTGGGCACACCGATGATCCAGCCGCGGGCGGCGTCGAGGTCCATCTGGCAGGTCGCATTGGCGTGGATGCCCATTTTTTCCTCGATCCCGGCGCAGGTGATCGTATTGCGCGCGCCCAACGTGCCATCCGCGTTGGGCAGGAACTTTGGCACCAGAAACAGCGAAATGCCTTTTGAGCCTTCGGGCGCGTCCGGCACCCGTGCCAGCACCAGGTGCAAGATGTTTTCCGCCATGTCATGTTCGCCCGCGGAGATGAAAATCTTGCTGCCGCTGATGGCGTAGGAGCCATCCGCCTGGGGCGTCGCCTTCGAGCGCAGCAGGCCAAGGTCGGTACCGCAATGCGCTTCCGTCAGGCACATGGTACCTGACCATTGGCCCGACACCAGCTTGGGCAGATACAGCTTTTTCTGTTGCTCGGTGCCGTGCTCCAACAAGCACTCATAGGCGCCGTGCGACAGGCCTGGGTACATCGACCATGCCTGGTTCGACGAGTTGAGCATCTCGTAAAATGAGTTGTTGAGCAAGATGGGCAAGCCTTGACCGCCATATTCGGGGGCGCAGGCCAACGCGGCCCAGCCGCCATCGACGTATTTCCTATAGGCCTCCTTGAAGCCTTTAGGGGTTGTCACGGCGTGGCTCGCCCGGTCGTGGTGGCAGCCTTCCGTGTCGCCGCTATGGTTCAACGGGAACAGGACTTCGGAGGTGAATTTCGCGCCCTCTTCCAGAACCTGGTTGATGACGGCGGCATCAACTTCGGCGTAATACGGCATTTGTTTGAGCTCGTCTTCGACTTTCAAGAATTCGTGCAAAACGAAATGCATGTCCCGGATTGGTGCGACATATTGACCCATGGTGTTTCTCCTGGCGGCTAAATGGCGTTGGACACTAATTTTTTCCGTTCGCGAGCTGGGACGGCGGGCACCGATAGGCGTCGAGCAGACGGCTAAAGGCGATGCGGGCCCGCTCCGCGCTGCCCGGCATGCGCAAGAAACGCGCATCGTGGTGCAAGGCGAGGACCAGTCCATACATTTCATAGACCATCTGAGCGGCGTCGGTGCCCCGTTTCAAGTCGCCCGTTTCGATCGATTGGGTGATGCAGCGCAACAATGCGCCCTGCCATGCCCGCACCATCGATACCAATTCCTCACGGATGGGGCCGGGGCGATCGTCGTATTCAACGGCCCCGCTGATGTAAATGCAGCCGGAAGCGATTTCCACGCTAACGCGCGTGACCCAGCGGGAAAACATCGATTTCAGGCGCAAAATCCCGCGCGGCTCGATCATGCTGGGAAAAAATACTTCTTGTTCGAAGCGGCGGTGATAAAGCTTAAGCACGTCCAACTGGAGATCTTCACGCGAGCCGAAATGGGCAAACACGCCGGATTTGCTCATGTGCATCTTGTCGGCGAGCGAGCCGATGGTGAGGCCTTCGAGCCCGTCGCGGCTGGCCAAATCGAGAGCGACATCGAGAATGGCGGCGCGGGTCAGTTCGCCCTTGCGCATAAATTTAATCGAAGTATCGATGATATTTCCACTTATTAATGGCAATTTCAAAGCGCGCGGGGCATGCATGGGCAAGCGCGAAATAATTACGAACGCTCGTACTATTATCTACTCGAGCACAAAAGTCAAACGGGATCGTTAGAAGGGAGATTCTATTTTCTGCAGCAGGCGGGCGCTAACGCTCACCATTCGCTTTGCTCAATTGACGGCGGTCGCGCTTGGTTGGACGCCCCTTGATGGCGGCGCCAGGCTCGCCGAACAGAATGTTCTGCTGCGCCTGCTTTTCGCGGCGCGCCATGCTGTCCGCGCTTTCCGCATACAAGGTGCGGGCGATGGGCGCGCCGCCGCGCTGGTCGCTCAGGCCCAGCACGCGCACGTCCCACGTAGCGGCGCCATTATCGATTTGCAACTCATCACCGCAGCGCAGCGCTCGCGCCGGCTTGACGCGGGCGCCTTGCAAGCGCACCTTGCCATGCTCGAGCGCGTCGCAAGCGAGCGCACGGGTCTTGAAAAAGCGCGCCGCCCACAGCCATTTGTCGATGCGTACGGATTCGCTCATGAGTTAGGCGTATTTACCAATGGCAAAAATGCGCATGGCTAATTTATAAGCTAGGAAGGCGATTTCGTAGCCGATCCGGCGCACCCGGCCGACATGGGCGAAATCATCGGCATGGATCTCCACGCCGTCGGCCACGGCTGCGCTGATATGACGGCGCAGGGTGCGGGCGAAGGCCACGTCCTTGATCACCACATTGGCTTCCTGATTCAAAAACAGGCTGAGGCCGTCACAATTGCTGGACCCGACCGTGGCCCAATCGTCGTCGATAACGGCGACCTTGGCGTGCAGCTGGGTCTTGTGGTACTCGACCACCTTGACGCCGGCCGCCAGCAGTTTCGGGTAAAAGGAGTGCGCGACGGCGTCTTGCAGCCAGATTTCGCCGACCCCGATCAACAAGGTGACGTCGACCCCGCGTCTGGCGGCGGCGGCAAGAGCATGGCGAAACTTGCGTCCAGGCGCGAAATACGGGTTGGCCAGCATCACATTTTTTTTCGCGCGCCCCAGTGCTTGAAGATAGGCGCGCTGGATGGTGTGACGGTTACGCAAGTTGTCACGCACGACGAAACCGGCCAGCACGGGGCTGCGCGCGAGGCTCTTGCTGACGGCGCGCATCTCGCGGTACAAGCCGATGCGTTTGATGAGGCCCATATGGCCGAGCCGGGCCCATTGCGCCTGGGCCTCACGATGAATGGACGCCACCAGCGGCCCGCGCACGGCGACCGCGAAATCCCAGCGCGGCGCCGACAGGGCGATGCTGCGGTTATGGTCGCAAAACATGTCGTCGTTGATGTTGATGCCCCCCACGAAAGCGACGAGGCGGTCGACGACACAGATTTTGCGATGGGTGCGGGTCACGCCGCGCCGGAACCAAGGGTTGAAAACGCGGTGCTGCACGCCCGTATGCTCCAACCGGACTTGCATGCGGTTGATCTGGGCATTGCCGGTGCCGAACCAGTCGGTGATCATGTGCACGGCAACGCCGCGCCCGGCCGCGCGCATCAAAGCTTCCTGCACCTGGGTCCCCGTTTCATCCGCGGCGAAGATATAGGTTTCAAAATACACGTCATACTGCGCCGCGTCGACGGCCGCGATCAAGGCCGGAAAATAATCTGTCCCACACAAGAGCAACTGGACGTGGTTTTGCGCAATGAAATTAACGGATCGCATGAACGCCGGCCTACGCTAATTTCAGCGAAGCGATAATCGGGGCGTGGTCAGACAGTTTCGCCCACAAGGAGCCGTGCATCACCTGCGCCGACTCGACCTTGAAACCACGTACATAGATGCGGTCTAGACGAAACCAAGGCAAGGCGGCCGGGAACGTGCGGGCCGGTTTGATTCGGGCCCCGCGCCCGGCCATGCTGCGTACCATGTCGCCCAGAGCAGAACCGGAGCCGAGCTCGTCGAACACCTCGACTACGCCGAGCTGATCGCGCAGACGCGCTCCCAGATGGTTGCGCCAGTCATTGAAATCACCGGCGATGATGATCGGTTCGTCGGCGGACGTGGAGGCCAACACCGCTTCGATCAAGGCCTCGTTCTGGCGCCCGCGCCCCGCTTCGAACAAGCCCAGGTGGACCACATAACAATGCACATCGGCCTTTGGCGTTTGCAGCTTGCAGTGCAAGATGCCGCGCTGTTCATAGGCATGGTCGGACACGTCTTGGTTGTGGGAAGACGAGATGGGATACGTGCTGAGCAAGGCGTTGCCATGATGACCATTGTTATACACGGCGTTCATGCCATACGCGGAGTAATTTTCGCCGGCGAAAAATTCATGCTGCGCCTGCTTCGGCCAGTGTTTTTTGCTTTCGCTTTGCTGGCCGAATTGGGCCGCGTTGCGGTCGTGCCGGCCTTGCACCTCCTGCAAGAAGACAACGTCGGCGGCGAACAGGGTGATGGCTTGTTTTAGGGCGTGCACGCGCGGCAGACCGCGTATCGATGAGACGCCCTTGTGGATGTTATAAGTTGCGACGCGAATTTTCATGAATTTATTTTAACCCCTGAGCCCGTATTTCACGCAAAACGATGCGTGCGCCAATGAAGGCGTTCGCGTGAACACAGGCGCGGGTTGCCTGAATCGGCAGCCAGCAGCCGGCCAAGCCTAGGCGAGGTGGCTGGGCAGTTGCAATATGGCTTCGGCATTGGAAGACGAAAAACACTGGTCGGCCGCCTCCCGATAGGGGCGCCAGACAGATTGCAGATGTTCGCGCGGGCTGAGGGTGACTTTGACGTCGCGCGCCACCTGCACGCTAAACACATGCTCCGTATTGTGCGTCACGCCCGGCGCATAGCGGTGGCGCCAGAGGGGATAGATCTCGTAGACATTCACCAAGCCCCAGTCGCGCAAGCCGAACTCGGCGTCATCGGCCACGATGCCGGTTTCTTCAAACAGCTCGCGCGCCGCGGTCGTAGGCAGCGCTTCTTGCGGCGTCTCGAGCGAGCCGGTCACCGACTGCCAAAAACCCGGCCGGTCGGCGCGCTCGATGAGCAATACCTGCAGATCGGCGGTATGGATGACGACCAGAACGGATTCAGGGATCTTATAATTCATAATGGGTGTTAAAAGGCGCGTGCGCCTTTGCCACTGGTATGATTTGCAAGCGTCGGATTAAGCGACCTTCGGCTCCGGGTTGCGCAAGCGGATATGCAATTCGCGCAGTTGCTTTTCGTCCACCTCGGACGGCGCCTGGGTTAGCAGACACTGGGCGCGCTGCGTTTTTGGGAAGGCGATCACGTCGCGGATCGAATCGGAACCGGTCATCATGGTGACGATGCGGTCCAGACCGAAGGCGAGGCCGCCGTGCGGAGGAGCGCCATATTGCAAGGCATCCAGCAGAAAGCCGAATTTCAGCTGCGCTTCTTCGGCCTCAATCTTCAAGGCGCGAAATACCTTGCTTTGGACGTCAGCGCGGTGGATGCGGATCGAACCGCCGCCCAGCTCCCAGCCGTTTAAGACCATGTCGTAGGCTTTGGCGATGCAGGCGCCCGGGTCGGTTTCCAACATGTCTTCGTGGCCATCTTTGGGCGCCGTAAACGGATGGTGGGTCGCGCTCCAGCGCCCGCTTTCCTCGTCGTAGTCAAACATCGGAAAGTCCACTACCCACAAAGGCTTCCAGGCCTCCTCGAACAGGCCTTCTTTTTTGCCGAAGTCGCTGTGGCCGATCTTTACCCGCAAAGCGCCGATGGCGTCATTCACCACTTTCGCCTTGTCGGCGCCGAAGAAAATCAAGTCACCGTTCTGGGCCTTGGTCAATTCCACGATTTGCGCCAGCGCGGCGTCGTGCAAGTTCTTCACAATCGGCGACTGCAGACCGTCGCGGCCCTTGGCCTTGTCGTTGACCTTGATGTACGCTAAGCCTTTGGCGCCATAGATGGCAACGAACTGGGTGTAGGCGTCGATTTCGGAGCGTGGCATGCCGCTGCCTTCCTTGGCGCCGCCCGGCACCAAGAGGCCGACTACGCGTCCGCCTTTCATATTGGCCGCGCCGGAAAACACTTTGAAGTCGACGTCTTGCATCACCTGAGTCAGGTCGGTTAATTCCATCTTAACGCGCATGTCTGGCTTGTCCGAACCGTACAGGTTCATCGCCTGCGCGTACTCCATGACCGGGAACGGGTTGGGCAAATCAATATCGAGGGTATTTTTGAAGACGACACGAATCATGTTTTCAAACAGATCGCGGATTTCCTGCTCCGTCAGGAACGACGTCTCGCAGTCGATTTGAGTGAATTCGGGTTGGCGGTCGGCGCGCAAGTCTTCGTCGCGAAAGCATTTGGTGATCTGGTAATAACGGTCGAAGTTGGCAACCATCAGCAATTGCTTGAACAATTGCGGCGATTGCGGCAAGGCGAAGAAGTGGCCCGCGTTCACGCGCGAGGGCACCAGGTAGTCGCGCGCACCTTCCGGCGTGGACTTGGTCAGCATCGGCGTTTCGATGTCGATAAAGCCCAGTTGGTCGAGGTACTTGCGCACTTCCATGGTCACTTTGTAGCGCAAACGCAGGTTGTTTTGCATTTGCGGACGGCGCAGGTCAAGCACGCGGTGCGTCAAGCGGGTGGTTTCGGACAGGTTTTCGTCGTCTAACTGGAACGGCGGCGTGACCGACGGGTTCAGCACTTCAAGATTGCTGCAGACCACTTCGATCTTACCCGACTTCAGATGGCTGTTGATAGTGCCTTCGAGGCGGTGGCTGACGACGCCCGTCACGCGCAGACAAAACTCGTTGCGTACCGCTTCGGCGGCCGCGAAGACGGCGGCCTGCTCGGGATTGCACACAATTTGCACCAAGCCTTCGCGGTCGCGCAAATCGATGAAAATGACGCCGCCATGGTCGCGCCGGCGATGGACCCAGCCACACAGGTTGACAGTTTGCCCAAGCAAGGCTTCCGTGGTGAGGCCGCAATAATGGGTACGCATTGACATAAAATTTTCAGTCCAGGTTAAATTATATTCGATGGCCGCGCTGTCGGGAAAGCGCGCGCCCTATTCTTTACTTGCCGCCGGCATATGATCGGGTGCGACCACGCCCATCGAGACAATATACTTGAGTGCGGCATCGACGCTCATGTCGAGCTCGACGACATCGCTGCGCGCCATCATCAGAAAAAAACCGGAGGTCGGGTTCGGCGTGGTCGGCACGTACACGCTCACGTAGTCACCCACCAGATAGTTCTTCACGTCGCCGCCCGGCACGCCGGTCAAGAACGCAATGGTCCACGAACCGGAACGGGGATAAGGCACCAGCACGGCCTTGCGAAACGCGTTGCCCGAGGACGAAAATAAGGTATCGGATACCTGCTTCACGCTCGAGTATAGCGAGTTCACGACGGGGATGCGCTGCAGGGCTTTTTCCCATAAGCGCACGACGTAATTACCAACCAAGTTGCTGGTCAACAAGCCGGTCACGAACACGATCAGAATGGTCAGGATCGTGCCCAGGCCGGGAATATCAAAACCGAACAGAGCCCTAGGCTGCCAGCGCTCTGGCACGAAGCGCAGCGACTGGTCCATCGTGCCGATCACCAGATTTAAGACCCAAGCCGTGATCGCCAGCGGAACTAGAATCAGCAAGCCGGTAATAAAATATTTACGCATCGATTTCTCTGTGGTTGGTATCGGGAAAGCCGTTCCGCCCCCTGTTCCGCCTCAGGCCGCCTTGATGGGCGCGGCCGGCGCGCATGCGGGCGCTGCGGCCGCTTTGGCTGGCGCCGCCTCTGTGGCCGCCTCTTTGGCCGGCGCAGCTGCGCCGGCAGTGTCGCCCGACCCGTTCGGCGCCGCCGCGCCGCCACGGAAATCAGTGGCGTACCAGCCCGTTCCCTTAAGGCGGAAACCGGCGGCCGTCAATTGTTTTTTGAAGGTCGGCTGGCCACACGACAGACAAACTGTCAGCTGCGGGTCGGAAATCTTTTGCAAAACATCCTTGGCAAAACCACATTCGTCACAACGGTAAGCGTAAATCGGCATTAAATTACCCCGCAAAAATCATCAAAAACCCTGCATTATAAAGCTTTTCCCGCCAGCTTACGATTTTCCGGCTGACGCTGGCATGACGGGCCTGCGCCCGGCGCGTCGCCAAGTGGGTCAATTGCCGCCCCCATGCGTGCATGCGAGAGAACATTGAGGCCACGCTAACGATTTATTTTGGCGACGAGGCGCGCCATCGAAGCCACAGCCCCCCGCTGCGGCCAAGGATGCCAGGCAGCGCGCCCCGTCGGCAATTTCTACAGCGATGGCGCCCGGCGGCGCCAGATCATCCAACGCTCCTTGCCCGCAAATGCGGGAATTGAGTCGCTGACGGCCTGCTCCTCGACGCACTCGAAATACGGCAGCAGCAGCTCGTCCAAGCGGGCCCGCCCGATGCCGAAGGGCGGCCCTTTGGGCTGGTCGTCGAAAAAGAAATAGCCGACCAACAAGGCGCCCGGCGCCAGCAGCTCGGCCCAGCGCGCCACCACCTGCGACCACATGGCGGGCGGCATGGCGCACAGGAAGGCGCGCTCGTAGATCAGCTGGGGCGGGCGCGCCGGTTGGTAGCTGAAAAAATCGGCCTCGAGCACGCGCGCGCTCCATGCGCCGAGCGCCGAGCGGGCAACGGCCACGGCCGCGGGCGAAAAATCGATCGCCGTCGCATCCCATCCCGCCTGACACAAAAAGGCCAGTTCATAGGCCGCGCCGCAACCGGGAATCAGGCACGCCAAGGGCTCTGCTGCCGCCGCGACAAACTGGCGCAGCGCCTGCGGCACGCCGCCCCGGTCCCAAGGCATGAAGCGGTGATCGAAACGTTCGTCCCAAAAAGCCGGGGACAAGGGATCGCGCACGTGGAAAGTGGGCATGGCGCTCACTTACAGGCCCTGCTGCCAGCGCAGGTAGATTTGCAAGCCGAGCGCGCCCACGGCAAAGGCGCCCACGAAGTAGACGACGAACGCGAGCAGACGGTTGGTCTTTTGTTGCTCCCCGATCAAGGTCTTGAGCAATTGCGATTCGGCGTCGCCCGGATCGGACGCCAGCAAAGCGCGGTGCACGAGACGCGGCAGTTGCGGCAGGATGTGGGCGTAGCGCGGGGCCTCGGCCTTGAAGCGCTCCAGCAGCCCCCGCAGGCCGACCTGCTCGCCCATCCAGCGTTCCAGGTAAGGCTTGGCAGTTTTCCACAAGTCAAGATCGGGATCGAGCTGTCGCCCCAGTCCTTCAATGTTGAGGAGAGTCTTTTGCAGCAGCACCAGCTGCGGCTGCACTTCGACATTGAAGCGACGCGACGTCTGGAACAGGCGCAGCAGGATCTGACCGAAGGAAATATCTTTCAGCGGTCGGTCGAAGATGGGCTCGCAACAGGCGCGCACTGCCGATTCGAGCTCGTCGACGCGGGTCTCTGTCGGCGCCCAGCCCGATTCAATATGCGCTTCGGCCACGCGCTTGTAGTCGCGCCGAAAAAACGCTAAAAAGTTCTGCGACAGGTAATCCTTATCGAAGTCGTTCAAGGTGCCGACGATGCCAAAGTCGAGCGCGATGTAGCGGCCGAACGAGGCCGGCGCCACAGACACCAAGATATTGCCTGGATGCATGTCGGCGTGGAAAAACCCATCCCGAAACACTTGGGTAAAGAAAATTTCGACGCCGTCGCTCGAGAGCTTCTTGAGGTCGACTCCGGCGGCGACCAGACGGTCAATTTGCGACACGGGAATGCCGTACATGCGCTCCATCACGATCACGCTGCTGGAACAATAATCCCAGTACATTTCCGGCACCAGCAGCAAATTGGAGGCGGCAAAATTGCGCCGCAACTGGCTCGCGTTAGCCGCCTCGCGCATCAAATCGAGTTCATCATGGAGATATTTATCAAACTCGCCCACGACTTCTTTCGGCTTTAAGCGCTTGCTGTCGGCCCAGATGCGCCCAATCCAGCCGGCCGCGATGTGCATCAAGGCCACGTCTTCATCGATGAGCTTTTTCATGCCCGGGCGCAGCACCTTGACCGCCACTTCCTTGCCATCTTTGAGCGTTGCAAAATGAACCTGCGCGATCGAGGCCGAGGCCACGGGAATGCGCTCGAACGAAGCGAACAGCTGGTCCGGATGGGCGCCCAGGGATTTCGTGATTTGCTCGATGGCGAGGTCGGAATCAAAGGGCGGTACCCGGTCTTGCAGGCGGGCTAGTTCGTTGGCCAGGTCGGGGGCCATCAAATCGCGCCGCGTCGATAGCACCTGGCCAAATTTGACGAAAATCGGACCCAGTTCCTCCAGCGCCATCCGCATGCGCTCGCCGCGCGGGGCGGAAATGTCGCGCCAGAAAATAACCGTATCGATCAACTTGGCTGTGCGCGGCACCTGCAAGCCTGAAATGGCGATTTCATCGAGGCCGTATTTGATGGACACCCGCAAAATCTTGAACAGCCGTAAAAATTTCAATATCATTTAACCTGATCCAGTAAATGGTGCGTCTTGCGGGCCAACGCCTGTTCCAGCTTGTCGATCCGTTTGGCGGCGCGCTCGACGTCGTCGCGCAGGCGCGTCACGCCCGAGGAAAATTCACCGGCGGCGCCCAAGCGCACCAGCATCGGTTGCTCTTCGAGAAAAAATTCCGCGACGTTTTCCGCCTGTTTTTGGCGGCCGGTTTGGGCCGCCTTGAACGCGGCTCTGGCGCCGGAGGCGATGCGGGTGGCCGCGATTGGGCCCAGCACCTTCTCCAAGTCGTGCTCGGCTTCCCAGCGCAAGGTCTTGCTCAACTGGGAGATGGTGTTGGCGAAGTCGGCGTCGCCTTCGATTTTCACGTAGGAAAAGGCGCGCTCGCGGTTAAGCAAAATCAAAGGCAGGTCCGCCAACGTGAGCCGGATCGTCACGTTGGCGGGGGCCGGCGGCGCCGCTTCGAGCATGCCGTCGCCGCTTACGCGCATGCGTAGCGCCGCCGCACCGGCATCGATGCAGACCAGCTTGCCAACGTGGGGCGCCAGCGCGCGCCGAGCCCAGGACTCTTGTGCCAATAAATGGTTGATGGAAGCGATGAAAGGTGCCATGAGGAGCGAACGCATACGGGAAATGGGTGGATGAAAGGTTGGCGCCGACTCGGCACCGTCCCCAAAAAAAACAAAACCGCCCCAAAGCAGCGTGGGCGGTTTTGATCTTACCAGTTTGCCGGGAAATATCCCGACGGCACCATAGATTTATACCCGAGAAGCTCAGGAAAGCTGCTGAATACCGGCCAGAACCCATCCACCGGTGCCGGAAACGGGTTTCGACATATTCCACACCTCGGCGAACGGCTCGGCCGCAGCGCCGGGCGCGGCGGTGATCATGCCCTTGAACTTCACACTGGCCAGGTAGTCGTCGCCGACCGTTTCGATGCCCAACAATTCGGCGTCAATGCTCTGGACGTCAGTGAATTCGGGCGTCGCGCCCCGCTCCTGGATCTGCATTTTCAGCTCGCCATACACTTCCGGCGTGGTGAATTCGCGGATGTCGTTGACGTCGGCCTTGTCCCATGCCGCCTGCATGCGGATGAAGTTCGACTTGGCATGGCGCAAGAAGGCGGCGCTGTCGAAATCGGCCGGCACGCCCCACGGCGCGGGCGCGGCAGGCGGTTGGTCGAGCACCGCCCCGGAAGCGGGCAGCAGCGGCTGGTAGTCTTGCGGCGCCAAGCGGGAACCGCCCTCCGGCACGTTGCCAGAGAGCGTAGACAGGCGATTATTGGCGCCATAGCTAGAGAACGGCGCGCCCCCGGCAGTGCCCGTCTTGCTGCGAAACATGCGGATGATGAGCATGGCCGCCAGCACCAGCAAAGCGATCATCAGAATCGAGCCGAACATGGAGCCCATGCCGAAATGCGACATCAAGGCGCCCAGCCCTAGGCCCAGCAAGGCACCGCCAAGAATGCCTCTCCAGGGGCTGGCCGGTCGGGGCGCCATGGCCGGTGCAGGCGTGCCCGCCCCCGGGGTGGCGGCCGGGCGCGGCGCAAGCGGTGCCGGCGCCGGCGCCGAGCGGCTCACGTTTTGCGATTGGCGGCCAAACGAGCGGCCGCCGCCCAGGGAACGCGCATCCGCCTGGGCCAGCATGGACAATGCGGTGATGGCCAACAACGCGCCAGCTAGAAATTTCTTCATGTTCAGCCCCCTACAGTTTGATTCCGGTGTGCAAAGCGGCGACGCCTGCCGTCAAATTAAAGTACTGAACCCGCTCTAGTCCCGCCTCGGTCATCATCGTCTTTAAGGTTTCCTGATCCGGATGCATGCGAATCGATTCAGCCAGGTAACGATAGCTCTCCGCGTCGCCGGCAATTTTCGAGCCCAGCCACGGCAACACGGAGAACGAGTACATATCATACGGTTTTTGCAGCAGCGACGCGACTTTCGAAAATTCCAGGACCAGCAACTTGGCACCAGGCTTTAACACGCGCCGCATTTCCGCCAGGGCCACATCTTTATGCGTCATATTGCGCAAGCCGAAAGCGACGCTGACGCGGTCGAAATAATTGTCGGGAAATGGCAATTTTTCCGCGTCGCATAACAAAGTTGGGGTCAACAAACCGTGATTCAAGAGGCGGTCGCGGCCGACGCGCAGCATCGACTCGTTGATGTCGGTGAGCCAGACTTCGCCGGTCGGGCCGGCTTGGCGGGCGAACACCTTGGCCAAGTCGCCGGTGCCGCCGGCGATATCGAGCACCTTGAAACCCGGGCGCACGCCCGCGTTGGCGATGGTGAACGCCTTCCACAGACGGTGCAGGCCGACCGACATCAAGTCGTTCATCACGTCGTATTTGGCGGCCACGGAATGAAACACCTTGGCAACTTCGTGCACTTTTTCGTCTTCTGGGACGGTCTTGTAACCGAAATGAGTCGTATTGGTCATGATAGGCAGGCGGTTGATTTGACCGCCATTATACAAGCGCCCCGCCGTTTTTTAACCTTACCCATGCCAATCGGATGGAAAATGGAACAGATCAGGGCGCACGGCTTGCCGGCCCGGCCAGTCGAGGAGCCCGCTCGTCCTATGGGTGCCTGTGGCACGCCCCCGATGCCGGGGCCGCCGGCAATGGCGCCCCCTCGCGCCCCGTATCACCAACAAAGCCGGCAGCGTGCAGGCGCTCGAGATAGTCTTGCCACAGCTTAGCCTGGTTTGCGCCGAGGCTGTACAGGTAATCCCATGAATACAAGCCCGTATTGTGGCCGTCCGAGAAGGTCGGCTGCACGGCATAATTGCCAACCGGTTCCAGCGCCGTGATGTCAACGTCGCGTTTTCCAGTTTGCAAAGTCTCCTGCCCTTGACCGTGGCCACGCACTTCGGCGGAGGGCGAATACACGCGCAACAGCTCGCATGGGAGCGTGAAGACGGCGCCGTCGTCGAAGGCGATATCTAGCACGCGCGATTTCTTATGTAGCGTCAGCGCGGTCGGCTGGGGCATTAGGGTCGATTGTTTGGAGCCTGTCATGATCGAATTGTATTCCAATTTTTATTCCAATGCGGCCATCGACGCGCCCAAGCGCATGGCGATGGCCGCGCATAATGGCGCCAGCAACGCCGTGCGCGCCGCCAGGGTGGACGGGGCCGTCTCGCGCTGGACCTGTCCCCATATCGGATGGGGGAAATGCGCGTCGTCAAGGTAGCGCGGGATGACGTGCCAATGCAGATGGGGCGTCATATTGCCCAGGCTGGCCAAATTGACCTTGGCCGGCGCCATGACGGCGCGCAAGGCCAGTTCGACCTGCCATACCGCCGCCATCATCAGAGCGCGCTCGGCCGGCGCCAGGTCGCTCATCTCCTTCACATGGTCATTCCAGATCACGCGGCAAAAGCCAGGATAAGCGGCATCGTCCACCAGCACCACGGTCAGCTTGGCATTACGCCAGATGGCGCCCGCGGCGCTCGATGCCGCGCACAACTCGCAGTTCACACCAGCACCCGCTCGATGCCGCCGTCGTTGGCGCGCCTGACATAATCGGGCATCCAGTTCGGCCCCAGCAAATGCTTGGCCATTTCGACGACGATGTAATCGGCCGAGGTGCCGGCATCGTCGTTGTAGCGCGACAAGCCTTGCAGACACGACGGGCAGGAGGTTAGGATCTTGACCTCGCCATCGAAGCCGTCGGCGCGCAGCTTGCCGGCGCCCTTGATCATTTCTTCTTCCTTGCGGTAGCGCACCTGGGTCGAAATGTCCGGACGCGATACGGCAAGGGTGCCGGCCTCGCCGCAGCAACGATCGTTCTTTTCGATCTTCACCTTGTCGACCGTGCTGATCAACGCGTTGATGGTCTTGCCCGATTCCTGCAGCTTCATGGGATTATGGCAAGGCTCGTGGTACAGATAACGGGTCCCCGTCACCCCGTCCACCTTGAGTCCTTTTTCCAGCAGGTATTCGTGGATGTCCATGATGCGGCAACCGGGAAAGATCTTGTCGAACTCATAAGTTGCGAGCTGGTCGTAGCAGGTGCCGCACGACACCAATACGGTCTTGATATCGAGGTAGTTGAGCGTATTGGCCATGCGGTGAAACAGCACCCGGTTATCGGTCATCATCTTCTCGGCCTTGTCGAACGCGCCGGCGCCGCGCTGGGGATAACCGCAGCACAAATACCCGGGCGGCAAGACGGTCTGCACGCCGACATTCCACAACATGGCTTGCGTTGCCAAGCCAACCTGCGAAAACAAGCGCTCCGAGCCACAGCCGGGGAAATAGAACACGGCTTCCGTATCGGCCGTAGTCGTCTTCGGATCGCGAATGATGGGAATTACTTTGTCGTCTTCAATGTCGAGCAGCGCGCGGGCCGATCGTTTCGGCAAATTGCCCGGCATTTTTTTGTTGATGAAATGGATCACCTGGGTCTTGACGGGGGGCTTTCCGGTCGATGGCGGCGGCGCCTTGGTTTGCTTCTTGGCAAACCGTTTCAGCAAGTCATGACCCAGGCGCTGCGCCTTGTAGCCCCAGCCGATCATCACTTGACGGGTGGCGTTGATCGTCACGGGATCGGTGGCGTTCAGAAAAAACATGGACGCCGCCGTTCCCGGGTTAAAGCTCTTCTTGCCCATCTTGCGCAGCAGGTTGCGCATGTTCATCGACACCTCACCGAAGTCGATGTTGACGGGACAAGGCGTGACGCATTTGTGGCACACCGTGCAATGATCGGCCACGTCCTCGAACTCGGTCCAGTGCTTGATCGAAATGCCGCGCCGAGTTTGTTCTTCGTATAGGAAGGCTTCGATCAGGGAAGAGGTGGCAAGGATCTTGTCGCGCGGCGAGTACAGCAAGTTCGCGCGCGGCACATGGGTCGCGCAAACGGGTTTGCACTTGCCGCAGCGCAAGCAATCCTTGACGCTGGTGGCGATGGCGCCGATATCGCTTTGCTGCATGATCAAAGACTCGTGTCCCATCAGCCCGAATGACGGCGTGTAGGCGTTGCGCAAGTCCGCTCCCAGGCCCGGCAGGTTAAGCAGCTTGCCTTTGTTAAAGCGCCCTTCCGGATCGATGCGCAATTTGTAACTGCGGAACTCGGCGATTTCGTCTTCCGTCAAGAATTCCAGCTTGGTGATGCCGATGCCGTGTTCGCCCGAAATCACGCCATCGAGCGAGCGGGCAAGGGCCATGATGCGCACCACGGCTTGATGGGCGTCCTGCAGCATTTCATAATCATCGGAATTAACGGGAAGATTGGTATGCACGTTGCCGTCGCCCGCGTGCATGTGGAGCGCGACAAACACGCGCCCGCGCAGGATGCGGCTGTGAATCTCGTTGCATTCGTCGAGGATCAACTTGTACGCGCCGCCGTTGAAAATGGCGCGCAAGGGGGTGCGGATCTCGTGCTTCCATGACACGCGCACCGTGCGGTCTTGCACCACATCGAACAAGGTCGCATCCGGCTGGCGGGCCAGGCGGGCGTCGAACGCCCCACTCAAACTCTCGAGGCCCAGTGCAGCTAGTTTTTCTCTCACCATGACCAAAGGCTGATCCAGTTCGCTCAGCAAATAGCTCCACAGCGCATGCACTTGCGCCAGCACGAGCTCGGCCTGCTGGGTGCGGTCGCCCAACATTTCAGCATCGCCGATGCGGTCGTCGGACGCATCATCGCTCTTGCCAACCGGCATATTGCCCGCCGCAAAAAACGCCGCCAAGCCGCTCGCCAGCTGCAGCTTGTTCTTGATCGACAACTCGATATTGATGCGCTCGATGCCATCCGTGTATTCCCCCATCCGGCTCAAGGGAATCACCACGTCCTCATTGATCTTGAAGGCATTGGTGTGCTTGGCGATGGCCGCCGTGCGGGCGCGGTCGAGCCAGAATTTCTTGCGCGCTTCCGGGCTGACGGCGATAAAACCTTCGCCCACCCGGGTATTGGCCATGCGCACCACTTCCGAGGCGGCCTGGGCCACCGCATTTTCATCATCGCCGACAATGTCGCCAAACAAAGCCATCTTCGGCAATATGCCGCGCTTCGATTTCGTGGCGTAGCCGACCGCGCGCAAGTAGCGTTCGTCCAAGTGCTCAAGCCCCGCTAGGCGGACGGTCGTGAAGGCACCGCCCCGGGCTGGCAAACCGTCCAGATAGGTCTTGATTTCGACGATCGATGGAATCGCGTCGCGCGCCTGGCCGAAGAACTCCAGGCAGACCGTGCGAATGCACTTGGGCATCTTGTGCAAGATCCAGACCGCCGACGTGATCAAGCCGTCACAACCCTCTTTCTGGATGCCGGGCAGGCCGGACAGGAACTTGTCGGTCACGTCCTTGCCCAGGCCTTCCTTGCGAAATTTGTGGCCGGGAATTTCCAGCAACTGGGATTTGAATGGCGGCTGCGCCTTGGCCGAGTCGCGCGTTGTCGGATGAGTCCATTCCAGCTTGAATTTGGCCACGGCGGCGTCATGGATCTTGCCCAGGTTGTGCTCGAGGCGGGTCACGTCGAGCCAATCGCCGTTCGGATCGACCATGCGCCATGACGCCAGATTGTCTAGCGCTGTCCCCCACAGCACGGCTTTTTTGCCACCCGCGTTCATCGCGACGTTGCCACCGATGCAGGATGCTTCAGCTGAGGTCGGATCGACGGCGAATACGAAGCCGGCCTTTTCGGCCGCATCCGAGACGCGCTTGGTGATCACGCCGGCGCCCGACTGGATGGTCGCATATTCGCTCTCGAGGCCGGGCAGCACTCGCAATTCGATGTCGCCCAGGGTAATCAATTTTTCCGTGTTAATCACGGCCGAGAGCGGCGTAAGGGGAACGGCGCCGCCCGTGTACCCGGTGCCGCCGCCTCTTGGAATGATGGTCAGTCCCAGTTCGATGCAGCCCTTTACCAGGCCCGCTATTTCCACTTCCGTGTCCGGGGTCAGCACGACGAAGGGGTATTCCACGCGCCAGTCGGTGGCATCGGTGACGTGCGCCACGCGCGCCATGCCGTCAAACCTGATGTTGTGCTTTTCCGTATAACGGCCCAGGATCTTGAGGGTGCGCCGGCGCAGATCATAAGTGCGGCGGAATTCCTCGCCAAAATCGGCGACGGCCTTGCCGGCCGCCTTCAAGAGCGACTCGACGTTCTCGCTGCGGCCTTTGCTGAGCTCGGCATCCAAGGGGTTGGCCGCGGCCGCCGCATCGATCGTCAAGCGGCGTTTGTCGACTTCGGCCAAGCGATGCTGCAGCGCGTCGATCAATTCCTGACGCCGCTTCGGATTGTCCAATAAATCGTCTTGCAGATACGGATTGCGCCGCACCACCCAAATGTCGCCCAATACTTCATACAGCATGCGCGCCGAGCGGCCCGTCTGGCGCACGCCGCGCAAGGCGTCGAGCAAGCGCCACGAGGCTTCGCCCAACAGGCGAATCACAATCTCGCGGTCGGAAAACGACGTATAGTTGTAGGGAATTTCGCGCAAACGGGTCGGTGCGGGACCATTCGGCGTTGCAGCCAGCAGTGCTTGAATTTGGGCGGGGGCGTTCATTGTTTGTGGCGGACTTTGGAGATATCCTAAAGGAGAAGCATTTTAGCGTATTGCGCCGCACAATGCGGGAACAGCCCTAGGCGCTGAAAGGGTTAAGCAGCTGAAATGACAACAAAATAACGGCGTCACTGTCATTTTTTGACATTCAATGGAAATGAAACGCCGCGCTTGCCATCCGAATTGCTGGCCCGAACCAGGCCGCTATGCGCGCTGGCGAAGCCTGCACAGCGCAGGCAAAGAGCGCTGACGGGCGTGAAAAATCGCCGGGCGCTACCTAGTCACTTATAATGAAGCGCACTATTCGCAATATTCGCACCGCACCTTCGCACCATTCGCACGCCAGCGACTCGAGCGCGCCCCACCGGCGCGACCCTTAGTTGCTGAGCGTTGCCGACATCGGCTATCCGCCGGCGGGAAGCATGTTCTTGCATCAACGAATAAGCTCCAGGTCAACCTGGCCTTAGAATGACTCTGCTTGCACATTATGACTATCGACTATCTGAAGAAAATTTTGACCACGCGCGTCTACGACGTGGCCTTTGAAACGCCGCTCGAGCTGGCGCCAACCCTGTCGCAGCGCTATGAGAACAAGATCTATTTCAAACGCGAAGACATGCAAAGCGTGTTCAGTTTCAAGGTGCGCGGCGCCTATAACAAGATGGCCCATCTGAGCTCGGCGCAGCTAAAGCGGGGGGTCATTTGCGCCTCGGCCGGCAACCACGCGCAGGGAGTCGCCTTGTCCGCGGCTCGGCTCGGCTGCCGCGCCCTGATCGTGATGCCCACCACTACGCCGCCCGTCAAGATCGACGCGGTCAAGACGCGCGGCGGCGGCGATGTCGAGATCGTGCTGTTTGGCGATTCGTACACCGATGCCTACAATTACGCGCTGACCTTGGAAAAAGAGCAGAAGTTGACCTTCGTGCACCCGTTTGACGATCCCGACGTGATTGCCGGGCAAGGCACCATCGGCATGGAAATCTTGCGCCAGCACGCAGGTCCCATCCACGCGATTTTTGTCGCCATCGGCGGCGGCGGACTCATTGCCGGCGTGGCCGCGTACGTCAAGCAGGTGCGCCCCGACATCAAGATCATCGGCGTGCAAACGCTCGACTCGGACGCGATGGCGCGCAGCTTGAAAGCGGGCGAGCGCCTGACTTTGCCCGACGTTGGGCTGTTCTCGGACGGCACGGCAGTGCGCCTGGTAGGCGAGGAAACATTTCGCCTGGCACAACTATATGTCGACGACATCATCATCGTCGATACCGACGCCATCTGCGCCGCCATCAAGGATGTATTCCAAGATACGCGCAGCATTCTGGAGCCGGCCGGCGCCTTGGCCGTGGCTGGGGCCAAGGCCTATGTCGAGCGGGCTGCCCTGAGCAAAAACCCGATCAAAAATGAAACCTTGATCACCATCGCCTGCGGCGCCAACATGAATTTCGACCGTCTGCGTTTTGTCGCCGAACGGGCCGAACTGGGCGAGTCGCGCGAAGCCGTGTTTGCCGTCACCATGCCGGAGCAGCGCGGCAGCTTCAAGCGCTTTTGCGCGCTGGTCGGACCGCGCAATGTGACGGAATTTAATTATCGTATCAGCGACGAAAAGGAGGCCCACGTATTTGTCGGCGTGCAGATCGCCGAACGGGGCGAACCGGGCGTACTGGCGCGCAATTTTGAAGAACACGGCTTCAAAACGCTGGACTTGACGCACGACGAATTGGCCAAATCGCATATCCGCCATCTGGTCGGCGGCAAAAGCCGTTTGGCGCAAGATGAGTTGCTGTACCGTTTTGAATTTCCCGAGCGCCCCGGGGCGCTGATGCGCTTTCTTGACAGCATGGCGCCGAACTGGAATATCTCCCTGTGCCACTACCGCAACGAGGGCGGTGATGTCGGCCGTATCCTCATCGGCCTGCAAGTGCCGCCGGACGAGATGGGGCAATTTGGCCGCTTTCTGACGACGCTGGGCTACCGCTTCTGGGATGAAAGCGCCAATCCTGTCTACCAACTGTTTCTCGGCTAAACTGTGCGTGGTGGGGGCGCGTTCCGGCCTGCTGAAAGAGGCGATTTTCCCCGTTCTTTCGCTCGCATCGGCTGGCGCTCTTGCCCCATGCCAGTGCATGTTTATGCGCGCCGCGCCTGTTCCGCCTTTACTTACGCTAACCATGACGAATACCGCCGACCAATCGCCGCTGGGCAAAATTGCCCCTTACCGCACACAGTACGCCCCCGAGCTGCTGTTTTCGATCGCGCGCCAAGGCAAGCGCGATGAGCTGCAATTGGGCGCCACGCTGCCGTTTTTCGGCGTCGATATCTGGAATGCCTATGAGCTATCGTGGCTCAATTTGCGCGGCAAGCCGCAGGTGGCGATCGCCCGTTTCACGGTGCCGGCCGACTCGCCCAACATCGTCGAGTCAAAATCCTTGAAGTTGTACCTGAACTCGTTCAACCAGACCAAACTGGCCAATGTCGACGCGCTGGCCGCCTTGCTGCGCGCAGACTTGGCCAAGGGTTTCGGCGCTCCCGTGCAGATCGCCTTGACCTTGGCGGACGCCTTTTCGACCCTGAAAATGGGCGAACTCGAGGGCGTTCTGCTGGACCGTCTCGATGTCGATATCACTCAGTACATGCCGCAGCCGTGGCTGCTCAAAGCGGCCTCTGGCGAGGCGCCGGTCGAGGAAATTCTGGTGTCGCATTTGCTCAAGTCGAATTGCCTGGTGACCGGCCAGCCCGACTGGGCCAGCGTGCAGATCCATTACGCGGGGCCGCAGATCGATCAAGAGAGTTTGCTCACCTATCTGATCGGCTTCCGCCAGCACAATGAGTTCCATGAGCAATGCGTCGAACGCATCTTTGTTGATATTTTGCGACAATGCGCGCCCCACAAGCTGGCCGTATATGCGCGCTACACGCGGCGCGGCGGCCTCGACATCAACCCATGGCGGAGCAACTTCAGTACGGGACAACAACCGTCCAACCTGCGCTGCGCGCGCCAATGAAAGGTGGCGCGGCGACAGAGGCGGCACTGCCCCGCTCTCAAGGGCTGCCAGGCGCAGCGGGCCCAGCGACACCCGGCGCCAGATGCTGTTTGCTTGCGCGGGCGGCGCGAGAGAGCGATTGGTTTGGGCAGTTTGCCTGTCGCACGGCGCGCTGGGCGGATTGGCTGTCCGCTCGCCAACAAGGTTGCCCTTTAAAAGCGGGCGAGGGCCTGATCGGCGGCTTTCGCGTCCAGGGTCGAGCGCTTGCCTAGCCGAAACATGACGCAGTCGGCTTTTGATGCAAATTCATGTTGCACGGCGCGCAAACAAGCCTATAATCCTGCTCGCAAACCCACCATTGTGCACCGCACCATTTCACTTAGTGTTATGACCAACCTTAGCAAAATATTATTTCTCGAGAACGTCCTGTTGGATCTTGAAGTGTCCAGCAAAAAGCGCGCCTTCGAACAAGCCGGACTGATCTTCGAGAACAATTGCGGGATCGCCCGCTCCACCGTGTCTGACAATCTGTTCGCGCGCGAACGTCTCGGCTCGACCGGGCTGGGCCATGGCGTGGCCGTGCCGCACGGGCGCATCAAGGGCAGCAAGAGCTTGAAATCGCCGCTGGGGGCGTTCGTGCGCCTGGCCGAAGCGATCCCGTTCGAATCGCCCGACGGCAAGCCGGTAAACCTGCTGTTTTTCCTGCTCATTCCCGATCACGTCACCCAGCAGCACTTGGAAATTCTGTCGGAAATTGCTGAAATGTTCTCGGACGATGCCTTCCGCAACGCCTTGTGCACGGATCCGGATCCGAAATCGGTGCATGCGCGCATCGTCAATTGGCAACCGAGCCTACAAAAGGCTGGTTAAACTGGCCGGCTCCCTCAATATGAAGGCCCTACATGCTGCAGACCCCGCTGACGATCCAACGGCTCTACGACGACAATCGCGAAACTTTGCAGCTAGGCTGGTTTGCCGGGTTCCCCGGCGGCGAACGCTTGATCTCGGGCGATGTCGCCTCCGCCGCTGATCAAGTCGGCCATCTGAATCTGATTCATCCGGGCCGCATCCAAGTCTTTGGCCATCAGGAAATCAATTATTACCAGCGCCTGAAAACCATGTCGCGTACCCATTTGATGGGCGAACTGACTGCCGGCGGCCCACCCGCTTTGATCATCGCCCAGGGGCTGGAAACGCCGGCCGACATCCTAGCCACCTGCGACGAACAAAATATCCCCCTATTTTCCACTCCCTTGCCGGCGGCGCAAGTCATCGATTTCCTGCGCGTTTACCTGTCAAAAAAGCTGGCGCAACGCATCATCATGCATGGCGTGTTCATGGATGTACTCGGGGTCGGCGTTTTGATCACAGGCGAGTCTGGTCTCGGCAAGAGCGAGCTTGGACTGGAACTGATTTCGCGCAGCCATGGCCTGGTGGCCGACGACGCCGTCGAATTCGCGCGCATCGCGCCCAACATGATCGAAGGGCGCTGCCCCACCCTCTTGCAAAACCTGCTGGAAGTGCGTGGCCTGGGCTTACTCGACATCAAGGCAATTTTCGGTGAAACCGCCGTGCGCCGAAAGATGCGCCTAAAACTGATCGTGCATCTGGTGCGCCGCAGCGCGCTCGAGGAAGAAGTCGAGCGCCTGCCGTTCATGTTCCCGACCGAGGACGTGCTGGGCCTGCCCGTGCGCAAAGTGGTCATCCCCGTGGCGGCCGGGCGCAACATCGCGGTGCTGCTGGAGGCGGCCGTGCGCAACACCATCTTGCAGTTGCGCGGCATCGATACGCTGCAAGAATTCATGGAGCGCCAGCGGCAGGCGATGAGCGGCGACTAAAGCGAAGATGAGCGGTGCCCGTAGCGCTGCTTGCGGTATCATGCTAGGCGTATGCGTATAGTTCTCATTAGTGGCATTTCCGGCTCCGGCAAATCGGTCGCATTAAACGTGCTCGAGGACGCCGGCTATTATTGCGTCGACAATCTGCCTCCGGCCCTCTTGTCTAGCCTCGTTAGCACGCTAATTAGGGAAGGCACGCAAGCACTCGCGGTCGCGATCGACGCCCGCAGCGCCGAGTCGCTAGTGGGCCTGCCGGCCGTCGTGCGCACGTTCCGGGAGCAGGGCCACGACGTCAAAGTGATGTTCCTGACGGCGAACACGCATTCGCTGGTGGCGCGCTTTTCCGAAACGCGCCGCAGCCATCCGCTGTCGCACGAGATCCGGCCCGGCCAAAATCCGGCCGCGCAGCGCACTTTGATCGAGTGCATCATGGAAGAACGCGAGCGCTTGTCCGCCATCGAGCAACTGGGCCACGTGATCGACACCTCCGAATTGAGCGCCAACAAATTGCGCACCTGGATCAAGGAACTGGTCGCCATCGAGCGGGCCCCTTTGACCTTGTTTTTTGAATCGTTTGCGTTCAAGCTGGGGGTGCCGCTGGACGCCGATTTTGTATTTGACGTGCGCGCGCTGCCGAACCCCTACTACGACGCGGCGCTGCGCCCCCTTAGCGGGCGCGACGCGCCCGTGATCGCCTTTCTCGACGCCCAGCCCAGCGCCCTCGAGATGCTAGGCGACATCCGCGCCTTTATCGAAAAATGGCTGCCTTCCTTCAAGACGGATAACCGCAGCTATCTGACGGTCGCCCTCGGCTGCACCGGCGGCCAGCACCGCTCCGTGTACATGGCCGAGCGCCTGGCGCAATATTTCCGACCGATGGAACAAGTCGTGTTGCGCCACCGCGAACAGCCTTAAATTCAATGTAGATGGCGCAGCGGATGCGCATGGGCCGGCCAGACTGGCGCGAAGAAGTGCGCGAGCATGGCATCGGTCACCTCGGCTAGCGACGCGGGCGACCAGCGCGGCGCGTGATCCTTGTCGATCACCAAAGCGCGAATGCCTTCCTGCGCTTCGCCATGCTCAAAAACGCGGCGCACGAGTGAGCGTTCCATGCGCAGGCAAGCAGCCACATCCAAGGTGGCGCCGCGCCTTAACATTTCCAGGGTTACACACATCATCAACGGCGAGCGCTGCTGCATCGCGCTCAAGGCTTGCTGGGCGAATGCGCTGCCGTCTCGCGCCAGAGCGAGTTCGATGGCGGCCACCTTGGACGCGCCGAAATGAGAATCGATGGTGGCCCGCTGCGCGGCCAGGGAACTGGGTCCGACCTCGGCCTGGAAAGGTGCGGCGAAGCGGGCAATGACGCGCGTCAACTCAATGCCCGGAGTAGCCCCGATCAATGTCGCCAGGGCCGCCATTTGGCATTGCGGCACGTAAAGATCGGCCAGGTCCAGGTAGAGCGCGTCTGCGGCCCCGATCGTCAAGCCGGTCAGGGCCAAGTAAGTGCCCAGTTGGCCCGGCGCGCGCGGCAGGAAATAACTGCCTCCCACATCCGGGAACAAGCCGATGTTTACTTCCGGCATCGCCATCTTCGTCGCTTCGGTGACGATGCGCAAGCGCGTATCGGGCCCGGCCTGGGACACGCCCATGCCGCCGCCCATCACGACGCCATTCATGAGGGCCACGTAGGGTTTGGGATAGTGGTAGACGAGGTGATTGAGCGCGTACTCTTCGGTGAAAAAATCTTCCAGCTGCGCGCTGCCTTGGCGCGGGCTCGCGCATCCGGCTTCATAAAAAAAGCGGATGTCGCCGCCGGCGCAAAATGCCTTCGCGCTCGAGCTCTGAATCACGACCGCATCGACGCCGGGGTCGCAGCTCCAGCCCAGCAGGGCCGCGGTCAGGTCGCGCACCATGGCCAGCGACAAAGAGTTGAGGGCCGCGGGACGGTCCAAGGTGATGCAGCCCGTGTGGTTGCAAACGCTGGTGTGGACGAAGTTGCTCATGGCCGGCAAAATTAGAAATGGTAAAGCGGGTATTTTAGCGCACCGGCGGCGCCTGCAAAAAAGGGCGCAAAACCTGCGCCCTTCTTGGGAAACTACGGGAATCGCGTTATGCGGCGGCGGTGTCGTACCCGTCGGGCAAATGTTTGATGGTCTCGTGACCGTGTTCTTGCACTTTGGTTTTGTATTTCATGACTTGACGGTCCAGTTTGTCGACTAGGATGTCGATCGCGGCGTACAGGTCGTGCGCTAGACTTTCCACATACACGGTCTTGCCCGACATGCGCAGATTGATTTCAGCCTTTTGGCGTTTTTCTTTTTCAGTGAGGTTATCTACGGTCAAGATGACAGCGATGTCAATTACTTGATCGAAATGGCGCTTTACTCGCTCCAGTTTGTTTTGTACGTAATCACGGATGGCAGGTGTCACTTCGAGATGATGTCCACTGATTGTGAGATTCATACACACTCCTAAAGAAAATGTCGGGTTCATACGAAAGCCGTTGTTGCATGGCAAGTAGAGGAACCAAAGTAAAAACTACAAACATTTGCGCAGACTTACCGGCGGGATTTTCAAGGCTTCCCGGTATTTGGCAACAGTGCGTCGCGCAATTACCATGCCTTGTTCTCCCAGCATGTCCGCAATCTTACTGTCGGATAAAGGATTTTTCGGGTCTTCGGCTCCTGTTAATTGTACGATGAGTGCCCGTATCGCCGTCGATGATGCTTCCCCCCCCGCTTCGGTGGCGACATGACTACCAAAGAAATATTTCAACTCAAACATGCCGTGCGGAGTCAGCATATATTTTTGAGTTGTCACCCGAGAAATAGTACTCTCGTGTAAACCTAGTCTATCAGCTATTTCGCGCAACACAAGGGGTCTCATGGCGACGGCCCCATGCGAGAAAAAATTCTTTTGACGCTCGACGATGGCTTGTGCCACGCGCAAGATCGTGTCAAAACGCTGGCGCATGTTCTTGATCAGCCACTTCGCCTCCTGCAATTGCGCGCCCATCGCGCCTTCGCCCTTGCCCTGCTTGAGCAGGTTGGCGTACATGGCGTTGACGCGCAGGCGCGGCATCACATTATGGTTCAGGCTAACTTGCCATCCGCTGCGCGACAACTTGACGATCACGTCCGGCACCACGTAGTCGGAGACATCGGCGGCGAAGATCGCGCCCGGGTGGGGGTTGCACTGGCGAATCACCGTTTGCGCTTCGCGCAGATCCTCGTCGTCGCAGTCGAGCGCTTTTTTCAACTTGTTGAAGTCGCGCTGGGCGAACCAGGCCAAGTGGTGTTCTACGATGGCTAGCGCCATGCGCCGCGTCACCATCGGGATCTGGGGCAGGCGCTTGATCTGCAAGGCCAGGCATTCGGACGCATTGCGCGCTCCCACCCCGGCCGGATCGAAACTTTGCAGCAGGGATAAGGCCGTGTAGAGCTCTTCGATTTCGATGTCGAGCTCGGGCGGCAGACGCGCGAAAATCTCGTCTAATGGCTCCTCCAGGTAGCCATTATCGTCGAGCGCGTCAATGATCAGTTCGACCAGCGCACGGTCGCGCAACTCTTGCACCGTGACCCGCATCTGCTCCATCATGTGCTCGCGCAAAGTGCAGTGGCCCGCTTCCAGCTGGGGCCGCGAATCTTCGTCATCGGGCGCCTTGCTGCGCCCGGCGTCGCTCCAGTCGGTGTCGCCCTCGCTGCCGCTCTCGCCTTCCGCGCCATCGAACGCTTCGGCCTCGCCGGGAGCCGCCATTTCCTGCGGCGGCGTCTCGGACGGGGCCTCGGCCGTTGCCGTGCCCGGCGCCATGGTCGATGCGAGAGCGCCGTCCCCCAACAAGCGCAGCGAATGGTCGAGCGGATCGTCGAGCCGCTCCAGCAAGGGATTGTCGGACAATAACTGTTCGAGCTCCTGGTGCAGTTCCAGGGTCGATAACTGCAGCAGGCGGATCGACTGCTGCAGTTGCGGGGTGAGCGCCAAATGTTGCGAAGTGCGCAGTTGCAAAGATTGTTTCATAGCATCACATGCGGAAATGTTCGCCCAGATAGACCCGTCGCACGGATTCGTTGGCGATGATATCGTCGGGCCGCCCCGAGGCCAAGACGGAGCCCTGGTTGATGATGTAGGCGCGATCGCAAATGCCCAGCGTTTCGCGCACGTTATGGTCGGTGATTAAAATGCCGATGCCGCGCTCCTTGAGAAAGCGCACGATGCGTTGGATTTCGATGACGGCGATCGGATCGACCCCGGCAAACGGCTCGTCGAGCAGCACAAAACGGGGATTGGTCGCCAGCGCGCGCGCGATTTCCACGCGCCGCCGTTCGCCTCCCGACAAGGACAGCGCCTGGTTCTCGCGTAGCTTTTCGATTTGTAATTCGTGCAGCAAAGTGTCGAGACGATCCTCGATCGCCGCCTTGCTTAGGGCGCGCCCATCGACTTTCTGGATTTCCAGCACGGCGCGGATATTGTCTTCCACCGTCAGTTTGCGAAACACCGAGGCTTCCTGCGGCAAATAGGACAGGCCGAGCGCGGCGCGGCGGTGGATCGGCAAACTGGATATATCGACGCCACTGATGTCGATGGTGCCGGCGTCAGACGGCACCAAGCCTACGATCATGTAAAACGAGGTGGTCTTGCCTGCGCCGTTCGGGCCCAACAGGCCCACTACTTCGCCGCATTCGACTTGCAGCGAGACGTCGTGCACCACCTGGCGCTTGCCGTAGCTTTTTTGCAATCCATGCACGATTAGGGTGTTGCCGCAGGGTTTAGCTTGCATGCTTACTTTCCCGGCGCCGGAGCGACGCTGTTGTTCGAGGGCTGGATCACCATCTTCACGCGGCCGGCACCCGGCTTGCTCTCGCCCGTATTCTGATTGTGCACGATAAACAATTCCTGACGGCTGTCGTAGGAAATGTAAGGGCCCTCGACCTCATCGGTCGGCTTGGTGCCGTCGAGCCGGGTCAGTTTGGCTTTGGAGTAAAGTTTCACGATTTCCGTCTTGTCATTGTATTCGACCCGCTCGGCCCGCCCCTCGACCCACAAGTCGGGGCCGCCGTCGCGCTTTTGGCGGAAGGTCGCGAGGGTGCCCGGCGCGGCCCAGAAGGTGACAAATTGATAGCCTTGCGGATCTTCCGTCAGGACGGCCCGGCCCGCCTTCATGGTCAAAGTGCCTTTGGTGAGCACGACATTGCCAATCAGGATGCGCACTTGCTTGACATCATCGGCCGTGCCCTGGTCGGCCTCGATATTGGTCGGCTTGGTCGAGTCGGCTTTTTCCGCATGCCCGATGCCAACAGCTAGCGACAGCAGGGCCGACAGCACGATTTTTTTCGTCCATTTACTCATCTTTTGCTCCCGACTTCACGCTGGCGCCTAATGGCGGTGCCGGCGGATAAATGATGATATGCAACCGGTGCGCGATATCGATTTGGCGCGTCGCATTGTTGACCACCATGCCAATCCCCGTCAAGACGGATGAACCGAGCGTCATATCGACGGGCTGATCCGTCTCGATCCGGTCCAAATCAGGAAAGACAGTCAGCGCCGGCGTTCTCACCGTCATCTTTTGCACGGTCGGACCGGCCGGCCGGTCGATCTTGACGTTTCCCGCCAAGTGCACGCGGCTGTTGTCTTGGTCGATGTGAGCGCGCTCGGCGTGCATGTCCATCGGCGGCTGTTGGGCCGACAGGCTGCGCACGAAGGGCAGTTCGACTTCGGATGAATCGTCGCGCGGGCGGTGGGTCAGCTTGGTGCCGGACAGGATATAACTGGGACGGCCTGTTTTTGTCATTCGCACGACACTAAAGCGCTCGACAATATAGTCGGGCTCGTTGCCATGATTGTCGATGTGCATATCGAGCCCGCCCGCATTCATCATCTGTACCAACCAAAAACTGCCGAGCGCGAAAAATGTCCCGATCAGGAGCGTTAGCCCCAAGCGCCACAGATGGGACGTCCTTTGATTATGCATCATGGCGCGCGCGAAAAAAGGAAGCGGGAGCGCATCATCGTCAGGCCAGAAACTGCGCCATGACGCGGTCATAGTTGCCCTGGGCGCGCAACAGGAATTCACACACTTCGCGCACCGCGCCGCGCCCGCCGCCGGACAAGGTGACATGGTGCACCCGGCGCTGCACGTCGGGGCGGCCATTGGGAACGCTAACGGCAAAGCCGACCCGGGTCAAGATCGGCAGATCAATCACATCGTCGCCGATAAAGCCGCACTGCTCGGCCGTTAAACCGGTCGTGTGCAGCAGCTTTTCAAACGGCAGCCGTTTGTCGTGCCCGCCCTGCAGCACGTGCGTAATGCCGAGGTCGCGGCCGCGCAGCGCCACGATGGGCGAGCTGCGCGCGCTGATGATTGCGGTCTGCACGCCCGACTCTTGCAGCAGCTTGATGCCTAGGCCGTCGTGGACGTTGAAGGTCTTCATTATTTCTCCGTCGAGGCCGAAATGAAGGCTGCCGTCGGTCAGCACGCCATCGACGTCGAATATCATCAGCTTGACCTTGGCGGCGCGCCGCATGGCATCGTCTGCGCTAGGCATCAGATGACCTTGGCGCGAGTCAGGTCGTGGATGTGGAGCGCGCCGACCAGCACGCCGTCGGCGTCCACCACCAGCAACTGGTTGACGCGGAACTGTTCCATCAGCGCCACCGCATCGACCGCTAGTTGGTCCGGACCAACGCTGTGCGGCTTCGCATGCATCACGTCGCGGATGGCCACCTTGGTGAAATCTTGCACCGTTTCGATCATGCGCCGCAAGTCGCCATCAGTAAATACGCCGAGCGGGCGCGACTTGGCGTCGACGATGGCCGTCATGCCCATGCCTTTTTGCGTAATTTCCAACAAGGCCTGGGTCAACGACACGTTCACGTCCACCGCCGGCACCGCGTTCCCTTTGCGCATCACATCGCGCACATGGGTTAGCAAACGGCGCCCCAGCGCCCCCCCCGGGTGCGAGCGGGCAAAATCTTCTTCCTTGAACCCGCGCAGGTCGAGTAGCGCCACCGCGAGAGCGTCGCCCAGCGCCAGCGTGACGGTGGTGCTGGCGGTCGGCGCCAGATTCAAGGGGCAGGCTTCTTTCGCTACCGACACGTCCAGATGCACATCGGCTAACTGGGCCAGGCTCGAATCCGGATTGCCCGTCATGGCAATCAAGGTTGCGCCCATGCGCTTGACAATGGGCAGGATCGCCATCAGCTCGGCCGTCTCGCCCGAGTTCGAAATAGCGATGAGGGCATCGCCCGATGTCACCATGCCGAGGTCGCCATGGGCCGCTTCGGCCGGGTGGACAAACATGGCCGGGGTGCCGGTCGATGCCAGTGTGGCGGCAATCTTGCGCGCGATGTGGCCCGACTTGCCCATGCCGGACACGACGACGCGGCCCTTGCATGCGAGCAACAAGGAAACGGCTTGGCCCACGCTGACATCCATTTCCAGGCGCGAACGCAAGGCAATGATCGCATCCGCCTCGATTTGCAGGGTTTCGCGCGCTAGCAGCAGGGCTCGCTTGGCAGTGTCGGCGTCAAAAGCTTTCGGCATTATTTTTTCATGGGTTACACTCATATCGAAAGTATAGCCGAATTGGCAAAGCAAAAAACTTGCCAATGCCAACAAACAACGATTTTCATTTACGATTCAGGCTAAAACGATGTTTTCATCACTCGAACTGACCCTCCTGTTACTGGGCAGCGCCGTGCTCGGCGTGGTCACGTTCCGCATGATGCACTTGCCGCCCATGCTCGGTTACCTGGTGGTCGGCATTCTGATTGGCCCGCATGCGCTGGGCCTGGCCGAGCAAAACGAGGCCAGCAAGGCGCTGGCCCAATTCGGCGTCGTATTTCTGATGTTTTCCATCGGGCTCGAATTTTCCCTACCCAAACTGGTCACCATGCGCCGCATCGTGTTCGGGCTAGGCTTGGCGCAGGTGGTCATCACCATTGGCGTCACCATGGCCGTGTGCTGGCTGATCGCGCGCCTGTTGCCAAGTCCGCTCCAACTGCGCTGGCAAGCCTCGTTCGCGCTGGGTGGCGCTCTTGCCATGTCGTCCACCGCCATCGTATCGAAGATGCTGACCGAGCGCCTGGAACTCGAAAGCGAGCACGGCCGCAAGATCATCGGCATCCTGCTGTTCCAGGATTTGGCCGTGGTGCCGCTGCTAATCTTGATCCCCGCGCTGGCGAAAAACCCGGATAACTTGCTAGTCACCCTTGCTTGGGCCAGCGCCAAGGCCGTGATCGTGCTGGTGCTGCTGCTGTTTTTCGGGCAAAAACTGATGCGTACCTGGTTTACCATCGTGGTCAAGCGGCGCTCGCAAGAGTTGTTCATGCTCAACTTGCTGCTCATTACCTTGGGCGCGGCCTGGATCACCGAGCGCGCCGGCCTATCGCTCGCCTTAGGCGCTTTCGTGGCCGGCATGCTCATCTCCGAAACCCAGTACAAGCATCAGGTCGAAGAAGACATCAAGCCCTTTCGCGATGTGCTGCTGGGACTATTTTTCATCACGGTCGGCATGCTGCTCGACGTGCGGGTGGTGGTGGATCATTGGTGGCTGGTGCTGCTCTTGCTCGGGGGCCAGGTGCTGCTCAAATTCACCCTGATCGCGCTCTTGGCCAAGCTGTTTGGCACTTCCGACGGCATCGCGATGCGCACCGGCCTGGCGCTGGCGCAGGCTGGTGAATTCGGCTTCGTGCTGCTCAACCTGGCCGGCGGCCTAGCCCTGATGGACCCCCTCCTCATTCAAGTGGTGCTGGCCTCGATGGTGCTCTCGATGCTAGCTGCCCCCTTCATCATCGCCCAGTCCGACCAGATTTTACTGAAGATCTCGGCGAGCGAATGGATGCTGCAGTCGCTCGCCTTGACCAAGATCGCGACGCGCACCATGTCGAGTCAGCAGCATGTGATCGTCGCCGGGTTTGGGCGCAGCGGGCAAAGCTTGGCGACCCTGCTGGGCGAGGAAAAAATCGACTACCATGCACTCGACCTGGATCCGGAGCGGGTGCTCGAAGCGCAGGCGGCCGGCGCCAACGTATCGTATGGAGACGCGGCGCGGCGCGGAAGTTTGATTGCCGCGGGAATTTATCGCGCCAGCGCCCTCGTCATCACGTACGCCAGCACGCCGTCGGCATTGAAAGTGCTGCACCTGGTCCACGAGTTGGCGCCGACCTTGCCCGTCATCGTGCGCAGTCACGACGACACCGATCTGGACTTGCTGAAAAGCGCAGGCGCCGCCGAGGTCGTGCCGGAAGCGATCGAGGGCAGCCTGATGCTGGCCTCGCACGCGCTGGTGATGCTAGGCGTGCCCCTGCGGCGCGTCGTGCACCGCGTACAAAGCGCGCGCGATGAGCGTTACTCCTCCCTGCGCGGCTATTTCCATGCGACCAGTGAGAGCGACGACGACCCTGAACATGCCAACGTGCGTCTGCATTCGGTCACCCTGACTAACGGCGCGCGGGGCGTCGGCATGGCGCTGCGCAACATTAGTTTGGCCGGCGCCGAAGTGAGCACCATCCGACGCGGCAGAGGCCGTCTTGATGTCAAGCCCGAAACAGTGCTGGAAGCGGGCGACGTGGTGGTGTTACGGGGCGCGGCCGACGCCGTAGCGAAGGCCGAACAACGCCTGCTGCGCTAAGCGGGCGCGCTGCGCAGGGGCGCCTTCAGGCTGCTAACGCTGGAGCGCGGCCGGTCGGCGCGGCCATGGCGCCCCCCAGCCCCCTACATCCGTTCAAGGAACCGCTTCGTCACTTAGGCTGACGACGCGATTGCGCCCGCCTTCCTTGGCCTGGTACAGGGCCGCATCGGCGCGCGCAATCAATTGCTGGGCCGTCGTCTCGCTGACAGCGCCGGAATCGACGGCGCGCAAACTGGCCACGCCGATGGAGACGCTGACGGCGACCGTGACGCCGCCCGCCAGCTGAAACAATTGATCGGCGATGCCGGCGCGGATGCGCTCGGCCACCAAGCCGGCGCTGGCCAGGTCGGCGTCGATGAGCAAGGCCACAAATTCCTCGCCGCCGAAGCGGCCCAGAGCGTCCGACAGGCGCAATTCGGCCTTGATGCGGGAGGCCACCTCGCGCAATACTTCGTCGCCGCCCTGGTGGCCTGCATTGTCATTGATGCGCTTGAAATGATCGATATCGATGTACAGGCAGGCGATCTGGTACTGCTGGCGCTGCGCGCGGCCGAGCTCTTCGAGCAGGCGGCGGTCGATGTAGCGCCGGTTGTAGACGCCGGTCAGGGAATCGGTCAGGCCGATGTATTTCAGCATCTCGTTGCTGATCACGTTTTCCAGGCAGATGGCGATGATCGACGCCATGTGTTCGATGAAATCGGTGCCCAGAGCGGGCGTGAAGCGGCCAGGGTCGATGCTGGCCAAATTCAGGCTGCCGATCAGGCGCTTGTTGCGTAAGAGGGGCACCCGGGCCACGCTTTGCACGCCGGCGGCGAACAAGGTCCCGTGCTTGGCCGGATCGAACGGCCCCAGCAGCGGCTTGGGCTGAGCCCCGCCCGGCTCCGTCAAAAAGCCCAGGTCAGCTTCCCTGTCGGCCAAAACGAGGCCGGGAAAGTTGTCGAAATCGACGCCCAGCTGCCCCATGACGGCACGGATATCGGCCTCTTCATCGAGCAGGCTCAAAGTGACGCTCTCGAGGTCGGAAATGATCGGCAGGGTACGGAAAATCGTGCCGATCAATTCCGGGAAATTGCCGGCGCCGACGATCTCCAAGTCAAATGCCTGGTGCCGGCTCATGATCGCCTGGTTGCGCTCGGCCTGCTCTAGCAAGGCCGCCATGCGCGAGCGTAACGCCCGGTTCTGCGCCGCCAGATCTAGCGCTGCGCCCGGCTCAGACGGCGGTATCAGGTCCGTTGTAGCATGTTGCATCATATATTGCCTTATTCGAGTGCGTCACCAAGCAATACATTACCCCACCTTGCCGATTTTGAATATGCAAAAATGCGGTGCGGCATGCCAGTTGTCACTGGCGCGACGCAAAGCTGGTGGGAAGCGGGCCGGGCACGACGCCACCCCGAGCGCCGTGGAAAAACCCCGGGGCGCTTTGCATGCGCAGGCGTTCACCGTCCCAGCAGCTGTGCACCACCTTGGGTGGGATCGCTCACGCGCGCAAGATCGAGGGCCGGCATGCCGGGCGCGCCGACATCAACTACGCTTATTTGCTCTGGGTCAAAGGCAGGCGCAGCACCCGTCTAGGGGCGTGCTTGGGGCCGCCAAAGGGGCGCCAACCGGAAGTGACAAGACTTCGGAATGCGCACATATTGACGAGGCCTGGGTGCGGGGGCATGTTGCACATCGAACGCCCGTGCCCGGGATTCGCCAACGGCAAACGAGAAAAGTGTGCGGCCCTGCGCGGCGATCGCCCATCAGGGCGATCGCGCGCGCTGCGCTAGACGTTGAACAGGAAGTTGAGTACGTCGCCATCCTTGACGACATATTCCTTGCCTTCGGCGCGCATCTTGCCCGCCTCTTTTGCGCCGGCCTCACCCTTGTTCTTGATGAAGTCGTCGAAGGCGATGGTCTGAGCGCGGATGAAGCCGCGTTCGAAGTCCGTGTGAATCACGCCAGCTGCTTGCGGCGCAGTGTCGCCGACGTGAATGGTCCAGGCGCGCACTTCCTTCACGCCGGCGGTGAAATAGGTTTGCAGGCCGAGCAGCTTGTAGGCTGCGCGAATCAAGCGGTCCAAGCCCGGCTCCTGCATGCCCATGTCGGCCAGGAATGCGCCTTTGTCGGCATCGTCGAGGTCGGCGATTTCCGCTTCGATGGCGGCGCAGATGGCGACCATGGGCGCGTTTTGCGATGCGGCGTACCCGGCCAGCTGATCGAGCAAGGGATTGTTCACAAAGCCCGTATCGGAAACGTTGCCCACATACATTGCCGGCTTGGCCGTGATCAAGCATAGCGGCTTGATCAACAGCATTTCTTCGGCATCGAGGCCCATCGCGCGTACCGGCTTGGCCTCATTTAGGTGGGGCATCATGCGCTCTAGTAGCGCGACCAACTTAGTCGCATCCTTGTCGCCGGAACGGGATTTTTTTTGTTCGCGGTGGATCGCCTTCTCAACCGTGCCCATGTCGGCTAACGCCAGTTCGGTCTGAATCACTTCGATATCGTCGAGCGGGCTGATCTTGCCCGCGACGTGGATCACGTTATCGTCTTCGAAGCAGCGCACGACGTTGACGATCGCATCCGTTTCGCGGATATGGGACAGGAACTGGTTGCCCAGCCCTTCGCCCTTGGAAGCGCCGGCGACCAGGCCGGCAATGTCAACGAACTCGACAATGGCGTTAACCATGCGTTCCGGCTTGACGATCTGGGCTAGGCCATCCATGCGCGGGTCCGGCACTTCCACCACGCCGACATTCGGTTCAATGGTGCAAAAGGGATAATTCTCGGCTGGGATGCCAGCTTTGGTCAAGGCATTAAAGAGAGTGGACTTGCCGACGTTGGGCAGGCCGACGATGCCGCATTGGAGACTCATGAAAAACCTTTCTATTTCAATTGATTAGGCGTGCTTTAGCTCGTTTCTTACGCCAACACATATTGAGTTAGGCTGATTTTCGATTTGCACAGGGAAACAAGGATCAAAGGCAAGCGGGATGCTGTACCTGTTCCTAAAATGGGCTCAATTATAACTCTCCAAGGGCCCTTATCCCAAAGACGGCGGCCGCACAGAAAAGGGGAGACGGGTGAGCCCGCCTGCGGTGGCAGGCTCGTACGCTCTGCGCCCGGCTGCGGGCAGGTGCTCTCGTCAGGGCAATCGGGCTTCGTCGCGCGGCCAGAACAGGGCCGCGAGAAACGCCATCGCCAAAGGGCGACCCGGCGCCGACCATAAAGTTGAGTTTGGTCAAAAGCCTCCGGTGCGGGCTAGCTACCATTTCTAAACCTGTCGGCTCTAGGAAGACCATCATGTCCATCGATGTCGCTGCAGCCCGTCACGTTGCCGCCGTCCTATTGTGCTCGCTCGCATGGTGCGGCGCGCAGTCGCGCGACACCGGCACCGATCCCTCGCTCATCATCGAAAAATATGCGCAGTCCTATGTGGTCAACGTGGACGGCAGTTACACGCTGACGGTGGACGAGGTGCGCAGCATCGCCCTTGAGCGCGCGATCCAGCCGCACAGCCAATCCTATATCTCCTACAACCGGACCTTAGACAAGGTCAGTCAGGTCGAGGCCTATACCGAAAAACCGGATGGACGGCGGATTTTGGTTAGTGCCGACCAGATCAAGGACCAGCAGGAAGCCGCGTCGGCGGACGCGCCCATGTTCCAAGACACACGGGTCAAGGTGGTGGTGTTTCCCGATGTCGGCCTCGGCGACCGCCTCGTGCTCCATTACGTGCTGAACCGTGCCAGCGCCCTGTTTCCCGGACAATTCGAGGATTTGTCCTCGTCCCAGTTTTATCAAAACAAACAATTTAGCCTCAGCTACGACCTGCCGGCAGGCATGCCACTGTACGCGGATGCGGTCGGCTTTAAGGCAGTTGCCGTTACCAGCGCGCCGGGACGGCGGCGTTACCGCTGGGATTATGAAGCAGGCGAAAACAAGCGCATTGAAACGGAATCGGTCAGTTACCTCGACTACGGCAAGCGCCTGGCCGTATCCACCTTCGCCGACTATGGTGCGTTTGCCCGGGCCTTTCAGGCGCGCGCCCGAGACCAGGCCAGTGCGACGCCCCAGATCACGCAACTGGCGCAGCAATTGACGGCAAGCTTGCCCACGGCGCGCGCCAAGGCCTTCGCTTTGAGCGACTGGGTGCGCAAAAACATCCGTTACGTCGGCGTCTACATCGGCCCCGGCGGGGTGGTGCCCCACCCCGCCGCCACGGTGCTGGACAACCGCTACGGTGACTGCAAGGACCATTCCGTCCTGCTCGAGGCGATGCTAGGCGCCGTCGGCATCGACAGCAGTGGCGCCTTGATTAATAGCGGCAACGTGTACCGGCTGCCGCGTACGCCCACCTTGGGTATCTTCACGCACATGATCACCTACGTGCCAAGCTTGAACCTGTATCTCGATTCGACCGCCGACGCCATCGCGGCCGGGTATCTGCCGGCCCAAGACTTGGGCAAGCCGGTGCTCTTGACCAAATCGGGCCAGTTAGCGCGCACCCCCCCGTCCCAGAATGAACGCAATAAAAATGCGATCGAGTTCCGGATCAGCAAGAGCGGCATGACCAAGTTCCGGGTCACCAAGACGAAGGCCGGCGCCAATGCCGAGCCCTATCGGCAGGCAATCCGTGACACCAAGCAAGCCGACCGTGACCTGTTTGTCGAGCGCATGCTGCAAAGCATCGGGCAAAGGGGCTTTGGTGCGTTCGACCCGGGACGATTGAACGGCACCGGTGACGAATACCAGATGGTCTTCGCCGGGGTCAGCGAAAACTTCGCCAACTTGCCCGGCCCGACCGGGATCGGCACCTCATATGGTTTTTGGGACGGCATCTCCGAGACCATGTTTGCCTTGGCGCAAGAAAAAGAACGGACCCAGAACTTTATTTGCACGGCCCTCGAGAACGAAGAGGAAGTGGGCTTCAAGTTCGCTCCCGGCGTGAAGATTCTGGCGGTGCCGAAAAAACTGATCTTGCATGATGCTCATTTTGATTACCGGGCCGAATACGTGCGCAAAGGAAATCTCGTGACGGTACGGCGCCATGTCACATACCGCCCCGACAGCATGGTCTGCACTCCGGCCGATTTCAAGCGCATGCGCAATCTGGTCGACCGCGCCATCCGCGACTTAAAAAACCAGATCATCGTGCAGGCTCGGTAAGATGGTCGCCAGCGGCCATAGTCTAGGCGGTATGCAGTTCCATGATGGCGGCGTCGAATTTGCCTTCGCAAACGAGTGGCAGCACACTTAGGCTCTTGTCGATGGCTTGCTCGATCAAGCTTAGCTCTTCCCGGCGCGGCCGGTGCAACACGAAGTCCGCCACCGCCTGCTGCGAACCGTGCGCGCGCGGATGGCCGATGCCGAGGCGCAAGCGCCAATAATCCTGGCTGCCGAGGGCGGCGGTGATGTCCTTGAGGCCATTGTGCCCGGCTGCGGAACCGCCTTTTTTCAACTTGGCGATGCCGGGCGCCAGATCGAGCTCGTCGTGCACCACCAGCACTTCGTCCGGTGCGATCTTGTAGAAGCGGGCCAAGGCACCGACGGCTTGGCCGGAACGGTTCATGAAGGTCTGCGGTTCGAGCAGCCATACGTCCTGCTTGGCGATCACGGTTTTGGCGAGCAGTGCATTAAAGCGCGATTCGCGCTGCAATAGAGTCCCGCCCAAGCTGTGGGCGAGATTGTCGACCAGCCAGAAGCCGGCGTTGTGACGCGTTTGTTCGTATTCGGGGCCGGGATTGCCGAGGCCGACGATAAGGCGAATGGACATGACGTTCTGAAAGTGGGTAAAGCTTGATTATCGCGGAAAATGGACACGCGGCGTGGCAACAGGAAGCCGCCGTGCGGTTTCCCGTTGCGCCCGTGACCGTTGCGGTCACGGGACGACTATTACTTCTTGGCAGCCGGCTTGGCTTTTGCGGCAGGAGCGGCAGCAGCAGGAGCAGCAGCAGGAGCGGCGCCGGCAGCAGGAGCGGCGGCAGCGTCGGCCTCGGCCTCTTCGGCGGCAACATGACCGGCCGGCACCGAGGCCGTAGCCACGGTTTGATTGGTGCCATGGGCGATGGCGGTCACACCTTCAGGCAGTACCAGGTTAGCCAAATGGATCGAGTGTCCGACATCGATGTCGGCCAGATCCACGGTGATGAATTCGGGCAGTTTGCCTGGCAGGCAGGAAACTTCGATTTCCGACATCACATGGCTGATGATCGCAGCATGCAATTTCACAGCCGGCGAGACGTCGGCATTGATGAAATGCAAAGCGACTTTCATGCGAATCGGTTGTTCGGCGTGGACGCGCTGAAAATCCACGTGCAGCACCAATTGCTTGAACGCGTGGACTTGGAAGTCGCGCAGCAGAACTTGCTGACTAACGCCATCGATTTCCAAGTTGAGGATCGACGAGTGGAAGGCTTCTTTTTTCAAGGCGTGGTACAGCGCGTTGTGGTCCAGCGAGATGGTTGCAGGCGCTTCCGTGCCACCGTAGATGATGCCCGGCGTTTGCCCGGCGATACGCAGGCGGCGGCTCGCTCCGGTCCCCTGCAGCGTGCGTTTAAATGCGATAACTTTCATGTGTTGCTCCAAAAAAAACAAGGCTTGCGCCATGCGTGGTGAAAACCCCCGCGACCAGGGGCCTTCGAGATTGCGCGCAGCAGCTGCTGCGCTCAAGAAAATCGGAAAGGCGGCGCCGGAAAAAACACGGCGCCGCCGAAATTGCCGTGCAACGTGGGGCAGCCTTAGTCGATGAACAGCGACATCACCGAGTCGCCCTTGACGATGCGCTTGAAAGTTTCGGCCAAGAGCGGCGCGGCTGTCAGCTGGCGGATCTTGACGCAGGCCAGGCCCGCTTGCGACAGAGGAATGGTGTCGGTCACCACCAACTCGTCGAGCGGCGACGAGGTAATGCGCTCGATTGCCGAACCGGACAGCACCGCGTGCGTGCAATACGCTACCACTTTTTTGGCGCCGCGCTCCTTTAATACTTCCGCCGCCTTGGTCAAGGTGCCGGCCGTGTCGACCATGTCATCCATGATCACGCAATTGCGCCCTTCGACTGCGCCGATGATGTTCATCACTTCCGACTCGTTCGCTTTAGGACGGCGTTTGTCGATGATGGCTAAGCCGCAGTCCAAGCGTTTGGCCAGGGCGCGGGCGCGCACCACGCCGCCAATGTCGGGCGATACGACCAGCAAATCTTGGTAGTTCTTCTTTTGCAAGTCGCTTAGCAAGATCGGCGATGCGTAAATATTATCGACCGGAATGTCGAAGAAACCCTGGATCTGATCCGCGTGCAAGTCCATGATCAGGACGCGCTCGACGCCGGCTTCTTCCAAGATGTTGGCGACTACTTTGGCCGAGATCGCCACGCGCGCCGAACGCGGTCGGCGATCTTGGCGCGCATAACCGTAATAGGGTATGGCAGCTGTGATGCGACCGGCGGAAGCGCGTTTCAACGCGTCGACCATCAAGATCAGTTCCATCAGATTGTCATTGGTCGGCGCGCACGTCGATTGCAAAACAAAGACATCCTTACCGCGCACGTTTTCATTAATTTCGACCGTCACTTCGCCGTCAGAAAATTTTGAAACGTCTGCTTTACCGAGAGGAATGCCGAGATTTTTTACGACCCCCGCTGCCAACGCCGGATTCGCGTTGCCGGTAAAAACCATCAGGTTTTCATAAGCCATTCGAGGTCCTAAGAAGTACTCATTGAGATCTTTGAAGAGTCAAGCCGAACCGGGGGTTTGGCGTGGCGCTCTATGTAAGATGGTCCGCTGCGCGGAGGCATCAATCCTGCCCTGACTGGACGCTTCGCATCGACAGATCTTGTTTGCAGGAGGCGCCTGCAGACCTTGGGGAAACGAATGGCAGGGGAAGAAGGACTCGAACCTTCGGATGCTGGAATCAAAATCCAGTGCCTTAACCAACTTGGCGATTCCCCTACGCAACTGGCGGCTTGCCGTCACCTTGACCGATATCTTATCGTCAAATGGAACGCCAAGCCAAATTTTTTTATTCCAAGTTACAACATTTGCGCGAGCGGATGGCAAGGCAGCGCCTTCGCTTTCCAGGCAGTCCACATCGCGGGCACATCCCTTAACACCGCATCGGCCTCTTCCTCACTGGAAAACGCGCAAAACACACAAGCGCCGGAACCCGTCATGCGCGCGGCACCGCGCTCGCCCAGCCATTTTATCGCCTCTGCTACTGGCGGAAAGAGCCGGCTCGCCACACGCTGTAAATCGTTCTTACCAAACCCGCCCAAATGATGTTTTGTGAGGTGGCTGGAAAAGTCCGTTATTTTGACGGGTTTCGTATCCCTTGTCAAATCTTCTGCGCAAAATATCAGGGCAGTGGGGACCGCAACGCCCGGCTCGACGATGACATACCAGCATTTTGGGGCCGCTACGGGCAATAAGGCTTCGCCGATGCCCTCGGCAAAAGCCGTTTGTCCAAAAATAAAAAACGGAATATCGGCGCCCAGCGTCAAGCCGAGTGCCATCAATTGCGCGCGCGTTAAGCCGGCCTGCCACAGGTGATTTAACACCATCAAAGTGGTGGCGGCGTCCGATGAGCCGCCTCCCAAGCCGCCGCCCATTGGCACATGCTTATCGATCGCGATATCGACCCCGGGCGGCGGCGGGCAGCCGCGGCGCACCACTTCGGCTTGCAACAGGCGGGCGGCGCGCACCGTCAAGTCCTGCTGCTCGGGCACACCGGCAACTGGCGTCGTGCGGCGGATCATATGGTCGCCGCGCAGCTGAAAATGGAGCATATCGCTATGCTCGATCAGCTGGAACACGGTTTGCAGAACGTGATAACCGTCCGCGCGGCGGCCATTGATGTGCAAAAACAAGTTCAGCTTGGCCGGCGCCGGGCAATGGTTCAAGCTGGCCAGTTTCATGGTTGTGTTTGCTCGTCAATGACGATGCGAATGGCAACCTGGTCCGCTTGGGGACTGGCGCTGCGTTCAGCATCGATCCGTTTTGGCCGCAGCGACGTCGCCGCGTCGTCCTGCCACGACACATAACTGAGGTGCCAGCCGTCGCGCGTGGTGACACTGGTGCGCTGCGGGCTCGCGATAAAACGGCCGCCGTCGGCGGCCATGGCATATCCTTGCAGCCAATCGCGCAAACCCGACACCGGCAAAGGCCAGCCCAAAGCTTGCGCGCTGAGCGTGTCGATATCAGCGGCCGCCCTGGTGCGCCCGTTGCCTTGCGTCAAAGTGGCCTCGGTGGGCGTAATGGCGATGGTGGCGATGGTCTGGCCCAGGGGCGAGGCCAAAGTGACGTCGGTTCGGTCGCCACTTTGCTGCCAGGTGAATTTGCCTGACAGCGATTCGCCTTTGCCGTCCTTCTGGTAAGCCACCGAGAGCCGGCCGGACAGCCCGATCGTGTCACGGTAAGGCGCCATCTGGCGCGACGAGGGCGCCACGGCCGAGCTTGCACAGGCGGCCAAAAGCGCGCCCATCAAGGAAATGAGGAAGATTGTTTTTGCCATGATTTGAACATTATAGGAGCTAAGAGTGCGGGGAACCCGCCCCGGCCTTGCGGGAGCGGCACCTACAAGCTCAAATTCAGGCGCATCAGCATACCCTTTAAGGAATCATTTTTAGGGTCTTTGTCCTTCGCTTCGCGCCATAATTTTTTAGCGTCCGTCCGGTCGCCCTTTTGCCACAGCACTTCGCCCAAATGCACGGCGATGTCGGGATCACTGCGCAGGGCATACGCGCGCCGCAACAACTCTTCGGCCTGCTGTAAATGGCCCATCCGGAACTGCACCCAACCCATGCTATCGATGATGAAAGGATCATCGGGCGCCATCTTCAAGGCTTTTTCGATCAGCTTGTAGGCCTCCGGCAAACGGATATTACGTTCGGCGAAAGAGTAACCTAGGGCGTTATAGGCCTGCTGATTGTCCGGCGACTGCGCGATCACTGCCCGCAGGCTTTTTTCCATGACGTCCATCTTGCCTAACTTTTCTGCCGCCAGAGCAAAATCGTAAAGCAGTTCCGTGTTGCCCGGAAAGCGCTTGAGGCCGTTTTCCAAAACCGTATAGGCGCTCGGGCCGTAACCGGCGTCGCGCAAAATCTGAGCGTCCGCCAGCAAGATCTGGGTTTGCTCGCCGCTGTCGGTGGTTTGCGTCTGCGCCAGCACGGCGCGCCCGCCATCCACATCGCCGCGCTTGGCAAACAACTGGGCGCGCCGGATGCGCGCGCTAAACAATGCCTGCGGATCGCTGTCATCTATTTTGTCGAGCCAGGCGAGAGCGCCAGGGACGTCGCCCCGATCTTCCGCCAGCTGGGACAGGAGAGCGAGCACTTTGGACGGGTCGCGCTCATCGTTCGGATGCTGATCTAGAATGGCCAGAAATTTCTTGAAATAAGACTCGGCCCCTGGCGTGTCATTAAGCTGCATCGACAAGATGCCCAGCGCATACAGGGTCGCCAGATTGTCGGGCTGTCCCTTGAGCAGGTAAAGAAATTGCTGGCGCGCCCCTTCATATTGCGCTTGCTCGATCAGGATGCGGGCATAGGCGGCACGCACTTCGCGCGCGTCCGGATTTTTGGCCAGGAAATTCGTTAGCAATGCCGTCACCGCAGGCGCAGGCGACGTCGCTTGAGCCAGGGTCAAGACGGCCAGTTCGGAACGTGGATTGAAGGCTAGAGCTTGGCGCGCCTCCGCCACGGAGCGAGCCGCGTCGCCCTTGGCAAACGCGCCTTGCGCCAGCACCAAGTGCGTCTCTTGGGTGCTGCCGTAGGGTGCCAGTACCCGCTCTAGGACGGCGAAGGCGGCCGCCTTGTCCTTGGCGCGGCTCAGCAACTGCTGCATCTGGAACATGACGACGCCGCGGGCGGCGGACGGGGTCGCCTGCAAGCGCTTGCTGAACACTTGTTCGGCCTCGTCTAGACTGTCGCCGAGCACCACAAAGCCAAGGAAATACTGGTTGGCTTCTTCCGAATCGGGCGCCAACTCGCGCCACAGTCGGACCGCGGCCAGCGCTTCGCCGCCCCGTTTGGCGGCCAGCGCTATTTCCAGGGCGCGGTGCGCGATGCGCGGGTCGCGCGTTTGCTGCGCCACGCCCATCAAGGTGACGTACGGACCCTGCCATTGGCCGCGCTTAAATTCAAGCTCGGCCTTGGTCAACTTGTAGAGCAAGTCAGCGCTCAAGACGACGTTCGGCAGCACTTCATCGGAGCTATCTGGCACGGGCGCTGGCACCGGGCCCGGCACGCGGGCAAGCGGGGCTTGCGGCCCCAAAGCGCACGCCGACAACACGGCCGACAGAGTTACAATGACGAAAGCGTTTTTCAAAGGGCAATCCTGGCTGAACGGGCAATGAACGATTTTACGCCCAACGGATCGATTGCGTGCGCCTGTCATGTAACGAAGTATATTTGCGTCCAAAAGCGATGGTTTTACTTTTTTTGCGGGTCCGTCATGCCTGAATTGCCTGAAGTTGAAGTGACCCGGCGCGGCCTAGCGCCCCACCTCGAAGGGCATGCCGTGCGCGCGGTGGTGCTGCGCCGCAATGGCCTGCGCTGGCCTTTCCCGCCCGACTTGGCGCAGCTGCTGGCGGGGCGCACCATCGGGCGCACCGGGCGCCGCGGCAAATACCTGTTGATCGGCTTCGAGCACGGCACCCTCATCATCCATCTGGGGATGTCGGGCCACCTGCGCATGCTAGCGCCCGGCACGGAGGCGCAAAAACACGACCATTTCGATCTGGAGGTCGATGGCCCGGAGGGCCGCCGCATCTTACGCATGACGGATCCGCGCCGCTTCGGCGCCGTGTTGTGGCATGGCGCCGAGGAAGGCGCCGTCGACAATCACATCTTGCTGCGCCGACTCGGTGTCGAGCCGCTGGAAGCGCCGTTTTCCGGGCAACTGCTGTACCGGCAAAGCCGCAAGCGCAGCGCCGCCATCAAACAGGTGCTGATGGGCGGCGACCTGGTCGTCGGCGTCGGCAATATTTACTGCTCGGAAAGCCTGTTCCAGGCCGGCATCAACCCGAAAACCCCGGCCAACCGCATCGGGCTGGTCCGTTACGAGAGGCTAGCTAGCGCCATCCGCCTCGTTTTGGGCGCCGCCATTTTGCAAGGCGGCAGCACTTTGCGCGATTTTATTGGGGTCGATGGAGAATCGGGCTATTTCCAGCAGTCATATTTCGTCTATGATCGTGCTGGCGTGCCCTGTCGCGTCTGCGGCGCCCCAGTGCGGCAGATCAAGCAGGGCCAGCGCTCGACTTTTTATTGCGTCAATTGCCAAACATGACGTTGCACGTTGCCGGAGACAAGCATCATGGTCAGGGATTTCGAACACTATAGCGTGTGGCGCCAAACGGTTGTTGCAACATTGCAACAGTACCAGGCATGGGTCAGGGGCGCCGACTTAACGGATGCGGCCACTGAGCAGCGCCTGACGCGCACCTTGGCGCGCTTGGTCGATGACCGGCTGTCGGTCGCGTTTGTCGCCGAATTCTCGCGCGGCAAATCGGAACTGATCAATGCCATCTTTTTCGCCGACTATGGCCAGCGCATCTTGCCTTCCGCGGCCGGGCGCACCACGATGTGCCCCACAGAGTTGCTGTTCGACCCAAGCTATCCGCCCATGATCCGCCTGCTGCCGATCGAGACCCGCGCCGACAACTTGTCCACCAGCGACTACCGCGACGATGCGGCCGCCTGGACTGCCTTCCCGCTGCCGCTAGACTCGGCCGAAGAGTTGCACGAAGTGTTCAAGCAAGTTAGTCTGACCAAGCACGTCACAGTCGCCGAGGCGCAGCGTTATGGCTTGTACGACGCGACCGATCCCGATGCCGCGCTCACGCTGGACGAGAACGGCTTGATCGAAATTTCGCTGTGGCGCCACGCCATCATCAATTTTCCCCATCCTTTGCTACAGCAAGGCTTGGTCATCCTCGACACTCCAGGGCTAAATGCGATCGGCACCGAGCCTGAACTGACGCTCAACCTAATCCCAAACGCGCACGCCGTGCTGTTCATCCTGGCCGCCGATACGGGCGTGACCAAGAGCGACATCGAAGTGTGGCGGCGCCACATCGGTGCCGGTGCCGGCCGCCTCGTGGTGCTCAACAAGATCGACAGCATGTGGGACGAATTGCGCGGCGAAGCGGACGTTGCGCTCGAAATTGAGCGCCAGCAAGCCAGTGTCGCGCACATGCTGGCCCTGGAGCCGGATCAGGTGTTCCCCGTATCGGCACAAAAGGCGCTCGTGGCCAAGATCAACGGCGACTCGGAACTGCTGGCCAAAAGCCGCTTGCCGGCACTGGAGACGGCCCTGTTCAACGAACTGATCCCGGCCAAGAAGGACGTTATCCGGCGCCAGCTGGAGGCCGACCTGCAGCTGCTGGGCGCGGCGCAGAAGGCGATGCTAAGTGCGCGCATGCGCGGCATCGTCGAGCAGCTGCTGGAACTGAAAAGCTTGCGCGGGAAGAACCAGAACGTGATTGCGCACATGGTGCGCCGCATCGACGTCGAGAAAAGGGAATTCGACGCCAGCCTATTCAAACTGCAAGGCACACGCGCCGTCTTCACCCGCTTGTCGACCGAGCTGTACACCAGCTTGGGCATGGACATCGTGCGCGAAGACATCGTGCAAGTGCGCACCGAGATGCAGCGCAGCCGTTTTTCCAGCGGCCTGCGCCAGGCCGTCAAGCAGTACTTCGAGCGCATCAATTACAACTTGGAACGGTCCGCCGCCAAGACCGAAGAAATCAGCGACATGATGCTGGTCATGTACCGCAAATTTACAAGCGAGCACGGCTTGTCTCTGGCGCCGCCGATGCCGTTTTCCCTGGAGAAATACCGCGACGAGATTGCCGACGTTGCCGAAATCTACCAAAAACAGTTTGGCGCCGCGGCTCTCGTTACGACCAGCCGCGTCGCGCTGATGGAAAAGTTTTTCGACTCGATCGCCTCGCGCGTGAAAAAAAGCTTCAACGCCGCCAACAGCGACGCCGAAGCTTGGCTGAAAGTGATCATGGCGCCGCTGGAAGCGCAGATCCGCCAGCATAAGGAGCAGCTCAAGCACCGCCTGGCGTCGATCCAGCGCATCCACGATGCGACCGACACGCTGGAGCAAAAAATCGAAGTCTTCGAAACCGCCCTGGGCCAATTGGAACAACAAAAATTGCGCCTGAGCGAATTAACGGACGACGTCAATAACGCCATCCATACGGACGCGGACGCCTTGGCAGCGGCTGCATGAGGGTGCGTGCTTGATGCAGCGCCCGCGTCCGGCGCACCGCGCTGGCGCGGCGCAGCTTGAAGATTTGGCCGACCCGACTTTTTCTGACGCCGTCATCGGCTGGCAAAAGCGGCACGGGCGCCACATGCTGCCGTGGCAGAACACGCGCGACGCCTACCTGATCTGGCTCTCCGAGATCATGCTGCAGCAGACGCAAGTGAGCGCCGTTGTAGCCTACTACGCGCGCTTCCTGGCCCGTTTTCCGACCTTGATCGCCTTGGCCGCAGCCCCGCTCGACGATGTGATGGCGCTCTGGAGCGGCCTCGGCTATTACAGCCGGGCGCGCAACCTGCACCGCTGCGCCCAGATCGTGGTGGCCGAATACGACGCCGTGTTTCCCGTCGATCCCGCCAAGCTAGCGCAGCTGCCGGGCATAGGACGCTCGACGGCGGCGGCCATTGCGGCTTTCTCTTGCGGCACGCGGGCCGCCATTTTGGACGGCAACGTCAAGCGCGTGTTCGCGCGCGTGTTCGGCATCGAGGCCTATCCCGGCATCAAATCGGTCGAGGACGGCCTGTGGCGCCGCGCCGCCGTTCTGCTGCCGCAGCACGGTATCGAGGCCTACACGCAAGGGTTGATGGACTTGGGCGCGCTGCTGTGCAAGCGCAGCAGCCCCGACTGCCAAAGCTGTCCCCTGCAGCAGCGCTGCGTGGCGTTCGCCACCGACCGCGTGCGGGATCTGCCGGTGCGCAAGCCGAACAAGACGCGCCCGGAAAAACACACGACGATGCTGGTGATCGTCCACCGCGGCCAAGTGTTGCTGGAACGGCGGCCGGGCTCTGGCATTTGGGGTGGATTGCTGTCCCTGCCCGAATTGAACCGGCATGCGGGTGGCGCGCCTGCGGCGCCCTCGCCTGCCGCCTTGAACCTTGCCGTTTGCGAGTTCGGCGCGATCGCGTCGCAGCAGCGCCTGGCGCCGTTCATGCACACCTTCACGCACTATAGGTTGCACATCGCGCCCTACCGCATCACTTTGGAACGCCGCTTCGAACTCGGCGCACAGTCTGGCCGCATCTGGTACGACGGGGCCAAGATCGGCGCCGCGGCGCTGCCCGCGCCCGTCAAAACGCTGTTGCTCGAATTGTTCGGCGGCGCGCCCCCTCCGGCGCCGGACCCGGCAGGAATGAAGGCGCCGCCGTCAGGGCGGCAAGCGGGCACAAGACGCCGGCCTTGAGCGCCGGCCCGGCAGGTTTTTATTGCGCGACCTTGAACTTCAGCTGGAATGACAGGGCGCCATACAGCCTGTCCTTGTAATTGGGCACGATAGAAAAGTTCAGTCCGATGCTTTTGTACTCGATACTGGCGACAGGAATGATGGCCGGGAACCATCCGCCGTCGCGCATTTTCGGGTAGCCGTTAAAGGCGCCGGCCACCGCACCCAAGCGCACCGGGCCGAGGGCGAACGGCTGATAATACACTCCGGCGTAATCGGAGTAGGCGCGGTCGCTGTTGTAGAAGCGGCCGCCAGTGGCCGACACCACCGTCGACAAGCGGTACTCGAGGCCCAAGCCGGGATTGACGTCGTTGAGGTCCTTGTCGCGATCGAAATGGTAGGAATAAAACCCGCCATTTAGCCATGCCTCGTGCAAAGGCTGGACCTCGACCATGGAAAATGGATTCTGCGGCTCGGCCGGCGCCGATTGCGGCCACCAAAGCGCACTCCACAGCACCAGCAGCGCGCGCCATGGTCCTCTACGGATAACGTCTGCCATGCCTACACTCCTAGTTGTCGCTGGGCGCCCGGAGCCCATAGGCGAGCTGAAAAAAATCCCGGCCTGTGTCATCTAGCTGCTCTCCGGCAAATAAAACCTCATAACTCGTCCACCGAAAACAACCGTTTGTGTTCGCGGATGGCGTAGCGATCCGTCATGCCGGCGATGTAATCGGCAATCCGGCGCGCTTGCGCAGCTAGCCCGCCAGATTGCATGAGATAGGCGGGCGGCAGCAAGATCGGCTCGACCATGAAGGCGTCGAACAGCTCATGCACGATGCGGCTGGCCTTGGTCCGCATCCGGTTCACCTGGTAATGGCGGTACAAGTGGGCATACAGGAAGGTTTTCATCTCGGTCGCGCACGCGCGCATCGCATCGGAAAAGCAGATCAAGGGAGCGCAGCGGCGTACGTCGTCCACGCTTGAAGGCTGCGCCGCCTTGATCTGAGCGCTTGAAGTCGCAATCAGGTCAGCGACCAGAGCATTGATCACGCGCCGCAACGTTTCGTGGATCGCGCGCCGCCCCGGCAGCCCGGGAAATTCGGACTCGACCTCGCGCCGGTGACGTGCGAACAGGGCGACTTCCTCCAGATCCTCGAGCGTGATGAGGCCGGAGCGCAGGCCGTCGTCGATGTCGTGGTTATTGTAGGCAATTTCGTCGGCCAGGTTGGTCACCTGCGCTTCCAGCGTCGGCTGCGTCTGGTCGATGAAACGCTGGCCAACGGCGCCCAGTTCCCGGGCCTTGGCCGGCGAACAGTGCTTCAGTATGCCCTCGCGCGTTTCGAACATCAGATTGAGTCCGTCAAACGCGCCGTAGTGCTGCTCCAACTGATCGACCACGCGCAGGCTCTGCAAATTGTGCTCGAAGCCGCCATGATCCTTCATGCACAGGTTCAATACATCTTGCCCGACATGCCCAAACGGCGTGTGCCCGAGGTCGTGCGCCAGCGCGATGGCTTCCACCAGGTCCTCGTTCAGGCTCAGACTGCGCGCCAGCGAACGGCCGATCTGGGCCACTTCCAAGCTGTGCGTGAGGCGCGTACGAAACAAGTCGCCTTCGTGGTTGAGGAAAACCTGGGTCTTGTATTCGAGGCGGCGGAAGGCCGAAGAATGGATGATGCGGTCGCGGTCGCGCTGGAACTGGCTACGCGAGACGGGTGCCGGCTCGGCGACGCGCCGCCCCTGGCCCTCATTGGAGCGGGCGGCGTAGGGCGCGAGATGTTCTTCGGGCAGCATGCTAGAGGACGCCGGCAGCTAAGGTGGCGAGCAGATGTTCTTGCGGCGCCGTGCTGATGCTCGGGCTGCCCAAAGGCTTAAGCAAGATGAACTTAATCGCGCCGCCCTCGTTTTTTTTGTCTACTTCCATCAGCTCGAGCCAGCGCAAAGTGCCCAGGTCCGGGGCCTTGATCGGCAAGCCGGCGGCGCCAACGAGGGCCCGGATGCGCTCGACGGAAGCGCGTTCGATCAGGCCCATTCGGCATGACAGGTCGGCCGCCATCACCATGCCGCAGCCCACCGCCTCGCCGTGCAGCCAGCGCCCGTAACCGAGGCCGGCCTCGATCGCATGGCCAAAGGTATGGCCGAAATTGAGAATGGCGCGCAAACCGCCTTCGCGCTCGTCTTGCCGCACCACCTCGGCCTTGATTTCGCAAGAGCGCGCAATGGCGTAGGCGAGAGCGCCTTTGTCACGCGCCATCAGCTTGCCGATGTTCTGTTCGATCCATTCAAAGAAGGCGAGGTCGATGATGGCGCCGTGCTTGATCACTTCGGCCAAGCCGGCCGACAGTTCACGCGCCGGCAGGGATTCCAGCGTGCTCGTGTCGGCGATGACCGCGCGTGGCTGGTAAAACGCGCCGATCATGTTCTTTCCCATCGGGTGGTTGATGCCGGTTTTGCCGCCGACAGAAGAATCGACTTGCGCCAGGAGGGTGGTCGGCACTTGAATAAAGCCGACCCCGCGCATGTAACTGGCCGCCGCATACCCGGTCAGGTCGCCGATGACGCCGCCGCCCAGCGCCACCAAGGTGGTCTTGCGGTCGCATTTGTGGGCCAGCAGCGCATCGAAAATCTGCATCAGACTGGCCCAGTTCTTGTACTGCTCGCCGTCGGGCAAGATGATGCTGATCACATCCTTGCCGCGCGCAATGAGCGATTGCTGCAGGCGCTCCAGGTAGAGCGCGGCCACGGTCGTGTTGCTGACGATGGCGACCTGGCTGCCGCCGACATAACGCGCCAGCAAATCGCCATCGGCCAAGAGGGCGGGCCCGATCGCGACCGGGTAACTGCGTTCGCCCAAGTCGACGCTTAAAAGGATATTGGATTGTTCGCTCATCGAAGGCTCTGCTTGTGTGACGCAGTTGGGCGCGGCCCGGCATTCCAGGCTGGCCAAGTGGGTCAAAATGGTTTGGACCATGGATTGTACGTTAGGACGGCCCGTTTCGATAATGACGTTGGCCACATCTTGGTAAAACGGTTCGCGCTGCGCGATCAATTGCTCGATCCGTTGGCGCGGGTCGGCCGTTTGCAGCAGTGGCCGGTTTTTGTCATGGCTGGTGCGCGTCATGATGCTGTTGACGTTGGCCCGAAGGTAGATCACGGTGCCGCGCGCCTTTAGATAGGCCCGGCTTTCCGCGTTCAGGATGGCGCCGCCGCCGGTGGCGAGCACGATGCCCTGCTGCGCCGTCAGCTCACGGATCACTTCCGCCTCGCGCCGCCGAAAGCTGGGCTCGCCCTCGATCTCGAAAATCCACGGGATCGAGGCGCCCGTGCGGGCCTCGATTTCGTGATCCGAATCGACGAAACGCATGCCCAGTTTGCGCGCCAGGATGCGCCCGATGGTGGTCTTGCCCGCCCCCATCAAGCCGACGACAAATATATTATCTTTGTACATTTGAGACATGCAATCACTAAAAAAAGCAACGATCAGCCAGCTCAACGCCGGCCCCGTGCCCTGCCCGTGATGGGCAAGTGATAACAGTGTAATCTGATAAGCCTCCGCCAGTCCACGCGGTGTTGTCATGCCAACGACAATTATGCCCGCCAAGTCGCATCGCGGCTCCTTGCACTCGTGTCGCCAAGCGGAACTTGAGGAAAAAGAGCCGGCGGCGGCAGTGCAGCGCGCCGGCGCTGATGGGGTTGTCAAAAGCCTGCCCTAGCCCTGCCGCAGTAAGCCCCCAGCGGCAGTCATGGCGGCGCCGCGTTACCGAGCCGAAAGGCGATCGGCCACGATCTTGGGCGTGATAAACACCAGCAGTTCGGTCTTGTTGTTGGTACGGCTGGTCGTTTTAAACAGATAGCCGAGCACGGGAATGTCGCCTAGCAAAGGCACTTTGGTGACGGAACTGCTTTCCGTCTGCTGATAGATGCCGCCCAGCACCACGGTGCCGCCATTTTCCACCATGACCTGGGTCTTGACGTGTTTGGTATCGATCGCGAAACCGGCCGTGGTGGACTGGCCGACGCTGTCGTTATTGACGTCCACGTCGAGCACCACGTTGCCGTCGGGTGTGATTTGCGGCGTCACTTCCAGCCTTAAATTGGCCTTGCGAAAGGTGATCGAAGTCGCGCCGCTGCTGGTGGCGACCTGGTAGGGCAACTCGATGCCTTGCTCGATCAAGGCAATGACCTTGTCGGCCGTGACCACGCGCGGGCTGGAGATGATCTTGCCCGTGCCGTCCGCTTCCAGCGCCGACAGTTCCAAGTTCAAGAAGCGGTTGGCGCCGGCCGAAAACAGACTCACGGCCAAGTTGCCTGGCGCGCTGCCGTTCAAGCCGGGCGCCGGCAAGTTGACGAACTGGTTATTGTTGTATTGGACGGGATCCGTGTTTGTGGGCAATTGCAAATTGGCTTGGGCGGTCCCGGTCAAGTTGCCGCCGATGGTGGTGCTGTTGCTGCCGGTGGCGGTGTTGGCGCTGGTCGCGTTGGGGCTGTTAATGCCCAGCTTGGCCCCCAGGTTGCGGCTGAAGGTGTCGCTCGCCTCAACGATACGGGCCTCGATTAGTACTTGCCTGGAGGCGATGTCGGTCTTTTCGATCAGCTTGCGGATATCGTCGAGTTTGGACTGGATGTCGGTGATGAACACTTGGTTGGTGCGCGGCTCGATGATGGCGCTGCCCCGTTTGGACAGCACCCGGTTCTTGCCGTCGCCGCCCGCATCGAGGCCAAACACGGTGCGAAAGGCTTCCGCTTTTTGATAGTTAAGCTGAAAGATCTCCGAGCGCAAGGGTTCGAGTTCGGCGATCTGGGCGCGCTGCTCGAGCTCGAGCTTTTCCTTGGTTAAGAGTTCCTCCTTGGGCGCAATCCACAGCACGCTGCCGTTCTTGCGCATGTCCAAGCCTTTGGCTTGCAAGATCACGTCGAGCGCCTGATCCCACGGCACTTCCTTCAAGCGCAAGGTCAGGTTGCCGCTGACACTGTCGCTGGTGATGATGTTAAGGCCGGAGATGTCCGCAATCGCCTGCAGCGCGGCCCGCACTTCCACGTTCTGAAAGTTAAACGACAGCTTCTCGCCGCGGTAGCCCTGGCTGCCCTGGGTCAGCTTGTTCGGCACTTCTTTAAGCGGCTTGACGTCGACAATCAGCTGCGTCTCGCTCTGATAGACGCTTTGTTCCCACAAGCCCTTCGCTTCGATCGTCATGCGCACGTTATCGCCCTCGGGCAAGGTGGTGATCAAGGCCACCGGCGTGCCGAAATCGCTGACGTCCAAGCGTCGCCGCAGCGTTTCGGGCAGAGCCGTCTTCAAGAAATCGACTACCACACTCGAGCCCTGCTGGCGCACGTCGACGGCCACTTGATTGTTGGGCAAGTCGATCACGACGCGTCCTTCGCCATTGCTGCCGCGGCGAAAGTCGATGTCGCGCAACATCTGGTGCCCGGCCGCTGCCTGCGCCAATGCGGGTGCGGGCACGGGTGCGGGCACGCTGGCGCTGCCAGCGGCCGCGGCCAAGCCGGCCGAACCTTCAATGGTGATGATGACGGCATTGCCTTCGATGGCGGCGACATAATTGCGGCTGCGCTTGAGGTTGAACACGAGGCGCGAGCGCTCGCCGGCCTGCACCACGTTGACGCTGCGCAAGTCGCCCAAGCTCATCTCGAGCACACTCTTGCCGGTGGCGTTCGCCGTGGCGCCAAAGTCGAGCGCGATGCGGGGCGGATTGGTAATGGTAAAGCCGATGGGCAGCTTGCTTGGCGCCTGCTTCATGACGACCTTGACAACGACATTCGCGCCTTGCAAGTTGGCGCTGACGGCCTCGATCGCATTCTCTTGCGCTTGCGCCGTCAGGCACAGGGCCAACAGCAGCAGCGCGCCCACACAGTGCCCGGCCGTTTGCAGCCACATGCCGGCTTGGCCGGTAGTTCTTGGTGCGATCATTTGGAGCTCTCCTTGCTTTCCTGCAATTCCAATTTCGACATGCGCTCGCCCCAGTCACCGGCCGCATCTTGAACGATTTCCCGGATATTGACCGCCGCGTCGCTCACGCTGGTAATAAGGCCGAAATTTTGCCCCATATGCTGGCCGTTCCTCACTTGATAGACCGCCTTGTCAATTTGAACCAGAGCGTAAGTGATGCCGCCTTTTTGCAGCGTCCCCACCATCTTCACGGTGTCGAGCGGAAAACTCTCCAAGACTTCCTTGCGCCGCGCCAGGTCGGGTTTGAAGGCCGAGTTCGACCTCGACGCCTTGGCCAGCTCGGCTAGCAGCTTGTTCGGGCTGAACGGATCGGTCACCTCCTTGGCCGTGTAGGCGAACGGAAGGAAGGCCGTGGGCGCGGTGAGCGGCGGCACCGCGACCCGGGCCTGCTGCTGAACTTGCAGCATCCAAAGATTGACTTCCTTGACGTCGCTGTCGCCACAACCGGCCACAGCCAGCATGACGAGCAGCAGCGGCCGGCGCCATGCGCGCGTCCTCATTTTTTCACCGCCTTGCTTTTTTTGTCGGCCGCCGCCTTGCGCTGGGCGTTGACTTCGTCGGGATCGAGATAACGGAAGGTCTTGGCGACGGCGTCGAGCGTGAGCGTGCCGTCTTTCACCGTGCTCACGCTCATATTGTTGAGCGTGACGATACGCGGCAGATTGGCCATGTCGCCGGCAAAGGCGCCGATATCGTGGTAACTGCCCGTCACCTTGATGTCGATCGGCAGCTCGGCGTAATAGTCCTTGACCACCACCTGGCCCGGCTTGAACAGCTCGAACTGCAGGCCGCGGCCCAGCCCCGCCTGGTTGATGTCGGACAAAAGGGCGGCCATTTCAGCCTTGCTCGGCAGCTGCTTTTGGAGACGGTTGACGTACTGGTCGACGAGCATTTTTTGCGCGCGCAAGGCGTCCAGGTTGATCGCCTGCCCCATCTTTTGCGTGTATTCCTGGCGCAGGAGCACTTCTTGCTGGGCCCCGAGCGCCTGCTCCTCGAACTGGCCGCTCCAGTAGGCAAAATAACCGAGCGTGATGACGCCGGCCATGATGCCGGCCCCGCACAGAAGGCGCGGCGCGAGCGGCCATTGGCCGGGTTGGCGCTCGCCTAGGCCCTGAAACTGCGCCGCCAGCGAGGTCACTAAATAGTTCAGATTGGCCATGAATTTGAATTCCGATCTCAGCGCGCGGACACGGCCAGAGCTTCGGGCGCCAATTTGGCGCTCGGCTTGTCCTTGTCGCGCGGACGCTTGATGCCCACGATGATGATAAATTCCACCACTTTGCTGGCACTTTTGTTTTTTTCCAGAGGGCTTGAGCGCACTTCGACCAGCTCAGGTTTCTCCAGCCACGGCGAGGCGCCTGCCAGGTTGCGCAGAAATTCGGAGACCCGCTCTTGCGACTGCGCAAAGCCGTTCATCGAAACCCTCTGGCCGTCCTGCTTGAAGGCCTTCAGGTAGACCCCTTCCGGAGTTTGCTTGACCAGCTCGTCCATCAGATAGACCGGCTGGTTACGGTCGCCCTGCAAATCTTCGACCGCCTGCTGGCGCGCTTTCAGGGCTTCTATTTCCTGCTTCAAGGTGGCGATTTCGACGATTTTCTTGTCCAACTCGACATTGGCGCTTTTGATCAGCTGATTGCGTTGGTTTTGGATCGCATTGCGCCCCGCGTTATAGCCGCCGACGGCCAGCACCACGGCCGCGCCAAGGATCGCGCACAAGGTCAAGAGGGCGAAAAACGCGGCCTTTTTCTGTTTGCGTTTCGCTTCGCGGTGGGGCAACAAGTTAATGCGAATCATCAGCCGAACCTCCGCAAGGCTAGGCCGCACGCGACCAGATAGGCCGGCGCCTCAAAGCGCAATTGCTGTTCGCGCACGGTCGGCGCCAGCTGCATGCCCTTAAATGGGGAGAGGACGGCGCTGGAAATCTTGGTGCGGCCGGCCACGATGTCAAGCAGGCCGGGAATCAAGGCGCAGCCGCCGGCCAGGTACGACTGGTCGACCCGAGTGTAGGGCGTGGACGTGAAGAAAAATTGGATGGCGCGCGTCACTTCTAGCGCGGCGCTCTCCATAAACGGCGTCAGGATGTCGTTCTGGTAATTGACCGGCAAATCGCCCGTCTTCTTGCGCGTCTCGGCTTGCTCGAACGGCATGCTGTAGGCGCGCACGATCTCCTGGGTCAGCTGGTTGCCGCCAAACGGCTGTTCGCGCTCGTAAATGGTGATGCCGCCTTGGAGCACGGAAATGTGGGTGACCTGGGCTCCGATTTGGAACAATGCCACAATCTGGTCCTTGCCTTGCGGCGTTTGCACAGTGACCCGGTCCAACGCCGCGCGCGCCGCATACGATTCGATGTCCATCACCATGGCTTTCAGCCCCGCCGCCTCGGCGATGGCGACCCGGTCTTCCACTTTTTCGCGGCGCGAGGCGGCCAGCATGACTTCGATGTCGTCGGGCGAATTGGGAGCCTGGCCGAGTACGTCAAAATCGAGACTCACTTCGTCTAGCGCAAACGGAATGTACTGGCTCGCTTCCGATTCGACTTGCACTTCCAGCTGGTCTTCCGCCATGCCGGCGGGCAAAATGATTTTTTTGGTGATCACGGAGGCCGGCGGCATGCCGAGCACGACGTGGCGGGCGCGCGTGCCGCTTTTTTTCAAGACCCGGCGCACCGCCTCCGACACCTGGTCGAAGTTATCTATATTGCCGTCGACGACGGCACCGCGCGGCAGCAACTCGCACGCATAATGCTCGAGGCGAAGGTCGCATTTGCCGGTCAGACTCAACTCTACCAAGCGTACGCTGGAGGTGCTAATGTCGATCCCGACCATGGGTGGGGTGGGTTTGCCAAACAGGGACTTCAAGTCAAACATCTCGCCTCCTTGCGCCGCGCGGCGCCATGGCTAGCGCGATATGGTGTTGCCGGACACGGGAGAAAAGTGTTTGCATAAAGGGAAACTCATTCGAAAACCAGCGTTTGGACGTGATATCTTTGCCAGTAAGGTAAATCGTAGCAATAAGCGTGAGCTCATGTAAAGGTATTTCTGCAGTGCATGATTAGCGACGTGTGGGTATCAAACCACACTGTGTGGCCCTCTGCATAACTAACTTGCCTCATAGTTCACGCCGGAAATTTGGCGCGCGCCGTGCCAAAGGCGCAGCTTGGCGCCAAGCACCGTGGGCGTCGCTTATAATTGAATCGCATAACTACAGCGAAAGATTTGACGCGCATGAGCACCCAACCCGCCACCCCGCCCTCCCGACCCGTCGCTGCGCGGACGCAATCGAAACGTATCGCGCTCGTGGCGCTAGCGTCACTGCTGGGCCTGGCCTTGGCCGCGATGCTGGTCGCCGTCTTCGCCCTTGCCTTGGCTTACCCTAACCTGCCGGCTCTCGACCTGGTGACCGACTACCGTCCCAAAATGCCACTCCGCATTTTTTCGGCCGATAATGTGTTGATCGGCGAATTCGGCGAAGAGCGCCGCAATCTGGTGCGCATCAAGGATATCCCCGATGTCATGAAAAAAGCCGTTCTGGCCATTGAGGATGACCGCTTCTACGAGCATGGCGGGATCGATTACATGGGTATCGTGCGCGCCGCGCTGCATAACGCGACCGGTGGCACGAAACAAGGCGCATCGACCATCACGCAGCAAGTCGCGCGCAACTTCTTCCTGTCGAGCGAACAGACTTGGAAGCGCAAGGCGTATGAAGTCCTGCTGGCCTGGAAAATCGAACAAAATCTGAGCAAGGACCAGATTCTTGAAGTGTATATGAACCAGATTTATCTGGGCCAGCGTGCCTATGGCTTTGCCTCGGCCGCGCAAATCTACTTCGGCAAGAACCTGAAAGACATCAGTTTGGCCGAGGCGGCCATGCTGGCTGGCTTGCCCAAGGCGCCATCGGCCTATAACCCGGTGGTCAACCCGAAGCGCGCCGGCACCCGCCAGCAATATATCTTGCAACGGATGCATCAGCTCCATTACATCACGGACGCCCAGTTTGAAGCCGCCAAGGCCGAGCCGCTCAAGGTCAAGACCGACAGCAACGAATTTGGCGTGCATGCCGAGTATGTGGCGGAAATGGCGCGCCAGTTGGTCTACGAACAATTCAAGGAAGACACCTACACGCGCGGGCTCAATGTGTTTACCACCGTCACCAAGGCGGACCAGGACGCGGCCTACCTGGCGCTGCGGCGCGGCGTGATGGATTATGAAAAACGCCACGGCTATCGCGGCCCGGAAGCGTACATCGACATTCCGCAAGTGAAGGAAGAGGCGGACGATGCGATCGAAATGGAACTGGCCGACCATGCCGACAGCGACGACATCATTGCGGCCATGGTGCTGCAGGCCACGCCGCAAAAAATCATTGCCGTCACGGCCTCGGGCGAAGATATCAGCATCACCGGCTCGGCCCTCAAATTTGGCGCGGCCTGGCTTTCGGAAAAAGCGCCGCCCAACCGCCGCATCCGGCGCGGCGCCGTGATCCGGGTCATGCAAGAAGGCAGCACCTGGAGCTTGACGCAGATGCCCGAGATCGAAGCGGCGTTCGTGGCGGCCAGCACCACCGACGGCGCCATTCGCGCCATGGTCGGCGGCTTCGACTACAACCGCAACAAGTTCAACCACGTCACGCAAGCATGGCGCCAGCCCGGCTCTTCTTTCAAGCCCTTCATCTATTCCGCTTCGCTAGAGCGTGGCCTGTCGCCGGCCACCATCATCGACGATGCGCCCATTACGTTCGACGCCGGCCAGACCGGCGGCCAAGCGTGGGAGCCGAAGAATTACGACAATAAATATGAAGGCCCGATGACGATGCGCAAGGGCTTGACCAAGTCGAAAAACATGATCTCGATTCGCATCTTGCAAAAAATCGGCGCCAAATACGGCCAGGAATACGCCATGCGCTTCGGTTTCGATGCCGACAAAAATCCGCCCTACCTGACCTTAGCTTTGGGCGCGGGCGCCGTCACGCCACTGCAAATGGCGGGCGCCTATGCCGTCTTCGCCAACGGCGGCTACAAGGTCAGCCCTTACTTGATCAAGCGGGTCACTGACAGCAACGGCAAGGTCTTGTCGCTTGCGCAGCCGGACTTGGCCGGGGTCGAGGGCAATCGCGTCATCGACGAGCGCAACGCCTTCCTCATCGACAGCATGCTAAAAGACGTCGTGCGCTACGGCACTGCGACCAAGGCGCTGGCGCTAAAGCGGCCCGATATTTCCGGCAAGACCGGCACCACCAACGATTCGTTTGATGCCTGGTTCGCCGGCTACCAGTCAAAACTGGTCGGCATCGCCTGGATCGGGTATGACCAGCCGAAGAACCTGGGCAACCGGGAAACGGGCGGCGGCCTAGCCCTGCCAATCTGGATCGGTTTCATGCAAACGGCCTTGAAGGGCATTCCGATCGAGGAGCGCATGGTCCCGGCCGGAGTGGTTCGGGCCGGCGACGAATATTATTATTCGGAAAACCCGCCCGGCACGGGCGTGCGCAGCCTGGAAGCGGGCACGCGCGACTCGCCGTCTGAAGAAAAAGCGCAGGATGCGGTCAAGAATGAACTGTTCTAGCGCCGGCTACAACGTGACCTTGGTGCCGGCCTGGGCGCTGGCGAGGGCGGACAAGGCGGACAACAATTCGGAGCCGTCGCGCGTGTTGATCCATTGCGCACCGGACCGTTTGTAGTGGAAACCGCCCGATTTCGCCGCCACCCAAAGTTCCTGCATCGGCGCCTGGCTGTTGACGATGATCTTCGAGCCGTTGTCGATAAACTCGATGTGCAGCACATTGCCGCTGCGGCTGCACTCAACGTCGAGCAGGTCTTCGTTGTTCAAACGGTCGAACGCGGCCTCGATTGCATCCAAGGTTGCCTCGGCCTGGGCCAGGAATTCTGATTCGCTCATGCTACACTCCAAATTCTCTGATCAAACCGTGATTCTAATCGTGAAGTCCTCTTTAACGTTTTATATCGGCATTTGCGTGGTTGGCGCCGGGCTGCTGAGCGCGTGCGGCCAAACCGGCCCGCTGTATTTGCCGAAAGTGCGCGCCAAGCCGGCCGCACAGGCGAGCCAGCCCGCCACGCCCTCGGCGCGCTCCGTGCCAACTGCTGAGCCGGTCCCGTCCACCCTCCCCGCGTCCCAACAATAAGACTCTTTATGCCGCATTTTGCTTACCAAGACGGCGTACTACACGCCGAAGCCACCTCGCTTTGTGCGATCGCCGCCCAGTTCGGCACGCCCACTTACGTTTATTCCAAAGCCGCTCTGCTGGAAAATTTCGCATCCTACGCCAATGCTTGCGCCGGGCGCGATGCGCTCGTGTGTTATGCCATGAAAGCCAATTCGAATCTGGCTGTGCTCGACTTGCTGGCCCGCCGCGGCGCCGGCTTCGATATCGTCTCCGGCGGCGAATTGCTGCGCGTGATCGCCGCCGGCGGCGATCCGGGCAAGGTGATTTTTTCCGGCGTCGGCAAGAGCGAGGACGAAATGCGCTTGGCCCTAGGGCACGGCATTTTGTGCTTTAACGTGGAATCGATCCCCGAACTGCACCGCCTGAACCAGGTCGCCGGCGCCATGGGCAAGCAAGCGCCCGTGTCCTTGCGCGTTAACCCGAATGTCGATGCCAAGACCCACCCGTACATCGCGACCGGACTGAGGGCGAACAAATTCGGGGTCGCCTTCGACGACGCACTAGACACCTATCGCGCCGCCGCGCAATTGCCGCACTTGCGCGTGACGGGCATCGACTGCCATATCGGCTCCCAATTGCTAGACGATGCGCCACTATTGGCCGCGCTTGACAAATTGATCAACCTGATCGACGTGCTAGACGCGGAAGGCATCTTGCTGCACCATCTCGACATCGGCGGCGGCATTGGCATCGCCTATGGCGAAGACGGCGAAGCCGCTCCGGTCGCAGTCAAGGCCTATCTAGGCCGCCTGTTCGAGCGCATCGACCTCTGGCGCGCCCAAAGCCACCATGGCGTACCGATCAAGGTCATCTTCGAGCCGGGCCGCTCTATCGTCGGCAATTCCGGCGTCCTGCTAACGCGCGTGGAATTCATCAAGCCGGGCCCAGAAAAGAATTTTTGCGTCGTCGACGCGGCCATGAACGACATGATGCGCCCAGCCCTGTACCAGGCATGGATGGGCATCCAGCCGGTGCGAAAAAGCGACAGGCCGACGCTCAAATATGACGTGGTGGGCCCCATCTGCGAATCGGGCGATTGGCTGGCGCGCGAGCGTGAACTGGCGGTCGAGGCGGGCGATCTGCTGGTGCTGATGTCGGCCGGCGCCTACGGCATGACGATGGCATCGAATTACAATACGCGCGGGCGGGCGGCCGAAGTGATCGTCGATGGCGATCTATGCCATCTGGTGCGCCGGCGCGAAGCGGCGGCCGATCTGTTTGCACTCGAGAGCACCATCAGTTAATGGGTGCGCCCCGGGAAGAACGCGGATGTCAATGGAACAGTCGCGTAAGCCCAGGGGGCAGATGCCCTTGCATCCCTGCCAAGCGCGCGCTACGTTACTTTAAGCCGGCGATATAATCGGCGACGGCTGCGATTTCGTCATCCGACAGCCGCTTGGCGATGGTCGTCATGGGCGCGCTGTTTTTGCGTGTCCCGCCACGAAACACGGTCAATTGCGCGCTCGTGTACTCTTGATGCTGGCCCCCGATGCGCGGGTATTGCACCGGGATGCCGGCCCCGGCGGCGCCGTGGCAACCGGCACAGGCAGGCACGCTCTTTTCGGCGATACCGCCACGGTAAATCTTTTTGCCGATTTCAACCGTGTCCTTGTTTTTCGCGGCGCCCGGCATGGGCGCCTGCGCGCTCAGGTAGGCGGCCACCTCTTTCTTTTCCTGATCCGTCAACATCGTGGCAAACGTTGTCATGAGCGCTTGATTGCGCTCTGGCGTCGTGAAATTGACCAATTGCTTGTAAAGATAGGCTGGATGCTGGCCGGCCAGCCTCGGATTGGCGGGAATGATCGAATTGCCGGCGGGGCCATGACAGGTAATGCAGGCGGGCAAACCACGCGCCGCATCGCCGTTAGCGAACAAGGTAGCGCCTTTGGCCGCATCGACCACCGCCGCAACGGGGGCCTTGCCAACTTCGGCCACAGCCGCCACTGCCGTTACTGCCAACGATGCGGCGAGCAAGGATTTTACAAACGGTGAAAACGCACAATTCATTCAAACACCCTGGGTCAAAAATTAGTGGGAAAGATTGTCTCTCGGCGCTTAAAACAGCCGCCGGCGCGCGCCGCCGCTTTGCAGTCACAGCGAAAGCAACAATTCGTAACCCCTTATTGTACAATAGCTTCCTGGCGTTATCGCTCCCTTTTGTTGCATTTTATACTCATTTTATGTCCAAACTCTGGCAAGCCCGCTTCTATACAACCGTCAACCAATTGCCTGAGCTGCCCAATACCACGGTGCCGGAAATTGCTTTTGCGGGTCGCTCGAACGCCGGCAAATCGACCGCCATCAATATTTTGTGTAACCAAAAGGGGTTGGCGTTTGCCTCCAAGACTCCCGGGCGCACCCAGCACATCAACTATTTTTCGATCGGCGGCTCGCGTGTCGGCCAGCACCGCAAAGATGCCACGGTGGTCGAGGAAATGGAGTGTCTGCTCGTCGACTTGCCGGGCTATGGTTACGCCGAAGTGTCGGGCTCGGCCAAGTTACATTGGCAAAAGCTGCTGGGCGACTACGTGCAGCGGCGCGAGCAGTTGGCGGCCTTGATCCTGATCATGGATTCGCGCCGCCCGTTCACCGACCTCGACATCCAGATGTTGGAATGGTTCGCACCTACGGGCAAACCGATTCATTGCATCCTCACCAAGGCGGACAAGCTTAACCGCAACGACGCCACCAACACCTTGCGCCAGGCCCGTGCCCGGCTCGCCAGCTACGTCGACGAGGATGACGAAGGTTTCCCGTTCACGGCGCAATTGTTTTCCGCTTTGAAGCGGATCGGGATCGAGGAGGCCAACGACAAGATCATGGCGTTGGCCGGCATCAGCGACGACGGCGCGGACGCGCCAGCTGACTTGATCGACATAAGCGACGCTGACCAAGCATAGAAGCCGCTGGCAGCGTTTAATTTTAAAATTTTGGATATTCCCTCAATGCATAATGCAAACACGCAAGCCCCATTTCCCACCCTGCGCATGCGGCGCATGCGGCGCGACCCCTTTTCGCGCGCGCTGATGCGCGAGAACGTGATCACTGCAGCGGACTTGATCCTCCCGGTCTTCATTCTGGAAGGCAGCGGCCAGCGCGAGCCGGTGCCCTCGATGCCAGGCGTGGAACGGGTGTCGGTCGATGTGCTGCTCAAGGTGGCGGAGGAATGCGTCGCGTTGGGCATTCCGGTACTGGCACTGTTCCCCGTGATCGATGTTTCCTTGAAAACGCCGGACGGCGTTGAGGCGACCAATCCAGAGGGCTTGGTACCGCGTGCCGTCAGAGCCCTGAAACAGCATTGGCCCGAGCTCGGCATCCTGACCGACGTCGCGCTCGACCCTTACACGAGCCATGGCCAGGACGGCCTGATCGACGCCAATGGCTACGTACTGAACGACGAAACGAGTGCCATGCTGATGCGCCAGGCATTGACCCAGGCCGAAGCGGGCGTCGACATCGTGGCGCCCTCGGACATGATGGACGGGCGCATCGGCGCTATCCGCGGCGCGCTGGAACAACGCAAACTCATTCACACACGCATCATGGCCTACTCGGCCAAATACGCGTCCGCGTTTTACGGCCCATTCCGCGACGCCGTCGGTTCGGCCGGCAACTTGGGCAAAAGCGACAAAAACACCTATCAGATGGACCCGGCCAATAGCGACGAAGCCTTGCGCGAAGTCGCGCTTGACTTGGCCGAAGGAGCCGATATGGTGATGGTCAAGCCAGGCATGCCCTACCTTGACATTGTGCGCCGCGTCAAAGATGAGTTTAAGGTGCCGACGTTTGCCTACCAAGTTAGCGGCGAATACGCGATGCTCAAGGCGGCGGCGCAAAACGGCTGGCTCGACCATGACAAGACGATGATGGAAGCGATGATGTCGTTCAAGCGCGCCGGCGCCGACGCCGTCTTGACCTACTTTGCGCGCGACGTCGCGCGCCTCCTGAAGGCGCGCGCCTAGCTCGCCCGCCTGGGCCCGCGCTTGCGGGCCCAGGCGCCTTGAATTGAGCGCTGCGCCCGTTTTCACACGCGGGCGCAGCGCTGTGCGCGGCAGTCGTTTGCCTAACGCGCGTGCGGGCGGTATTCCGGGAAAAACTCCCGCATCAGGAATGCCTGCAATTCGGCCGTGTCCTCGAGGCGCGCGCTCAGGTTTACGTGGTGCCCCAGGCGGTAGGAATCCCAGACGAAATCTCCCGGCTTTTCCTTGCGGATCAATTCGATCATCTTTTTAACAATCGCCGTCTCGATATCGAGCTCGGCGCCTTGCTCGACCAACACTTGCTGCGTCCAGTTGCGCTTGAAGTTGCCATTCCAGCCACGGAACTTGACTTCGGCGCTGTGGTAATTCTTGTTCGACACTGAAAACACGCCGCCTGAGTTGTTCCTGTCATTGCCGGCGCTGCCTTGAGCACGGGCAATATTGGCGCGCGCGACACGCTGCCCGCGCTCGTCGTCGCTTTCCTGAACTTCCCCCGGCGCCTCCTGCGGCTGCGCGTCCGTCCGCTGTTTGCGCCTTGCGGCCACGCGCGCCTCCATATCTTGTTCCACTGGAGGTGGCGGCGTCATGGGAGCGACGGCGCGCGGCACGAACACTTCCTGTTTGCGGCGCGGAGGCGAAATGCTAGCTAGCACGTGTTTCGGGTGCGCGGGCGGCACGACCTTGGCCAGCTGAGTCTTTTGCTTGGGCTGGCTTTTCGGTTTGGGCATGTCCGTCATGGGCTCGACATACACCATGGTGCCCTCGTGCGACGGCGGCGCCGCATGGCGCGCCGGCTCGCTGCGGGTCAGGTAATACACGACAACGAGCACGTGCAACAGGATGGATACGGCGATACCGATGCGCTTCGATGTGCTGTTTCGCGACCAGCCTAATGGCGGCTTGAGCACCTGGCCGCAGGTAGCGCAGTATTCGAGAGGGGTTGCCATGAAATGGGATTTGTCGTGCAAAATGGAAAAACTTTCTTTGGAGCGAGGTCAACATTCTACGGCTGCCTGCCTCTTGCCTTCTTCGGGAAACGCCGCGCGCCCAAAGTCTACAGCATACGCGAATTCCTGCACAATCCCGGCAAACTGAAACCCAAACTGAAACCCCTAGTTTACAAGAAGATCATGCGGTTGGTTGTTACCTGATGTATCAGTACCCTGCCCGTGTCGCCGCCGCGCCCGCGAATGGCCAAGCGCGGGCAGGCCCGTCTGAAGTCAACCGGCGGGCCGGCTCGATCCGGATAGGCGCGAACAGGGCGAGCGTGGGCGAAGAAGGCGTCTTTTTGGCGCAGCGCAAGCTAGCAAAAAAATGGCCCATAGGGCCGGCCTTTTAGACGTCGGCGCCTACTTTCCCACGTAATATTCGGGAATGATCAAGGTCACTTCGAGACCGCACCCGGCATGGTTGGCCAGCAGCACGCTGGCGCCATGCTGCTCGGCAATATTGCGCGCGATCGTCAGTCCGAGGCCGGTGCCGCCAGAATCGCGCGAGCGCGACGTCTCGATCCGGTAAAACGGCTCGAACACTTTCGCCAGCTGGTCGGGCGCGATACCGGGTCCGCCATCTTGGATGCGAACGCGCGCCGCGCCCGCCATGCGCTCGACCGTCACGTGCGCATACTGGCCATATTTGACGGCATTGTCGATCAGATTTACCAGGCAGCGCCGCAACGCCATGGGACGCCCCATTAACGCCATCGAGGAACGCCCGGCCAGCTCGACACGCTGGCCGGCGTCGGCGGCGTCGCTGCAAACGGCCTCGAGCAGGGAATCGAGGTCGAGCGCCTGCATCGACTCGGTGCTGTCCATGCTGCGCGCCAGCTCGAGACCTTCTTTGACCATCTGCTGCATCGCGGACAAATCGCCCACGAGGCGTCCTTGCAACTCAGGCTCCTCCACTTTTTCCAGGCGCAGCCGCATGCGTGTGAGCGGCGTTTGCAAGTCGTGCGTGATGGCCGCCAGCATTTGCGTGCGCTGAAATATGTGCTGGCGGATGCGCGCCTGCATCGCGTTAAAGGCGGCACTGGCCTGGCGGATTTCGCTCGCGCCCACCAGTTGCAAGGGGGGGTGGTTGATATCATTGCCGAGGTCCTTGGCCGCCTGCGCCAATTGCTTGAGCGGGCGCATCGTCATGCGCGTGACCAGATAGGCCAGCACCGCGATGCTAAGGAGAAAGGCGATTAGGGTCGTGCCCATGGCATTTTGGCTGACGCCGGGCGGCGCGCGCGGCGGCATGATCGACAGGCGCAGCATATGGCCATCGCGCATCTGGATATTCATGGCCTCGCAGGTGCCGCGCCATTGCGCCGGGCCGAACAGCGTGTTTTTCTGGCGCGCCACTTTGCATGCCTCCGGCCGTTCAGCCAAAGGAAAAATCCGGAAGCCGTCGCCCAGTCGAATGGCCAAGGCGGACGAAAACTCGGTCTGCGGCAAAGCGGCGCTGGCGGCGCTCGCCACGTCGAGGCGCACGGCCGTGCGATTGACGACCTTCAAGTAGTCAGTGCGCGAACTGACCGAGAGCAAGTCGACCGTCATGATCAGTTGTTCGGCCCGCTCTAGCGCATGGAAGTCGCGGTATTGCTCGATCGCGCGCTGGCGTTCTCCCACGGCCAGCCATTGCGTTAGCGCAGCCGAGGCCACCATGCCGACGAACAAGGCGAGGAAAACGCGTCCCGTCATCGATCCCAAAAAGGCCCTCATGCTTCCGGCTCCACCTTGACCTGGCCGGCCAGTACATAACCGCCATTGCGCACGGTTTTGATAATTTGAGGCAGGCGCGCATCTTCGCCCAGTTTCTGGCGCAGGCGGCTAATTTGAATGTCGATCGAGCGGTCGAACGGGTCGGCGCCGCGTCCCTGCGTCAAGTTGAGCAACTGGTCGCGGTTTAGGACCCGGTTCGGATGCTCGAGGAACACGCGCAGCAGGCGGAATTCGGCGCCCGACAGCATGATGACCAGGCCGTCCGGATTAAGCAAATGGCGCGCCGTCAAATCCAGCGTCCAGCCGGAAAAACGCATCTGTTGCGCCGTGTCCGCGGGGGCATTGGACGGCATCGCATGACTGCGGCGCAGCACGCTGCGTATGCGCGCTAGCAACTCGCGCGGCTCAAACGGTTTCGCCAAATAATCGTCGGCCCCCATCTCGAGTCCGAGAATGCGGTCGAGCGGTTCGTTGCGCGCAGTGAGCATGATCACCGGCACGCTCGAATGGGCGCGCAGCTTGCGGCACAGGGACAAGCCGTCATCTCCGGGTAGGTTCAGGTCGAGCACGATCAGGTCGGGACGCGCTTCATCGAGCGCCCTCCACATGGCCGAACCGTCCGCCGCGCCCAAAGCCCGGTAGCCATTCGATTCCAGGTATTCGGCCAGCAAGATACGAATATCACGGTCGTCGTCAACAATTAAGATGGCAGAAGTTTGATCCATGCCGTCAATTATCCCCACTTCGAGAGCGGATGAACAGGCTTATTGTATCGTCTTGTATTTAGCCCGTCCGACGAAACAAATTGATACAAAAAGCGCGTGCGGGGACACTCGAGTGAAACAAGCAAAGCCCAAGATACGGTTGACCTGCCGTAGCCATCACGCGGGACAGAAGTTTCCAAATGACTTTAGGAGGAAAACCAGATGAACACCTTTCGTCACAGCTTGTTAATTGGAATGACTGTGGCCGGGTTGGCCACGGCAAGCATGGCGGCGTACGCCGCGGAAGGCCGCCCTGGGGATGCTGCCGGACACGAGCAAGATGAGCGCCATGCCGAACGCATGGCCAAACACGAGGCGCGGCTGCACGACAAATTGAGGCTGACGGCAGCCCAGGAACCTGCTTGGAAGACCTTCATCTCGGCCCTGTCCCCGCCCCAGAGGCCGGCACGCATGGAGCGCGCCGCCATTGCCAAGATGTCGGCACCGGAGCGCCTCGAAAAATGGATCGCCTTCTCCAAAGAACGCGTCCGGCGCCAGGAACGCCGCTTGAGCGCTTTAAAGACATTTTATGCGGTGCTCTCGCTTGAGCAAAAAAAGATTTTTGACGACAACGTGGCGGGCGGAGAACATGGCGCGCATGTCGGCCATTGGATGCATCGAGGGCAGTGAAACGGGGGCGTGCACACTGGTACGCCCATGCGCGTTCTAGCGTGTCGGCGCAGCGAGCTGTAGGCGCGAGCACGGGTCAAGCGCTGGCCTGCGGCTTGGCGAGCAGGTTCGTCCTTGGGCAAGGATATCCACGGGCTGGACGGCGGTCAATTAGCTGATCGCGCTGCAGCGCGATCAGAATCGTGGTGGACCTTCGATGGGCATCAGGTTCAAATTCAATGCAGCCTGGACAGCGATTCTAAAAATTTTGGCGGATCCTGATATCCGATCACTCGCGCGTCGGCGATTTCCTTACCCGCTTTGTCGAACAAGATGATGCCCGGCGGCCCGTACAGCTTGAAGCGCTTCAGCATGGCCCGATCGGCGGCGTCGTCGGCCGTCACGTCCACTTGCAGCAAAAGCGAATTGGCCATCCGCGCGCGCACCTGCGGCTCGGTGAACGTCGTTTTTTCCATTTCCTTGCAGGAGATGCAATAGTCAGCATAAAAATCGAGCACCGCCGTCTTGCCTTGGTTCCCCGTCAGGGCCGCATCCAGCTGCGCCACCGTTTTCACGCGTGTAAACGCAACCGGCCGCTGCCCGTTTGCGTCATGCAAATGGGCGAGCGGGGCTAGCACATCGCGCCCGCCGGTGGCCACGCCGACCAGTTGCACCGTACCTGACAAGGCAATGAGCACGGCGCATGCTTTCGCGCCCCAGCCTCCCCTCCTAGTTAGGAGGAACATTCCATAGGCGATGCCCAGTGCGCTCCAGCCCAACATCGCCACGGCGGGCGCCAAGACTGGCGAGAGCAGCCACCAGGCCGTGCCCAAAAGTAAGACACCAAAAAAGCGCTTGACCGCATCCATCCACATGCCGGCCCGCGGCAGCAAGGCGCCGGCCGACACGCCCACCAGCAAGAGTGGCACGCCCATGCCGAGCGCCAGCGCGAACAACGCGCTGCCGCCGATAACGACGTCGCGCGTCTGGCTAATGTAGAGTAAAGCGCCAGCCAGGGGCGCGGCGACGCAGGGGCCGACGATGACAGCGGAGATCGCTCCCATCACAAAGACGCCGGCCAGCTTGCCCGAGGATTGCCGATTCGACATGATGCCCAGCCTATTTTGCAGTGCCGCGGGCACCTGCAATTCATAAAATCCGAACATGGACAGGGCCAGGAGCGCCATCAACAAGGCAAAAGCGCCCAGCACCCACGCATTTTGCATGGCCGCCGCCAAGCCTTCGCCAACCAGCCCGGCCGCGATGCCCAACGCCGTGTAGACGACGGCCATGCCCAGCACATAGGCAGCCGACAACAAGAAGGCGCGCGAGCGGCGTACTTGGGGGCCTTCGCCGACGATGATGAAAGACAGGATGGGCACCATGGGAAGCACACAAGGCGTCAAGGACAAAGCCAGCCCCAGCAGCAAGAACAGGGGCACGATCACCGCCAGCTTGCCGCCTTTTAAGGCCGCTTCGACACTGCCCAGGTCGGCCGCCGGCGGCGCCGCGGCGCGCGTCTGGTTTTGGCCCCCGCCCGTGGCGCCAAAACTAGCTTTTGCCTCCTGGGGCGCATAACACAGGCCCTTGTCCGAGCAGCCTTGGCCGGTAGAAGTCAAGGTGAACGCAGTGCCGGACTCGACCGGGATGATGATTGCCACCCGTTGGCGGTAGGTTTCCACGCTTTTTTGCAGCGTTTCGTCGAATTTGATCTTTCCAGGTGGAAAAATCGGCGTACCCAGCTTGGCGCCGGGAGCGGCGAATTTGAAGCGGTCGCGGTACATATAATACCCGCTCGCGATCTCATAAGTGATGGCGATGGTGGCGCCATCTTGCATTCGCGCGGAGAATTTGAAGGCCGCATCGGGCTCCAAGAACTCCTCATCTGCGCCCGCATGGGGCGCGCCTAACAGCGCGGCCAGGAACAGGCACAGCTGCAACAGGACGCTGAGCGACGACCTGGAAGCGGACGCCAGCGACGATGAACTCAACATGAATACCTTTTCTTAAAGACGCGAATCCAGGAGTGTACACCGCACAAGGCAAGCCTGCCTTGCCATCTGCGGGCGGCGCCGCTTTGCCCTGAGCCCGAAGCCAATGGCAAACTCTGCCCCCACAAGCAAGAAAGCCAGGCCGCGGCCTGGCTTTCCTGTATTCGAACGCTTTTCTTACTCGGCAGCGACGGCGTCTTCGAGGTTCGCCACTTCCGGACGATCCAACAGCTCAACGTACGCCATCGGCGCGTTGTCGCCGACGCGAAAACCCATTTTCAGGATGCGCAGATAACCGCCGTTACGGTTGGCGTAGCGCGGTCCGAGTTCCGCGAACAACTTGAGAACCATTTCGCGGTCGCGCAAACGGGAGAATGCCAAGCGCTTGTTGGCCAGGGTGTCGCTTTTGCCCATCGTCAAAATAGGCTCGATCACGCGGCGCAATTCTTTGGCTTTTGGCAACGTCGTCTTAATGGCTTCATGACGCAGCAAGGAAACAGTCATGTTGCGCAACATGGCAAGACGGTGTGATGAGGTACGATTTAGTTTACGGAGGCCGTGACCGTGACGCATGGTAAATCCTTTCGGTGAGTGTTCATCCAGTTCTTCGATCGGCTCAACTTGCTAGCCGCGGACCGGTGGTATCAAATAAAATGCCTGAGACACATGCCGCAGGCACTGCAAAAAAATTATTTCTCCAAGCCCGCTGGCGGCCAGTTTTCCAGTTTCATGCCCAAGGTCAAGCCGCGCGAAGCCAGCACTTCCTTGATTTCGTTGAGTGACTTGCGGCCCAGATTAGGCGTCTTCAACAGTTCGTTTTCCGAACGCTGAATCAAGTCGCCGATATAGTAGATATTTTCCGCTTTCAGGCAATTCGCGGAACGGACCGTCAATTCCAAGTCATCGACCGGACGCAACAGGATCGGATCGACCAGTGGCGCGCGTGACGGCGCTTCGGCGGCCGCTTCCGTGCCTTCCAGCGCCGCGAACACGTTCAACTGATCGACCAGGACGCGGGCCGATTGTCGGATCGCTTCTTCGGGCGAGATCACGCCGTTCGTCTCAATGTTAATGACCAGCTTGTCAAGGTCGGTGCGCTGCTCGACGCGGGCCGACTCGACGAAATAGGAGACGCGACGCACAGGCGAGAATGAGGCATCTAAAATAATGCGACCGATCGTCTTGTTGGTGTCTTCCGACAGGCGCCGTACATTGCCCGGAACATAACCACGGCCTTTTTCGACCTTGATCTGCATGTCGAGCTTGCCACCGGCGGTCAAGTGAGCGATCACGTGGTCCGGATTGATCAGTTCGACGTCATGCGGCAAATCGATGTCCGAGGCCAGGATGGCGCCTTCGCCTTCCTTCTTCAAGGTCAAGGTCACGGAATCGCGGTTATGCACCTTAAATACGACACCCTTCAAATTGAGCAACAGGTCGACGACGTCTTCCTGCACGCCGTCGAGGGATGAATACTCGTGGACCACTCCGGCGATCGTCACTTCGGTCGGCGCGTAACCTACCATCGAAGATAACAATACGCGGCGCAACGCATTACCCAATGTGTGGCCGTAACCACGCTCGAACGGCTCCATCACGACTTTGGCGTGACCGGCACCGAGCGCTTCAACATCGATAATACGTGGCTTTAACAAACTGTTTTGCATGAAATGTCCTTTTCAATACCCTCGGCTCATTACACCGATAAGGCTGATGGCATTGGTAAAACGCCCACCCGGCGAAGAGTGGGCGGGAGCGCGCGACTGCGATTAGCGCGAATACAATTCGACGATCAGCGATTCGTTGACGTCATTGGCGATTTCGTTACGTTCCGGCAGCGACTTGAAAGTGCCTTCCATCTTCTTGGCATCGACCGAGACCCAGCTTGGCATGCCGATTTGCTCAGCTAGCGACAAGGCTTCCACGATACGCACTTGCTTTTTCGACTTTTCACGGACGGCGACCAGGTCGCCCGTCTTGACCGCGTAGGACGCGATGTTGACCACCTTGCCGTTGACGGTAAACGCCTTGTGGCTGACCAGTTGGCGCGCTTCGGCACGCGTCGAGCCAAAGCCCATGCGATAGCACACATTGTCCAAACGCGTTTCGAGCAACTTCAACAGCGTTTCGCCGGTGTTGCCCTTGCGCCGGTCCGCTTCCGCAAAGTAGCGGCGGAACTGACGTTCCAGGATGCCGTACATGCGCTTGACTTTTTGCTTTTCGCGCAACTGGTTGCCATAGTCCGAAGTGCGGGCGCCGGATTTAACTCCATGCTGGCCTGGCTTGACGTCCAGTTTGCACTTGGAGTCGAGCGAACGGCGTGCGCTCTTGAGAAACAGGTCGGTGCCTTCACGACGGGAAAGTTTTGCTTTAGGTCCGATGTAACGTGCCACGGTATTTCCTTTTTTAATGAATAACGCCCCAGCGACATCAAAAACGATGTGGTTAGGCGCCTAGTCTGCTTGACGTACGAGCAGACGGTGGCTGAAAATGAAAAACCCGCCGCAAAACTGAATCGGCAGGCAAATACAGCCGGACAGTGTAACCGTTTCCGGCACCCTGTTCCAGCTTTACTTACAAAATAAGCTGCGAAGGCGGGCGACGCCGCAGCGCCCCCACCGTTCGAGTCTCAATTTGAATTAAATGCGGCGACGTTTCGGTGGCCGGCAGCCGTTGTGCGGTACCGGCGTCACATCCTGGATCTCGGTGATCTTGATGCCCAGATTGTTGAGCGCGCGAACAGCGGACTCACGACCAGGACCGGGGCCCTTGATGCGCACTTCCAGATTCTTCACGCCACATTCGACCGCCACCTTGCCGGCAGCTTCCGCGGCGACCTGCGCTGCGAACGGAGTCGATTTGCGCGATCCCTTAAAGCCGGCCCCGCCCGAGGTTGCCCATGACAGCGCATTGCCCTGGCGATCGGTGATCGTGATGATCGTGTTGTTGAACGACGCGTGGACATGCGCGATGCCTTCGGCGACATTCTTTTTAACTTTTTTACGCACGCGTGCTGATGCGGCGTTGTTTTGCGACTTAGCCATAATTATTCCCTTGAACCCTACAACATACGACTCGGATTATTTCTTCAACGACTGTGCGGCTTTGCGCGGGCCCTTGCGGGTACGCGCGTTGGTCCGTGTACGTTGGCCACGGCAAGGCAGACCCTTGCGATGACGCATTCCGCGATAACAACCCAAGTCCATCAAACGCTTGATGTTCATGGAGATCTCACGACGCAGATCACCTTCGACGATGAACTTACTAATTTCATCGCGCAGCTTTTCTAATTCGTTGTCATCCAGATCTTTGATTTTTTTATTGGTCGCAACACCCGTCGTGGCGCAAATCTTCTCTGCCCGCGGACGACCAACACCGTAAATGGCTGTCAAGCCAATAACAGTGTGCTGATGATTTGGGATATTTACCCCTGCAATACGTGCCATGTGTTATTCCTCGATTAACCTTGACGCTGCTTGTGACGCGGTTCCACGCAGATAACGCGGACTACGCCTTTGCGCTTGATGATCTTGCAGTTGCGGCAGATCCGTTTGACTGATGCGAGAACTTTCATATGTGGTCTCTTTCTTTCTGTGATTCACTGTGTTATTTGGTCCGGAACACGATGCGCGCGCGGCTCAGATCGTAAGGTGTCAATTCCACCGTCACCTTATCGCCAGGAAGAATGCGAATATAATTCATCCGCATTTTACCTGAAATATGCCCGAGCACAATGTGTCCGTTTTCCAATTTCACTCGAAATGTTGCATTAGGGAGGTTCTCAAGAATCTCGCCTTGCATCTGTATGACGTCGTCTTTTGCCATTCGATATGTTGTCCGCGCTTATCGCGTCGGAATTCCGCCCTTGAAGTTTGCTTTGCGCAGCAGCGATTCATATTGCTGCGACATCACGTAGTTTTGTACCTGCGCCATGAAATCCATAGTGACAACCACAATAATCAATAAAGAGGTACCACCAAAATAAAATGGCACTTTCCATTGGGCTTGCATAAATTCCGGCAACAAACACACCAAAGTGATGTAGACCGCGCCGGCAAGTGTCAACCGTGTCAGGATCTTGTCGATGTAGCGGGCGGTCTGCTCGCCGGGACGAATGCCCGGCACGAAGGCGCCGCTCTTTTTCAAGTTATCCGCTGTTTCTTTGCTGTTAAACACCAGCGCCGTATAGAAGAAACAGAAAAACACGATGGCGATTGCATATAACAGTGCATGGATAGGCTCACCAGGGCCCATCGATGCCGCCAAATCTTTCAAGAACCGCACTGCCGGGTTCGCGCTGTTGGCGCCCCTCGCAAACCAGTCCACGATCGTCGCCGGAAACAGGATGATCGATGAAGCGAAGATCGGCGGGATCACGCCGGCCATGTTCAACTTGAGCGGCAAATGGCTGGTCTGACCGCCATAGATCTTGTTACCAACCTGGCGTTTCGCATAATTGACTAAGATCTTGCGCTGGCCACGTTCCACGAACACGACGAAGTACGTCACCAGTGCGACGAGGATCACGATGAAAATCGCTGCCACGCTGCTAATCGACCCGTTCGACACGAGGGAAAACAAGCCTCCCAGTGCGGCGGGCAAACCGGCGGCGATACCGGCGAAAATAATGATCGAGATGCCGTTGCCGAGACCGCGCTCCGTGATTTGCTCTCCCAACCACATCAAAAACATGGTCCCGGTCAACAAAGTGACGACCGTCACGAAACGGAACGCAAGACCGGGTTCCAACACCAGACCGGCTTGCGACTCCAGGGCAACGGCAATGCCGAGCGCCTGAAATGTTGCCAGCGCCACCGTAAAATATCGGGTGTACTGGGTGATCTTGCGGCGGCCCGCTTCGCCTTCTTTTTTCAACGCTTCCATCTGCGGCGACACAATCGACATCAACTGCATGATGATCGAGGCCGAGATATAGGGCATGATACCTAACGCAAACACTGTGAAACGAGACAAGGCACCACCGGAGAACATGTTGAACATGCCCAGGATGCCGCCTTCGTTTTGTTTAAACAGCGCGGCCAATTGTGTCGGGTCGATCCCGGGAACGGGGACGTGCGCGCCGATACGATAAACCACCAATGCGCCAAGCAAAAACCACAGTCGCCCCCACGGGAAACCGGCTGCTGCACTCTTAGCTAGTTGTGGGTTAGTCGCCAATTTTCGCTCCGATCAAGCTGTTCGCGGTCAAGCTACCGAGCCGCCGGCCGCTTCGATTGCCGCTTTCGCGCCAGCGGACACTTTCAAGCCCTTCAAAGTCACCACCTTGGTAATTTCGCCGGACAGAATAACGCGCACATCGCGCGCCAGCACGCCAACGACACCGGCCTGCTTTAAGACGAGCAGATCGATTTCGCCTACGGCCAGATTGTTCAGATCGGACAGGCGCACTTCAGCTTTGAAGGTCGCGTGCATCGACTTGAAGCCACGCTTAGGCAGACGCCGTTGCAAAGGCATCTGACCGCCTTCAAAACCGACTTTATGAAAGCCGCCGGAGCGCGCCTTCTGTCCCTTGTGACCACGACCTGCGGTCTTGCCGATACCGGAGCCGATACCGCGACCGACGCGACGTTTTGCGTGTTTGGCACCGACTGCTGGTTGAATAGTATTCAATTCCATGATTTGCTCCGCTCGCGTAAGCCCTGGGGCTTACGCGACAACTTTAACGAGATACGATACTTTATTGATCATGCCGCGTACGGATGGGGTGTCTTGCAATTCGGATACCGAATTCACGCGACGCAGACCCAGACCGCGTACGGTAGCGCGATGCGACTCGCGCGTACCGATCAAGCCCTTGACCAATTGCACTTTGACTGTGTTTGTCATTTTGTCCGCCTTAAGCCAGAATGTCTTCGACCGACTTGCCGCGTTTAGCAGCGATCTCGGCAGGAGTACTCATTTTTGCCAAGCCATTCAACGTGGCGCGAACCAAATTGTACGGATTGGAGGACCCGGTCGATTTCGCCACCACGTCCGTCACGCCCATGACGTCGAAGATCGCCCGCATGGCGCCGCCGGCGATGACGCCGGTACCAGGCTTGGCCGGGTTCATCATTACTTTCGACGCGCCATGCTGGCCGTAGACCGTATGCTGCAAAGTACCGTTCTTCAACGACACTTTCTGCAAATTGCGACGCGCTTCTTCCATTGCCTTTTGCACAGCCACGGGCACTTCTTTCGACTTGCCTTTACCCATGCCGATGCGGCCATCGCCATCACCGACGACGGTTAGTGCTGCAAAACCCATGATCCGACCACCTTTGACCACTTTGGTCACACGGTTGATCGCGATCATTTTTTCGCGCATGCCGTCGTCGGGCTTGTCGCTTTGCATTTTCGCTTGCATTTTTGCCATGACGATTCTTCCTTAGAACTTCAGACCAGCTTCACGCGCGGCTTCTGCCAACGCCTTCACACGGCCGTGGTAACGGAAACCGGAGCGGTCAAACGCAACTTCGGTAATCCCTGCTTTCAATGCTTTTTCAGCGACGCGCTTGCCAACGAGTGCCGCCGCAGCGGCATTGCCGCCTTTGCCGGACTTGCCTGCCAGCTCCGCGCGCACTTCCGCTTCTGCGGTCGATGCCGACACCAGAATTTTTGCATCCGGGCTGATCAGGTTGGCGTAAATGTGCAAGTTGGTGCGATGCACCGACAAGCGATTCACTTTCAACTCGGCGATCTTGGCCCGGGTTTGGCGTCCGCGGCGAAGCCGTGATTCTTTCTTATCCATCATCAGCCCCTTATTACTTCTTCTTGGTTTCTTTAAGCTTGACCACTTCGTCCACATAACGGACGCCCTTGCCCTTGTACGGCTCGGGAGCGCGGTAAGCGCGAACTTCGGCGGCAACCTGGCCCACTTGCTGCCGGTCGATGCCCTTGATCAGGATCTCGGTCGGCGTCGGGGTGGCGCAGGTGACGCCGGCTGGCATGACATGCACTACAGGGTGCGAGAAGCCGAGGGACAAGTTCAACTTGTCGCCTTGCACTTGCGCCTTGTAACCCACGCCAACCAGAGTCAGCTTTTTCTCAAAACCCTTGGTCACGCCCGTTACCATATTGTTGACCAGAGCGCGCAAGGTGCCAGACATGGCATTGGCTTCTCGGCTGTCGTTGGCAACATCAAAACTCAGGGTTCCAGCATTGTTTTCTACTTTGACCAAGCCGTTGAGGGGCTGGGAAAGCACGCCCAAAGGGCCCTTTACTGTGATCGCTGCGGCCGATATGGCAACTTCAGCGCCAGCCGGGACAGCAATCGGCATTTTAGCTACTCGAGACATCTGTAACTCCTTAAGCCACGTAGCAAATAACTTCGCCGCCGACACCGGTAGCGCGTGCTTTGCGGTCTGTCATGACACCTTTAGGAGTGGACACAATCGCCACGCCCAAGCCATTCATCACAGTAGGGATCTCGTCTCTGCCCTTGTAGACACGCAGCCCTGGACGGGACACGCGCTCCAAGCGCTCGATGACGGGACGGCCAACATAATATTTCAAACCGATTTTCAGTTCCGCCTTGCCACCAGCTTCGGTAACGGCGAAATCTTCAATGTAACCCTCGTCCTTGAGGACGTTGGCAATCGCTACTTTGACTTTCGACGATGGCATGGCCACGGTCGTTTTTTGTACGCCTTGTGCGTTGCGAATGCGGGTCAGCATATCGGCGATAGGATCGCTCATACTCATTGCATATTCTCCTATTACCAGCTTGCTTTAGTCATACCCGGGATCTCACCACGCATGGCGAATTCACGGAGCTTGATACGGCCCAGACCGAATTTACGGAATGTGCCGCGAGGACGACCGGTGATCGAGCAACGGTTACGTTGACGCGTCGGGTTCGAATTGCGTGGCAGCGCCTGCAGTTTCAGGCGAGCTTGGTAACGCTCTTCTTCCGATTTTGACTGGTCATCAACGATGGCCTTCAGCGCGGCGCGCTTAGGGGCGAATTTCGCCACCAGGTCAGCACGCTTCTGCTCACGGTTAATCAGTGCCAATTTTGCCATGATCTCAGTTTCTGAACGGGAATTTAAAGGCGGCGAGAAGTGCTTTCGCTTCTTCGTCGGTCTTAGCGGTTGTCGTGATGCTGATATTCATACCGCGCAACACGTCAATCTTGTCGTATTCGATCTCAGGGAAAATGATTTGTTCCTTGACACCGATGTTGTAGTTGCCGCGACCATCGAAGGCACGTCCGGACACACCACGGAAATCGCGCACGCGCGGCAGGGCCACGGTGATGAAGCGATCCAAGAACTCGAACATCCGAGCGCCGCGCAGCGTGACCATGCAACCGATCGGATAACCCTCGCGGATTTTGAAACCGGCAATCGCCTTGCGCGCCTTGGTGACGACCGGTTTTTGGCCGGCAATCTTGGTCAGGTCGCCGACGGCGTGCTCGATGATCTTTTTATCCGCAATCGCTTCCGAGAGCCCCATGTTCAGGGTGATCTTCGTCAGACGCGGAACTTCCATTGCCGATTTGTAGCCGAACTTGCCGACCAGGTCAGCAACGACCTTTGCTTTATAAAACTCTTGGAGACGGGCCATGATCTCTTAAACCTTTACTACGTCGCCGGAGGACTTAAAGATGCGGACTTTTTTGCCGTCGACTTCTTTAAATCCCACACGATCTGCCTTGCCCGTTGCCGCGTTAAACAACGCCACATTGGACACGTGAATAGGCATCACCTTGTCGACGATGCCACCAGTTACGCCAGTCATCGGGTTCGGTTTCATCGCCTTTTTGGCGATATTAATTCCGTCAACCACAATATGTTCAGCATCGATACGCTGCTGCACCACACCCCGTTTGCCCTTGTCTTTCCCGGCCAGAACGATGACTTCGTCGTTTTTACGAATCTTATCCATTACGACTCCTTACAGGACTTCCGGTGCCAGGGACACGATTTTCATGAACTTCTCAGTGCGCAGTTCGCGCGTGACTGGTCCGAAAATGCGTGTGCCGATCGGTTCAAGCTTGGCGTTAAGCAAGACAGCAGCGTTGCTATCGAACTTCACCAATGAACCGTCTTGGCGGCGCACACCCTTAGCGGTGCGCACAACCACAGCGTTATAAATTTCACCTTTTTTGACACGGCCACGTGGCGCAGCAACCTTGACGGTTACCTTGATCACATCACCAATGCCTGCGTAACGACGCTTAGAACCGCCCAACACCTTGATGCACATGACTTCCTTGGCACCGGTGTTGTCGGCCACTTCGAGCCGGCTTTCAGTTTGAATCATAGTATTCTCTTTCCCAACTTAAGCCGAAGAATCCACACGATGCAGACCCACGGTCAGTCTTGGTCCCGCCAGAGACGCTCTTAGCTGAGCGCCACTGTTTGGGTGCATGACCTTCATACATTACTGACCGCTGCCTACTGTCTGTGGACAGACACTGTGCGGCACTACTTGAACGAAGCCCGCTAGTATTGCATACTAGAGTCGGGCTTGCAAGGACTAATCAGACAACTTGCGCGGCTTGCACCACGCGGGTCACTGTCCAAGCCTTGGTCTTCGAAATCGGACGGCCTTCCTGGATCTCAACCGTGTCACCGGCCTTGACTTCGTTGGTTTCATCATGCGCGTGGTACTTGTTCGAACGCATGATGATCTTGCCGTACAAAGGGTGCTTGACGTGGCGTTCAATCAAAACGGTAACGGTCTTGTCCATCTTGTCGGACACCACTTTACCGATCAGCGTGCGCTTGAGCGGCTTTTTCACTGTATCGTTCATTTGGCTTCCTTCGTATTCATGACCGTCTTCACACGCGCGATATCGCGGCGTACCTTCTTGAGTTGCGAAGTGTTGTTCAGCTGCTGCGTTGCGATTTGCATGCGCATGCCGAACTGTGCCTTCAACAAGTCATTCAGCTCTTTTTGCAGAGCTGGCTGGTCTTTGCCGCGGAGTTCAGTTGCTTTCATCATTCAACTCCTGTTATTGGCCGACTTGGCGGATGACGAAAGTCGTCGCCAAGGGCAGTTTTGAAGCGGCAAGGCGGAAAGCTTCCCGTGCCAGCGCCTCGTCCACGCCATCCATTTCGTACAGTACCTTGCCTGGCTGAATTTCAGCGACGTAGTACTCCGGGTTCCCTTTACCGTTACCCATACGAACTTCGGCCGGCTTGTTCGAAATTGGCTTGTCCGGAAAAACCCGGATCCAGATCCGGCCGCCGCGCTTGATGTGACGGGTCATGGCACGACGCGCCGCTTCGATCTGACGCGCCGTGAGACGGCCGCGGCCGACTGCCTTCAAACCGAACTCGCCAAACGATACGGCAGTACCGCGGCTATGCGAGATACCGGTATTGCGGCCCTTCTGCTCTTTACGATACTTCCTGCGTGCTGGTTGCAGCATGATTATTCTCCTGCTTTCTCAGCTGGTGCAGCAGCGACGCCGTCAGTCGCGGGCTTTTTGGCGGCGCGGACACGGGAGGCGGCGGCAGGTGCGGCAGCTGGGGTGGTACCTTCAGGGCGCTTAGCGGGCGCGGTGCGCGGGCGGCCGCTAGGCTTTCCGTCGTCCCGGCGTGGACCGCGGCTCTTCTTCTCGTCGGGCGGGGTATCGATGGTTGGCGCGTCACCATTCGGTGCGCGGTCGCCCTTGTATACCCAGACCTTGACGCCGATGATGCCGTAGGTCGTAGCCGCTTCGCTGGTGCCGTAGTCGATATCGGCGCGCAGCGTGTGCAGCGGCACGCGACCTTCGCGATACCACTCTTTACGTGCGATTTCGATGCCGTTCAGACGGCCCGATGACATGATCTTGATCCCGAGAGCACCCAAGCGCATTGCATTTTGCATTGCGCGCTTCATGGCGCGGCGGAACATGATCCGTTTTTCCAACTGCTGAGCGATCGAATCGGCGATCAGTTGCGAGTCGATTTCCGGCTTGCGGATTTCTTCGATATTGACGTGCACCGGCACGCCCATGATCTTGGTCAGCGCGACTTTCAGTATTTCGATGTCTTCGCCTTTTTTACCAATGACCACGCCCGGGCGCGAGCTGTAAATCGTGAAGCGCGCATTCTTGGCTGGACGCTCAATGACGACGCGGCCCACGGAAGCGTTCTTCAGCTTTTTCTTCAGGTAAGCGCGCGCTTTCAGATCTTCGTTCAGCATGGCAGCGAAATTGCCGTTGCCTGCATACCAGCGCGAGGCCCAGTTACGGGTTACCGAGAGGCGAAAGCCGGTTGGATGTATCTTCTGTCCCATCGTGACTCCTTAGTTGCCGACAGTCACGTAAATGTGACAGGATTGTTTAGAGATGCGATCACCCCGACCTTTAGCGCGTGCCGTAAAGCGCTTCAGAACCGGACCCTTTTCGACGTAGATCGTCGTCACTTTCAGCTCGTCGATGTCAGCGCCATCGTTGTGCTCAGCGTTCGCAATGGCCGATTCGAGGACGCGCTTGATGATCGCAGCACCTTTTTTCGGACTAAATTGCAAGATGTTGAGCGCGGCATCGACTTTCTTGCCGCGGATCTGATCAGCAACCAGACGGCCTTTTTGGTCCGACAGTCGCACCCCCTTGAGGATAGCTTTGGTTTCCATTATTTCTTAGCCTTTCTGTCAGCAGCATGGCCCTTGAAAGTACGGGTCAGTGCGAATTCGCCGAGCTTGTGACCAACCATGTTTTCGGAAACATAGACCGGCACGTGCAGCTTGCCGTTATGCACCGCGATCGTCAGGCCGATGAAATCGGGCATGATGGTCGAGCGGCGCGACCAGGTCTTAATTGGCTTTTTGTCTTTGACGGCTTGCGCAGCTTCCACTTTTTTAACCAGGTGGGCGTCACAAAACGGCCCTTTTTTCAATGAACGTGTCATGTGCTACCCCTTATTTCTTGCCGCGGCGCGAGACGATCATAGAAGACGTACGCTTGTTACGGCGCGTCTTCTTACCCTTCGTCTGTTGGCCCCATGGCGAAACTGGATGACGACCAGCTGCTGTTTTCCCTTCACCACCACCATGCGGATGATCGACCGGGTTCATGACCACACCGCGCACGGTAGGACGAACACCGCGCCAGCGCATGGCGCCGGCCTTACCGATTTTACGCAGGTTGTGTTCGCCGTTACCGGCTTCACCGACCGTGGCACGGCACTCGATGTGCACGCGACGCACTTCGCCCGAGCGCAAGCGCACCTGAGCGTAGACGCCTTCGCGTGCCATCAGCACCACACCGGCGCCGGCGCTGCGCGCCATCTGCGCGCCCTTACCTGGCAACATCTCGACGCAATGCATCGTGGTGCCGACCGGGATGTTGCGTAGCGGCAGGCAGTTGCCCGACTTGATGGGCGCTTCCGAACCGTTCATCACCGAGTCGCCAACGGCCATGCCTTTGGTGGCGATGATGTAGTGACGTTCACCGTCTGCATAGCACAACAAGGCGATGTTCGCGGTACGGTTAGGATCGTATTCGATCCGCTCCACTTTCGCCACGATGCCGTCTTTATTGCGCTTGAAGTCGATCAAGCGATAGTGTTGCTTATGACCACCGCCGATGTGACGGGTGGTGATATGACCGTTGTTGTTACGACCGGCGGTCTTGGATTTCTTTTCAACCAGGGCAGCGAACGGACGACCTTTATACAGATCCGGGTTCACGACCTTCACCATGCCGCGACGGCCTGGTGAGGTTGGTTTCATCTTAACGAGTGCCATTATGCAGCCTCTCCGGAGAAGTTGATTTCCTGGCCAGGCTTCAGGCACACGAAAGCACGCTTGGTATGATTGCGACGGCCGTTGAATTTGCCGGTGCGTTTTTGCTTGCCTTGACGGTTCGCCGTTTGCACTGACAGGACTTCAACCTTGAACAGCAGTTCGACTGCTGCCTTGATTTCGGGCTTGGTTGCATCCGGCAGAACGCGGAATACAATTTGCTCGTTCTTTTCCGCAACCATGGTGGCCTTTTCGGAAATCACGGGCGCCAGCAGCACCTTCATCAAGCGTTCTTCGCTATAGTTCAAAATCGCGCTCATGCCAACATCTCCTCAATCTTCGCCAAAGCGAGCTTGGTGATCAGGATTTTTTTGTAGTACACCAGCGACATAGGATCGGCGTGACGTGGCTCGACGACGAGCACGTTCGGCAGATTGCGCGATGCCAACAACAGGTTTTCGTCGAGCGTATCGGTGATCACGAGCACGGAGTCGAAACCCATGCCCGTCAATTTTTGCGACAAGAGCTTGGTCTTGGGCGCGTCAATTGTCAGATTTTCGATGACGGTCAAGCGACCTTCACGGGCCAATTGGGACAATATCGAGCAAATCCCTGCGCGATACATCTTTTTATTGACTTTATGGGTGAAGTTCTCGTCAGGCGAATTCGGGAAAATCCGTCCGCCTCCGCGCCACAGCGGCGAGGACGACATACCAGCACGCGCGCGGCCGGTACCTTTTTGGCGCCATGGCTTTTTCGTCGTGTGGTGTACTTCTTCACGGTCTTTTTGCTTGCGGTTACCGCCGCGTGCATTGGCTTGGTAGGCAATGACAACCTGGTGGATCAGCGCTTCATTGTAATCACGGCCGAAGATAGTATCGGCGGCGACGACGTTGGAGCCGGCTTGACCTTGCGCATTTAGAAGCTTGAGTTCCATCGTTTAAGCTCCCTTCTTTGCTTTGATGGCTGGCGAGACAACGACTTGGCCATTTTTCGCACCAGGAACGGCACCCTTGACCAACAACAGCTGGCGTTCGGTGTCGATACGGGCGACTTCGAGATTTTGCATCGTGCGCGTGACGTCACCTAAGTGACCGGTCATGCGCTTACCAGGGAACACGCGACCTGGATCTTGCGCCATACCGATGGAACCTGGAACGTTGTGCGAACGGGAGTTACCGTGGGTGGCGCGACCGGAAGAAAAGTGGTAGCGCTTGATCACGCCGGCGTACCCTTTGCCGATGGTGATCCCCTGCACGTCGATTTTTTGACCGACTTCGAACAGCGAAGCGGCGACAATATCGCCCGCTTTCAGCTCCGAAGCCTTGGCCGCGTCGACGCGGAACTCTTTTAGCAGCGTGCCAGCTTCAACACCGGCTTTCGCATGATGACCCGCAATGGCCTTGTTCACGCGGGAAGCGCGACGTTGACCGAATGCGACCTGAACAGCGGAGTAACCGTCTGTTTCAGGAGTTTTGATTTGCGCAACACGATTGTTTGATACGTCCAACACGGTCACAGGAATAGAATCCCCTTCGTCCGTGAAAATACGCATCATGCCAACCTTGCGACCGAGAAGGCCTAGGCTCATTTTTTCTCCATTCCCGCCTGCGATTGGGCGGGGCTGACTGTTTATACAACTAAGTAACGTACGGACTCAAAAAAGACGAATCCATACCGAAGCCGGCAAGTATAGCCGAATAAAAACCTTGACGCAACAAGTAAACACGAGGTATGTCGGGTAGCCTGGTCGCGCACGTGAAAAGGGCCGGTGGCCGCGCGATTGATTGCGTTTCCACCGGCCCAGGGCAGCGTCGCGCCTCAGCGCCCGCCACAAGATTTTTATTGCAGTTTGATTTCCACATCGACGCCGGCTGGCAGATCGAGCTTCATCAACGCATCGACCGTCTTGTCGGTCGGGTCAACGATGTCCATCAGGCGCTGGTGCGTGCGGATTTCAAACTGATCGCGCGAGGTCTTGTTGACGTGCGGGGAACGCAGCACGTCAAAACGCTGAATGCGGGTTGGCAATGGCACGGGACCTTTGACCACGGCGCCGGTGCGTTTGGCTGTTTCAACGATTTCCAGCGCCGACTGGTCGATCAGCTTGTAATCGAAGGCCTTCAGGCGGATGCGGATTTTTTGATTTGGTGCAGACATGGTATTTCCTTAAAAGAACGAACCGCGCAAACCACGCGCGGCAATAGGGTAAAGGTGGGGTCGACATCATAGCATTGAAGCTGGCGGAAATGATGTCGGCGCGCAGCTTTATCTGCTGCAAGGGGAGCCGGTTTGAAGCGGCCCCGTCTTACTGAAGCAATATTACGCGAGGATCTTGGCAACC
>PKWL01000019.1 GCA_003133225.1 Janthinobacterium sp.
GTCCGACAGGCTCCTAGAGCGCCGCGCCCGGTCAACCTCGTTTTGTGGAGAGGCAACGACCTGACCATCAGCCGACCGTCAGCCGCAAAAACGGCCAATCGCACGTTTCGGTCTGCTTGACAAGCTGCGCCCGCGAACGCAAGCACAATCGGCACGCGGTCTTGATTTCGGCGTGACCCATTGGGCGATTCGACGACGGACATAGCATCGAGAACCCGCGCTGTGCGCGGCAAATTGCCACGTTTAGGTGAACTGCAACGCCAGCGGGCGGGCAAACACAAAGGATCGCTTCGTTACAACCGGTTGCGCCGACAAGAGGCCCCGCTTGACGAGCACATCAGTACACGGCGCGAATTCTTGCAGCAGACGACGGCGGCACCGGTACGCACTTGCGAGGGTGCTGGCGAGCGAAGAATTAAAGACGAAAAACATGAGCCGTTCGGCCACGGGCATGCTGGAAAAGCCCGCCAGAATGGTTCAGCAGAAGGGCGGGCCTTAACCGGGAACTACTCTCGGGCTTGGCATGGCGCATCCAATACTCGCGTAACAAGCGGTAGAAGCTGGTGCGCGCCGGCCCACGTCGACTAGCGCCCACTTAAACCTTTGCAAGGTTGGGCGACATGCTGGGCCATCGTGCGCAAGAGAGTCGCGCTGGGCATGGATGCCCTTGCGGGCCATACGGCGCAGCGCGCTCAGAACAGTGCGCCGGTGGACCCGATCGAGGCCTGGAACGGACGTGGCGGGGAGACCGAAACGGCCGGCGCAAAAATGCGCCAAGTCAAAGTCGTTGACTCGCGCAACCCCCGCTTCTATGACGCAAGGAGCTTACGGTAAGGAGAGTTCATAATACGCGGGATTTCAAGGGAGGTTGCGCCACAACATGCTATACTACGCGGTTCCGGAAATAAGCAAGCGTTCCAGTACCAAGTACACCTCCGTACAACCTCCGCAGTTTTTCAGTAACTACTACGACCATGTCAAATACAAAACGCGCAATACGTAACATCGCCATCATCGCCCACGTTGACCACGGCAAAACCACACTCGTCGATAAATTGTTGCGCCAGTCGGGAACTTTTCGCGACAACCAGCAAGTAGAAGCCCGGGTGATGGATTCGAACGACCTCGAAAAAGAACGCGGCATCACGATTTTGTCGAAGAACTGCGCGGTAGAGTACGAAGGTACCCACATCAATATCGTCGACACCCCAGGCCACGCCGACTTCGGCGGCGAGGTCGAGCGTGTGCTGTCGATGGTGGACTCGGTGCTGCTACTCGTTGATGCCCAGGAAGGCCCCATGCCGCAGACCCGTTTCGTGACGCGCAAAGCGCTGGCGCTGGGTTTGAAACCTATCGTCGTGATCAACAAAATCGACCGTCCAGGCGCACGCGCCGACTGGGCCATCAATGCCACGTTCGAATTGTTTGATAAACTGGGCGCCACCGATGAGCAACTGGACTTCCCGATCATATTTGCGTCGGCACTAAACGGCTACGCCAGCTTGAACGCTGACGACCGCGAAGGCGACATGAAGCCTCTGTTCGAAGCCATCTTGAAACACGTTCCCGCCCGCGACGATGACCAGGATGGCCCGCTGCAATTCCAGATCAGTTCGCTTGACTACTCTTCCTACGTCGGCAAGATCGGCATTGGCCGCATCACCCGTGGCCGCGTCAGAGCGCTGCAAGATGTGGTTGTGATGAACGGCCCGGATTCGACTCCGATCAGGGCGCGCATCAACCAGGTGCTGAGCTTCAAAGGACTGGACCGCGTGCTGGTGGACGAAGCGGTCGCCGGCGACATCATCCTAATTAACGGCATTGAAGAAATCGGCATCGGTTCCACCATTTGCGCACCGGATGCGCCGGATGCGTTGCCGATGCTGACGGTCGATGAGCCGACCTTGACCATGAATTTCATGGTCAACAACTCGCCACTGGCTGGCCGCGAAGGCAAATATGTGACGAGCCGCCAGTTGCGCGAACGGCTCGACCGGGAACTGAAAGCGAACGTCGCGCTGCGCGTTGAGCCGACCGACGATGACACGATTTTCGAAGTGTCGGGTCGCGGTGAACTGCATCTTACGATTCTGATCGAAACTATGCGCCGCGAGGGTTTCGAGTTGGCCGTGTCGCGCCCGCGCGTGGTCTACAAGATGGTCGACGGCGTGCGCCACGAACCGTTCGAGTTGCTAACGGTTGACGTCGAAGAAACGAATCAGGGCGGCGTGATGGAAGAACTGGGGCGCCGCCGCGGCGACCTGCAAAACATGGAATCCGATGCCAAGGGTCGTGTTCGCCTTGAATACCGAATTCCGGCACGTGGCCTGATCGGCTTCCAAAGCGAATTCATGACTCTGACGCGAGGTACCGGCTTGATGAGCCACATATTTGACGAATATGCGGCAGTTGACAATGCTCGCGGCGAAATGGCTGGCCGCCGCAACGGCGTGCTGGTCTCGCAAGACGACGGCGCTGCCGTTGCCTACGCCATTTGGAAACTGCAAGAACGGGGCCGCATGTTCGTAGTCCACAATGACCCGGTCTATGAAGGCATGATCATCGGAATCCACTCGCGTGACAACGATCTGGTCGTCAATCCGATCAAGGGAAAGCAATTGACCAACGTGCGTTCCTCGGGTACCGACGAAGCGGTGCGCCTGGTGCCACCAATTTTGATGTCGCTCGAATATGCGGTGGAATTTATTGCCGATGATGAGCTGGTCGAGATCACGCCGAAAAGCATTCGTCTGCGCAAGCGCTACTTGAAAGAAAACGATCGCAAGAAAAGCACGCGCGAAGCGAACTGATATTGCGACGTTCCGGCGCTGTGGGTCATGCGCCGGATTCTGGCCCGTTGTGCTTGCTTAACTCTAAAAGGTGATGCGGGGCAGCGGGTTTTTGCTTTGAGGGCATCGGCCGATTATGGCAAGGCCGCGTCGTCAGCCGCCGGCCCCGGATCGGGGCCGGCGGCTGGGAAATGCCGCACCAGTTCTTGCGCAACGGCAGCAATGCCAGCTACTGCGCCCGCTTCGAAACGGCCATCCGCAAAAGCATCCTGCATGGTGCCGACGATACGTTGCCACGCGTCATCACCGGCAATTTTCATATGAATACCTCGGTCGGCAATGATCTCAACACTTTTATCGGCGAGCAACACGTAAATCAGCACGCCGTTATTGTTTTCCGTATCCCACACGCGCGACAGGGAAAATACCTCCAGTGCGCGCTCATGTGCCGTCTTGCCTTGCCGGAGCTGCGCGGGATGCAGGGCTGCTTCGATGGCGAAATGGATTTCGCCACGATGTGAGGTTTCCGCATTTTTGATCGCCGATTTGATGCTCGCCAAGCACAGCTCGGGAAAATGCCGGTTGAGTTGGCGGCGCGTGGTCAGCATATGTCGGATGAAGCGCGATACGCCTATCATTACCATCTCCCAGATGCGCCGCCGCCGCCGAATCCGCCGCCGCCCCCCTGGAAGCCGCCGCCTGATCCGCCGCCACCAGGCCCACCGCCCCGCCCCATATAAATGCCGCCCATGCCGATGCGCCCGCCGCCCATCAAAGTGAAGAAAAATCCTAGGGCAGCAGCGGCAATCGCAGCTAGCATCACGTCGGCGATGAACCAGGCCGCCCATCCTATAATTGCGCCGGTCAAGACGGCTGCAGGCACCCGGCCGAGGGCCGCGCGCAGCACACCGCCGAGCACGATCGCCGCGACCAAAGTCAAAGGCAGCAATTGCCTGAATCCGAGCGTTGCGCCGACCGCGACGGATTTTTCTGGTGCCGGGAGCGGTTCACCGTCGATCACTGTGACCATGCTAGCTACACCCGATAAAATGCCGCCGTAGAAGTCTCCCAGGCGGAAACGGGGGGCGATGATGTCGTCGATGATCCGTTTGCAAGTCGCGTCATTGAGCGCGCCTTCGAGGCCATATCCCACTTCGATGCGCAACCGTCGGTCATTTTTGGCTACCACCAAAATTGCGCCGTCGTCCACCTTCTTGCGGCCCAGCTTCCATTGCTCCGCTACCCGAAGCGCGTACTGCTCGATGGCTTCCGGTTGTGTGGTGGGCACGATCAAGACGGCGATCTGGCTGCCTTTACGTTCCTCGAATGTGCGCAAACTGGTCTCGAGCTGAGCCAGTTGAGCGGCGTTGAGCGTTGCGCTCAGGTCAACAACATGGTTGGTCAGCGGCGGCACGGCGACCAGATCTGAGGCGGCGTGCGCGAAGCTAAAAACGGAAAAAAGGAGCTGCGCCAAGAACGCGCGTAGAAATGACATAAAGATCACTTTCGTGGCTTGGGCGCGGTATCGAAACTGACTGCGGGCGCGGCGGAGATCGTCTTTTCATTATCGACCGTAAAATTTGGTTTTACCTGAAATCCAAACAGTTTTGCGGTCAGATTTCCGGGAAACGAACGCACACCGATATTATAATTTTGCACCGCTTTGATGTAGCGGTTGCGGGCCACCGTGATGCGGTTCTCCGTCCCTTCCAGTTGGGCCTGCAAATCGCGAAAATTGGCGTCTGCCTTTAATTGCGGATAACTTTCGCTAACTGCCAACAGGCGTGACAGCGCTCCCGATAACGCGCCTTGCGCCGCCTGGAATCGGGCAAATGCGGCCGGGTCATTGAGCACTTCCGGCGTCACTTGCATGGCGCCTGCTTGGGCTCGCGCCTGTGCTACTTGGGTGAAGACGCCCTCTTCATGCGCAGCGTAGCCCTTGACGGTATTGACGAGATTTGGCACTAAGTCGGCACGTCGTTGGTATTGATTTACGACTTCCGACCAACTCGCCTTGATCTGTTCGTCATTGGACTGCAGTTCGTTATAACCGCAGCCACTAAGTAACGCTGCCATGGCAAGTAACAGCATTGGGATAAGTTTTCGCATGAATGGTCCCTAATAGATGTGACGATGGCATAGGCCGTCGGGATTTTTTTCCACCCGTTGCATTCCTTGAATTTAGCGTGTGGCTCGGCGCCGTGAGCCGTGGCTCAACACCCATCCCGCCCACCGGAAAGCCGCCGCTTTCGATAGCGTGCCGCGTCTTTCTCGTCCAACAAGCGCACCGCCAGCAGCTTCGCAGGGGCAAACTTAAAAGCACAGAAACCGGAACGCTCCGTCTTCCCCATCGCGAAAACAGGCGCCACGAACGTAGCGGTGGGTGCGAGCCCCTAAGGCGCGTTTTGTAAACACGTGCCCATGACAATCGGCTAAGGTGCATTGCGCGAATCGGAGCATCTCACCTCGCGCTGCAATAAACTACGCTGCAACGCCAGCCACAGGGTGCCTGGCCGGTCAAACCAAGAGTACTGCAGGCTAGGCCGTCCAAGGCTGCGCGGCTCCAAGTGGTCGACAGCATCTGATTCTTGATTCCAGCTTAGCCAATTTGCCTCCATCCGGAACTAAATGACGCGTGCCGGCCCTACTGCAATAGGGTACTAATAACTCGAATTATCAGGATTTACGTCTTTCAAGCTGTCGCAGCCATGGGCAGGAAGTTGATACATGTAGCCGCGTGACCAAGGCATTACCATCGGGTGGCGACCGGCCTTGCCGCCCACAATCTGATACAGGCTGATCCAGTCTTGTTCGAAGGCGTAACGGCAGCCGGCAAGATACACATGCCAAATGCGAAAACGCTTGTCGCCCGCGAGTTGGCGGATCGTGCCCGCGTTAGCTTCGAAATTGTCAGTCCAGATGGCGCAAGTCCGGGCGTAATGGCGGCGCAGGTTTTCCACATCGAACGCTTCCAGAGCGCCTTGCTGCATGCTCTTTAAGACTTGACCAACGTGGGCCAGCTCGCCTTGCGGAAACACATAGCGGTCGATGAACTCGCCGCCCCCGTACGGGGTCTGACCATTGTCCGGGTCGGTCGTGGTGATGCCGTGGTTCATCATCAGCCCGTCTGGCGCCAGCAAGCCATTAATGGTTGCGAAATATTCCGACAAATGTTTTAGTCCCACGTGCTCGAACATCCCGACACTGGTGATGCGGTCGAATTGACCGGCGACATCGCGGTAATCTTGCAATCGGATTTCCACCAAATGGTCAAGGCCGGCACGTGCGACGCGCTCGCGCGCCAGTGCAAACTGGTTCTCGGATAGAGTTACGCCCACGCATCTGGCGCCGTAGTACTGTGCTGCGCGCAGCACTAGCGCACCCCAGCCACAGCCGATATCGAGCAGGCTCTGGCCAGGCTGAAGACGGATTTTTTTCAGGATATGGTCGATTTTCTTGACCTGGGCCTGCCCCAGGCTTTCATCGCCATTTTCGAAGTAGGCGCAGGAATAAACCATGTTCTGATCCAGGAACTGCGCATAAAAATCGTTTGACACGTCGTAGTGATAACGAATTGCTTCCGCGTCCATGCGTTTGCTGTGGCGCATGCTGCGCACCACGCGGTCGAACTTGCCTTCGGCCTTGAGCGTGGTACGCGCCAGCGCATTGACGATGGAAATCATGTCGTTGGCAGCACCCTTGACCTCGATCGCCCCTTCCACATAGGCGCTACCCAGGTTCGACAGCGACGGCGTTAGCAAATAGCGCGCCGCCGACGCTTGCGGCAGGCGGATCGTTACCCGAGGGGCCTCGGACGAAAAATCGACGCACTGGCCGTTCCACAGTTCGATTCGCAAGGGCAGGGCGATCTGGCTGCGGATGCCACTAATCCAGGTGCTGAGTCGGTTTTGTAGGAACAAAATGGGTCTCCAATATGTGGCAAGACCTGCCGCGATAGCTCAGTCATGACAAGTAACAACCCTGGGCAGCTAGTCGTCAGCCTGCCTGGAAACCGTGGGCCAACTTTGCGTGGGCCAACTTTGCATTGCGTCTTTCGCCGCAAGTCCACGCCTAGGCGTTGGCCATATATTAGGTTAATGACACCCCATCCCCGGCAACCCATGCATTTTCGGAGATTTTCCTCCCTGTGTTGTCATTCTTACGTTAGCGCAGCGTTGTCTTTTCCGCTTGATTTGCCTTAAATGTGGCCATACGATTTGCCGACAAACTCAGATTTGATCAAATCATCATTCGCTATTTCGAGCGTGATGCTGGATTGGGCCGCCGCCGCGGCTGGCGAGTGGCGATGAGCGCTGGCGGCGCCGGGCGTTGGAAGGGCGCTTTGAGCGCAAAATTGAAGCGAAACGGGTGGCGTGGAGCGTCGACCGCGGCATATGTTGAGGCAATAATGGCAATAATGGCAATAATGGCAATAAATGTGGTGGACAGGATGAAAAAACGCCCATCCAGGTCGATCCCGCTCTAAGCACACTTTGGCAATTCCAAAAGACGTGACAATGCCCTAGCCCAGGTACTGGCCGCCGTTGACATCAAAAGTGGCGCCTGTGATGAAGCCTGCGCCCTCATCTGCCAAAAAGACAGCTACCCGGGCGACGTCCTCCGGCGTGCCAAGCCGGCCGACAGGGATGCCGGCGATAATCGTTTGCATAATGTCAGGCGCGATGGCCGACAGCATCTCTGTATCGCAATACCCTGGCGCAATCGCGTTGACGGTGATATTTTTGCGCGCGCCTTCCAGTGCGAGAGATTTGGTAAACCCCAGCACGCCGGCCTTGGCGGCTGCATAGTTGCTCTGCCCGATCTGGCCTTTCTGGCCATTGACCGAGCTGACGTTGATAATGCGACCGAAGCCGCGTTGCCGCATGCCTTCGATCACATTGCGTGACATATTGAACATTGAACCGAGATTGGTGTTGAGGACGCGCCACCACTGTTCTGGCGTCATGCGCTGCAGCATGGCGTCGCCGGTGACGCCAGCGTTATTGACGAGGATATCGATTGGCCCTATCTCATGTTCAACCTGAACAATTCCCATACGACACGCCTCAAAATCCGCTACATCCCATTGGTAGACGGGTATCGAAGTGGCGTCGCCAAAGGTGCGTGCGGCATCGGCATTGCGATGATAGACAACCGCAACTTGATTGCCAGCAGCTTGCAATGCGACGGAAATTGCTTTGCCTAAACCTCGGGTTCCTCCGGTGACGAGCGCAGTGCGACGCATGACCACTCTCCTTAAATGTGCAAACAAGCAACTCCTGAACAGAGGACATCACGGTCTGTTCACGCAAGTGTTACGCCACTACTGTAACCGAGAGCGAATGCGCGGTCAGCCCTGTAAGTTGATATGCGTCATAAGGCAAGCAGATGCTCCTTCCTGCAAACAGCTCGCAGACTCGAGAAAGTCAGGATAAGAGGACTTGGCGCATCGATAGGCGGCGCCGAGAATGAAGGCGCACCGACGGGGCTGCGAATTGGAGGGGGACAGCCGGATGGAACCTTGGTGTCACTCTGACATGCCGATGGGGTAGTCAGCAAAGCGGACAGAGCAATCATGCGCGTGCGCCATATCGATGAGCCTGAGGCAAAGCCAAAAGTCTCGGGCCCGCGTTCGCACCAGGGTCCGTGGCACCTGACAGCACGTCCCGGTGCTTTAGCGCTATCATTGCTGCCTCATACGCATAATCCACTTCCCCTGCTTGATGACAAAAAATCTCAGAATGAAAAGCCGTGCACGGTATGGCAGCTGTGCTGATAGCACCGTGAAAGCGTGAACTCCAATTGAATGTTGAAATGAACAAAAATAACGCATCTTCCAATGCAGTGAAACCCGATTTTTATCGGGGACGGAGAATATCGGTCGCCCCGATGATGGACTGGACTGACCGCCACTGCCGCGTATTTCATCGTCAGATCACGCGTCATACCTGGCTGTATACGGAAATGGTGACGACAGGCGCGCTGGTGTACGGCGACATTGCGCGCCATTTGCAATTTAACGAGGAAGAGCAGCCTGTTGCGTTGCAACTGGGAGGCAGCGATCCAACCGACCTGGCTGCCAGCGCCAAGCTGGGCCAGAAATGGGGCTATAACGAAATCAACTTGAACTGCGGCTGCCCGTCCGAGCGCGTGCAAAAGGGTGCCTTTGGCGCTTGCCTGATGGCGGAGCCGCAACTAGTGGCCGATTGTGTCAAGGCCATGCGCGATGCTGTTTCCATCGATGTGACCGTGAAGCACCGGATCGGCATCGATCGGATCGAGTCCTATGATTTTGTGCGCGATTTCGTAGGCACTGTGGCCGCTGCGGGCTGCCGGACCTTTATCGTGCACGCGCGCAATGCGATCCTGAAAGGGTTGAGCCCGAAGGAAAACCGGGAAGTGCCGCCCCTCAATTACGATTTTGCGTACCGGCTTAAGGGCGATTTTCCTGAACTGGAATTCATCATCAATGGCGGCATCAAGACCCAGCAAGAGATCGACCTGCATCTGCAGCATGTCGATGGCGTGATGCTGGGGCGCGAGGCATACCATAATCCTTACGCGATGGCGCTGTTCGACCAGCGTTATTATGGCGACATGACGCCCGCCAAAACGCGCGGCGAGGTGCTGGGGGCAATGATCCACTATATCCAAGTGCAATTGCAAGAAGACCAGGGCCGCAACTTGAAGCTGAACAGCATTACTCGCCATATGCTGGGATTAATGGCTGGCTTGCCGGGTGCGCGCGGTTTTCGCCAAACCCTGTCTGATTCCAAACAATTGGCGCTGGGCGATGCCCGTCTGTTGCTCGATGCGGCCGCTAAGTTGATTTGATAGTCTTGAAATTCGGCTGCAGGATCAGTCTGCCCCTTGGCGGTGAGCATCCTTCCAGCCGAGGGCACGAAAAAGGCGTAAGCCGTGGGCGATGTGGTGACGGGGGGCCCGGCATGGAAAAAAATTCGAAATAATCGCTTTTTGAGAAATTGTTTCTGGCTCGCGTTCGATTCTTGTGCCGAAGCCGGCGTCTCGCCAGTTTCAGTCCCAAGACGTGCAAGATCGCGCCCCCCCAAACGTCACCGCTAAATAACGGGATGTTCGCGCCGAAAATGGCCGGCGTTCATTTGACGAGCCGGCCCCGCACGCTAAACTATCTGTTACCCTCTTTCTTTCTGCCGGTGATCGACAGCAATCCCCTTTCGAGATAATTATGATGAATCGTCGCTACTCGGTGTCTGCCCTATGCGTCCTAGTTGGGCTGGCCTTAACCGCTTGCGCGACCGATTCCAATGATCCCATCAAGGATCGTCAATATGTATCGGTCGTCAACAGCTTGAGTTGGACTAATCCTTTGACCGGCAAGCGCGATGGCGTGCGCACCAGTTGGCCTGTGAAATCGTTGCAAGGCCACGACGAAACCTATCCATTGGCGCAGATCCAGCAATGTGACAAGGCAGGCGGCGCGTGCGCCTGGGGCATCATGCGCGCGCACCGCGCCGTGGGGCAGGTTGCCTATGTGGCAGCGGGGGTCGCCGTTGACCTGACACTTGCCATCGACATCGATCGGCACCAGGAAGTGCGCCTACCGGGCTTCAACGCGGCGATGGCGATCCCGGCCGATGTCCTTGCGTTGCGCTACAAAAAAGAGCTGAGGCAGAATTTCACGCTCCCGTATGGAAAAGTTCAACATATGGATCTCGATTACGGCATAAGCTTTGATTTGTGCGCGTTGCGATATGATGCGGGCGGTCGTGCGCTCGATGTTTGCGAAATCCCGTATATTTAATTTTGTGGCCGTGAAGGTTACAAAACCGCATGTGATTTATACGCCACTTGTTCTACCTTTATCCTAAGGAGGGGCCAATGAAAACGAAAGCCGTGCTGTTACTTTCATTGCTGGCGCTGGCTGGCGCTACGTTCGCTCAGAACGCTGCCGTGTCGGGAATATCTGAATCCACGGATCAGGCCAAAATTGCCGACATCGAACGGCGTGCCCAGGAGCTTGGGGATAAACCGCAAGCGACCGGGGATACAGGCATGGTCCACCACAAAATGCAACAAAAACATCATCACCGTCATGGCCATAAAATGAAGGAGGGCACTCGTGCGCCCAAGGCGAGCGATGCGGCTGGCTGATTTCATCGGGTATGGAGCGGCCACGGCATGGCCAGATGATTGCTGAAGCAAAAGAAGTCGGTGCTAGCCAATAAACATGCTGAGCACGTCGTCGCTGACAATTCCGACAAGGCCGGAAAGGCCGAGTTGTTGTCCTGGGGCCTTCCGACATGCGACCCTGCGCAGCAATAAGCTTTGGGTGAGGGCGGCCGCGAAGGAGGCAAGCGGACAGACTTTCGCAGCCGACCGTCTGCAAGCTGCTACGCAGCTTGTGGCGCCGTGGCGGCGCAGTGCTTTGTTTTAATTCTCCTCGATCGCCTTTCCGCATGGGACGTTTTGTCCATGCTCTTAACAAACTATCCACGCCTCGGTTCGCTCAATGCGTACGCTTGCGAGATGAGCACGACGGGTGTGGCGTCCGTTAGCCGAAAGAGCGCTGTTGCTTATGCAGCCTGACATCAATCTCTCTGCGTATGGGTGAGATCGGTTACATGCGAGACTAGCTAATGTAGCATTCACTGTTCTGATGTAACAAGCTGTAAATTTCCAGCGAGAGAGTGAAATATTTCTTATAGTGTGGTATTGGGAACGGGAGGTTCTACTATGAAACTTATATTGGCTATCGTTGCACTTGCTACACTGGGGGGCTGTGCAGTGTATCCGCCGCCGCCGCCGGTATATGCCATGCGCGCGCCGCCGCCGGGATCATACGATCCCCACCAGTGGCATACGGTGCCGGCAGGGCCGTCGCAAGGCGCTCCACCGCCGGTGGAATATAGTCAGGCAATGCCAATCTATCCTGCGATGGCGGGGTACGCGCCCGAACCCATCTATGCCCAGCCGATGTATGTGCCGCAGCCGATCTATCCGTATTACGTTAATCCTCCAGTCTCGATCGGTCTCGATTTCATGTTTGGAGGTTGGTATGGCGGCCACGGCGGCGGATGGGGGCGGGGCGGTTATCGCGGCCGGCGCTAAAGAGTTTGCCGGCGACTCGTCAATGCGCGCTCCTTCCACATGATGCACGGGGGGCGCTTAAACCGCGCCGCCTGTTTTGGCCGTTCCGTAGCCATGGGGCTTGGGGTCGGCACAGCGCGACAAGTTGCGAAGGCAAGGTGCCGCTGGTTCAGCAGTGCCAAAAAAACGCGCCGATGCCTAACGGTTTACCTAACGGTAGCAGGCAAAATTCAAAATGACGCGGCAGATAATCCGCGCCCCGACCAGAGGGTAGCGTGCAGTGTCGCGACATCTAGGTTCATCGGGTGCGTGCGAGCTGGTCGCGGTTACCTCCCGCTTTACTTCGCATTTAGAACAGTGCTGAGTCGCCGGCTTCAGATGCTTTGATTTTAACCAAAGTCAAAATACCCCACGAATTCAAGGATATAACTGCCGACAAGGCAAGTTATCCACAGATTTGCGCACTGTTGATGCGGACATCGCCGAGCAGGAGAGGCCTGCGCCTGCGGCTCCCTCGTCAAATCACGTAGCGAGCGCCAGTGGCGTGGCCTTTTCGACGACGCTTTTAAGTTTCGGGCTAGGAAGGAAAGTGACTACGCGGCGCGACGCGATGGCGACTGCCACGCCAGTCTTCGGATTGCGGGCCGGCCGCGCGGCCTTGTCGCGCAACTGAAAATTGCCAAAGCCGGGCAGCTTGACTGCTTCCCCCCGTTCCAGTGCATGGCTGATCTCATCAAAAAACGACTCGACCGTACCCATGGCTTCACGCTTGTTCAAGCCGATTTTCTCGAACAAACGCTCGGCTAATTCTGCTTTGGTGAGCGTCGGTAAATTTTTTTCATCGTCCTGGCGCATCTTTGTCGCCGCCAGCAATATTGATTGAAATACTACGGCGTCGATAATGCTATTTGTATCATTACTAATTTTTCTGCCTGTCTTTCCTATTCACCGCGGCCTCGGCGCCTGAGGAGGCCACGTGCCACCTGTGAATTTTGAACGCAAATTTCTGCATTGACTTTTCCAAGTCGCCTTGACCCAAGTCGTCGCGGCCGATGGTCCATATCATCTCTCGCATGGTGCGTTGAGTATCTTGCAGGCTCAGGCGGAAAGCAATGTTTTTTCTTACTTATTAGAACTTTAAATTGATATTAATACAATAGCACAACGCTTGTGCAATTTCAGGCATTGGGTCCCCGCATCACATGAAAACCTTGGCTTGATATGCGGCTAGGCGATGGCCGCGAAAATTTGCGCGGTTTGTCGTTCCGTACATTTTATCCTCACCCTCCATCCGGTATTTGTCAACCTAGTTG
>PKWL01000029.1 GCA_003133225.1 Janthinobacterium sp.
CATACGGAAAGGCATAGAGCCGTTTTTTAATGCTGGGCCGATGGAATAATGAATCGATCATGGCTTTACTGGCAGATGTACGAGATTCGATAGTCTCTCACTTTACTCTTCAGCACTGTCTGGTCCGACCTCTTTACTGAGTATTCTTCAACTTCTGCAATAGCAACTTCTTCCTCTCGTATTATTTCGTATTTTGAACCGCATTTTTCACGAATTAACGTTGTAACTTTCTCACGATTCAAATGTTCTTCGTAGATTTTGTTAGTTACAGGCGTGGCAATTACACCACTTCCTTTTTTCGACCAAAACATAGCGCGCCTGTCCAACTTGCCCCCTAACAGCGCAGCCAGCAACACATATTGTAATGAGGGCGTATATTAGTGCCTTAATTCTATGATACATTTCCAATTTTCCCATTGATATAACGAAGCAAAATAAATCTCACATCTTCGTGAAAGTTATTGATATTTAGCGATAGTTTGGCGTGCGGTTCCAATCTAAAGGACACTATCGATCAAGACGTGTTCATTCTTTAGGCCACGAATATTCCAATTGTAATTCCGGGCTGGGAATTGGAGAGGCGTAGTAAAGCGTGGTTCAAGAATTCGCATAGACGGGAACCGGAAGCGGCCAGGTTTGACAGAGATGGCATGGCATTTTTGGCAATGAGGCAGCCTAACATTTATGTCACCAGGCTCCAAATTTGCCGGAGGTCAGAAAACGACCTCCTCCAGGAAGCGGTCCCTCGAATAACGGCATTCCTAAAGCTCACGTCTGGAGCAGAATTTAATTGATGACTGTTCTCAAAGCTGAATACCGCCAAAGAGAAAACCGAGGCCGAACCAAATACAAAGTAGACCTATCGCCCACTTGATGAGAAAGTTGCTGATCGGCGATCGATGTGAGAATGCCTTGAGCACAATCCCGCCTTCCTTCTGCACGGTTTTATCACCGTAGATGATTGCAACTATTTCTACAATGACGAGTAAAGAGCCAACGAGATAGTTCATTTCCTTCTTACCCTCTTCGCGCCCATAGTGCAAATTGGCCGCGCAACACTTACCTGCACGGCATCAGATTGCCAGTTTGCTTGGCTGGGCGCTTATGGCCGAATACAGGCGGTGGCGCGACTTGCCGCAACGCCTGCTAATCTGCCGCGTTAGTCTATTTGCAAGCATAGCGTACTTCATGCTCACGCACCTAACCGATCGTAGGCGACGTCGCTTATGCGGTAGTACCTGCGCGTCTCGCGCCCGTCATGCGGTTCATCATTCCAAGGATTACGCTGGAGACCGATGCTTTCGGAACGCTAGCCAAATCGCAAGGTCGTATGAAATTTTGAGAACGCCACATGCGACTAGGGGGGCGGCAAGTAGGCCTGCAGCGAAGAGCGCGCCGCCAATGCTTGGGGCGGCGGCAGATGCCAAGCTCTTTGGAACCAGCGTGAAGCTCGCCGCAGCGGCGCGCTCGCCAGGAGTCACCACCGACATCACGAACGCGCTCCGAGCGGGGACATCCATTTGTGATAGCAACGAGCGGACGATCAGCAAGGCTAGCACCACATGGAGATTTGGAACGAAGGCCGCCGCGATCAAGAGAACGCTGGCGGGGATGTGCGTGAACACCATGGTGTTGAGCAGCCCGATGCGCTTGGCAAGGCGCGGAGCCGCCAGTTGCGACATGGCGGAGCATAGCCCGGACCAGAAGAAGAATTGGCCTGCCGAGGCGATCGACATATCAAAACGTTGGAACAGCCAGAGGGCGAGCAGGGCGTTGACCACCAGACCTCCGGCGAACGAGTCCACCGAAAAGAGCATTGCCAGCCGGATCACTATGTGACGGGAGGGGCCAAGCGGCGCCGGAGGCTTACGTACCTCCTCGTGCTGCTTGGGCAAGCGGAGGTAGAGCATCCAGACCGCCAAGCCGGTTAAGCCATAGAGCACGAACATGGCGCGCAAGGCATCCAGGGCCGCGATGCCCGTCGACACGACCAGGAATCCTGGCAGGGCTGCCGCCAGCGCGCCGAAGGCGGATAGAAGTGAACCCATGAGGCTGTAGCGTGCGAAAAGGATCGTGCGCGCGTCGCCATCGGCGGCGTCGGCGATCCGCGCATGTTCCAAAGGGAGAAATACGCTCACATCCCCCGAGCTCGGGTTGAGCGTACCGACAAACGCGACGAGCAACAAGGGCCAGAACGTCGAGCTAGCCGCGAACGCGAAACCCGTCGCGGACATCAGCAGAGCCGCCCCCAATAGCAGCCTTCCATTGTGGACGCAGTGTCCCCAGGCGCCGATCGCAAGGGTGGCCAAAGCGGATCCAAGCAAGGTGGCGGTGGCGAGAAGCCCCACCTGCCAAGTTCCAAGCCCCAAGGCGATGAGGTAGGCTGGCAGCAGCACGGCGACGTAGCCGTCGGCGAAGGCGCGTAGCGCCCTGCCCAGCAGCAGGGGCAGGACTGCGGGTTGGGCGCCATGCGGCAGAAGCCAACGATTCATTGCGCTCCCAATGCTGTGCCCGGCTTCGTGGGTGCAGTCTTCGAGCAGACGGCACTTAGGGCGTCGAAGATCACCATGCCATGGGCGAGTAGCCGTCCGTGATCACCGTGCCGACAATTGTGTTCTTAAACTCGTCGGGAGTCGATCGATGCCAGGCATGCGCCCTGGCGCCTTGGGCTGCTCCATTCATGCGGGCGATCAACACCAACCCCGCGACGACGCGCGGGCCACCGGCGGAGGGCTCGGCCTGTTTGAATTTTGCGGGAATGGACGTGTTTGCGTGCATTGGCGGTTTTAGATTAAGGCGAGGTAATGGAGGGCAACGAGATGAATTCTTTAAAGGCGGTTGCGCTGTCCGACTTTGGCCGATTTTATCCAGTGGCCTTATTGCACCTCACTTAGCAAATCTTGACCCGAATCGGCTGATGGCACACGCCGACCGGGGCCAATATTATCAAACTTCAGTCTGCTCGGCCATTTCCAGCGCGTCGTCGACCTCGATGCCCAGGTATCTCGCCGTGCTTTCAAGTTTTGTGTGGCCAAGTAAGAGCTGGCAATTCAAATCATTTAGTGAGCCGTATTTCCATTATGTACGGCTCACGGGCGAACAGGTATGACCTCTTGAATAGTTTAGTATGGCCGATTGTGCCCGGTCTCGGGCGGCGGGTTCGCTGCACTGCTGCCGAACGCAAGGCGATCGAATTTTGCAGACTAAGTGCAAAACCGATGAGCGCGAGGCTAAAGTAAGGTGATGTGGCCGCCCGCATCTTTCAGGACGTAGCAAGGCGGTATCGTCAACGCGTTCATTGGGACTTTTGCCGTGGTTCCCTTTGCCGATGATGAAGGGCAAGGCTTGAAGGTGGTGTCAATCTTCACTTGTGCAGTTGCCGCCGTCGAATTAACTGGGCGACCAATACGCTATCGAGCGGCATTGACATTTGGACTGTTTTGGGATGTCACCGAGGTGGCACCATCGGAAACCGAATGCCTTTAAAACTGCTCGACATTATTGCGATAATGTCATCTGATGCGTGGTCAATTCAAGACGCGTCAAAGCATGATAGATTCCCCATACCGAGGCGAACAGGCCGAGCACTGAAAAAGGGACGTTGCTTGATCTTTTTCCATACTTTTCGATGCTAACAATTTTGTTGGCTATCTTGGAAAATGGGAGGGGAGCTTGCTCCTGCTTGCCTCAGGAGCGATCGGCTACCGGTTCTCCGCTCAATGCTGGCATCACCTCCCTGGAAAAAAGCAGCAGAGAGCGATGCAAGGCCACCGACGGCAGATATCCGAAAAATGCCGGCAGCAGGTTAAAGTGTCGGATGTTCAGGGTGTCGCGTAATTCGGCTATGCGCTCACGGCAAATGTCCGGGGAACCGGCCACCACCATGTGCTTGATGAATAGATCGGGTTCGAGGTTGGCCATGTCGATCACGCTCTGCGCCCGTTGTGACTGCCCGACCATACGTAGCTTGGCCAGCAGTCGTGGCAGCACCGGCAACAACTCGCGCCGGGCCGCCGCGTCTGACTCGGCGACATAGGTGAAGCGGCCGAAAGGCGCCGTTGCCGGATTGCCACCCGCTTCGACGAACCAGCGCAGATTGGCGCGCGCGTGCGCCGCCGACTGGATACCGTGAATGATCAGGCGGTGCCCGGACGTAGCCGCCCAGCGCGCCATATCCTCGCTGTAAGTGCTGATATAGACTGGCGGATGCGGCTGTTGCACCGGCTTTGGTTGAACGTCGAGCGGTGCTCCGTCCAGCATCAAAGGGTGACTCCCCCAGCAGTCCAGGATCTGTTGCAGGGCGACGGGAAAATGCTCGCGCGTAGTTGGCTGGTTCACCGCGAAGGCCTCATGGTAGCGCTCGCTGCCACCGCGGGAGACGCCGAAATCGACCCGTCCGCGCGACAAACAATCCAGGCTGGCCAACTCTTCGGCAAGACGAATCGGTTGGTGAAGCGGCAACAGCAGCAGCGAGAAGCCCAGGCGGATGGTGCGCGTGCGCGCTGCCAGCGCCGCCGCCACTACCAGCGGCGACAGTACATGGCGACCGCCCAGGTGTTTCTGCCGCGACTGGAAATGTTCTTCGTTGATCCACAGGGAATGAAAGCCCTGGTGCTCGGCTCGCCGCGCGCAGGTCGGCCAAAGTGCCGGAGCAGTTGACTCGAAACCGGCGCCGGCGCCGGATAGGCCGAAAACCATGCCTTGCCCGGTGCGTATGTGGTCCATGATTTTTCCTTGTCGGAATAGCCAAATTGTTTCAGTTGCGAGCCGGTACAGCAGGTGCCGTGCGCGGACCGCCGGCAAGAATCTCCTCGACCTGCGCGACCGACAGGGTGACGCCGAAAATGTCCCGATAAAAGCGTTGCGTTTCTTTAGTCACGTCGAGGTTCGCAAACAGAGCTGGGTGAAACCGCTGGGCCGCCCAGAGGACGGTGAGCGGCTGCTCTGACGTGCGATTGGCCCACGTGTGCGCACCGCAAGGTGCAACCAATACCTGTTTGGCGCGCACCGCCGCGAGGCTGGCGAAGCGCGGCTCGTGCAGCACGGTCTCGGCCTCCTTGCGGCTGGCAACAATGAGAATCTCCGGATTCCAGAAAAGCAACTGTTCCATGGTAAAGCTGCGCGACTCAACGCTGCGCCCGTCGTCGGTGACGCTGACTCCGCCTGCGGCGGGAATCCACCACTCAGCGATGAGGTGCGGCTGGGTCAGAGTCGCGGGCGTGAAATACAACACGCGCGGACGAGTCAGGGCGCCTTGGCGCAGCCTTGCGGCAACGCCGGAAAGAATACTGTCGAAGCGCTCGGCATAGCGCTCCGCCGCCTCCGGACGGGAGAACAGCTGACCAAGCAGGCGCACCACCGTTTTTACTTCTTCCGGCTGACTCCAGGCAAGGTATAGCGCCGGCAAGCCGGCGCGGCGCAGGCGTTCAGCACTTACGCGATCCATGGTCAGCACTGCGTCCGGGGCAGATTTCAGTAAAGCTTCAATATCCGGTGTGTAGTTGGCGTTTTGCAACGCTGGCAGTGTTGCGATCTGCGGGGCGAAAACCGTCTGATAGCGCCAGCGCGGCTGCCTTGCGAATACACCCAATCCATTAGCGATGCGCTGCCCCGCGCCTACTGCGAAGATCAGGCTGTTTAGCACCGGTATTGGCCCGACCGTGACGACGCGTTCGACGTGTTGTGGCACGGCGACAGACGCACCAGCCATGTCGATCAGCACACGCTGCGACTCTGCCGCCTGCGCCATCGAACCCCAAAAGACGAACAAGAAAAATACAAAACGGGAGAACATAGGGGTTTCCTTTCAGATTCGAGGCACGCAAGCGACCGGCGCGCCGTGAAACGCTACGACGTCGATTTGCGTACGGTAGAGGGCGGACAACATTTCGGAGCGCAGCACTTCCGCAGCTGGACCGGCAGCGGTGATGCGTCCATCTATGATGGTGACAACACGCGCACCAAGCAGCAGCGCATGTTCCGGATGGTGCGTCGTAAAAAGGATCGCCATGCCGTCGGCGGCAAGATCGCGAATGATGCGCAGTACCCGTACCTGGTTGCCGAGGTCGAGGCTGGCAGTCGGCTCATCCATCAGTAAGATGCGCGGTTCCTGCGCCAGGGCGCGTGCAATCAAGGCTAACTGGCGCTCGCCGCCACTAACGCGGCTAAAGGAACGTTGTGCGAGGTGGTCGATTCCGACGCGGGCCAATGCGGTATGGGCAATGTGCCGATCGTGCCGCCCGGGCACCGCCAATGGCTGCAGGTGCGGCGTGCGCCCCATCAGCACAGTATCTAGCAGCGACAGTGCGCTATCGCCGCCGGCTTGCGGCACATAGGCCATCTTTCGCGCCAGTTGACGGGGAGTGGGCGACGTCTCGCCATCAATGTGCACCGTGCCGCGTTCGGCGCGCAGGGCTCCGATCATGCAACGCAGCAAAGTTGTTTTTCCGGTGCCATTGGGTCCGAGCAAGCAAAGCATATCCCCCATTGCCAGCGTCAGATCAATATCGTTCAACACCGGCAGCTGCGCAGTAGCGTACCGGTAGACCAAGCCTTCCACTCTCAAGACCATTGCCGCCTTGCCCGCGCCAAAACGGCGATGAACACGGGCGCCCCGAGCACGGCAGTGGCGATGCCGAGCGGAATTTCACTGGTGAAGGCGCTGCGGCAGAGGTCGTCCACCAGCAGCAGATAACCGGCGCCGAGCAGGGTCGAAGCGGGCAGCAGTACAAGATAAGAAGGTCCGACCAGAAGCCTTGCGAGGTGCGGCACGAGTAGGCCAACCCAGCCGATGGTGCCGGCAATACTGACCGTCGTCGCGGTAGTTAGGGTCGCCGCTGCGATTAGCACTAACCGCAATGGGCGCACTGCAATGCCCAGCGTCCGCGCCTCGTCGTCTCCAGCCTCCAGCACCTGGGTCGGCCAGCGCAGCAAAAATAATATGGCAATGCCGCCGAGTGCGAAGGGTGAAGCCCAAATGAGATCGCGGGTTGACGCCTGCCCTAAACCGCCGAGCAGCCAAAAAACGATGGCTGGCAATGTGTTAAGCGGGTCAGCAACAAATTTTAGGCCCGAGGTGAGCGCTTGAAACAGCGCCGATACAACCAGGCCGGCGAGTACCAGCAGCAATACGGAACCCCGCCCAAGCCGGCTGGCGATGAATACAGCCGCGCTAACGGCAACGATGCCGCCGGCAAATGCAGCACCTTGTATAGCCAACTCTCCGGCTGACAGGAGCATCGCCAACGCGGCGCCAAAGCCGGCGCCGGCAGAGACCCCAAGAATAGCCGGCGAAGCCAGCGGGTTACGAAACAACGTTTGAAAAGCCGCCCCTGCGGAGGCCAAGCCTGCCCCGACCAACATTGCAGAAAACACGCGCGGCAGGCGTACTGCCAGCACCACGTTATCAACCTCCGCCCCCTGTGCGGAAGCGTGGTCGGTCAGTGCCGACCAGAGTACGTCGAGTATGGCTGCCGATGACAACGGGTAGTGCCCCAATTTCATCGAAAAAATTGCAATGATTGCTAAGCCCAGCATTAGCGCGGCCATTGGCCCGATCCGATGGAATCGGCGGGCCCACGGCACGGCGTTCTCTTGCATTTGCTGTCCTCCAGACGGGTCGATGCTGCCGACCGTTATTTTTCCATTGCTCACGTCAAGCCGGCCCGCTTAGAACTTCGCACTTAGCGTCATCGCTACCGTCCTCGGCGCACCGGCATAGTAGGCCGTGGCGCCATTCAGATTGGTATCGTTCGGCGAAATTTCCGAGATATAAACACGGTCGAACAGATTTAGCGCGTTTAGCGTGAGCCGGATATTGTGGCCGAAATCGTAACTGGCGTTCAAGTCGACGACGGTATAGCCTGAGACCGGCCGGGTTTGGGCCGAATCACCATAGCGCTGGCCGATGTAACGCATGATCGGCGTTATGGACAGGCCGCCGCAAAAATAGGTAAAACCACCTTTCAGCATGGACTTGGGGGCGTTCGGAATCTGCTTTCCTTTGGTGGCGAGGTCGGCGCCGCCGCTTAGTGTCGGAGTATCTTTATCATAAGTTTCGGAAGCCACGGTTCCCGAACCGAAGATCGACCAGGATTTATTGATCTGGTATGAAACTTCAAGTTCGACCCCGTACTGAGTGGTGTTAGCCGTTCCCTCGTAATACGACAATCCTCCGAGCGCCGGATCGACGACCATGACTTGGCGATTCTGGTTCTTTGCTGCGAATACAGTCGGCACCAAGTTCAGTTCTCCGTTGTTGTAGCGGGCGCTGAGGTCTATTTGATCGGTCAGCTCCGGCTTTACCTGATTAACGAGAGACTGGAGGGAAACGCCCTTGGCAATAAATGCGGCTTCGCTGCCAATGTAGTTGCTTGCCTGAGGCCCCCAGTCTGGCCTGCCGAACTTGCGGCCATAGGATGCATTGGCGCTCCACTCAGGACTTAATTCCTGGCGGATGCCTATATTGGGCAGAAACTGGTAGTAATTTCTGGCAACAACGGCGGCATTCGCATCCGGCGTCGGGTTGTAGCCCCACACCTGGTCAATGGGGACGTTCGGCACGCCAGCGGTCTTGTAATACTGCATCTTCGGCGCGCCGAGGTCCATGTAGCGCAGGCCCCCGCTCAAGAGAGTATGGCCAAGTGTCTGCGTCACTTGGAAATAGGGGCTGTTGACGATGTAAGGATCAATATTGGCCAGTGTCGTCCAACCCGCAAAATTAAGGCTACCGTTGGCGGCCACCGTATTTTTCGTCTGGTCAGTCGGCGGTGGGGGCGGCTGCATAGATTGATACCAGTAGCCCGCAACGACGTCCGTGCCCATGCCGTAGTGGCCTTGAAACTCTAGTACGCCACCGATATTGTCGTTTTGCTGCGGCCAGATCTGGACATTCGATCCGCTGGCGGAATAGGCCACCCCGTTATCATTCCAGTAATACGGCTTCAAAACGAGATGCTGTCCTTCCGCCAATTTGACGTCAATTTTCGCCAGAGCCGCAAAATTCTCGTATTGGGTCCGATTGAAATTGAAATAGTTGACGTCCGTTGCCGCATTTCCGGTCAACGAAGTATTGTAGGCGTAGCTGTAGTTGCTTTTAAGTGCTTGTACCTGGGTATAGGTCAAAGCGCGATAATTGTCTCCCTTGAACTTGTTGTAGACCATATCGAAATCCACCTTGACCGACTCGCCGAACTGCTGGCTGATCCCCACCATCGCATTGTTGCGCGACTCATTACCTGCACCCGTCCACTGGTCGGTGGTGGCTGTCGAGGCCGAGATAAAGGCTCTGGTCCCGCTTTGCGGCAAAGTGCCAGTGTCGACGCGAACGAACGTCCTGCGAAAATCGAACGAGCCGAAGGCTTGTTCGGCGAACACGCCGAACTTCGCTCGGGGGCCAAGTAGCAACTGGTCGACCGCGCCGGTCGCATTGGACACACCTAGCCCCTGGTTGGCCGCCAATCCACCACGATAGACATCCTCCCGCGCGACGTTTTCAAGGTCAAACAGATCGGTGCCGCCGACAATGCCATAAATCGGCAAGCCCTCGACATCGCGGGCGATGTGGAAGTCGTCCTTACCGCGAATATTGATGTTGCGTGTCGGGCTGAGCCCATACGGGTCGGGACTCTCCACAATAACCGACGGCATCAGGTCCAGCGGCGCGTAGATGCTGGTGTGGCCCGGGCCGCCCAGCAGATTAATGCCCTCCTTGGTGACGCTACTCTTTGGCGTCGGCTGTGGATCCGAGACGATCAGTTCCGGGTTGGGCCGCACCCCGGAAACGACCACTTCCGGCAACGCGGTGTCGGCCGCCGCACCAATGTTCGGCGCGACGGCAAAGATCGCGGCGATGGCAAAGAAAAGGGTTTGATGTTTATATGATTGATGCATTACTGTCTTCTTAGGTTAAAGATTTTGGAGTAAAGCTTGGCGTCAGGCCAAGCTCGCCGAGATAACGCGTTATCTGGGCCATGTTGTCGTGGACGACGACGCGTTCGCCGACCGCGATGGCGCGCTTCTCGCCGCCGGCCTTGCCGCGCGGGTCCTTCATCGAGGCGGACGCACCAAGCACCTGGTTTCCGCCGCCAGCGAGCCACCACAGAGCCAGGTCGTCGGGACCGTTGCCTGCCGCGAGGCCAAGATCTATCTTCGGGAACATCAAGCGAGCAATGGCAGTCAGACGCGCTACGGGCCACGGTGAGCATCGCACTCCGCTAGATTTTGCTCCAGGGGAGGGCAAGTAGCGAGACATGCGCAAATGGCTGATCATGCGGAAGCGGCGCAAAAAGACCAGATGAGCGATGCGGTCTTGGTCCGATTCGCCGAGACCGACTAGCATCATCGAGCGGATCGGCATGCCTTCCTCTTCGCAGATTTCCATCAGGCGGATTCGTCCGCCCAAACTATCGCCCGGTTTGTTTCGCGCAAACAGTTCGGGATTCAATACTTCAAGCGAACTGGTCACCGCAGCCACGCCCAATGCCTTCAAGTCGCGTACGCCGCTGCGCGTCAGCGACGGGCCGACATTAACTTCAATTTCGACATCTACAGAATGACGGATCGCTTGTACGAGATCGACCATCTCGCGGTCGTAGCCACCCGTTGCACTATCTCCGCCAACCAGTCGGGTGCCGCCGCTCAGATGCAGGTGGCGGATGCCGAGATCGGCGATGGCATGCGCGGCGGCGACAATATCGTCCCTCGCCGCAGTGCGTTTGGTGAAATAAGTACAGTAGGTGCAGAGCGGTTCAAGTTCGCACGGCAGGATGGCTGAAATGCCAGCTGACCACCATGGACTGCGACCGACGGCTTGGTCGCGTACTGCGCCAGCCGTCCGAAAGAGCTCATAGGCATTGGCTGGGTCCGCTGTCCAACGATATACATCAATCGCTTCCTGTTCGCTGCAATCCGCCGTCAGTGGAGCTGGCGTTTGCGCTGTTTCAATCCGGTTCATACGTATCTCCGTTTTTATAATTTCAATATGGCAACTGCGCTTACATTCGCAATAGCATAACGTATATAACGAGACCAATAAAAATTCAAGAAAAATATAGTTACCGTTACAGAAAAACTCTGGCCGTGGAAGAATATGTTGCTACAAGAAGTGTTACGGCCGATCATGTGCGGCAGGCTGCCCAAGTTGAGGGTGGCGGTTGTCTTTCCCATCATGACCGGATGATCCTAAAAATACAAAACAAGGCTCGCACATGCTCCCCCGCGACTGCATGGCTGGCAGACGGGTGGTCACTGCGCGAAGGGGGGGACGTGAACGGCCATGCTTGTTATGTAACAATTTGGCGACGAATAATTTCGTAATATTTAATTAAATATTACGAAATTATGTATGATGACGGACATAAGACCATCGGCCCCACCTAAGACGTCAGTGACTCGGCAGGGACTGTGGGCGTAGTCCTATCCGCTATCGTCGAGGTGGGATATTTCACTTAATTTTTGCGCCTAAGCTGCTAATAAGGAGATTTGCCATGGGGCGATTCAATGCCTTGTCTGAAGATGGCCAGGAACTTTCAACCATTACCCACAGCGATCACGGAGCGCATTCCAGCATTCAGCCGAACTTGGTCGGCGACGAAGTGCGCTGGGAAGATGGGCGTTCCATCTGGATTTCCCGCCGGTACCTTGCCCGTCTTGCAAGGTCTTCGCTGGCGCTGGGGAGTCGCTGCTCCAGAGGCTGGCGCAGCGCCATTACGAACGGCTAGTGGACTCTTGCATCGGTCACCTGTTCCCGCTCGCCCAGGAACGCCGCGCCGCTGGAGTGAGCAGAACTGCCGATTTTTTTATCGAGGCGACAGGTGGCCCGGCCCGATTTACGACGTCGCATGGTCACACCAACCTGCGTACCCGGCACTTTCTCTTTACCATTGACAGGGCGGCACGCGACGTCTGGCTGGCGCAAATGCTTCTCACGTTTGACGACATCGGGTTTCCCGATGAGTTCAGGCTCGAGTTCTGGAACTGGATCGAAGCACTGTCCATACGCATGAGATGAGTGCCAAAGCGCGCCGCTATCCTCTGGCGGAGGCGTCCATCACGCTGAGCCCATACATGACGACGGGGCGCCGCCCGTTCATGTGTCCGCGATGACGGGTCTAACATCGCGCGGCGTGCTGCGAACTTCCTTGGGGCACTGGGCGCTCACTGGGCGCTACCGGTTTTCATAGTTTTCAATAGCATCGAGAGGAAAAATATGACCCCCGCTCTTCGTATCGGTTTCGTCCTCGCTGCATGCGCCTTAGTTGAACCATCTGTTGGTGCCGAGCGCGCAGCCGAAACATCGAAATACGTAACGGAAAAAATTACGGTCACCGGGGCGGTCGAGCATGAGCTCATGCTCAGCGTGGATGAGCTGCGCAAGTTTGCGTCACAGGTAGTGGCGCTTGCCCAGACGGGCAGCAATGCTGGCAGATTGGTAAAGCTCAAGGGTGTTTTGCTGCGCGATATTATCGAGAGGGCAGCCTGCGCGCAACCACAACGACACCAAGAAGATGGCCGTCCTTGCCATTGCCAGCGACGGTTACACGGTCGTATTTTCGTGGAGTGAGATTTTCAATTCTCCCGTCGGCGACGGTATCCTCGTATTTTTTGAGAAAGATGGGGTGCCGCTAGGAGTCTGTCGGAGTCA
>PKWL01000144.1 GCA_003133225.1 Janthinobacterium sp.
GGACGCAATTCAATTCGGTTTTTTAATTTGGAGGGTTGAGAGCTATTGCTCTCGACGGCATCTCAACAGAATGACACGCAATGAAAATCATCAAACCACGGGGGGGTGGCCTCGCACCGGCCGTACCGGGCGGCACTGGGGGTCGAGTCGGCGCTACAGGAAATAGAACGCGGCCGGGGTGCGGTCTACGACGTGGCGGTGGTCGATGCCTGCCTGCGCTTGTTCGCGCAGAAACGGTTTGAGTTTCAAAGCTGATGCACCAATGTGGTGTAGCATTTACCGAGTCAATTTCGATTGGGGATTTTGCTGCATAAGGTTCAACCATGCCATCCAATAACAGCACATTACGCTCTATGAATTGGTCCTTATTCGGACTGACCTTGTTGTTTGTCGTTGTCTGGCAGGCGCCCGCGTTCCATGTCGTAGCGGGATTGGCAAACTACCTGCCGCTGCACATGTTTGCCGAAACATCTTCCATCATCGTTTCCATGATGGTGTTCGGTATTGTCTGGAATGTTCGCAGCACGGAGCGTTCCAGCAATATCGTGATTCTTTCCTGCGCACTGTTGGCGGTCGGATTGATCGATTTCGCCCATATGCTGTCGTTCAAGGGCATGCCGGATTTCATTACGCCCAGCGGACCGGAAAAGGCCATCAACTTATGGCTGTCGGCGCGTCTGCTGGCCGCATTGGCGCTGCTTGTTGTTGCTTTGCGACCTTGGCAACTGTCACACAATCCACGCGAACGCTACGGATTTCTGGCGGGTAGCCTCGCTGTCGCCGCAGCGGTGATCTGGCTGGAGCTGGTTTATCCGCAAGCCTGGCCGCGCACCTTCATCGCCGGACAGGGACTGACACCGTTCAAGCTCGGCGCCGAATACGCGATCATCGCTATCCTGCTGATCCCCGCCGTATTTTTTTATGTTCAAGCCAAACAACCGCAATCCTACGATGCCGCCAGCCTGTTCGCCGCGACGGCAATCACCATCCTGAGCGAACTGAGTTTCACGCTGTATTCCGATGTCACCGACATATTCAATCTGCTCGGGCATCTGTACAAGATCGTGGCCTATTTCTTTATCTATCGCGCGGTGTTCATCGTCAGTGTGAATGAGCCGTTTGAGCGGCTGGATGCCGAGCTTTCCGAGAACCGGCGCATAACGAAAGTACTGCAGACGGCTTCGCTCTATACCCGAAGCCTGATCGAAGCGAGCCTGGATCCCCTGGTGACCATCAGTGCCGAAGGAAAAATAACCGACGTCAATCAGGCAACCGAGAACGTTACCGGCAGGAACCGTACGGAACTGATCGGGACCGACTTTTCCGACTACTTCACCGCGCCGGACAAGGCGCGCGAGGGCTATCAGCAGGTATTCCTGAACGAGGCCGTCACCGACTATCCGCTGGCTTTGCGCCGCCGCGACGGCCATGTCACCGATGTGCTGTACAACGCCAGCGTCTATCGAGGCGAGAACGCAGAGGTGTTGGGCGTGTTCGCCGCCGCGCGTGACATCACCGAACGAAAAAAGATAGAGACTGAATTGCGCGAGAGCGAAGCGATGTTGCAGGCCACCATGAAGATTCTGCCGGTGGGACTCTGGGTGTTGGACGCGGCGGGAAAGATTATCTTCAGCAACGATGCGGCACAGCGCACCTGGGCCGGCGTGCACTACGTCGGCATCGAGAAGCTTGGCGAATACAAGGGCTGGCGGCTTGACGGCAGGAGACCGATAGCAGCCCATGAATGGGCCGGCGCGAGGGCAGTGGAGAAGGGTGAAACTTCAATCGAAGAGGAGGCCGAGATCGAGTGTTTCGATGGTACGCACAAGATCATCCTGGATTCCGCCGTGCCGCTGCGCAACAGTGACGGGAGCATCCGTGGTGCCGTCACCGTCAATCAGGACATCACCGAACGCAAGCAGGCGGAACTGGAACGGGAACAGTACTTCAAATTCTTCACCACCACCACCGACCTGATGGGCATCGCCGACCCCCATGGCGCTTTCAAGAAGGTCAACCCAGCATTCCTGAAGACGCTGGGCTACCGTGAGGCGGAGTTGCTTGACAAGCCGTTCATCGACTTCGTCCATCCTGATGATCGTCAGGCAACACTGGATGAAATGACAAGGCAGCTTCAGCGCGGATTTTCGCTCAACTTCGAAAACCGCTACCTGTGCAAGGACGGTTCAATGCGCTGGCTATCGTGGATAGCCAACGTCAATTATGACGAAGGGCTCACCTATGCCACGGCCCGTGATATTACCGAACTCAAGGCGGCCGAAGTCGAGATCAAGGAACTCAACCGCGATCTGGAGCGGCGGGTGACTGAGCGCACGGCGCAACTCGAAGCTGCCAACAAGGAGCTGGAAGCCTTTTCCTATTCGGTCTCGCACGACCTGCGCACGCCCTTGCGTGCGATCGACGGCTTCTCCCACATCTTGCTGGAGGATTACACCGACAAGCTCGATGACGAAGGCAAACGCCTGCTCAAGGTGGTGCGGGACAACACCAGCCGGATGGGGCAACTGATAGACGACATCCTGAAATTCTCCCGCGCTGGCCGCCTGGAAATCGCCTCTGTTGAAATCGATATGGAAGAGCTGACGCGTGCGGTTTGTGAAGAGCTTCGGCCCACCGCGACGGGACATGAAGTGCAAGTAGAGATAGAGCATCTCCCGCCAGCGACCGGCGACCGTTCCATGATGCGCCAGGTGCTTGTCAATCTGCTGTCCAACGCCTTCAAGTTCACTCGATTCAAGGAAGTCGCTCGCATCAAAGTGGGCAGCTCCAACGAGGGAGATGAAGTCATCTATTTTGTGCAGGACAACGGTGTCGGCTTCGACATGCAATATGTCGGCAAGCTGTTCGGCGTCTTCCAGCGCTTGCACGGGGTGAACGAATTTGAGGGCACTGGCATCGGCCTGGCGATTGTCAAGCGCATCGTCACCCGCCACGGCGGGCGGGTCTGGGCGCAGGGCAAGGTCAATGAAGGTGCGACGATTTATTTTGCTTTGCCAACCAAGGAGAATGACCATGGATGATGCGCTCAAAGAGGTGGAAATTTTGCTGGTGGAAGACAACCCGACCGATGCCGAGCTTTGCATCCGGGCACTGAAGAAAAGCAATCTCGCCAACAAGCTGGTGTGGGTGAAGGACGGCGCGGAGGCGCTCGATTTCATCTTTGCCAAGGGCGCCTATGCCGGGCGCACCGGGATGACTGTTCCCAAGGTCATCCTGCTGGACTTGCGCCTGCCCAAGGTCGACGGCATGGAAGTGTTGCGCCGGGTCAAGGGCGATGCGCTTACCCGGACCATTCCGGTGGTGGTGCTGACCTCTTCCAAGGAGGACCGGGATGTGGCGCAGAGCTACCAGCTTGGCGTCAACAGTTTCATCAGCAAGCCGGTGGAATTCAATGAGTTTGCCAGGACGGTGTCCGAGTTGGGGCTGTACTGGCTGCTGGTGAACCACGCGCCGGTGGCGGCGAAGTAGCCATGGAACAAGCGGCCAAAAAACGCGACTTGCGCGTCTTGCTGCTGGAGGACGCGCCCACCGACGCCGAGTTGATGCAGCGCGAGCTGGGCAAGGCCGGCATCGCCTTCACTTCGATGCGCGTGGCGACGCGCGATGCGTTCGTGCTGGCACTCCAGGAATTTCAACCGGACATTGTCCTGTCGGACTACCAGCTGCCCGATTTCAACGGCCTGGACGCGCTGGAAATCGTGCAGCGCGACCACGCGCAAGTGCCGGTAATCATGGTCACCGGGGCGCTTAGCGACATTGATGCAGTGGAGTTGATCCATGCCGGCGCCAAGGACTACGTGCTGAAAGACCGGCTGGCACGGTTGGCACCGGCCGTCCAGCGGGTGCTGGCGGAGGCACAGGCGGAGGCGTCACGCAAGTCGGCTGAACTGGCGCTGCGCGAGAGCGAGGAGACGCTGCGGATGGTTGCCGCGTCGGCACAGGACGCCATTCTCATGCTGGACAACGATGGCAACATCGTGCTCTGGAACGCGGCGGCGGAAAAAATCTTCGGCTATTCAAGGCAGGAAGCTCTTGGCAGAAATCTGCACACCTTGCTCGTTCCGGCACGTTTCCATGAAGTGCAACGGGCGGCGTTCAGCCACTTCAGGTCGACCGGAGAAGGAGCGGCAGTGGGCAAGGCGCTGGAACTGGCGGCGCTAAGAAAGGACGGCACCGAGTTCCCGATCGAGCTGTCGCTCTCCGCAGTCAAGCTGAGGGAGCGTTGGCACGCGGTGGGCATCGTGCGCGATATCAGTGAACGGCAAGCGCGGTGAGCTGGCGCTGCAAAGAGTCAGCCGCGCCTTGCGCACGCTCAGCGCCTGCAATGAGGCGCTGGTGCGTGCGGCCAACGAGCCCGAGCTGCTCAACGCCATTTGCCGACTGGTCGTGGAAACCGGCGGCTACCGCCTGGCCTGGGTCGGCGTCCCCGAGCAGGACGCGGCAAAGACGGTGCGCCCGGTGGCCCAATATGGCCACGACGAAGGCTTTCTGGCGGCTGCCAACATCAGCTGGGCCGATACCGAGCTGGGTCGCGGCCCGACCGGCACCGCCATTCGGACCGGCACCGTCCAGGTCAATCAAAACTACCTGAGCAACGCGGCGCTGGCGCCGTGGCGAGAGGCGGCGCTGGAGCGCGACTATCTGTCCATCATTTCGTTGCCGCTCAAGAGTGCTGCGAGCACATTTGGCGTGCTTTCGATCTATGCGTCGGCGACCGATGCCTTCAATGCGACTGAAGTAACCCTGTTGCAGGAACTCGCCGAAGACCTGGCCTTCGGCATCCAGACCCTGCGCACCCACGCCGAGCGCGACCGTATCGCCCGCGAGCAGCTCCACGATGTCGAGATCCTTAGGCAGAGTCTGGAAGACTCCATCAAGGCCATCGCCGATACGGTTGAAATGCGCGACCCCTACACCGCTGGCCATCAACGCCGCGTTGGGCAACTGGCGGTCGCCATCGCGCAGGAAATGGGCTTGCCGGAAGAAACGAGTCATGGCATCGAACTCGCTGCCAGCATTCACGATCTGGGCAAAATCAGTGTCCCGGCGGAAATTCTGGCCAAGCCCAGCAAGTTGACGGCGATCGAATTCATGCTGCTCAAGAATCACGCCCAGGCCGGCTTTGACATTCTCAAGGACATCAAATTCCCGTGGCCGATCGCCAGCATGGTGTTGCAGCACCACGAAAGACTGGACGGCTCGGGCTATCCGCAGGGACTCAAGGGTGAGCAAATCCTGCTCGAATCGCGCATCCTGGCGGTGGCCGACGTGGTCGAGGCAATGGCCTCGCATCGACCGTATCGGCCGGCATTGGGAATCGACAGCGCGCTACAGGAAATTGAACGCGGCCGGGGTACCGCCTATGATGCGGCGGTAGTCGATGCATGCACCCGGCTTTTCGCGGAAAAACGGTTTGCGTTTTCAACCTGACGCGGCGCTGGGCAAGAATGATCCCGGCAGTTGCATTGACAAATATCAATCGCATCAGACAGGATAACCAACACAGTAACCATGCAACAGCAGTAGGACGCGAGAGACTAATTCAGTACGGACAACTTGCTTGACTTGGATGCGAGGTCAGTAGTGTCCCAACGTT
>PKWL01000094.1 GCA_003133225.1 Janthinobacterium sp.
CCGGGCAGGCCGGGAAGACTGATTACAGCTACGACTTGGTGTGCTAAACAAGGCAAGACTGGCGCCGGCGCTGCCGCCGCGCCCCCCGCGCGATGAGAAAATCATGGTGCGTTTAGCGGTGAAGGGGAGAGGAATCCGGGTGTGTGCGAATGCCACGCCAAAGTGCGACCATCACTTGGAAAAATCGGGCAAGCGGCGCAAAAAAGGCTGTTCTAGCCAGTTGAAGCCGGGCGTGGCCGCCGGTGGTTGCGCCTTCGATGGCGCCAAGATCGCTTTGCAGTCGATGGTCGATATGGCGCACCTCGTGCATGGCCCGATTGCATGCGAAGGCAGTTCCTGGGACACCGTAGCGTCCTGTCTTCCGGGCCACAAACCTACCGTACCGGTTTCACCACCGACGTCAGCGAACTTGGAGGAAGTTGCACCTGGCGGTGGACGCCGGCACCGGCATGATCATGGCGTTCGACGATGACTGGAAACGAAGTGGGAGATCGTCGCAAAGTGGCGCCGCCGCTCGACCAGATTAAAGCCAATTGGCAGCGTCACGGCCAATGGTGGCTGGGCCGCGACCTACGCTGCAGTGGCGGCGCGGGTAGGCGACATGCCGTGATTATTCCACCCATGCGACGGCGGTGCAGGGTGACGACCCCGGACATCAGCCGTCCCAGAGGTAACAACACAAACAGGGTACGGCCGGCGCGCTCTCCTCAGACGACAATGGGCCGTTACCAAGCCATCATCGGACCCGCCGCCCAGCGCGCGCAGGCGGTCGCCGGCGTGGCCGATTTTCAATCGGATGCTACATACGGGACCGCCAAACGCTGTCCGTTGCCCCCCAACCCACTTCGCGATATCGGTTTGGGAGCGGCTCTTACGGCCCCTGCGGTATCCATGCAACAACGCTACTGTAATGCCTCCATGTAAAATGGAGGATTCCTGATTTCCCCGCTACACAGGACCAAGTACAGACAGCGCCCTTGCCGATTTGACATTCGCCTAGGCGCCAGCCACATTACGCACCAACATTTTGGAAGAAAATCATGCCCATATATCGTTCCCGCACCACCACCCACGGCCGCAACATGGCAGGCGCGCGCGCGCTATGGCGCGCCACCGGCATGAAGGACGGGGATTTTGACAAGCCTATCATTGCCGTGGTCAATTCCTTCACCCAGTTCGTCCCCGGTCACGTGCACCTGAAAGACCTCGGCCAGATGGTCGCGCGCGAGATCGAGGCCGCCGGCGGCGTAGCTAAGGAATTCAACACGATCGCCGTCGATGACGGCATTGCGATGGGTCATGGCGGCATGCTGTATTCGTTGCCGTCGCGCGACCTGATCGCCGATTCGGTCGAATATATGGTCAATGCCCATTGCGCCGATGCGATGGTCTGCATCTCGAATTGCGACAAGATCACCCCCGGCATGTTGATGGCCGCCTTGCGCATCAATATTCCGGTCGTATTCATTTCCGGCGGCCCGATGGAAGCCGGCAAGGTATTGAAAGTCGTGGACGGTGTTCGGAATATCATCAAGCTCGATCTGGTCGATGCGATGATCAAGGCCGGCGATGCATCCGTTAGCGATGCCGATGTCGCTGAAATCGAGCGTTCCGCCTGCCCGACGTGTGGCTCCTGCTCCGGCATGTTTACCGCCAACTCGATGAACTGCCTGACCGAAGCGCTGGGCCTGGCCTTGCCCGGTAACGGCACCATTCTCGCCACCCATGCCGACCGCAAGCAACTGTTCTTGCGCGCCGGACGCCTGATCGTCGATCTGGCCAAGCGCTATTATGAACAGGACGACGCATCGGTCCTGCCGCGCAGCATCGCCACCAAGGCGGCATTTGAAAACGCGATGGCGCTTGATGTCTCGATGGGCGGCTCGACCAACACCGTGCTGCATTTGCTGGCAGCCGCGCATGAGGCCGAAGTGAGCTTCAGCATGGCCGACATCGACCGGATTTCGCGCAAGGTGCCATGCCTATGCAAGGTCGCGCCGATGACCGACAAGTTCCACGTCGAAGACGTGCATCGCGCCGGCGGCATCATCAGCATACTGGGCGAGTTGTCCCGCGCCGGTTTGCTCGATACTACGCTGCCGACCATTCACAGCAAGACCATGGCCGAAGCCATCGCCAGTAACGACATCAAGGTCACGCAAGACGCGGCCGTGCACAAGTTGTTCAGAGCCGCGCCGGGTGGCGTGCCGACCCAGGTAGCGTTTTCGCAGGAAAACCGTTTCGAGTCGCTCGACACCGACCGCAGCACCGGCTGCATCCGCGACAAGGCGCATGCGTACTCGCAGGACGGCGGCTTGGCCGTTTTGTACGGCAACCTCGCGGAAAAAGGGTGCATCGTCAAGACCGCAGGTGTCGATGAAAGCATCCTCACTTTCAGCGGCAGAGCCCGCGTATTCGAAAGCCAGGACGCGGCAGTGGCAGGCATTCTCGGCGACGCGGTCCATCCGGGCGACGTTGTCATCATCCGTTATGAAGGCCCGAAAGGCGGCCCGGGCATGCAAGAGATGCTGTATCCGACTTCATACATCAAGTCTAAAGGGCTGGGCAAACAGTGCGCGTTGTTGACGGACGGTCGTTTCTCCGGCGGCTCCTCTGGTCTGGTGATAGGACACGCTTCACCGGAAGCAGCGGAAGGCGGCGCATTGGGTCTGGTGGAAGAGGGTGACATGATCGACATCGACATCCCGCAACGGCGTATCAACCTGCGCATTGGCGATGACGAATTGGCCCAAAGGCGCGCAACGATGGAGGCGAAGGGCGCCGACGCATGGCTGCCGGTCAATCGCGATCGTTTTGTATCGCAAGCATTGCAAGCCTACGCCGCATTGACGACATCGGCCGATCGCGGCGCGGTGCGCGACTTGTCGCAGTTGAAGCGGTGACGGCAGGGTGGGGTGCGCGCCGCGTACTCCACCAGTTGGACACTATCTCATTTTGCTCGGCCGCGTGGCTCGATGCGAGTGCAGGACTGTCGCAGGCAGTGACCTAGCGATGGTTTTTGGTTTTTTGCAGCGATGCTGGTCTCGTGTTCAGATCAACTAACGTCGAAAACAGCCATCATCTGGCCTTCATGGGGGTTTCCAAGGTGCTGATTTACGCATGCATGGATATAAAGTCGAAAACACCAGACATAACGCGCTATAGCGCTGTTTCAAAACATCGTCGTGTCAAGCGGCACCGGCAGCGGTAGAACTGCATAAATCCGCTATTAATTTTAGCGGTTATTACGTTGCTAACTTCAACTTTTTGCCAATCGCAGCAACTCACTGACTTGTTGATGTATTTCACTGACAACCTTTTTCTCCAGCTTGTTCACCCAACGTTTGGGAATGGCGCTCGCACCATACAACGCCCCTCCCAACATGCCGGCGATGGCTCCAGTTGTATCGGCGTCCTCGCCGCGATTTACCGTATCGACGACGAGAGTTTCGAACGAATCGGTGTTGAAAAAATGGTATAGCACAGTCTGCATGGTATCTACGATGTAGCCGGAGGCGCGCCCGGGGTAGGGATTAAACTGAAATTTCGGATGTGCGCAAATTAAGGCTTTGACGACTGCGCGACATTCCATCACGCCACCACCTTTCAACAATGTCCGCGCCATTTCGCCCAGCGCCAATGTGGCCGCATCGGAAAGTGGATGATTGTGGGTAAGATGGGCTTGCTCCAGCGTTTGTTGCCGAAATGCAGCGTTATCATTTAGCGTCGCCAGCACCACCGGCAAATTGCGCATGGCAGCGCCATTGCCGGCATCGCCTTCACAAAAGGGGCCGCTCAGGCTGCCATCCATTAAGTAGCGCTGTATGCCTCGGCGGCAGGTGTTACCGATGTCTACAGGCCTGGTTTTGAGCCAGGCGCCGAATGATTCGGCGACGGCGGCTACGTTCCAGCCGTTGGATGCGATCAACGCGCGCCCCAGAGAAAGCGCCATTTCCGTATCGTCGGTCACTGTTCCCGCTTTCAGTTTGAGCCAGCCGCCGCCAATGATGTCGCGGTGCGTGCCATACTGAAATTTGATTTCGCTCGGCAGCATGAATTCCACCGTCGCGCCTAGGGCGTCGCCCACGGCAACCCCGAGGAAGGCACCTAATGCGTGATCATGCAAACGCTGTCTATCCATCGTCATTTACCAGTAAGACATCTTCACACGATAGTCGCCGCCGATCACCAAACACTCCGCCTCACCCCGCAAAGGATGGCCCGACAGCAGATCGTTGAAGAACAGCAACTTCGTCACTGGTACGTTGGCCTCAATGATAGTGTCGCCGAATTCGTCCGCTACGCCGCGCTGCGAGGTGAAGGAAACCAGGTTATTTAGGCGCACGATGGCGCCGCGGGCATCAAGTTGCTGAATCAGTTGCTGCTCGCGCAAATCGTTGGTGCCGCGATAAAGGAGCATGTGCTTTTTCCCCGTGGAGTGAAAGCGCACCAGCATCCATTGGCAAAATTCATAGAGCAAATCGAATTGCATATGGATGGCGTTATTATTAAAACGGCCGGACATTTTTTCTTCCGTATAGGATATCCATGCCGACGAATTAAAATGACGGATAGGCACTTTGTGAAAAGTCGGGAACAACCCGAAGCGACTTTCCACCCAGCCCTTTAGCACGGCACCCGCCGGGCTATTGGAGTCGAAGCCCCAGTCTTTTAACAGGCGCAGGTAACTGGCGCGATAGCGGCGGCGCTCGCTTTTTTCCGGCACATGATCGAGCCCGAACACCAACGCCATGTAATCTTGAAAAATCCGTCCCGCCTCATTCGGATCTGACAATTTGTGCAGGCGCTCGAACAGACTGCGATGCGACTCGCGCGTTCCGCTGATACGGAGCGAAATCGGATAGTCATTAAAACTGGCGCTGGCCAGCAAACCGGTCGGCAGCCCGACCAGATTAGTGCTGTGCCCGCTCGAGGCGATGGTTGCATCTGGTTCTTCGGTTGACATGTTAATTGCATGAAGCAAGAAATGAACCTCATGCAAATTCGCCAGACTACCGGTTGCAGATTTCCCCAAAATCCAAAATTTTGCTGAAATTTATTGCCCGTTTACGATTTCGGCCATGGGCGTGAAAACTCGCTAGAACCGGTCGCTGGGCTGTCGAAATGGCGGAGAGCTAGCAGTGGTGATGGATTCCCATTCCAATTTAGGTCGCGCGCCGTTCGAGCAATTTGCCCTAACTATCAGCTACTTAAATTTCGACGTCTTTGAGGCATGGCTGGAAAGTGAAGGTCGGCGTTTGGCACTTAGGCGGGCAGTGCATTGGGGCTCATCGGACTGTATTGTTTCCTACAATTTGGTGCCGTTTGTGCGGTTTGCCACACGCCAAGATGGGCCACTCAAAAAATTAACTATGGCAATGAAATCAATGATTTATAACTGATTTTGAGTAGTGGCACGGCAATTGCAGATAGCTGCGTGCAGAGACGATGTCTTGGCGAACGCGTGGCTTGCGCAAAGACCAACAAAAGAGGGAAGCGCCGGTTCAAGCGGCTGCAATTGGTACTCGAAGAATTGCTTGGAACAAAACCTTAACTGGCTATTGTTAGACAATCAATTCGCGTCGGTAAGACATATCGTTTTCTATGGCAATGGCAGCTAGCCTGATCAGGCATTACTTTAGCGGCCGAATGCAATAGTGGCATGAAGTGGAAAAGGCTTATGTCTGATTACGCTCTTGACGACGGAGAAATCTGATTTTAGTTCATTCGATTGATATGGCTGGAAATGCTGACATACGGCCGCTTCCAGGCAAATTTAACCGGCTGGAAAAACGCGCAAGCAGTCTGTTGCGATCTTGAAGACCTGTTTCTAACGAGGGAATTATGCAAGTATCAGTACAGACCAGCGCAATCGGCTCGGATCGAGAGGTGCAGCGCCCGATTGAAGAGCTCGAAAGCGTGGTGATACGTTTTGTCGGCGACTCTGGCGACGGCATGCAACTGACCGGCAACGGCTTTTCGATGGCAGTGGCCAAGGCCGGTCACGATTTCGCCACGCATCCCGATTACCCGTCCGAGATCCGGGCGCCGACGGGCACGCTGTTCGGCGTATCCGGTTACCAGATTCAATATGCGTCGTCGCAAGTGTTTACGTCGGGCGATGCGCCCGACGTACTGGTGGCGATGAATCCGGCGGCGCTCAAGACCAATCATGCGGACGTCAAGCACGGCGGCATGATTATCGCCAACGCCGGCGCGTTCGGCGAGGCCAATTTGAAGAAGGCAGGTTATGCCAGCAACCCGCTGGAGGACGGCAGCTTCGAGGGTTACCGCCTGTTCAAGATCGATATTTCGACCCTGACTTCAAATGCGCTCGCCGACTCCGGCTTGTCCAAGAAGGACATTGGGCGCTGCAAGAATTTTTTTGCGCTGGGTTTGATGCTCTGCCTGTACAGTCGTCCGCTCGAGCGTGAAATGGAAGAAATCAACCGAAAGTTTGCTAAGAAGCCGCTGGTTGCCGCGGCCAACGTGACGGCGCTGCTCGCCGGCTACGCGTATGCCGAGTCCGCCGAAATGTTCGCCACCACCTATCAGGTGCGCGAGGCGGCGAAGCGGCCCGGCAAGTATCGCAGCATCACCGGCAACCAGGCCGCCGCCCTTGGATTCGTCGCCGCTTCGGAACTGTCCGGCGCGCCGCTGTTTATCGGCTCCTATCCGATCACGCCGGCCACCGACATCTTGCATGAACTCGCGGCACTCAAGCACTTTAATGTGACGACGTTCCAGGCCGAAGATGAGATCGCAGGGATTTGCTCGACCATTGGTGCCGTGTATGGCGGTGCGCTCGGGTTGACCACCACTTCCGGCCCCGGCATGGCACTCAAGACCGAAGCGCTCGGCCTGGCGGTGATGCTCGAATTGCCTCTGGTGGTGGTTAATGTCCAGCGCGGCGGTCCCTCTACCGGTCTGCCGACCAAAATTGAACAGTCCGACCTGCTGCAGGCGCTTTACGGCCGCAACGGCGAATGTCCGCTGCCGGTGATTGCAGCCAGTTCGCCGGCCGACTGCTTCGATTGCGCAATCGAGGCGTTCCGCATTGCCGTCAAATACATGACGCCCGTGATCTTGCTGTCGGACGGCGGTATCGGCAACGCCGCCGAGCCATGGCTGATCCCCGACGTGGCCAACTTGCCGCCCCTAGAGGTCAAGTACCGTACCGATCCCACAGACTTCCGGCCTTACGCCCGCGACCAGAATTTGGCGCGCGCCTGGGTCGTGCCAGGCACGCCTGGCATGGAGTATCGGCTGGGCGGTTTGGAGAAGGATTTCTTGAGCGGGAACATTTCATGCGATCCGCTCAACCATCAGCGCATGGTCGACGTGCGCGCCGCCAAGGTGGCCGGCATCGCCAATGATATTCCGCCGTCGCAGGTGGACGGTCCTGCCCGCGGCGAATTGCTGGTGGTCGGCTGGGGCAGCACGCATGGAGCGATTACCCAGGCGCGGGAAAAGGCAGCAGCGCAAGGCAAGTCGGTGGCCCAGGTACACCTACGAAATTTGAATCCGCTGCCGTCCGATCTGGGCGAAATTTTCGGACGCTACAAGAAGGTTCTGGTTCCGGAACTGAACATGGGACAACTGTCGAAGTTGCTGCGCGATCAGTATCTGGTGGATGTCGTGCCACTGTCTAAGGTGCAGGGCAAACCATTTAAGGTGTCCGAAATTTACGAACGCATTATGGAACTCAGCTAACCGTCAATTCTCCGAGAGAGCCGACGAGCAAGCGGTGCGATGGACTCAATCGTTCATCGCACCCGATCAAATATGGAGAGCGACATGAACGACATTATCAACATTGCAGCAATTCAAGCCGGGGCCGACGCGGTCAGCTTGACCAAAAAGGACTTCGAATCGGATCAGGACGTGCGCTGGTGTCCCGGCTGCGGCGATTATACGGTTCTGGCCCAGGTGCAAAAGCTGCTGCCGACGCTCGGCATCGCGCGCGAAAACTTCGCTTTCATTTCCGGCATCGGCTGCTCCAGCCGTTTTCCGTATTACATGGAAACCTACGGCATGCATTCGATTCACGGCCGCGCGCCCGCGATAGCGAGCGGCTTGAAGCTGGCACGGCCGGACCTATCAGTTTGGGTTGTGACGGGCGATGGCGATGCGCTGGCGATCGGCGGCAATCATTTCATCCACGCGATGCGCCGCAACGTCGATTTGAAAATTATCCTGCTCAACAATCGCATCTACGGATTAACTAAGGGGCAATATTCGCCGACATCGGAAATGGGCAAGAAGACCAAGACCACGCCGCTGGGCAGCATCGACCGGCCCTTCAATCCGCTGGCTCTGGCGCTCGGCGCCGGCGCCACTTTCGTCGCGCGCAGCGTCGATACCGATGTCGCGCATCTGCAAAGTGTGCTGGCGCGGGCGGCCCGGCACAAGGGCACGGCGTTCGTGGAGATTTATCAAAATTGCGTCGTCTTCAACGACGGCGCCTATACCAAGCTGACGGGCAAGGAGACCAGGGCCGACGCGCGCGTGCTGCTCGAACATGGCAAGCCGCTGGTGTTTGGCAAGGAGCGCAATCGTGGCATCGTGATGCGCGGCATGGATGCGCAAGCCGTTACGCTGGGCGAGAACGGAATCACCGAAGCGGATCTTTTGGTGCATGACGAAGCGGCCGACCAGAGCAGCTTGGCGTTCATGCTGGCCCAATTTGAAGGGCCCGATCTTCCGGTGCCGCTGGGCGTATTTCGCGCGGTGGAAACGCCGACTTACCAGGAACGCAACACGCAGCAGGCCGCCGATGCGCGCAATGCCAAAGGACGCGGTAATCTTGCTAGCCTGCTCAATAGCGGCGATACGTGGACGATTGATCAAGGAGAAGCGAAATAGCGCCCCGCACCAAAGGGCCGATAATTATTTTCTGGCATTAGCAAATTTCCAGCGGCCGCTGGTGCCTAAGTTGGAAGCGCTCGAGAATGTTGAGGGCATTGCTGCAGCGCTCGCCGCTGCCATGCCTTGCCGCATATCGGAGCAGATAAGGTCGATTTTTTCGGCCAGCTCGGTGCCGCATGTCGAAAATTGTTGAAACGTCGCATCCGCGCGCTCCTTTCCAATTCAGAGCAACCGGGTGCAACGGGCATCAATCTGCCAGGTCAGCATCGGGTATTGGTGTCTCTTGCTATGGGACTTGATCGACGCAATTCGCCTGGATCGGGCCAGGCGTACGGTGCGCGAGTCCCCGCTGAAGGACGACCGCACCGACTGGCAAACCTGGCCCAACGCGTGCTGAACGAAACGGGCCGTTTCTTTCCACGATCGCTTTCTGGCCCAGTGCGCCAGAAATGGCCAAAAACGTCATCTGGTGCTTGCGGCAACTCCATGGCACCTCTTCAATTTCGATGCCGCAATGCCTACAATCGATTTGACTTTCGAGCTCGGCGTACATGTACCTCGACTTCGATATTCTTGCTCTCGACATAGATGCATGCCGTATCATTTTAAGAAGCGGGGAAAATGGTGAACCTGGTTTTGGATCGACATTAAACGCATGGCTAACATCAGATGGACGAATCGAACCGCATCCGACGCGCAAGAGCCTCAACCTGCACTGCGACACCCGGCGGCTGCTCGGCGGCGGTTTATCCACGGCGGCGGGCTCGGTCACCATCCAGACCGTGGACGCACGCCGCCGTGGGCAGGTCGGCCAAAAGGAGCGCAAAATGCAACATCAATGACTTCTCCGATTCAATGTCAAAGTATAGAAGTTAGACGTATCGTAGTCGATGCAACTAGCTTACTGCGGCGCCATAGTTGATGCACCTAGGATTTTGGCCTTGCTCGCCCTGCGAATGAGTAGTAATTGCGACAAAACTGCCCTGGTTCTGAATGTAACGAAAATTTTTTAAGGGCTCTAGCATGAAAATGATCACCGCCATTATCAAACCGTTCAAGCTCGATGAAGTACGTGAAGCCTTGTCGGCGATTAACGTACAGGGCATTACGGTCACGGAAGTAAAGGGTTTTGGCCGCCAAAAGGGCCACAACGAACTCTACCGCGGCGCCGATTACGTGGTCGATTTTGTGCCGAAGACAAAAATTGAAGCTGCCGTTGACGATGGGATCGTCGCCCAGGTGATAGAAGCAATCGAAGCGGCCGCCCGCACCGGCAAGATCGGCGACGGAAAAATCTTCGTTTATGACTTGGAACAAGTCGTCCGAATCCGTACCGGCGAGACCGGCAGCGAAGCTCTTTGAGGGGAATAGATACAAAACAAAACCTGATTATATTCATACATCAGCCTTTCTTAGCCCCAACAATATGATGCGCTTGGGACATGGATCTTTCTGGGCGGCGGCAACCTCCATTCGCGGCACCATCGCTCCCATGTTGGCGGGTTTCCTGTTCAAGCGTAGCGTACACACCAATCCCCAGCGATCAAAAAACCCCGCGTACGTGGACAGCGTCCTGGCGGGTCCACAGCGTCCTGGCGGTCCGATCGGGCGCATCCCGAATGAGGACGGCCGCACGACGACGGAAGGTGGGTCGCGCTGCTAGTCGATTGCGATCTTTTCCTTTTGCGTGATGGTGCGCCCGGTGATGCGCTGCCGGCACTGCCGCCGCCGAGCTCACACGACGCCGACCCATGCGCCCGAGGGTGAATCTAAAGCAATATGAGCGCATTGCGTCACGCCGCCAAAACGCCGCCGCTTGAAGTTTGTTTGGGAGCGAAGGGGGCGGTGCTGATGAGTGGGAAGCGGCTACGACGCCGGTTGGTGCCATCGACCGCGTAGGTCAGCGTGACAATACCCACTACGGCGGGTATTCATCCGGCGCCCAGGGCGCTTGTAGGGCGCGATCGGGCGGGCGCGCGCGCAGATATTGCAACGCCGTTGGTTAAAATGTGAGCGCAAGTGCTCCGCAGTCGTGCCGCGGTTATCGCTGCCGTCATGGTCGCGCCGATCGCATGTGGCCCGACCCCGCGACGACGGTAACCAAAAAGTCCGTTTGCGGGTTTTTCTGGCGGCGTCGCTGGGGCAATTTCGAGTCCGTGCCGGGTGGTCGAGGCCGAAACATCCGGATTTCGCAACCGACCCAATACGCGGCCGGAAAATGACGGCGCCACCTGACTCGGCAGTGATTGTGTCGCGTGCGGCGCCGTCGCTGTCGCAGACATATGTTTTGCTCATGCTCATGCACTTGAATCTTGACTATCGTGATCGACGTCAAGGCGGCACCCGTTGGCGCGGGGTCGGCATCGACCTCGGTATGAACGGCTTTGCCATCTTTTCAACTGGCAAAAAGATTGAGACGAGCGGACTCTATAGCGGCGCCGCCGGAAGAAAAATACTTAAACCGTCGCAATCGCGGCTGCGTCGCCCGGCGGCGGGCACAGTCCAATCATTAGTTCGGATGCCCGTGCCGGGCAGTCACCGCGTGTGACCCGGGTCGGCAGCCAGATTGCGGCGCCTAAATTTCTCGCCCGCCGTGCAATCGTGACATTCGCCACGCCGCCTTATGCCTGGTAACGCGCGAAATCGTTGTCGATCATGCAGGTTTCATCGACCGGACAAGCGGCAACGCATTGGGGTTCATCGAAATGACCGATGCATTCGGTGCACTTTTTGGGGTTAATGAGGTATACGCCATCTTTTTCGCGGATCGCAACGTTTGGACACTCTGGTTCGCAGGCGGAACAGCCGGTGCACTGTGAAGCGTCTATTTTGTAAGCCATGGTTTTCTCCTAATTAAAAAACTGAATGAAACTAAATGAAACTAACCTTTGTCTAGGCGGCGCCAGGTACGCTCGCCCGACGCGGCGTCGCCGCGTGTTCGACGCACGATTTTCCCCTTGCGGTAGACGACGCCAATGCGTTTATAACGGAGCTAGAGCTAGAACCGTGCCAAGCTCAAATGTTCTTTAAAATTAGTCTGATGCAGAGGAAATCGGCGAAACGCGCTGCAACATTGACGACAATGTGACACGCATTGTCGGACCGCTTGTCAGAAACGCGACAAATCGTGGCGCGGCGCGGGCGTAGATGTGAGTCGGGCACCATAGCGCCGCTCTTGGCTGGTCTTGGTGTTCTCGCACGGGGAATTGGCACGCTGCGTTTCTGTGGGAATGGTGCGAGAAAGCTTACTGCGCACGTGCGCCCTGCAGGCGCCTGGAACAGGAATTGCTGGATAATTGCAAATTTCCTCCCTTTCACTTCCTATCAACCCTAAACCATGAAAATTGCTATTGCCGCCAAGGACAACTGGGCCAGGGTCTCCGGACATGCCGGCCAAACCCGAGACTGGCTAGTGTTCGATTGCCAGCCCGGCCTGCCGATCTCCGAGCCCCGGCGCGTCCAACTCAGCAAGGAGCAATTGCCTCATTTTTGCCAGGATGACGGCCCTCATCCTCTTCATGGTGTTGAGATCGCTGTTGCCGCAAGTGCCGGTGACGGCTACATGCGCCACATGGAAAAATGGGGCATTCAAGTTCTGCTAACTGGGGAGAAAATCCCCCTCAAGGCACTGGAAACGATCCTTGCAGGTGAAGCCCTGCCCGACACCCGATTCGACATCACCACGACCCTTTGCAAATTGCGCGACCTATTCTCCCGCCATTAGTTGCCTCGCAAAGCAAACCCGACAAGCCAAAATATATCGGAATCCGGTTCCCGCATCGGCACCTACTCCGCTCCATTAGGAACAATTGCCCACACGTTGTTGACTGGGTACCTCTTGGAGCGGCGCAGGTAGCGCATTTCCGGTCGGGTGACTCAAAAAGAAAACCCGCGCCCCGTCCCCTTCAATGCGGACGGTCTTTGTCGGCGCAATCCCGGCCCGCGAGTTGGCAGAACTGTTCGGCCAACGACATCCCAGATGTCCCATTCTGATAGATGGGATATTTGTCCATGGTTTTAGAGCGGTATACGCTCGATGTCAGGTTTACGACAAGGGTGCACCGATTGTCGGAATTGTCACGCCGTCCGTTTTCCGACATATCTTATTTTCCCCTGGTTCGTAACGATAAACCGTGCTGGCACGGTTCTGGCTCATCTCCTTGAAAGAGACGCACTTGCGTCGTTTTCTCAAAGGGGCAATTCATGCGATCGACCGCATATATCGGAGTTCAGGAGATCAAGCCGCTTGCCGCGCGCGCCGCCAGCCAGGCGCAGCAGCCTGGTTGCGGCAGCGCCGGCGGCGCCGGCAAATTTGGCTGCGGATCGTCCTCCGGCCCATCCGATCTCGCGCCCGAGATCTGGGAGAAGGTTAAGAACCATCCCTGCTACAGTGAAGATGCGCATCATCATTTTGCGCGCATGCATATCGCCGTCGCGCCGGCCTGCAATATCCAGTGCAATTACTGCAACCGCAAGTACGATTGTTCGAACGAATCACGGCCCGGCGTCGTCAGCGAAACGCTATCGCCGGAACAGGCGTTTCGGAAAGTGCTGGCGGTCGCCTCGGCCATTCCGCAGATGACGGTGGTCGGCATCGCAGGCCCGGGAGACGCACTGGCCAATCCGGCCAGGACCTTCAAGACTTTTGAGCTCATTGCCAATGCCGCGCCCGACATCAAACTGTGCCTGTCGACCAACGGACTAGCGTTGCCAGATCACGTGGACGCCATTAAGGCACTCAATGTCGACCACGTCACCATCACGATCAACATGATCGATCCCGAAGTTGGTCAACACATCTACCCGTGGATCTACTACCAGAACAAGCGCTGGACTGGCCTCGAAGCGTCCCGGATTCTCTCCCAACGGCAGCTGCTGGGACTCGAGATGCTCAGTGCGCGCGGTATCCTGTGCAAGGTCAATTCGGTGATGATTCCCGGCATTAACGATCATCATCTGGCCGCGGTCAACAAGGCCGTCAAATCGCGTGGCGCCTTCCTGCACAACATCATGCCTCTCATTTCTGAGCCCGAACACGGCACCGTGTTCGGTTTGCGCGGCCAACGTGGGCCGACGGCGCGGGAATTGAAAGCGCTTCAGGATGGTTGCGAGGGCGAGATGAACATGATGCGTCACTGCCGCCAATGTCGGGCCGACGCCGTCGGCTTGCTCGGCGAGGACCGCAGCGCCGAGTTCACTACCGCAAAAGTGGAGACCATGGATCTCACATACGATATCGCGGCACGCCAGGCCTACCAGTCGGGCGTGGAAGCGCAGCGCCGGGCCAAGCTCGCGGCTAGGGATGCGGCGCTCGACATGCTGGCGGGAAATGCCAGCGATATCAAGATACTTGTCGCCGTCGCCACCAAGGGCGATGGCAGGATCAACCAGCACTTCGGGCACGCCGGCGAATTTCAGATCTACGAGGCTAGCGCGGCAGAGGTGAAGTTTGTCGGCCATCGCCGTGTTGATCTGTATTGCCAGGGCGGTTACGACAACGAAGATGCTCTGCCCGGCGTGATCCGCGCCATTAACGACTGCCACGCCGTGTTCGTGGCCAAGATCGGTGGCTGCCCGCGCACCGAAGTCAAAGAGGCCGGCATCGACCCGGTGGAACAGTACGCTCATGAGTTTATAGAGCAATCGGTTCTCTTGTATTTCAACGACTATCTGGCACAAGTGAAGTCGGGCCAAATTGTCCACCAATCCCGCGGCGATGCCGATATTCGGCAGGGCGCTTACATCGCCGCCGCGTAAAAATGAATGTCAAGGGCGGTACCAAGCGGCGGCTTTCCGACTTATGGTGCGCCTGGACGAATCGCCGCTTTGCTGACGCGCTTTGGGACCGAAGCGGCGCTGCAGCCGTTCGATCCCAAAGCGACGTCAACGGCTTAAGCGTTTTCTCGCCGCTCAAATCGCGGCTGGACGGCGCGTACCATCGATTTTCGCGACGGCGCCATGGGATGCGAAGCGTACCGTCCATTAAGATCTAGCGTTGAAGGAGAAACAGAGCATGAAGATCAATCGCGACGACGGGCGGATCGAGATCAACGATATGCCGGCATTCAACTACGGCGAGAAGGTGCGCAGCCGCAAGACTGTGCGTAACGATGGCACCTTCCCCGGCAAGGAAGTCGGCGACATTCTGGTCACGAAGGGAGATATTGGCTATGTCGCCAATATCGGCACCTTCCTGCAGCAGTTTTACATCTATGGCATCGAGTTTATCGTCAACGGTTATCGCGTTGGCATGAAGGAGCGTGAGCTCGAGTCGCTCGACGTCGTCACCAGCGGACTAGGGAGCTGCCCATGAACGAGCCAAGAGCGCACAAATACGGTTGGGGCCAGTGCGTGGTTGCCGACGTCGATCTGTTCAACGATGGCTCGCATCCCCAACACATAAAAGATGCACTGCTGGTCGAGAGCGGTACCAAAGGCGAGGTGACGCAGGTGGGCATGCACGTGGACACGAACACGCCCGTTTATCTGGTGGAGTTTTTCGGCGGCTGCGTGGTCGGTTGCCTCGAAGAGGAAATCGGGTTGGCTTGAGGGGGAAAGATTGGTGATTGCCGCTCATCCCAACGAGGTGGACCTGCGCCGCATTTCGCGCCTGCTGAAAGAGCGAGCGCGCTATCACTATGTCACGCCTTCGGTGCAAGCTGTTCCCGGCGGCTACCACATCGTTAGTCCGTGCTGTTCGCGCAATATCGACCAGGCAGGCGGCCTAATCGATATTGCGCGCATCGAATGCGAGGCCGGCGTGTGGAAACTGTACAGCAGGGACCATCTAGGCAAGCGGTGGTTGATACAGACGCAGGCCGGCCGCCTCGATCGTCTGATGGATTGTCTCAATGAAGATGCCAAACGACTGTTCTGGCAGTGACGGCTACGACGAGACCTGGACGAATCTATTGTTTCATTTGAAATGGGGGCGGCATCGGCAAGCCAACGCCGCGCAAGGTCGCAGCCTGGTTGCCCCGACAAAGGGGCTTCAAAAGCGCATCAGCAACCTGCGGCGCGAGTTCTTGCACCAGACGTCGGCACCCGTACGGACTGCGCTGCGCTGGCAAGCGAAGAATGGAAGAAGAAAAGCATGAGGCGTTCGGTCAAGTGCACGATGGAAAAGCCGGGCGGAAGGGTTAAGCAGAAAGCCGGCCTTAACCGGGAACGACTCTCGGCCGGGCTTGGCACGACGCAGGCTCGCTTATGGCGCGGTAGCAGCTGGGACGCGCCTGCATGTATCGAATACGGGCAACTGACACCAATCGCAAGGTTGTGGAAAATGCTGGGCCATTGTAGCTAAGACTTCGTGCGCAACGTGGGCATGTGTACCTTGCGGCCACACGATGAGCGCGACCAAAACAGTGGCTGGACCTTATTGATACGCCTGGAACATTGGCGGCGCAAAAACGCGCCAAGCCAAAGTCGTTGCCCCCCCCGCTACAACGAGGCAAGCAATTAGCGGCGGGAGAGTTCACATCAGTGCCCACTCACACGGGGCGGTTT
>PKWL01000038.1 GCA_003133225.1 Janthinobacterium sp.
CAAAGTCCGACAGGCTCCTAGCCAAAACTCGATTACCTTGCTACAAAAACAAAACATTTACGATCCCATGGCGCTCGCAGCGCCGGTACCAATTAATCCGCCGACCGCTCTGGCACCGCAAATTAGCAAGGACGTTGGCTTATACACTTATGACACAATGGGAATAGGTCCCAAGGCAAAACTCTTGTTCGGATTTAGAGAGACGAATTCCAAACAAGACAACGGATTGACGCAAAGCTCAGCCAAAGTGGGTTCACCCGCTGCAGGATTCCTCTACGACATCCTGCCTACCACCACGCTATTTGGTAGTTATATGAAAGGCCTGGAAGATGGTGCGGTTTCCCCGGTCAACGCCGCCAACCCGAATGTGATTCTGGCGCCCGGCATCACGACTCAGGAAGAGATTGGAATACGTGACTCGTATTTCAGAGGTCTTTCGATCAGTGCATCCTATTTCGATATCTCGCACGTAAACGCGGTGATCGACTCCTTGACCAACATATTTTCCAATAATGGCACTATCCATTACAGAGGGGCGGAGGCGGTGATCGCCTACGAAATCAATCGCCAGTGGACGATCAATGCCGCTGGACAACGCCTGAACGCGGTGCAAGTCACTGACGATCCCAAGATTAGGGGGCTTACTCCAGAAAATACGCCTACCTTCATCGGGAATATTTTCTTGACACACCGCTCTTATCTTGTCCCGGGCCTGACGCTCACAGCAGGTGCGTCCTATGTGGCGGAGCGTTTCGTCAATCCTCAAGACCAAGGGACGATCCCGGGATACACGCTGTACTCGATCGGGGCCGGTTACGCAACGAAGGTCGCGGGCCATCGAACCACCTTTCAACTAAGCGTGGACAATGTTGCGAACTTGCGGTATTGGAATTCCGCCCAACAAGGCTCTTTCGGTACCGGAATGGACCGGAGTATCAAAATCAATGCGAAGTACGATTTCTGATGCATGGCCAAGTCTACATTTTGCGCAAAGGGACAGACCATTTCAGTGAGCTTTGGCGAGCGTCGTCCAGGCGTGTCGTCGGCATAGTGGAGCGCTATTTGATGCTGCGGTCCCTCGATCGTGATGGCATCCATGCTGTCCGCTTGCCTGTGCCGGGACGCCATCGGTCAGCCAATTGCAGGTTGTCCGAGCCTTTTCAGGCCGGAGGCGCTGCCGCCATCGGATCCCCAATAGCATCGAAGCTACGACCAATAGCGGCTATTCCACTGTCTCAGCCCAAGTAATCGGTGTCCTCGGGCCAGCATGGGTGGCAACTGGATGCACTGCGCGCCGATCGTTGCGGGATCGCGGTTTCTTCGGCGACGAGCAGCGGCGCGGCCGGGCCAACATCCGAACCTGGGGCAAGCTGGGCTTGGCGGGTGAGTGGAAAAGTGAAGCTCTGGCGCAGTGCCCAGGCACGGTTGAAACGGGGCTGGTGAGTACGCTCCTTAACACTAAGCATCGACGACCAAGAAGCGCCATGGCTGGCCCGGTCACGGCGGATGGCGCCGAAATTCATTGACGCTTAACCCGATCCACATTCGAATCCTGCATGCGCTTGTGTCCGCAGTTATTGGGCCAGCCCCGTGAACGCCAATTCACATTACGTTCAGGTTGGCCTTCTAGAATCGTAGCGTCTCCAACCACTAGTGCGCAAACTTCGGCTCCGATCTTCCTCCGGCATGCGCGACTATCGCTATTATTATAATGACTGTTTCCATCCGCAAACGCATCCTTCAACTCCATCGTTGGGTCGGCCTGACGGTGGGACTCTTGATTGTCCTCGTTGCCGTGACCGGGGCAGCAAACCTGTACCGTCCGCAGCTCGATCCCATTGTGAATCACCGCCTTTTGCGCGCAAACGTCTGTGCCACGCTGCTACCGGTCGACACTCTGGTCGCTAGCGCCAGAACGGCGAATCCGAACAGCGGAGCTCTCAAAGTCATACAGCTAGATAACGAACCGGGCAGCTCGATCCACATACGATTTAGCGATGAGAATTGGGTCTACGTTGATCCGTGCACCGCAACCGTTCTCGGCCAGGAGCATCGGTACGGCGGTGTATTCGGAACCATTGATGCTCTGCATCGCTTCAAATTTGTACAAAACAGTAGCGTCATGTCGGGTACGCTGGCGACAATTACGGCATTAATCCTTGTGCTTGGCGGGTTGATAGTCTGGTGGCCGGCGTCGATTCGGAGCTTCAAGCATTCGCTCAAATTGAATTCGAGACTCCAAGGGCGCGCATTTTCGCTCAACTTGCACAAGACTGTTGCCATCTATGCGGGCCCGATCCTTCTCGTTAGCGCACTGACTGGAATTCCACAAGCCTTTCTGTGGTGTCAAAACGGCATTCTGGCACTAACCGGTTCGCCTCCACAGGCAAATCCCGGCAAATCGTTTTCTGCGCACAATGCGAAGCGTCTGCCGATCGAGACCTACTGGCAGCAGGCGCAGGCACTTGTGCCTAGGCCGCGCGCCACACTACTTTTCTATCCGAAGAAGCCGAGCGACCCAGTCGAATTCGAATTAATTGATCGAAATGCTCCGCACGGAGCGGCGCGGACCTACGTCAGTCTTGATGCGTATTCCGGAAAGGTGTTGCGTTTTACCCCATATGCAAAGGCCAGCAGCGGCCATAGGCTTTATCTTTGGATGGTCGCTTTGCATACCGGATTACTGGGCGGGGCGATCGGGCAATTCTTGCTGTTACTGGGGGTGTTGTCGGTACCGGTGCTGGCCTATGCCGGATTTAGCAGTTATCTGTTGGGCCTGCGCCGTACCCGCATGGCCGCGCCGACGCGTGTAAGCGGCGGGAACCGTGGGAGTTGCAATGACCAGGCAGTGGAGTAGCAAATATCTGAAGCATATCCCGATGCAATCGAGCGACAATTTGGTCGGATTTAAGTCGGGCGCGACATGCGAGGCCGCTTCCATCATCGATCGGCGGCGGCGTTTTAGCCTGCAAGCTGCGCTTGCGTGGTTCATGGGAGGCTTTATGCCCATGTCGGGTCACGCGCAAGCATTGGAATTGCTGCCGCAGTACCAGCCCGAACAAATCGTGTCCGGCACAATTCGCCTTTCAGGACACGGAAGTTTTAAGGAAGACTTCATGGGAAAACTTGTCGCCGCGTGGACGGAAGGCTTCAGAAGATTCAATCCGGACGTACAAATCGCGAACCACATGTATGGTACGGCCTCGGCTATTGGCGCGCTCTACACCGACCACGCCGACATAGCGATCCTCGGCGAGGAAATCAGTCCGGCCGCGGCCGCAGCGTTTAAGCGGGCGAAGCACTATCCTGCGCTGGGAATCGAAATCGCGACCGGCAGTCTCGACGTGGCGTTTTTTGACTATGCAAACATGATATTCGTCCATCAATCCAACCCACTATCGCGGATCACGATTGAGCAAGCGGATGCCGTGTTCGGCGCCGAGCATCGGCGCGGCCCGCGAAATATCCGCACATGGGGGCAACTTGGCCTGACGGGCGAGTGGGCGCGAAAGCGGATTCAACCCTATAGCTGGAAGGATCTGGATTTTTCTCTGTTTCTTCAGACCGTCATCCTCGATGGCAGCCATCGATGGAATAACGACCTTAAGGAGTTTGCCCACATCCGCCGACCGGACGGCTCGTTGTACGAACATGGCGAGCAGATTCTCGACGCGCTGGCTGCCGACCGCTTCGGTATCGCGATCTCGAATATCCGTTATGCAAATCCACAGGTAAAAGCGCTAGCAATTGCGCCCCATGCCGGCAAACCGTATTACGAGGCGACGACGGAAAACCTTATTTCGAGAAACTATCCGTTGACACGAATCATTCCCGCCTTCATCGATCGCAAGCCCGGACAGCCGATTGCCCCCAAGGTGCGCGAGTTTCTGCGCTATGTGCTGAGCCGCAACGGACAACTCGATATTGTGCGCCATACCGGGTATCTTCCATTAAGCGCGGAGCTCTTACGCGAACAATTGAGGAAGCTGCAATGAAACGATGGCTGCAAACTGCTCTTGCAGTCACGCTTGCAGGATCCATTTCTAGCGTCAGTGCGCTAGATAGAGACTCGCCGCCGTACCAGCCGGGACAAAGCGTGTCCGGCATCGTTCGCGTTTGGGAGAGCGAACAGATGCAATCAGTGACTCGGCGTTGGCAGGAGGGATTTCATAGGTACCATCCCAACGCGAGAGTGGTGGTCAATCGCCAGGGATCTGACACAGCCGTGGCCGGGCTGTACACCGGATCAGCGGATGTGGCATTGCTTGGACGCGATCCTACGGCGAGCGAGTTGCAGGCGTTTGAGTGGATTTTTCGTTATAAGCCGACACAGCTGGAAGTGATGACTGGCAGTCTCGACGCGCCCGGAAAATCGCCCGCGCTGGTTGCGTTTGTACATAAAGACAATCCGCTGTCAAAACTAACCCTGGCGCAATTGGACGCGATTTTTGGACACGATCTCCGGCGCGGAGAGCAAGGTATCCGCACCTGGGGGCAACTCGGGCTACGTGGAAAATGGGCCAATCGGCCGATTCATCTGTATGGCTTCGATGCCTATTCGGGTAGCGGCCGATTTTTCAGGCATTTGGTGCTCCTAGACAGCCGGAACATGAACTGGGACCGCGTGCGAGAGATCGCGGACAGAAATAGCGACGGCCCGGAAATGGGCGCCGGGCGCCGAATTCTCTACTCTTTGTCCAAAGACCGTCTCGGGATCGCCGTGTCAAACCTGCCGCTCGGCAAATTACAGGTAAAGCCGCTTGCGCTTGCCGTCGACGTAACAGGACCGTTCGTTGCAGCCACGAAGGAGAATCTTGTGTCACGGAACTATCCGCTTGTTCGGGCCGGCATTGCGCTGATCAATCGAGCGTCCGGCCAGGCGGTTGATCCAACAGTGAAGGAATTCTTACGCTATATCTTGAGCCGCGAGGGCCAAGACGACATCGTCAAGGAGGGCAACTTTCTGCCCCTAAATCCAGGTAACATTGAAGTGCAGCTGCACCAGCTCGACTAAGAAAACAGAGATCAAATCCATGACGGTATGCCCATGGAATACACAACAATTTGGGCCTCTGGAAAATGGCGTCCCTTCCGACGGTACGATAGGTCGTGTTTTGGCGCCATCGACCGCAAATATTTTAGGCGTGCTTTTTACAGTGGGTGCGACGATTTGCGCCTCACTGACGGGTGGGTGGCCGCCGTCGCTTCGCAACTCCGCTTATTGCCAATTTTACATGTTGATTTTAGCAACCCCACGCTGCTCAATCGCTCGGATCGTCTCTGCATCAATTCGATGGCGCCTGCAATGAATGGCTTGCTACGGCAGGCCAAGACCGCCGCCAGGGGCTTTCGAGCCGTAAAGAGCTCACCTGCGCGGGTCCGAGCTCAAGCACCGCCCCCAGAACCCTTTGCAATCTGCCGTCTCGCGTCACTATGGCTTACCCTCTATCGTGACGGGCATCAAGTCCCACATAAACGGCAGAGCCGAAGTTGGGAGGACTGGGGCATGAATTTTGAGTATGCTGGCTGCATTCAAATTAAATTTAATTGAGCCGAATGGGCGTCGATTGGACGAACGCCACGAGCGTGGGCCCGTGGGATGCTTCAATGCTATATTGACTCCAGTTTTTTTAATTGCTCTCGAACTACCGCGGCAGTCAGCGGCAGATATTTCCCATCGCGCATCACATCGGTTTGACCCTCCTGGCTCAGTACAAAGGTGAGAAACTCTTTCACCAGAGGATTCATTTTTGTTCCAGGCTTCACCGTTGCATAGAAATAGACCTCGTTGATCAATGGATAAGCGCGTTTCTGCAGATTTTCAATTGTATGTTCAACGAACGGGCCGCCGCCTTTAGCTGCAATGGGCATACGTTTGATCCCAGGGCGTTCGCCCCTGAAGCGATTGAACGCAATTCCATACGGGTCCTTGGCCAGCGCGTCGGTAATCTGGTCCGCTTGGATGTAGCGCGTGCCGTCGGGCCTGACGATATGGGCATACGCATGGATATTTTCGTTCCATTTGTCGCTTGATTGAAGCACCTTTTCGGCAAAGTCCTGACACGTGTTATATCGGAGATTGAATCCGTACACGTTGATGGGCTTGTCCGCCCATTCGCCAGTCAAACCGAGTTGACCCCAAGTCCGAATATTCTTTTCAGGCCCTCGCGCCCAATCCGGACGAAAGTTGGTTCCGGCCCAGCCGCCTTCACGCGCCGATCCGAATATCCCATCGAGCTGTTCCATCGTCAGCCCCTTCAGCGGATTTCTGTTGTTCAGCAAAATTACCGTCGAATTTTCCCAGCCTGCCACGTCATACGAACCGGTGACTCCGGTAATTTCGATCGGAGGGAAATCCAATATCCGTTCATACGCCAATTCGTCGTAAAATCCGGGCCGATGACTCATCACCAGGTCGGCTTGGTTGTAATAAAGAGCTGCAAATGCGACTGCCGCAGTCGGCAGGTAGTATGAGATCTTGATCCCAGGTTGATATTTCGAGAAAGTCTTGTCCCAGAATTCACCGAGCGACCCATCGCTCAAATAATTATTTCCGTGGAGGCGGATCCAACCAGTGAGTTGCTTGCTCGGCACGAAATGCGGTAGCGCACTCAAGTCGAATTTTTGCGTATAGTGTGCCTGCTTTCCCCTGGTATAGATAACGCCTGCACGATCCGCTTGCGCCAGCGCCGATTTCTGCGCGTCGGTTAAATCTTGTGTTTGTGCCGCCGGGCAGGGCAGCACAACGAGCGCGGGCAACACCATGGCCATCGCGGCCAGCATGCGAGGCAGCGCGTTATTCGTTTTGTTTCCGGATGCGCATGCACGCACGCATCTAGACCATACACTTACGTTAGTCATTACGTCTCCTTTATATGATTGCGAAATTGCCTAAGTTTCTTACTCGGGTTTAATATCCATGTCGGACATATTATTTAGCCGCGCCACCGCATCTCCTTTTCCTTCTTGCATTATGAGATTAATTAAGTTTAGCGCGCTCGGCTTGAGCCGCATCGGCGGTAAGTGGGAGATATTTCTCCTGACCTTCCGTAAAAGCGAGTTGACCATCGCGGCTGAGAATAAAACGCAGGAATTCACGAACAGCGGGGCGCAACGGCATGCCGGCGCGGCGATTGACGACCAAGTAGATGGTACGGGTCAACGGATAGGTCCGGTTCGCAACCTCCGCGTGGGTGCCTTTGTAAAACGGGCCAGTATCGGTTTCCGCGAGTTCCAGAGTTTTGGCGCCGTGTGCGCGAAACCCAAACCCGCTGAATCCTATCGCATATTTGTCGTTTGCCACTTGCTTGACAATCCGGGTGAGCATGTGATGTTCCAAGCCTGGACCATTGCTGTCGACTTGGTAAATGCTCCGTCGAAAATGAGTATCGCCGTCCAATATGCGATGTTGAAGAAAATTAGTGATTCCCATGGGATTTCCATTCGGATCAGAGATTGGCACGCTAAAGACTCGAATGGACTGATTCGCCCATTCGCCCTCGAGCCCCAGATCGCCCCATTTGACAATCTTCCCCGAGGGAGCATATATTTCGCGAATTTGCGCGATGCTTATACGGGATAACGGGTTGTCCGCGTTGACATAGAATGCAAGGGCATGGGTTCCGCTTTTGGTTGCATAACTACCTGTCGCGACAGCGATGACAAGAGGAGCCCCGTCCAATTTCGCGGTCATGCGATCCATCTCGGAAGGGACCGGCTCGCGTGCGGCCGGTATTAGATCCACCGTATCGCTTTCAATCGATGTATCGAACGCGTCCGTTGTAAGTTTGCTGTCCTTGCGTAGATGCACGGTAACCGCAGGATGATATCGTGTAAATATTTTCGCCCAGCGATACAAAACTTCGTCGGTGGCATGATTCCCTGCGCAAACGATTTCATCGCTTGCAAGGGAGCCGGGTTGGTAAGGGGGCAGCTTCGGGTCGACGGTTAATCCGGCGGCGTTCGACTGCTGTGCCAAGGAAAACAGGCAATAAGCACTTACGATATAAGCCCGACGCCGAATCAATGAAAGTAGAGGAATGGCGAAGTCAAAGTTAAAACAATGCTTGGTCATCATTCTGGTCATCAATCAACGCAAGCCGCTCAGGTCGGACTTTTGGGCGTACCCGACCTTGTGGCCTTTCCTGGTCACCGATTTCACGCGCGCTTGCTGCGTCGCCAGCGGATCGAATTTTTTGTTTTGCACGTGGACCGTCATGCCACCGCTGAGATGACGGGCATCACACCAAGATAGTTCAGACAATGGTGTGCTCGATGCGTTGCCTTCATTGTCTTCTCCAATTTTTTGTTTTGGTGATTTGCATCACGCATGGAGAAACGGGGAACCTGAACGATTTCCTTTTCCATTCGTGCCTTAGCATTGCAAGGACCGAGAGTAAGCGCTGAAGCTGAAGCGAACCTGAATCTTTACCGACGCAACTTTTTTTTCAACTCAAAGCGAAACCTTGCCCGACGGCTATCGATTGCGCCATCGTTACCGGTCGAAGTGGAAACTCATGCCAATCGAGACTGGCCCAAGCCGGGGGACAGGAAAATCCGGCATCGAATGAGAAATTGTGGTGCAATCCTGACATGTTGATGTTGGATTGGCAAAATCAAATTTCGTAGCGCCAGGATAAGACTGGTAGCGGGAAAAAGTTGACGGAAACCGCTTGTTGGATTTCAGAGGGTTCGAGCCTTTCCCGCTAAGCTAAGCCAGCAGCCGGAGGTGAGTCGTGCAGGCGAATGAGGTAACGCATTACTTGAATTGTTGAAAGCGAGTACCAAAGCCGCGTGAATGAGGCACGAGACCGATCATTAACCGCGGGGGGCTGGCTGCATATACATATACGTGAATGATGCGCAGAGCCCGCTTTGCGGCCACGGCGGTGGCCGTCGCCCGGTTCTGAAACTTAGCGGTGCTTCTGGTGCGACCTTCGGGTGGTTAGTCGTCAGGTTTTGTATACACAGCACCCCTAAATAGTTAATGGGAAAAACCGGTTCGGCAAGACAGGCTGAGTCTTCGTCGGCGGCAAAGGCCGAGAAAAATAAAACCCCTGCACCTCGTCACATCCAAGAGATTTTAGAATATTTATCTGGTTTTCATTTTCGACGCCCTCGGCAACGACTCGCATCCCGAGAGCATGCGCCATTGTTATAATCGCGTTGAAAAACACTTTGCCTTCTTCCGATTTTTCCAGTTTTGATGTGAACGCTATGTCGACTTTTAGCACATCAAAATCCAACTGTTGCAGCTGCGACAGCGATGAATATCCGGTACCAAAATCGTCAACCAAAAGTTTGATCCCCATTTTCTGGATCGCAGCGAACGTTTTTGAAAAATCTCGATGTTCGCCCATCATCGAAGCCTCAGTAATTTCTATTTCGATCAGTTCTGGCGCAATATTGTGGCGTGCAAGCGCTGTTGAAAAAATCTCCACGACGTCGGTCTCATTAAACTGGCGCGGCGAAACGTTGATGGAAACAGGGACCAGCTCGAGGCTTTGCTGCGCCCAGTCCGCCACTTGCGCACAAACTTTATCTATGACCAGCCCTCCTATCCCAACAATGAGACCGGTCTCTTCCGCCAGTGGAATAAATTCGAGTGGGCTTAATAAACCTTTCGACGGATGTCGCCAACGCACTAACGCCTCCATGCTGCAAGTTCGGCCCGTCGTCATGTCGACCCGCGGTTGATAGTACATAATAAATTGGTCGCAAATTATTGCTTGTTTGAGCTCGTTTTCCTTTTCAAGGCGAGCGCGCAATGCCTCATGAAAATGCGGTTCAAAAAAACGGTAGCTGCCTTTCTCTTTAATCTTTGCCGAATACATTGCAATGTCCGCATTCTGCAGTAGCGCCTCCGCATCCTTTCCGTCCTTCGGAAAAAGGCTGATTCCTATCGAGGCGCCAATTGAAATCGTTCCCTTTGACAGAATAAAGCTTTCTTTGAATGCGCGCAGGATGGATTCAGCGAGGTGCGTTACATAATCATGCTGTCCGATATGTTCACTAATGACCACGAACTCGTCGCCACCAAATCTCACAACAGGATCATGTGGAGCAACGGCCACCTTTAGCCGGCGCGCGACTTTGCACAACAGCTCGTCACCGGCCGCGTGCCCCAACATGTCGTTGACCGCCTTGAAGCCATCCAAGTCAACGAAAAGAATTACTAGCAATGTGTTATTCAGTTTAGTCTGCTCGATTTCCTTCGGTAAAAATAATTGCAGCCAATGGCGATTTGGAAGCCCAGTAAGATCATCTTGATTGCTTCGCTGTTCAAGCTCTGTCGCATGCGCTTTCATTTCACTGATGTCACGTATTGTCAGCGCCAAGTCGCCGCCAGAACGCACTATTTTTAGATTTATCCATTGCGTCGTGAAAGGGCCTTCACCAAACACTTCCAGCTCGCTTTCATAAAAACCGAGCTCCATGGCCTGGCGAAACCTTTCCAGTACACGCGCAAAAGCGCAACTTTCGTAAAGAGATGAAATTTTCCTGCCGATCAAGTCTTCACGAGGCAGGTGATAAAAGACCGCACCTCTGCTATTACAATCGACTATTTCAAAATCAATCAAGCTCCCATCCGGGTCACATAGCGGGCGGCTAATATAGAATCCTTCATTACCTCCTTCAGTCGCCTTCCGATAACTAGCTTGTTTGAGGGAAAGTTGGTGCTTTTTCCATGCATGACGTATCGACAAAGCCATGGTCATGAGCGTGAACACTGCCAAGCAAGTTGTGACGACAATTGCATCCAGAATGGAAGTCGCACGGTGGGCCCGGTACGTCATTTGCATGTCTTGTTCATCCAATCCAGTCATCGCAATAAGGGGATAGCCTTTGACCGGATGCCAGCCAACATACCGGCTACGCTTGTCTGAAAACCACTCATTTCCGTTTAAAATTGCACTTCCAGCTTGTCGCTGTTGCGCGAAGCCCGGTGGCGAAACCAGTGCCGGAGATTCCGGAGGGTGCACTGTCTTTCCCATACGTGTTACTCGTATGAGGCCGTCGTCACCAACAATCCCCAAAAATCCATTTTTACCTAAAATGGTATTGTCATAGTTTGCCGTAAAGTAGTCGGATGGAATATTAACTAATACAATTCCATTGAAGACGCCGTCAGGGTGCAAAAGTCGGCGCGAGAAGCGAATCCTATTGGTTTTAGTAGAATGTTCGAAGATAGATGCATCAATATAAAGAAAATCTTTCGTGATATTCTTGTGGGCTAAAAAATATGGCCTCTCAGTTGAATTGCCTTCACGCGCGAAGGTGGTCTTGTAGGTGTGCGTTAATATCTGTCCATTGCGGTCAAGAATACTGACCCGGAAAATTGAATTAGAAATAAATAATCCTTTTTCCTTAATAGTCTCAAGCTGAAGTCTGCCCTCGGTGATCTCCCATTCATACCTGACATGAAGGATAATTTGGTCAATTGCTTCTAATGTCTGGCTCAGATGATCTGAATATGTTTTGGATAAATTTGCAGCCTCTTTCAAAGTGGCACTGTCAATCTCTTGTTTTTCATCGTTCAAGACGGAAAACAAGATGCTCCAGCCAATGACCGATAAAATAAGAGCGCCTATGGGCCAAGCAATCAAGAAAATTAAACTTCCGCGAAGAAAAGGAAATTTTCTATCAATCCATCGGGAAACCGGCGTTATGGCACGTAAATTCATGATAATCTGGGCGATTATGGATGGCAAAAGCCATGTGTATATAATTGATTAGCGTTAATCTTCATCCGCCGCCACCCTAAAGCGAAGCCTTAGTTCGCTTGCCGATCGCGGCGGCTGGCCACCGGGTCGAAGCACCCGTTGAAATGGCACCGCGCCTTTGCCTGAATAGTAGCGCCTGTATGTGCCACTCGCCTAAATTGAAGGTTGTTCAGAACGGTGTTGATTTACTTGAAGCAAGGAATGTCGCTACTCTTGCGGTTCGTGGCGCCGCCTCGCGCCGCATTGGTTTGCCCATTGCCAGACAGGTCAGTTCGATGAAGATGAGCACCAATCAATTATATATTGTAAAACACCAAAAATCTTATTTCTTGCACCTAAGTTGTTACACTTTATTTGTGAAAAATACTTATCGTAAATATATTTTAGAAAGCTAATATTGTTGTGATTGGTTCAAACCAATTCATTGAAATAGCGAGGTATTTTTATCTTTTCCATAAATCAACATATGTTGAAATTAGAAATTTTTATCAAAATAACTGGCGGTTTTCAGTATAGTTCCACCTGTCCTGCTTTGCAAATAACCCGGCCATCGCTGGCGCCATTGAAAATGCAAGCGCTTGATGGGCATATTTAGACCCAAGTCGTGCGAGCGCTCCGTGCAGCATTTTTTGTGTTGTTACTCGATGGGGCTCCATACCGCTTCGTATGGGACTTGAGTGTGCCAGCGAAGCTTGGCAAGGAGTAGTTGATGGAAGTTCAATACGAACCATTGCCGTTTGGCGATGCCGTGTCCGGGATTTGCCTGGGCTTACGACGTGGTCAGCAATCTAGAGCGTGGACTCAAACAAACTTTCCAATGACAGCGTCTGGCCGCGCAGCTCATCTCGCACCGTCTCGCCCATCTGAAGTGCAAGCGTCTTGTCTGTAGCAATTTTGGCGCTGAACGTGGAGCCAAGCACGCCAACAATGTTGCCTGCCACGTCATACATCAGTAATTCGACGGACAGGTCTCCCGTCTTGGTCGCTTCAATGCGCGGCTTGCCCGTTTTCAGCACGCTCATGTCATCAGCATCAGCCGGTTTACCGATTCGCCCGATATTTGACGCGATGATGATGTTGTTCGCTCCCATGGGTGGAGTCACATGCAGTGCCATGACGGTCAACTCTGGATGTTTGAGCAACGTTACGTCGACCAATCTCTGCGCGTTAATGTGCTGCAGAGATTGTGCCGAAGCGGGCACGGCACATATGGCAAAAAATGAAAAAAAAGTAGTGCGTAGCATATTTGGAATTCCTTGTGGTTAATGCAATGCAAATCGAATCGCGCGGTAAAACCCGTAGCGGAACTTTCGCTGGACGTATCAGATCACGACAATTGAAGGTCAGCTGTTGTCACCATGCGTCCACAGTACAATTCAACGTTAAACATAGCCTGAATCCAGGCTAAAATTTCGGCGCCGTGCGAGTGAATATTCGAGAAGCAAATTGCGGCTCAAATTATATTGAACAACTAGAATAAGAGCGCAGTATCGAGCACATCGTAGCCATGACCCATGGTCATCGCCAGCATCCAGCCTATCGTGCGCCACCCCATGGTTTCGGCACCGGACAACCACGGTTTCGGCTTTGGCCGCCTTTTGAAGGTCTGGGAGGATGGCTTTCGAAGATACTGGTGATGGGCGTTGCCGATCTCGGTCCGGATGAGGGGGAGCCGGCCATTACCGAGACGCTCTCTTTTTTTGAGACGTTCGGCTACCATGCGACATCGGTGACGGTGGCGGCCGGTACCTTCGACGTGGATGGCCGCTCACCCGGCCTTGTGGTGTATGTCCATCGGGACAACCCGATCGCGCGTTTGACGATGAAGCAGCTCGACGGCATTTTCGGCGCCAAGCGTAACGGCGGCTTAAGTGGTTTCAAATGGATTGTCAAGGCAGAGCGCGGCGCCGACCAGAACCTCCGCACCTGGGGTGGGCCGACAAGCCAATTCAGACCTATGGCCACGCGCCTTTCCGGAACGTCCCGCTTTTTTCAATTTGAAGGTGCTGCAAAATAGCGACAAGTAAAATAGCGGCCAGTGGAATCCGAACTATCGTGAATATGTTGAAACCGGTAGCAAAATGATCGCGGATGACGATCGACAACAGATCGGCGGCATCCAGCACATGCGTGACGAACTCGCGAAAAATAAGTATGGCATTGCGTGGACCGTGGTGCCGCAAGCGAGCAAGGTGCCGGGCTTAAAACCGGTCGCGCTTGCCGAGCGCGAGGGCGGCCCTTACATTGTGCCGAGCCAAACAGGCTTCCAGAGCCGAACTACCCCTTGGTGCGTAGCCCGTACATTTACCTCCACCGCATTCTTCGCTTATTCTCAGCCGGGAAGGGCCGCAGGCGGTCCTCGGCAGCGGCAACTACTTGCCGTATCCTGTGCAAACTAGCGCAGTACTATCCAAGATGCCGGCATTGGCAAATCGATCAAGCATCGGGGGCGCAAATCTCAATCACGATGTGTAAGCCGTGCTCGTCGGCAGGGGAAGCAGCGAATATCTTGCCGTGATGTAGCCCGACAATACTACGGCAGATGGCGAGACCGAGCCCACTGCCTTTGTAGGTGGCAGCAGTGGCGTTGACCCGCACGAAGCGCTCAAAAATATGTTCATGCTGCTCGACAGGCAGCCCCGGGCCTTCGTCTTCGATGCTTAGTCGCCACAAACCATCTGCCAATAGCGAGCGCAGTGTGACCCGTGTTCCAGGCGGCGAGGCATTGAGCGCATTGGTCAACAGGTTGAGTAATACCTGGCGCAATCGTTTGTCGTCAAAGGATACCTGCCCTTCGCCATCATGAGTATGAACAAAATGTACGCCGTGATGTTCGGAAAGAACACATGCGTCTTGCGCAAAGTCTTGCAGAAAGCACGCGGGATTCATTGACTTGAGGTCTAGCGTAATGGCGCTCGCGTCGGCGCGTGACAGAAAGAGCAATTCCTCAATGATCTGGTCGAGCCGCGCGAGTTCCTCCAGTTGCACATGTGCCGCCTCTTCATGGGCTTGGCTCAGGCCGCCGTCAACCAGCATTTTCTCAGCATGCAGGCGCACCAGCGTCAGCGGGGTTTTCAATTCATGCGAAGCTTCGGCGGCAAAACGACGGATTTGATTGAACGACGATTCAAGACGGTCAAACATCTGATTGAGCATGCGAGCAAGATCGGACACTTCATCCACGACGTCGGTCACGGGAATCCTCTCAGCTAGGTTGTCGGACCGAATATGATTGGCCGTCTCGCTGATAATGCGTATCGGGCGCAGCGCCATCCGGCTAAGTCCGAAGCCGATTATCAAGCTCGCCACCAGCATGCTGCCCAAGAGCGCGAGACCGACTTCGGCGTAGCCTTCCATCACATTACGCACCCCATGAAGCGGAGTCGCAATATTAACGTCGAAATTCCCGATGATGAATTCTGTAACACGCAGTTCGCCGATGGTATCGACGTATACGTTGTAGTTGTGTTGACCTTTTATGTCGGGGATCGAATGCCCGTTTAAATTGTTAGAACGAAAGACTGTGCCGGTTTGCTTGCTGTGAATGTCGATATAGAAAAGCACCGCAGCATACTCAGTGATGCTGCGAATGCGCTCTTCGATTCGATCCGGCTCCACCGTATCGTGTTCCGGATGGAGGTGGGCTTTGATCTGTTCAAATTGCGCGGCGCTTAACAGGTCGAGGCCATGGATAAGGTGGCGCTCAAGCATTTGATAACCGGCGCCAAACAGGCAGGCAAGGGTGATGGTGGCAGCGAGCGCGTACCAGATGGCGAGGCGCGTGCTGATCGAATTCATCTGGTGAGCAATGCGCATGTCGAGAAACTCAGAATCAGAAATGGATCGGTTAGGTTCAGCCTCTGCAGTGGCAGGGCGGCATGGTAAAAATTAAAGAAAGCTGCCGGTGTCAGGAAAAGGGATCACCGATATTTCACAACAATTGATAGCCAACGCCACGAACAGTCTTGAAGAGCGGCTGCTCCGGCACCGTTTCGAATTTTGAGCGCAACCTGCTCATATAGACATCAAGCAGATTTGTATCGACATCGTAATGTGCCTCCCAAATTTTTTCCGAAATGAGCGTGCGCGGCAAAATACGCCCGACATTTTGCATGAAGATCTCGAGTAGCGCAAACTCGCGGCTGGTGAGCGCAATGGGTTTACCCTTGACTTGAACAGTGTGGCTCAACAGATCGAGCTTGATGCCGCGGTGTTCCAGCACCGTTTCCTTGCTGGTGGAATGGCGCCGCACTAGGGAACGTATGCGCGCTAGCAACTCCTCCAGACTGAACGGTTTGGGCAAGTAATCGTCAGCGCCACGATTTAGCCCCTCGATGCGATCCTCTACGGCATCACGAGCGCTTAGGATCAACACGGGTTCGTTGAAGCCGTTCTGGCGCCACTCGCGAAGCAGGTCGAGGCCGTCACCGTCCGGAAGACCCAGGTCGAGCACGATGACGTCATAACTTGTCTCGCACAACGCATCACGCGCTTCGCGGCAGCTTCCCACCAACGATACGGTATATGAATGCTCGGACAAGCCCTGTTTCAAGAACAGTCCCATCCGTTGCTGGTCTTCGACGATCAAGACTTTCATTTTGAAGCTCCAATTGACTACCGAAATTTGTCTGTTGTGCGAAACGCGGCATGAGAGGGAGAGCTAACGATGCTGCAACTCGAAGAAGAAATCTAAATGATCGACTGCAGCGGTCAGCCTGCCAAGATTGTATCGAAGATACGCTCACCATGTATGTGTTATCGGAAGGCATTAAATGAAGCCAACCATGGGCCATCCAAGTTGAAAATGGAAAATAGTGTACTACCAATATGCGAAAACGAAAAAGCACGAACAAGTTCGAGCTGGAGGGCTTCCAGCATTACCGACCCCAGCAGACGGGTATCCGGCACGGCATGCACCGAAGCCTACTCATGGCTCATCGGGTAACGAGTGGAGTATTACTACGCTGCCGTCTCCTGTGAAGTGCCGGAAGATGAGCTGGGCGGAGATGTCGCCAGTAGCGGCGATGCGCAGCGTTACGAATTTGCTTGCTTGTTTACAGCTTCTACGGTCGGTTCATATTACGTTCAGGTTCATCTTTTAGAATCAGAACTTCTGAAACGACAATGCGCAAGTCATGGCTCCGCTCTGCTCCGGAATGCGCGATGATTGCTAATTTTAAAATGATTTTTTTCATGTGGGAGCACGTCCTGCAACGTCATCGATGGACCGGCCGGACGACCGAAGAAGCCGCGCGAGCCAGTCGAATTCAAACTGATCGATAGACATGCTCCGCACGGAGCGGCGCGGACCTATCATCTTGACTCGTGCCGTCACACCAGATGTAAGTCCGTCGTTTTATTCCTCAATCTCATCTTACCGGGCGACCCAGGCGACGAGGATGGCGGTTGCTCAAATGATGTATGTACGGCAATTGCTTCTCAGATGGATAGCCCAATTCTTCGAAGAACACTCACAGGAAGGCCGCACAGCATGG
>PKWL01000138.1 GCA_003133225.1 Janthinobacterium sp.
GTCCGACAGGCTCCTAGAGCGCATGTACTCCCACGTCATGGGTTACGCCGCCGATGACGGCAAGAACAAGGCCTGCTGGTCGCCGGCGCCGGTCGTTGGCGCCAATGACGTATTCGAGTTGATCAAATCGACGCGCAAAACTGTGGGCGAACTGGCCATGGATCCGACAAATTGGAAGGCCAAACGCAATGAAGCGAAGGCCGCCCGCGACATGGAGGCGCTCAATGTCGCAATGGATGGCCAGATCGCGCATGACTTGGGCGGAACCGCTTACGCGAATTTGCAACAAGCGCATGAGGATTTATTCGCTCCCTACGCCGGGAGCGATTAAATGATCGATGCCCCGCACACTTCGAAAGAAGCGGCGCTGCGCCTCATTCTGGGCGAAATGGGGCCTCTTCTGGACCGGGCCGATGCCGCGGCCATCATCATGAAGGACGGCCATGCGTTGATGGAAAAGGACATGACTGCCTTGGGTGCTTTGATGTCGCGCGTGGAAGCCGTGCTACAGGAATCAAGCGAGAATGCGACCATGCTGCTGCAAGAACAAAAAGCGCTGCGGGCAAAGCCGTTCGGCTTGGGAGCGCTTCAAAAGCCGGCGCCAGCGCGAACGCCGCCATTTCCTTTGACATCGATGCTCGCCTGTTGCGTAGCATCGGCCGCGCTCGCGCTGGGCGGGCTGACGCTTTTTAATGGGGCCACCATCGAGCAGGCGCGCGTCGGGCGCGCCGTTACCAGGTCATTGCCTTATCTAGACCCGGCGACCAGAAACAAGCTGGAAGCGGCAATCCAAAAATCCAACACGTAGGGCTCTGCGATGCGCTTACAACACTTCCCCGTCGCGCTGTATGTCCGTCTGTTCGGCGCTGCCGGCATCGGTTACGTGGTCGGCGGCGCCGGCGTTGCCCCAACGGACATGGCCCTGGCGGTGGCCGGCCTGTCGTGCACGGCGTCGCTCGCCGGCTGGCTGATGATGCGCCCGATCATGCGCGCGGCAAAAAAAGCGATCTCCACGGCGCACCAGAACAATGCAAGCGGGCGGGGTAAAAAATGACTCTAGTCGTCAAGCTGTTGATTATTGCGGCGATCACAGCTCTAGCCGCCTTGGCGGGTGTCGCCTATATTCATCCACAATTGCTGTATTGAATCTCCCCAAGCGGTGCTTTTGACTAAAACTTCGAAGTACCAATTTGGCGCCACGGCAAGCGCTCCGGGTGATGGTCTTACCGTGCTGTCGCGTTAGAAAAATATCTTTTTAACATCAAACTATCAACTTGGAATCGCTTTTTCATGCGGAAACTACTTCGCCGGAAACAGTTGCTAGCGTTCGGCGTAGAATTGTCCGTATGAAAAATCGAACTAAAAAAAAGCGACTTTCTAAGGAGCTTTCTAAGGGCCAAATTGCCAGCTCGATGTGTAAAAAAAACGCTACACGCCATCATCTGCGCGTCATGAATGAAAGCGTGCAAGCCGATCAAAAATTCAAGGAGCTGCTGGAGTCTACGCCCGACGCGATGGTGATCGTCGACCACGACGGCGAGATTGTTCTGGTTAACTCCCAGGCGATCAAACTGTTCGGCTGGAGCCGCGCGGACCTTATGGGAAAGAAGATTGAAATACTCATGCCCGAACGCTTCCGTGGCAAGCATCCCGCAAACCGTAGCACCTTTTCTGCGCAACCTCTGGCACGGGCAATGGGCGCGGGACTGGAACTGTTTGGGCTGCGCAAGGACGGCACCGAATTCCCGGCAGAAATCAGCCTGAGCCCGCTGAAAACAGGCGAGGGCAACCTGGTCATGAGCGCCATTCGCGACATGACTGAGCGTAAGCGCTTCGAGCAAGCCTTGAACGAAAAAAATGTCGAATTGGAACATGCCAGCCGCATGAAATCGGAATTTCTGGCCACCATGTCGCACGAATTGCGCACGCCGCTCAATGCCATCATCGGCTTTTCCGAGGCCCTCAAGGATGGCTTGATGGGGCAAATGAGCGATACCCAGCATGAATATATCGGCGACATCTTCAGCAGCGGGCAGCACTTGCTCTCCTTGATCAACGACATTCTCGATTTGTCGAAGGTGGAAGCGGGCATGATGAGCCTCGAACTGGAAGCCGTCGACTTGAACAGCCTGCTGTCGAACAGCTTGTCGATCGTGCGGGAAAAGGCGGCCGCCCAGCGCATCCATCTCGAACTCGACACGGGCGATGATTTGGGCGCGCCCCTGTTAGACATGCGCAAGACCAAGCAAATCGTCTACAACCTGCTGTCGAACGCCGTCAAGTTCAGCGCCAACGGCGGGCGCGTGACCGTGCGCACGCGCCGGGTCGCGCGCGCCGCCGTTGGCACGCTGCCTGGCGCCTGGCCAGTGCACAGCTTCCCCTTGGCCAGCAACGAGTACAACGAATTTCTTGAAATATCCGTCAGCGACGGCGGCATCGGTATTTCCAAGGAAAACATGGCGAAGTTGTTCCAGCCTTTCCGTCAAATCGACAGCAGCCTGGCCCGCAAATTCGAAGGCACCGGTCTCGGTCTGGCGATGGTCAAACGACTAGCTGAACTGCATGGGGGCGCCGTGGCTGTGGCGAGCGCCGAGGGAGAGGGCGCGATCTTCGCCGTCTGGTTGCCGCTGCGCGCGCCGCTTCAAGCCGCGGCCACCGTGCCTGACAACGGCGGCGCCGCGAGCGCGCTTGGCGCCGAGCCCGCAGAACGCATCGCCCTGGTGGTCGAGGATGACGAGCAGGCAGCTGACTTGGTGCGCCTGCTGCTCGAATCCGAAGGCTTTACCGTCTTACGCGCCGCCAGTGCCGAGGCCGCCCTCGATTTGGCACCGCAGCAACCCCTCAGCTTGATTACGCTGGATATTTTATTGCCTGGCATCGATGGCTGGGAGTTTCTCCAGCGAATACGCGGCAGCGGCACTCTGGCCCAAGTGCCGGTGGTGATCATTTCCGGTCTGGCCGAGGGCAATATGGCACTGGCCGGAGGCGCGGCTGCCGTACTTCAAAAACCGATCAGCCGCGCCCAGCTGAAAGCATCGCTAGCCAATCTGGGCCTGCATCCAGCATCCGAACCTACCCATACGGTCCTAGTCGTCGATGACGGTTTGAAAACGGTCGAAGTGCTTGCCACATTCTTGCCGAGCCCTGCGGTGGAATGACGATTTGCGCATGTGGCTGTTTCTCCAGGGCCGCTTGCGACACCGTCATCGCCGTCGAAGGCGCCATCGCCCATAAATGACCAGCGCGGCTTGCGGGCGCTGGCGGCTTCTATGGGCCAAATAGCGACATGATCGCGCCCGCACATGCCCCCCGGTAGCTTCCTGTTCAGGGCAAAAAAGTACCCGTCCTTTGGCCGCAGACACTAATACTGGGACAGGTCGTCTAGAATTGGACAGTTGGGCCGATCATCGCCGTGGCACTTCGCCGCCAGGGTCCCCAAGGTGCGGCGCATCGCCTGCATCTGCGCGATGCGCCGGTCCAGATCTGCAATGTGTTGCTTGGCCAACGTGCGGACATCCTTGCTGGCCCGGCGTTTGTCCTGCCACAGAGCAAGCAAGACGCTGATCTGATCTAGCGAGAAGCCGAGTCCCCTACTACGGTGAATGAACTGAAGAATTCGGACAGCCTCCGTCGCATAGACGCGATAACCGGCATCGGTACGCTGTGCGGCGCCGATCAAACCAATCGATTCATAGTGGCGAATCATTTTCGCCGACACGCCGGATGCTTTAGCGGCCTCGCCGATAGTGAGAAACTCTTGTCGGCGCGCGGCGCTCGCTTTCAGCCCCAGCAGTGGAATTGAAAGTCGGTTCATGATGAGCCTTTCTTCAGGTGCGCTGACAGCCATGTGGTTTGTTTGATCGTTTCACGACTCGCGAATGCTGATGGCAATCGGCCTCCAGCGCGTGAGCAGCAAGGCATTGCAAACCACCGAGACGCTGGAAAATGCCATCGCCGCGCCGGCAATCATCGGATTGAGTAGACCGAACGCCGCTAGCGGCACACCGACCAGGTTGAACACAAATGCCCAGAACAGATTTTGGCGGATCTTGCCGTAGGTGCGGCGAGAAATGTCGATCGCATCGACTAGCAGGCGCGGATCGCCGCGCATCAGGGTGACCCCGGCCGTCTGCATCGCGACGTCGGTCCCGCTGCCCATCGCGATGCCGATGTCGGCGGCGGCCAAGGCCGGTGCGTCATTGATCCCATCGCCCACCATCGCAATGCGCTTGCCGCCCGCGCGCAAGGCGGCAATTGCCGCGGCCTTTCCTACGGGTAGAACTTCGGCGTGCACTTCGTCGATACCGAGCGCGCCAGCAACATGCTCGGCGCTGCCGCGACTGTCGCCAGTGAGCATGACCGTCTTGATCCCCAAGCTGTGCAGCTTTTCAATCGCTTCCTTGCTTTCCGGCTTGATGGTGTCGCCAAAGGCGAGAAATCCGATCAGTTTTGCTTCCGGCGCGACCTGCGCCAGCCACGAAACCGTCTCGCCGTTTTGCGCATGCGCGCGACCCAGATCGCGCATGGGAGCCACCGATATGCCATGCTGGGCCATCAACGGTTCGTTACCGAGTGCCAGCAGGGCGCCGTCCACGCGCGCCGTCACACCATAGCCGGGAACCGCTTGCATTTCCGTCGCGCTCGGCGGGAGGATCGCAGCCTCGATCGCCGCAGCGTGAACGGCACGCGCCAACGGATGTTCGCTTCCTTGCTGCAGCGCCGCCGTCAACGCGAGCAACTCCTCTTGATCACCCGACATGGCAACAAAGGCGACCAGGCGCGGCCGGCCTGCGGTCAAGGTGCCGGTCTTGTCAAATGCCACAACATTGACACCATGCAGTAATTCTAGGGCCTCGGCATCCTTGATCAGGATTCCATGCTTCGCGGCAGCGCCCGTGCCCGCCATGATCGCGGCCGGCGTGGCCAGACCGAGCGCGCAAGGACACGCGATGACGAGCACCGCCACCGCATTGAGCAGTGCGGAGCGCCAGTCGCCGTTGGCGAGCGACCAGCCGGCAAATGTCACAAGGGCGATCGCGACGATCGTCGGCACGAACACTGCACTGACCTTATCGACTTGCCGCTGAATCGGTGCTTTGGCGGCTTGCGCGTCTTCCACCGCGCGGATAATGCGCGCCAAGGTCGTCTCCGTGCCGATCGCAGTCGTTGTCGCCACGATCTTGCCCTCGCCGTTGACGGCGCCCCCAATCACATGGGCGCCGGGCCCTTTGCTAACCGGCAAGTTTTCGCCCGTAAGCATGGATTCGTCCACATGCGTATGCCCCTCGAGAATCTTGCCGTCCATGGGAATGCGCTCGCCGGGCCGAATGACGACGTCGTCGCCAACGCACAGCGCGGCGAGCGGGATGTCGCGCTCGCCGCCTTGGACGCGCACGCGCGCCCTCTCGGGGCGCAAGGTCTGGAGTGCGCGGATCGCCTCGGTGGTCTGGTGCTTGGCTCTCATCTCGAGCCATTTGCCGAGACGGACCAAAGTGATGACAACGGCTGCCGCTTCGAAATACAGATGCATGGGTGCCTGCTCAGGCGCGCCGAGCCACTGATAGACACTGAGGCCATACGCCGCCGTCGTGCCGAGCGCGACCAACAAGTCCATGTTGCCGGCCCTGGCCCGGAGCGCCTGCCATGCTGATCTGTAGAAACGGGCGCCGATCCAAAATTGGACTGGGGTCGCCAACAGCCACTGGACCCAGCCCGGTAGCATCATGGGCATACCTAAAGCGCTGCTCAACATTGGAACGAGCAAAGGAACGGTCAAGGCAGCGGACAGGACTATCTGCCAGGAGTCAGGAACCGTCCGGGGCTTCACGGCCGCTTTTTGCTCGCCCGCACATGCCGTGTAGCCGGCAAGTTCCACCGCGGCGATCAGTTGCGCTGTGTCCTCGCTTTTGCCCAAGGTCGAGACGAGCACGCGCTCGGTGGCAAGGTTGACCGTCGCGCTAAGCACGCCTGGCACGGCGCGCAGCGCCTTTTCGACGCGACTTGCGCACGAGGTGCACGTCATCCCGCCGATGGCAAGCGAGGTCTCGCTGGCCGCCACCTCGTACCCCGCATTTTTGACAGCGCCGGTCAACTGCTGGGCCGACATGCTCGAGTCGCCCACGACGCGCGCAGACTCACTCGCGAGATTGACCGAAACTGCCTGAACCCCGGGCAAGGCACTTAGTGCTCGCTCAACCCGTCCCACGCATGAGGCGCAGCTCATCCCTTCTATTGGCAGGTTGAGTTCCCTCACGGCGCTCATCGTACTCATTTTTCAACTCCTTGGTGAATGCTTGCTACCATGATGCACATTACCATCGTGGCAAGGTCAAGGAATAAATTTATTTAAACAAACCACTTGACATTCCTATGCCGGAAAGGCTCATCATGGGACCCTACTCTTCCCAGGAACACTGCCATGATCAAATTGAGCATTCCCGACATGAGCTGCGGCCATTGCGCGGGCGTCATCACCAAGGCACTCAAGGGCCTAGACCCGGATACGACCGTCCAATTCAATATGCCGGCGCATACTGCGGACGTGACGACCATTGAAAAACTCGACGTCGTCGTCGAAACGCTCGCTGCAGCTGGCTATCCCGCCACCGTTGCTGCGTGAGGCGTGCCGCGTTGGGCGAATATCCCAAATCGCCTGCGCTAATCCTCGCTATATCCGTGTTCTGGCGGCGATCAGTTCGCATAAGCAATGACTCTTTTCAGCATGTACAAGCGATTTGTAACGTTTTGGGTGAGAAAACTACCTTCCTAGCTCTACCTGTGCGGTGTCACGAAAGGGGCGCGCTGACCGGCGCGGCCTACGCTCCTGGGTTGGCGTCACTAGCTTAAGATGTTTTCGCTCGTCCCGCGGGCATTTGGGCGAAGTTGCCATTTATGCGGCCGTCAGGCCAGCGGCCACGGCAGCAGGCGGTACATTAATTACCCGAACAATGCCTTACGATTTGCCCGTGTCCGACCTGCATTGCGGGCGCGATGTTGATCATCCGTCTCTTGCGCTCGCCGCCCCCCTGTAAACTCAGCAAATTTCCTGCCGCTCGCTAGGCGTTACCAGTTGGTCCTATTCAACATCGATCGCATTCGGGACATGGTGCCGCTCTCCATCGGCTACAACCGGGTGTCGCCTCACACATTCGCAAGGCGTCGTCAGGCGGCAGGAATGACGAGATGAAGCGCGAAGGCACATTTGGCGACCGATTTTCGTCCTGTTCGCCATGCGTTCGACAGATAGCGCCCGCTCCCGGCTATGTCCATGGCATCCATACACGCGGCCGCGCTGGCTCCAGCAAAGCTTATCTCTACGCTCTCCGTTTCATGGCGCGTGGAAGCCGACCCCAAAGTAATCAGCGTTGAAGCTCGCTCCAGCGCTCCAGTCAATTTGCGTAGTGCGTCCCGTTAGTGCGTCCATGTATGGGCGCAATCTCAAAGGCGCGAGTCTTCCCGTAAGCTCAGGACAGAACGAAATAACGCACAACTGTGACAGGGTGACCGATCACGGGGAGGAAGCGTGGAGCAAAACTGCGAGCCGATGGGATGCAGAAGGACCGCATAAGATGCCTGCGTCAACGGGGCGGGTCACGGAAGGGGGCGGTGATGGGCATACATCATTGCGGCAGGCAAAAAAAAAGCCCGCAGATGAAAGCGAGCTAAATCCAATTCTTGGAGGAGTTGGAGGAGACGAGTTCAGTATGCTGCATTGCCGCATACTTCTCCAATTTATTTATCACATATCAGTTATTAATAAATGAAATATCTCGAATGCTGGTGTCGCGTGCTGCTCCTGCTCGTAGGCTCAGCTAGCCGGGGATGCACACGGTTCACCTGCCAACAGAGCATCATTACAGGATTGGCCATCGAGATCAGGAGACAGGAAGACATTTCCTAAAGCAAGTTCAGAACGCGTTATAAGAGCAACTGCAGGACGTTTATGCACACGAGCGCTGCCACGCGATGTCGGCGAACGGGACCAGAGCGTGCAATTCGATGTAAAAAAGCCCGCAGTCGAATAACGACGACGCGGGCTTTTTCTGTCTCCTCGCCTTCAAGGCAATAGATTTTTATTCAAGATAGTGTAGATACGCACAAATGTCATTGTGCAATGCAATATTCTGTTGTTTTTACGAAAAAAGCCCGCTGCGCCTGTCGGCGGCGGCCCAATCCAAATTTTTTGCAGGCTAAAGGAGGTTAAAACATGCTTAATTTCTTTTCAAAGTGGCGCATATGTGCCTAAACATCCATCAGGCGCTGGACGGCGCCAAGAACGATGGCGGGTCGCCCGCGGGACCGGTGGCGGCAAGGCCGAACCGAACTCGCCACGATACCTCTGCGTAATTAAATTAGCGGATCACACTATCCCTAAAAAAATTCGTTACGAAAACTCTACGGCGGGGCTGGCTCTGGTCATGCGCCCAGTTGGCAAGCACCAAGGGCACGCATAACTTCACTGATCACCGCCGGCCCCCGAACTTCAAAAGAACGAGACGAGCTCGTTTTGTTGAGTCGTCGGAAACGACTTAATTTACCCGCTAGCCGTTTTGAATGGTGAGCCTTTACGGGGAAGATAGGGAGCCTTTACGGGGACCGGCGCTTCACGCCTGACGGACACCGTCCAAGCGGCGCAGCCGCACGCCACGGTTCCCCGCGGAATTAGGCCAAATATATTTAGACAAATTATATTTGTCATAGTATATTTATCTAGAGCTGATGAGCTGGCCTATTTTGCCCTTAACGTTCGAAGTAGACGAGTCCATCGCGCTCATCAAAGTGAATGTGCATCAATCGCGTTGGCGTGGCCATCAAACAAAAATAAGTGCTTCGATTCCATGAGTCCGATCAATAACAACGGCACGCAGTACACAGTTCCGCCCAATCCAGGGCGCTGGCGTGCACTGACGTTGGCGGCGGCCTTTCATCTCGGATTATTTTTACTCCTATGGCTCGGCGTGCTGTGGAAAAGCGAGAGGCCCATCGCAGCCGAAGCGAAAACCGTGCATCCGAATAGACAAGCCCAGCCGCGATCAGAACGGGCGCCGGAATTCACGCCTGCGGCAAAGCCGGTACTCCCGACGCCGGCCAAGTTTCCGGGAGCGCTCGATACCCCAGCATTAGCGGCCCCCTCCCCAGAACGGCGTTCTGGCAAAAAAAATGTGGACCGCGACAAGCAAGCCGGCGCCGCCGCGCATAACGAACAACAAAAACAGACAGCGCGCGGAAAGGCTGCCGCTCTCGCGGAAAAACAAGCTGACAAGCAAGTGAGAGAACGCGCCAAAGAACGGGCCACAGCGGTGGTGGCGCGTTCCTTTGAAATTGCACAGGGTCAGCGCGCCGCCAAATTTAAAATGGAGCGAGAAAAGCAAGCTGACTCGGTCAAGCGCAAAGCGCACATCAAGTACGAAAAGCAGTCTGCCGGCAAGGCAAAAGAACAGTTTAAAAAACACAGCCCCAACAAGGCAAACGAAGCGGCAAACCAGCTGGCCAAAAACACGGCGCGACGGTTCAAAGCTAGTACGAAGGCATTTGCCAGCAAGAGGAAACTGGCGGATCAGCTAGCGAAGAAAAAAATTGCCACCAATGAAGACAAGGAGCGAGGGCAGGCGCATGAGATCGAAATGCGCCGCATCACGGGTAGTGTCAGCCAGCGTTAGGTGAATGGTTGGCGCCGCTGACGGGGGCCCGCAATCGCCCCCGGACGCCAACAATGGCAACCGGGACCTGCATGAGCGGACGGGGGGCCGCTTAGCGCAGGCGTGCTTGGCCACACGCCCATTTTTAATCTAATGCGCTTTGTCTATTTAATCTTATGTTCGCATAGTGATTGCGGCACCATGGCAAGAGTATCTATACTTACCTTCCTGATCACCTAAGGACGTATGCCATGGCTCCGAAAAACCTGACCACGAATGCTGGCGCACCCGTATCCGACAATCAGAATGTGATGACTGCCGGCCCCCGTGGTCCTGCGCTTTTGCAAGACATTTGGTTTCTGGAAAAACTTGCGCACTTTGATCGCGAGGTCATTCCCGAGCGTCGCATGCATGCCAAGGGATCGGCGGCGTACGGTAGCTTCACAGTCACGCACGATATCACCCAGTACACGCGGGCCAAAATATTTTCTCAGGTGGGTAAGAAGACGGACCTCTTTATGCGCTTTTCTACGGTTGCCGGTGAGCGTGGTGCGGCCGACGCCGAGCGCGACATCCGCGGCGTCGCGATGAAGTTCTACACGGAAGAGGGTAACTGGGATCTGGTTGGCAACAATACACCCGTCTTCTTTATGCGCGATCCACTCAAGTTTCCAGATTTGAACCATGCAGTAAAGCGCGATCCGCGCACCAATCTCAGGAGCGCCAAGAACAACTGGGACTTCTGGACATGGTTGCCCGAGGCGTTGCATCAGGTCACCATTGTGATGAGTGATCGTGGTATTCCCGCTTCGTATCGCCACATGCATTGCTTCGGCAGCCATACTTTCAGCTTCATTAACGCCAAGAACGAGCGCCACTGGGTCAAGTTTCATTTTAAAACGCAGCAAGGCATCAAAAATCTGACCGATGCCGAGGCCGCGCAAGTCATCGCCCACGATCGTGAGAGCAGCCAGCGCGATTTGTACGAGTCGATCGAGAACAAGGACTATCCGCGCTGGACCATGTATGTTCAGATCATGCGGGAAAACGATGCCGCCACGGTCCCCTACCATCCGTTCGACCTCACCAAAATATGGCCAAAGAAAGATTACCCGCTGATCGAGGTGGGCGTTCTGGAATTGAACCGCAACCCAGAAAATTATTACGCTGAAGTGGAGCAGTCGGCATTCAATCCGGCCGACGTGGTGCCCGGTATCAGCTTTTCGCCGGACAAGATGCTGCAGGGCCGGCTTTTTGCATACGGCGACGCCCAACGCTACCGTCTCGGGGTAAACCATAGCCAGATCCCTGTGAACGCGCCTAAATGTCCATTCCACAGCTATCATCGCGACGGTGCCATGCGCGTGGACGCCAATCATGGCGGCACCATCGGCTACGAGCCGAACAGCTATGGCCAGTGGCAGGAACAACCCGATTTTTCGGAACCGCCATTGTCCGTGGAAGGTGCCGCGGATCACTGGAACCACCGGGTGGACGACGATTATTATTCCCAGCCAGGCGCGCTGTTTAGGCTAATGACTCCCGCTCAGCAGCAAGTGCTGTTCGAGAATACGGCACGCTCCTTGGGCGGGACGCCCCATGAAATACAAACGCGTCACATCGACAATTGCACCAAGGCCGATCCCGCTTACGGCGCGGGTGTGGCCAAGGCGCTAGGCGTCAGTCGAAAACTCGATACGCTTGGCGTGTGAATGACGACGGCGGCAGCCCCCTTGATCAATCCACCCTGTGGTCTGACCAAGATGCGCCGCCGCATTTAGCAGCGCTCACAGACGCGGCACTTACAGCGATTTCATGGGCGCGCCGCGGAGTGGCAGAAAGAACTGATGCTGCTGGCTGCGCCAAGCGACGACCGGACAGTCTCCGCGCCCCGGCTTGCCGCGGCGTGTTGCCGCTAAGATGCAAAAATGACGCCGTTTGCACACCCATTTTTTCCATTCCACTGTTGCGTCTGGTGCCAGACAGCGCCGCGCATCGGTCACAGCAGCTGCTCACGCGCGATATTTTGGCTAGTCTTTTTTCTGGGGAGCACCATGCATCCTGTCGTTCTCAAGCACGTTGGCAAGACTTACCATCTCGATTCGGTCGACGTTCCGGCGCTAACCGATATCAACCTGGAAATCCGTCCCAACTGTTTCACGGTAATTTCCGGCCCGTCCGGCAGTGGCAAAACGACCTTGCTAAATCTAATCGGTTGCATCGATCGGCCCGATATGGGCGAGATCGTGGTTGCTGGACAATGGGTGCAAAAAATGTCGGATGACGCCTTGTCCGATTTTCGAGCCCGCCATCTGGGTTTCATTTTTCAGAACTTCAACTTGCTGCCGGTGCTGACCGCGTATGAGAATGTGGAATTCCCGCTGATGCTAACCAAGGTGTCGGCCGCACAGCGCAAACAAAGAGTGCTCGCTTTGCTCGATGCCGTTGGTCTGTCGGAGCGGGCGCAAAATCGCCCGGGCCAGTTGTCAGGCGGGCAGCGGCAACGGGTCGCCATCGCCCGCGCCTTGGCCACTGAGCCGAAACTGGTCCTCGCCGACGAGCCGACCGCCAATCTCGACAGCCAGACCGGCGTTGCGATCATCGCCTTGATGCGCAAGATGCAGCGTGAGCATCACGTGTCATTCGTATTTTCTTCGCACGATCCTCAAGTGCAGGCCGAAGCCGACGATGCGATATTCATCCGCGACGGGCGCATCACCAGTGTCGAACGGCGCACCAAAACAGACGAGGCCGCAGCTTGAAAACCTTCTCCCTCGCTTTGCGCAATCTGCTGCGCAATCGTCGTCGTTCACTCACCACGCTGCTCGCGATGATTATCGGCTTGGTGGCGGTTTTGATATTTGGCGGTTACCGCTCGAATATTACCTACGGCATGCAAACCGGGTTTGTACAAGGCAGCGGTCATTTGCAGATTCAGCACAAGGACTATTTTCTCGATGGCAGCGATAATCCGACTGCCTACGGCATACCAAAATATCAGCGCCTCATTGACGTGGTAAAGCACGATCCCGTGTTAGCGCCCATGTTGACGGTGGTCACGCCAACCTTGCAGCTGGGCGGCATTGCCGGAAATTTTGCTGGCGGGGTTTCGCGTTCCGTGATTGCGCTCGGCGTGGTAGTGGAGGAACGTAACCGCATGTTGTCGTGGAACGACTACGGCTTGACCAGCTACGCCCACCTTTTGCCTTTAAGCGGCACCAGCCAAGACGCAGTCGTCGTCGGGAGCGGCGTTGCGCGCAAGCTTAAACTTTGCAATGTCCTCAAAGTGCCGAATTGCCAGCAAGCACCCATGCTAGCGTCCGCTGACGGCAAGCCAGCGCCGGACGACATCTTGGCGCTGTCGGCGCTGGAAAAAACGGAGCACCCGCAGGAGGACGAGACCCGGATCGAAATGTTGGCGGCGACAGCGCATGGCGCACCCAATGTCGCCAGCCTGAGCGTAGTCAAGGCCGAGAATATGGGGATCAAGGCGGTCGATGACGTCTACCTTGCCATGCATTTGTCCCAGGCGCAAAAATTGATTTACGGGACGGCGCCACCTCAAGTGACTGCCGTTCAGATACAACTTCAGCACACCAGCCAAATACCCGCCGCCCAAGCGCGTCTTGCGCAGCTGCTCGCCACCACATTCAAGGCCGAGCCCCTGGAAATCCTGGATTTTAGGGCACTCAACCCGCTGTATGGTCAAACGGTTCAATTCATGAATTCCATGTTCGGCTTTATCGCCGTGTTAATCGGCGTCATTGTCCTATTTACAATAGGGAACACCATGAGTACCGCAGTCGTTGAACGCACCGTCGAAATCGGCACTTTGCGGGCCATGGGGTTGCGCCGTTCCGGTATCTTGCGTTTATTTATGTGCGAAGGCATCTTGCTCGGTTTGATCGGCGCTGTAACGGGCCTGCTCTGTGCGCTACTCATCTCCACCTTGATCAATCATAGCGGCCTGACCTGGACTCCGCCCGGTTATTCCTACGCCTATCTGCTCTTGGTGCGCGTTTGGCAAGATACGAATCTGGTGATCGGTAGCGTGATCGGTTTAATGATCGTCACCGTCATTTCCGCATGGTGGCCCGCCAGTCGCGCAGCGAAGTTGATGATCGTCGATGCCCTGCGCCACGTCTAACGATAAATACCATATGAAACGAATGACCAAGGTTTGGCTGGCGTTAATGGCATGCGGCCTTGTGGCGGCAGCCAATGCCAGCCCAAGCGCCCAGGAAATTCTGGCCGCAAGCGACACCGTGCGCAATCCCGACTATCCGTTCGGATTGACCAATACACTCGTTGAATATCGCAACGGCAAGCAAACTGATGCCAGCACGCTGGCCATTTATTCCAAGGCCGATCCCCATAGCGGGCAATTTCGCAGCCTTATCCGTTACTTGGCGCCGCCCCGCGACGCCAACAAGCTGATCTTGTACAACGGCAAAGACCTGTGGTTTTATGACCCCGCCAGCAAGGCCAGCATCCGCCTGTCGCCGCAGCAACGACTGCTGGGCCAGGCCTCCAATGGCGATGTCGTCACCGTCAATTTGGCCAAGGATTACCAGGCTACCGCGGCCATTGAAGAAGATGCCCAGGATGGCGAACGGCAAATCAAGCGCTGCTACAAGTTGGCACTGTCTGCCAGTACGCCTGATGCCACCTATCATCAGATCGAGATGTGGGTCGAAGTTGCCAACAGCCATCCCGTCAAAGCGCGTTTTTACACGGATAGCGGCAAGCTTTTGAAGACCGCCTATTATCGCCATTACCAAAAGCAGCTGGGTACCGAACGTCCGACCGAGACGGTGATCATCGATGGCCTCGACCCGAATTGGGTCACCATCATGCGCTACTCCGACATGATCAAGCGCGAGGTGCCGGAGGCATGGCTGCAGCGCGACTACCTGGCGCGCTTCAAGCCGGAATGATGGGCGCAACGGGCCAATTTGTCCCAGTCGTGCACGGGGCGTTGCCATGGATACAGGCTTTTCGCGCGTGGCTCGTCGCCCTGATCAAGCTGCTAGTGTGGGCTGCGTTGTTCAAGGCCGGCGCCGCCCTGGCAGACGAGCAAGATGAGAGCGCGTTATCGCTGGCCGACCAGACGCCGACGGCGGCGGCGCATGCCAGCAACTGGCGCACGTTTGTCGAAGGCGCCTATGGCGGCGCCACCCTGCCCGATGGCAACCAGGAGCAACAAAACCACCGCTCGTCGTTCGACCTGCTCTATGACAAGTCATTGGCGGCCGGTTGGCGCGCCGTTTTTGCCGACCGCTTAGACATGAATTGGCCGGCGCAAGTTAGCGATCAGAACAGCATCAACACGATCAAGGATGCCTATCTGAGTTGGCAGGAACAAGCGAACCGGATCTTTGACCTGGGCCGCATCAACGTCCACAATGGGGTCGCCATCGGCTATAACCCGACGGATTATTTTCGCTCGGGCGCGGTACGCTCAATCGTGTCGGTCGATCCAGCCAGCTTGAAAGAAAACCGGCAGGGTAGCGTCATGCTGCGTGGCCAAACACTGTGGGCGGGCGGCTCAATCACGGCCTTGTATTCGCCCAAATTGGCCGATCAGGCAAGTAATGACGGTTTCAATCCAGACTGGGGTGCGACCAACCACCAAAACCGCTGGCTCGTCGCCGTCAGTCAGAAATTTAGCGCCGGCATTAGTCCGGAATTTTTGGTTTATAAGGAAAACGATCTGCCTGTGCAGCTAGGTTTCAATCTGACCGGCCTGGTCAGTGATTCCATGGTCGCCTACGTTGAATGGTCAGGCGGCAGCAGCCCATCGTTACTGTCACAAGCCTTGAGCCAGCTGGCCTTGCCTCATACGGATGATGTGGCATTTCGCAACCGTCTCTCTAGCGGGCTCACCTACACCACGGCCAACAAAATGTCACTCACAGCAGAACTTGAATATGGCGGTGGCGGCTTGGACCAAGCTGGCTGGGATGCCTTGGCGCGCGGCTCTCCGCTCATCTATGAACAATACCGAAACTCGCTCCAGATCGCTCAAGAGGCGCCGACCAAGCGGGCAGTATTTTTTTATGGCCTATGGCAAGATGCGCTGATCAACCATCTCGACTTGAGCGCTCTGGAACGGATTGATGCCGTTGACTACAGTCGAATGTCATGGCTGGAAGCGCGTTACCATTTGGATCGTGCCGAGTTCGCTTTGCAATGGCAGCGCAATAGCGGCCAGCGCGTCAGTGATTTTGGCGCGGCGCCGCAGCTACAGAGCTGGCAAGTCGTGCTGCGATATTATTTCTAATTTGATCGTGACGATGCACCAAGCCCAGACCATTTGGCGTTTCCCTTAAACGGCTTGCCCACATGGTCGCATCCGACTTTGCATTCTCTGGCTTTGACGATTCTTTTTCCGTGCCGGGAAAAATAGCCGACCTTATTTTCAAACTTCTGAACAATTCAAGCACGCCATAATCGGTGCGACGGGTAAGACCCATCTGGGTGCAGTATCTTGAGCAAGCCATTTAAAAATTCTTTCCGCCGCATGTCCACTCGTTTCGCTCTTTCGACAGTCAATCTCGGCTAATAAGGCGCGTTGGTTTTCAGAGCTTATTTCCGCTGTTGCGGAAGGACGCACCTACCGGGCAATCCCGTTCAGATGACCTTCCATAAAACTGCGGATTTGGCTATTAGGCGCCCAATCGCTAGCGTGTGCGCGTCAATCGCGTGGCCAAGACGGACCAAGTGGCGTTACGAACTCATATTGCAACAGTATCTTGCGCAAAAAAAGCAATTAGCCCATCGCCGCGCAATTGTCTCAGCGAAATGGATGGGACCGCCATGGCTCATCTTCAAGACCGGGCTGGGACAATGGCCTCTCGGAGTTTGCCTTTGGTTCACCCCATAATGAGCCGCGTAGTGCATGGAATTATCAGACTTTATAACAGTCCGCAAAATCCAACGGAGTACTCAAAGTTGACGCCAATCATCCACACCAATACTTAATAGAAATGTCAGATGACGCAAACTTACTCAATTGCGTAACGGAAATCTAGATGCAAGTAACAAATATCTATTCAACAATAATATTGCATTTTGCCATGACCGACAAATTGAAAGTGCCTTTGCTAATTGTCAAATCAAATATCAAGAGTGGCTTTAAATTGAACTAATAGTTCTGATTCTTGAGAAATGATAAGAAAGGTAGTTATGTCCAGTATGATTCATTCAGTCAAGGGATGCTATAGGTGTTCGTCAGAGTAACCTTTTCCCTGCGACCAAGAAATGAATAGAACGTCCCTTTCGTTCCCTCTCAGTTCCCTGTCACTCGATAAAGGAGAAGCCATGAACATCCTAAAACCCGCCAGTAAATGGCTAACGGCAAGTGCTGTCATGATGGGATTGGCAGTCGGTCTCGCTGGCTGCGGCAGTGGCGGTGGCAACGGTTCCTCTAACCAGCCGACAGTAGCCTTTTCTATCCCGGTATCCGGTTCCTCCATCAATCTTGGCCAGAGTGTGGAACTATCCTGGACGTCGACCAACGTCGCTTCCTGCACAGCATCCACCTCGAGCGCGTCGGCCGGCGCCTTCAGCGGCATAGTGGCGTCCATTGGCACCCAAACCGTGGCGCCGACGGCTCCCGGCAGCGTGACCTACATGCTGACCTGCACCGGTCCAAGCGGCAGTGCCACGGCCAGTAGTCCAACGGTAACCGTCAATCCCTCTATTCTTAGCACCTTGTCGACGATTACCACCATTGGATCCACTCTCGACCCGGTCGAGCATGGGGGCAACCCTTACGGCCTGGGAATCGCGCCAAGCACGGCAGGCTTGATCACCGCCGGCGATCTCGTTGTCTGTAATTTCAACGATGGCGCGACCAACACCGAAGGCTTGGGAACCACCATCATCGGCCTGCACCCGGTTGCCGGCGCCGCGCCTTATCGCATTTCGCAATCGGCACAATTGCAAGGCTGCAATGCGCTGAGTATGTTTCCTGACGATAGCATTTCCGCTTCCGCATTCTCAGCCAACTTGGTTCCGCTGGTGGCGCCCGACGGCACCGTCAACAATCCCTTTGCCAGCACCACCTTCCATGGTCCCTGGGGTCAAACCTTCGCGCCCGCAAATGACGACAATAGCATACCTGCCGCGCTGTATATTTCGAATGCTGCCACTGGATCGATCACCCGCATAACACTGGCCGGCGACGTCCCGCTTAGCTCCACGGAAATCGCTACCGGTTTTTGCGTCTCCGGCGCTCCCGGGGCTGTGTTCGCCCCGGCGGGCCTAACGTACGACCCCTCGATCGACACGCTGTACGTTATCGACACCAGCTCCTATAGTGTGGTTGCATTCTCCAATGTTTCGACTCTTCTCACCGACGCGATCGTGGTCAACGGCAACTGCAGCGCCGTCAACCACACGCCTACTCCGGCACTGACCTTCTCTGGCCCCTCAGCGTCTTTGGCTACGGTCATTGCCAGCGGCGGACAACTGAACGCGCCGATCAGCGCGGCGCTCTTGATGGACGGCAATCTGGTGGTCGCCAATGCCGACATCGATGGACCGACGACCACCAATTTGGTGTTTGAAATCTCACCGGCGATCGGTTTTGTCGGCGCGCCGGTGCAGCTCGATACGGGCGCTGCCGGTGCGTTGTTTGGACTTGCTACCACGACCGATAGCAGCGGCAATCAGGTCATCTATTTCAATGACGACAATGACAACACCGTCAAGGCGCTGTCGAAATAGCTGCGTGCGCCGAGGGAAACGATGAACGGAGGTTGTTTCCCTCGAAGTTGCCAATATGCGCGCAAGCGCAAAAAGTAGGATTTTCACACCCCCAACCTTCGAACGCGTTGTCCTTACTCTTTCGGGGATCGGTAGTTTGGCACCATTTCCTAGCGGCGAAAGCCGGAGCTTTGGAGTGTGTTCTCAAACTCCAATATTTCTTGGTAGACTGGAGGCGATCACGTGAACGACACGGGCTAGAAACCTAGAGAAAGCTGGGCCGTAAAAGTGTTAACAGTACGCTCGCCGCCAAAAGCAATTTTGGGGATGAATGAGAAGTTGATTCCAAGGCCGGTCTTTTTGTCCTCCACCGAGAGCATCGGCAACCCGGCCAACACGACGTGCATTTTCTCATCTCCATTCGAATTGACTATCGTTCGTCGCCAAAGCATTGTGATGAATCCCCCATCAACACGGATTCGGTCCCGGTTGAGCAATGTCCACTGGTATGCAGAGCCCAGGTAAAACGATGGATTACCGAAACTGTCACGAATCCAACCACCGAAATACCTACCAACAGAACCGGAGTCCCGGCGGTCGTACTCCAGTCCGAGACCGTAGTTATTTTCATCCCAGCCGTGACTGTAATTCGGGACGCCCTGCTGGCAGTCGGCGACCCAACTAGCCCGCTGGGCCGCCGTCGGAACGCTTCCAGCTGAACCCGACGGATACCGCTTTGGGTTCATTAAATTTGCGCAGTCACCGCCATCGATCGCAACTAGTGGGCTTTGAGTGTAGGTGACACCTGTGACAGGGGCGCCTATCGTGGACATATGGTGACTAACCGCAAAACTCAGGAGCCTCCAGTTGGTATTGATTGGGTCCGAAAAAGGATTTGCCGGCACTGACATGTCAGGAGCTGTAGTGGGGACGACACCGGCGCTCACGTTCGCTATCCCAGGCACTGTTTGGCACCCGGCCGTGCCACTAACAGAGCTGCATGGCACCGTTGTGTCGGTGGCGCTTGTAGTGGCATCAGCGGCATGGCAGGTTCCAACCGCGCTTGCAAAAGCAATGACGAGTGCCATGAATAAAAGGCATAAGGTTGACATTCTATTTTCCGTAAATTGTGGTTTTATCTTCAACGGCTACGAGGCCGAGAAAAATTGTGAAATACTAAAGATTGGAAGGAGCCGACACAAACCGCATCGCCTAATTATTTGGGCATGCCGTCGATCGCGCTGCCCGAGCGCTGATCATGGCGGCGCCGCGGCGCGAGATCGCCCCCGACTGCCAACATTTCCAGTCGAGGAAATAATTGCGATGTGGGTGCTCGATGACGAGTACCGGTGTTGCCCCTGAACACCTGCCGCTCTATTTCGCGCATTTTGGAGAATACGGAGATTCGTATTGGATCACACCACCGTGAGCTTTCACCATGAAAGCTTCCAGTTCATTAACTCAAAACGAAGTTACCAACCACTTCACATATTTTGCTGTAAAACAAATATCATATTTCCCCCATTCCCCAAAACCGGCAGGGGGCATATCAACACCACCTCAATTCATATGGGGCGTAGGCTGCAGCGGCCTTCTATTGCCAAGGTTGCGGCCTTTAACACAATTGTTGCCTTGGGTAAAAACGGCAGGCTGGTCCTCTGAAGATCCACCGTCGTTCGATGCGAGTACTGAAGATGGCAAAATTGTCAGCAATACCTTGGCGCTTTTCGGTTTCTTAATTGCATTTGGGTCATAATGCTTTTTCCAAAACTTTACTTACGCCATCAAATTATTCTCCTAAATGTTAAATAAATTTGCTGTTAATTGCAATCAATATTTCATATTGTGAAATATGCATCATTTTTTATCAACTACTGACGCGCTTATTCAGCCCCCTATCAGGCAGTAGCAGGAACGTTGCCAGCCCATGCACCGGTCAGCGCATCAAACAGATTTTTCTTATTCTTAGGCAAGATAAAATTGTAGCAACTGCCATAACTAATATAAATCGTTTATCTTGTTTATAATCGGGGCGACGTGATGAAAAATTTGCTACGGGCTCCGCCTTGGAAACTTACCCACAGCTGCCGATTCAACACATAGCGTCCGCCCCCCGGATCAGTACTCAATCGGCATGGTGGTCGATATTCAAGGGGCGCCAACAAGCCGGGCAAGCATGTACGGCCAGGCGACGCAGCAACTGATTCCGTTTTTTTGAAGAGGCCTCTCTACCGTCCCTCCGCGCGCCCTCCGAGATTTTTTTGTTTCAGCTTGGCCATGCGAGGATCGCGTTGGGCTTGTTTGTTGCCCATGTTGGGTTAGACAATGAAGCGCGATACATCATTTAAATAGTGATGCCAGCGGCGCCGACAGATGTGGGCCGGCGTCCGCTTGACGCCGGCACTTGATCGGTTGACCGAGAAAACGTTGTTGCTCGGGATTTCCGGCCATAAATACGCGCCACGGTTCGCGTCGATCGTCGGCTCCCACGAGGCATGAAAGAAAAAAATTAGCGGGAGGGATTGCCATCCATCGTGGACTGGGGGCCGCGGTGCAACGGCAAGATACCGAAGTCGTTCATGGCCAATTCACCGCGCCTGGCATGCTATCCGTTCCAGGTCAGGGAAGCTGTCGAGGCGCTGCGCAAGCATCAAAGTACACGGGCGGCACCTGATCCATAACGGCGATATTGTTGGCAACCGCCGGCACCAGAAGTTGCGCCGCCGTGGCCATGCAATTGACGATGGGTGGGGCAGCTATTTTTCCGCGGTTGCGCCGGGCGCCAAGCTTGTCCTCCGACCTTCGCACTGCTCTTTGGCTTGGACGCCGTCGGCCGACGATTCAGGCCGTCCGACGGACGGCGGCTAGCTGGAGTTTAGACTGTTAGCTCCCACCAAATTTTCGTAGACCGCCAAGTGCAGAAGCAACCTCAAGATCAGTACGCGTTTTTCAGAAATGTGCCGACTTTGACAAATTCAAAACCAGCATGGGCGGCGCCTTTTGCATGAAGCTAAGATAGCCAAACTTGGACGGCAACGTAAGCTAAATTTTTACGGTCCCACGGCTCGATCACTACATCGATCATCAATCCGGCAGAACTAGCAAAACGTCCATGCGGCGGTGGCACCCGTCAAGGCCAGGGTAGTCAAAGCGCCCAAACATCGGGCCCATTTATCTGACGTAAATCAACGGATACCGCGACGTATTGGGCTACTATTTATTCACTTTTTATGGTCGCGGTTTGATATCTTATCCTTGGCTAAAATAATATCAATTTGGCATGTTAAATGTTGCCTGGGACACTTATTTATTAGTCCTGCAATCGCGATTTTCGCCATAGACAGTGGTGCTAGTGACGTGCATAGTTCGCACCACACCTGAACATGGCTTGCGGCGGGCCTATGGCAAGGAAACCGTTTATCCGCACGGGACATGGTCGCGCCATGCGTTCCTTGCGGCAAAGGCGTTCACAAGGGCTGTGGCCGACTGGCGTGTTAGCGTCGAGGCAAGCGCCACCTTGCAAGGTGGAATCTCCGAGAATGGATCGCCGCCTGGCGCCGACGGCACCGGCCAGAAACTCAGATTTAACAGCCGCAAAATGGCGAAGCCAGCATCAAAAAAATTCCAGGACGGCCCAGCTCCAAAAGCCGTGACCGCTTCGCGCTCGGTTCCATTTCACCCCGCCAGCAGTACCGGGCCATTCGGGAGCGGCAAATGAAAAAAATGAAGGCGGTTCAGGTCAGCGGGCCCGGCGCCCAATTTGAAATTGTAGAAAGAGAAATTCCAGAGCCTGGGGAAAATGAGGTTCTCATCCGCGTGCAGGCTTGCGGCATTTGTCATGGCGACGCATTGGCCCTGCAAGGAAATTATCCGGGTCTAAAGTATCCGATCATACCGGGGCACGAGGTGGTTGGAATGATTGCATCGAGCGGAGCGCAAGCTGCCGTTTTTTGGCGCCCCGGTCAGCGCGTTGGCGTTGGATGGCATGGCGGCCACTGCGGTCAATGCGTGGCTTGTCAACGGGGAGACAGTTGGAACTGCCCGCAATGGTTAATCACCGGTCTTTCCTGCGATGGCGGTTATGCTGAATACATGATCACGCGCCAGGAGGCCGTTTACTCTATTCCAGAGGAATATTCCTCGGCTCAAGCGGCACCCCTTCTTTGCGCGGGAAATACCGTGTTTGGCGCTCTCAAAAATAGCACCGCCAAAGGCGGGGATTTGGTTGCGGTCGCCGGAATTGGTGGCCTCGGGCACCTGGCTATCCAATACGCACGAAAGTTGGGATACAAAACCGTCGCGCTTTCTCGTGGGCAAGATAAAAAAGCACTGGCCTTGAAACTGGGCGCTCATATTTTTTTAGATACAAGTACGGACCAAGCGGGCGCGGAGTTGCAAAAATTGGGCGGCGCCCACCTGATTCTTTGCACCGCGCCCGATAGCAAATTGATCTCGGCCCTGTTGCCAGGCCTTGCCCGCGCCGGAAAAATGATGATTGTTTCCTTTTCCCAGGGCATGCTTGAGATTCCCCACAACCTCTTGTTGGGGACCGCCATCAGCGTTTCCGGATGGGTTGGTGGGCGAGTGGATGAGGCTCTTCATTTCAGCGCCTTAGCAGGAATTACTCCCATGATTGAAGAATTTCCACTTGAAAGAGTCAACGAAGCGTTTAAAAAAATGATCGATTCCGCGGTTCATTTTCGAGCCGTATTGACAATGGGACATCAGCATGACTGACATTCTCGACCTTATTCAAAGAAGGCGCTCGTCGCGAGTCCCGTTTGATCCGGATCGCAAGGTTGCCGCCGAAGCTCTGAAGAAAATATTGGCGGCCGCCGCGTGGTCGCCGACGGCGCACAACATGCAAAATTTTGAGGTGATTGTTGTCGACGACGTAGCCCAATTGCGTGCCATCGGTGACATCAAGGCAGAAATTTCTGACGTCTTCGTACGCGAAAATTATGAGCAGCTTTCATTTTCTGAGGAGGAGCTTCGGCGCAAGAAAACCGGGCTGCTGGCAGCGATGTTTCCGCCTTCTTGGCGCGATCCGAACATGTTTGCCAGGTTGGAAGAAGTCGCCTATGCCGAGGGGCCCTCGTTCATGAAAAATACCATTCGCGACTGCGCGGCGCTACTCTTGGTGACTTATGACTCGACCAAACGGGCTCCCGCATCAGAGGGAAATATTCTTGGCTTAATCAGCTTGGGCTGTGTCATGCAAAACATGTGGTTGATGGCGGAGGCGTTGGGGATCGGCGCACAGGTGTTAAGCGCCTTCAGTTCCGAACGAATTGAACATGAAACGAAGAAAATACTTTCGATTCCCGCCCATTTGAAGATCGGATTCGCTCTACGCTTAGGGTATCCAAAAGAAGAATCGATTGATCATCTTAATAAGTATCTGCGGGTAAGACGTGATGTCGGAGATTTTGCGCATCGTAATAAGTACGGGAGCAGAATTGATTGAATGCGGCATGGCTGCGCCCGTCTATTTGAACACCTGTCAGCGCATTCCCCTTCGTGGCTGGCGGCCAATTGAATCGGCGCCCCCGGCTTGGAGGGCGCGCTGCGCGCAACCCATCATTTCGCCTAGAACTTTGCCGTGACGAGGAACCAGCCGGCGCTGCACGCTAATCAAGCTGCACCTCGACTTCGCAGCACAACGCAAGTCAGTTCATGCGGCTGCTGCGAATCACCACGCTCGCCCTAAATTCGGCGCTCGTCGGTGGTGTGCAAGGCATGAATCTTAGTGCGGCGCCGTGGCCGGTCACACTCGGCCCGATTTGGGATACTCTAACTTTCATTGCAAAAGGTCGCGGCAGGCAGCTTCTCATCTCCCCGTTCATTCGCCATTGATAAGCGCTGGGCCGGGCGCCACAGGTTTTTCAACTGTTTCACGCCGCCCGTAAAAAAAATGCCATGGGGTTTTGCCACGCGCCGGATCGACGGGTGTAATAACATTTCAAATGACTAACTAAGATGACTAAGCATCGTTACGGGCCGGTGCAACTAGCCGCAGCCGATCACGCTCCATCATCGAGCAGATTGCGCTTGATATAGGCCTTGACGGTATGGTTTAATATCCCGGGCGGGGCTATGGCATTTAACTCAATTTCGCCAATGGTGCTTGGCCCGCCAAAATTCCAGGCGAATGTTTTATCGCCGACGACAAATTTAACGACGTCGCCCCGGGTCACGTTAACATAAGCCGTATCCGGGCCAATAATTATCGTCCGATTCGCCGTCGCTGGCGCCGCAGCCTGGCCCAAAAGAGCGGCGTGATTATCCGCCGCAAATGCCGACAAAGTTGTGCCGCCCAATATTAACGTTGCCGCGCAAATTAAAAAAATCTTCTGTTTCATGACTCGCTCCAGTTTGGAAAAAATTGGTGCCTCCGGTCATTTCATCCAGAACTGCACACGGTAATAGTATGCAGAAAGGCGGGTTATTCAGGCATTAAACATTTTTAATATTTCAAGCTACCCGGCAGCGCGGCTGTTTGAGAAGGGGGTGGCCGACGGTGGCCACGGCAGGTGGCGTTAGAGCGCACGAACCGGATACGCGTAGCGCTAATGAAAACGACTCGCTCGAATTGGCTGCATGGGCCGAGACCTTGCCCAAATCAGGCCACACTATGGACGAGGCCTGGGCAGCAGGCGACGGATTCCCCGATATTGTAGAGCATGGTCTGGCCACGAGTGCGCAAGCTGAACGCCCCCCTTGCGGCGCACACCGGCTGCTGGTGCGGGCGCGGCGCTGCGCCGCCCTTAGCCCTCGCGACCTGGCGCCGTTTGGCGCCTTCCGCCTATGCAAGTGCCATCAGATCGCATTCAAGGCACGGCGCAAATCGCGGCGCAAGTCTTCGACATTTTCTATCCCAACCGACAATCGAACCAGCGCATCACTGATGCCGAGCAGCGCGCGCTGCTCGGGCGGAATAGTCGCATGCGTCATGATCGCTGGGTGTTCAATCAAGCTTTCAACTCCGCCCAGACTCTCGGCCAGTGAAAAAATCTCGCAGCCCTCGAGAAAGCGCCGGGCGCCGGCCAGATCGGTGTTCAGTTCAACCGAAATGATGCCGCCAAAGCCTTCCATCTGGCGTAGCGCCAGCGCATGCTGCGGGTGCGATTTCAGCCCCGGATAAAACACGCGTTTGATTTCCGGCTGGTGCTCCAGCCATTTGGCCAGCTCGAGCGCATTCGAGCAATGCCGCTCGAGGCGCAAGGCCAGCGTTTTCACGCCGCGCAGCGCGAGGAAGCTGTCGAACGGCCCGGCAATCGCGCCGACCGAATTTTGCAAGAACGCCAGTTGCGCGCGCCACGCCGCCTGGTGCGGTTCGCCGCCGACAATCGCGATGCCGCCAATGATGTCGGAGTGGCCGTTCAAATACTTGGTGGTAGAGTGGACCACGATATCAAAGCCCGATTCCAGCGGCCGCTGCACGCACGGGCTGGCGAAGGTATTGTCGGCCACGGCAATGATGCCACGGGCCCGGCAGATTGCCGCGAGCGCCCGCAAGTCGGCCAGTTTAAGCATCGGGTTGGTCGGCGTCTCGACCCATACCATGCGCGTATCGGGCTGAATCGCCGCCAGAAGTTTTTCCGGATCGGTCAGATCGACATAGCTAAAGCGTAGGCCGGCGCTGCGCTTGCGCACCCGCTCAAACAGGCGGTAGGTGCCGCCATACATGTCGTCGCCGGCAATGATGTGGGCGCCGGAATCGGCGATCTCAAGCACGGTGGCGATCGCCGCCAAGCCCGAGGCAAAGGCAAAAGCCTGCGCCCCTCCTTCCAGATCAGCCACGCAGCGCTCGAGCGCCCAGCGCGTCGGATTATGCGAGCGCCCGTAGTCGAGGCCCTTGTTGACGCCTGGACTGTCTTGCACATAGGTCGAAGTGGCATAAATGGGCGGCATAATGGCGCCCGTCGACGGGTCGGGCGCTTGCCCGGCGTGAATCACGCGGGTCGCCATATGGCTCTTATGCTCTAGCGCTGGCGGCTTGTCCGCGTTGGGATGAGTTGGTCTCAAGATAGTGTCCTGCGCAAGTGGTTAAGAAGGTCGAAGCGGGTAATCAATCCATAGAAACGGGTATCGTCGGCAACGACTGCCACCAGCCCGCGCCCGAGCGTATCGCGCAAACTTGGCAGGCTCGCATCCGGTTTCAAAGTCTCGATGCGCATCGTCATCGTGCCACCCACCAGAGCGTGAAATCCGGAGGGCTCGGCGGCGACCTTGAGTAACAAATCGGATTCGTCAAGAATGCCGACCAGGCGGCCTTGATCTAGCACTGGCAATTGCGACAGATCGGCGCTGCGCATCCGATTGAAGGCGGTCATCAAGGTGTCGGAAGGGGCCACGCTGATGACGTCGCCGTCATCGAAGCGGCGCCCGATCAAGTCGCGCAGATCGCCATACACGGGCCGCTGCAGCAACCCTTGGTCGATCATCCAGCCGTCGTTATAGACCTTCGACAGGTAGCGGGTACCCGTGTCGCACACAAAACTGAGCACGCGCTTTGGCGTCGTTTGCGCGCGGCAGTATCTGAGCGCGGCGGCCAGCAGCGTGCCGGTCGATGAGCCGCCGAGTAGGCCCTCCTCGCGCAGCAAGGTGCGCGCGCAGGCGAAGCTTTCCTCGTCGCTGATGGTGTAGGCGTGGCGCACGCCGCTCAGGTCGGCGATGGCGGGCACGAAATCCTCGCCGATGCCCTCGACCGCCCAGGAGCCGCTAGTTTCAGCTATGTGGCCGGTCAAGACGTACTGCGCCAGAATCGACCCTTTTGGATCGGCCAGCACGAATTCCAGCGCCGGCTGCACCTTGCGGAAAAAACGCGTCAAGCCAGTTAGCGTGCCGGACGAGCCGACGCCGGCCACGATCGCATCCAATTGGTGGCCACACTGGGCCCAAATTTCCGGCGCCGTCCCCGTTTCGTGGGCCAGAGGATTGGCGGGATTATTGAACTGGTCCGCAAAAAAAGCCCCGGGCAGTTCGCTTGCCAAGCGCGCCGCATAGTCCTGGTAGTACTCGGGATGGCCTTTCGCCACATCCGAGCGGGTCAGGTGCACTTCGGCGCCCAGCGCCTTCAAATGCAGAATTTTTTCGGCCGACATCTTGTCTGGCACCACCAACACGACGCGATATCCTTTGACCCGGGCCACCAGTGCCAAGCCAAGTCCGGTGTTGCCGGCGGTCGCTTCCACCACCACGCCGCCCGGCTTCAGACGGCCATCCGCTTCTGCCGTTTCGATCATCGCCAGGGCAATCCGGTCCTTGATCGAGCCGCCGGGGTTTTGCGATTCCAGTTTCAGAAAAAGACGGCAGGGGCCGGTGTCGATACGCGTGACTTCAACTAGCGGCGTGTTGCCGATCAGCCCGAATACCGCAGGTGTCGTTTGGTTTTGCATGAGACCTTTCAAAACGCAAAAAACGGTTCGGCAACAACATCTTGATGACGCGCCACCGCCTCACACGTACTTTAACTATAGGCGCGTCATCTGCTTTTGAAAGACTATTTTAAGAAACCGACCCGTTCTAATGGATTGGGCGAACACAGGTCCCACGCTCAGATCGACGTGCCACTAAAGCAATGATTCAATCGGCTGAGCATAGCACCGGCTCTGCCGCAGCCAGAACGAATAAAACAGCGCAAGGATATGCGGAAAATGTCGCATCAATCATCCCCAACCGCCTTGCCTTGGCGAAACGGCTAGTGCGAGGCAGGCGCAGAAAACGCGGCGTTCTCTGCCCATCAAGGTCAACTGGATAAATAGCAGCGCCATCAACTGAGGCTGCGCCGTCATTCCGATGGCGGCGGACCCAGGTTGTGTCGCGTCCAACGCTCGTGTTTTTCACATTTCGCGATAGCTGACGCACCGATGACATTTTGTTTAAAATACGTATATATTCATGACGGCATAGAGACGCGCGCACGGTGGCGCTTGCGCGAAATTTTGATCGCAGGCCAAACAAGGTCGGCCGATACATTAAACGAGAACATCCATGACAAGCGATAAACATGATCCAGACACGGTCACGGGACTGCTTGCGACCGACCACAGCACGGGTTCTGAGCATGCTGCGCTGACTTTGCTCGAGTATGGCGACTATGAATGCCCGAGCTGCAGCGCGGCAGAGCCCGTTACCCAGCATGTGGTGCTCACGTTCGGCAGCCGAATGCGGTTTGTTTATAGGCACTACCCCCTTGTTGAAGTTCATCCGCACGCCGAGTTGGCCGCGGAAGCGGCAGAGGCGGCGGCCGCGCAAGGCAAGTTCTGGGACATGCACCACTTGCTATTTACGCATTCGCGACACTTAAAACTGGGCGCGCTGACACGCTATGCCGAGATGCTCGATCTCGACATGCGGCGATTCAATAGCGAGATGAGCGACCGCATCTATTTGCAACGCGTGCAAGAACACCGCCGTTCCGGCGAGCACATCGGTCTTCATGCATCACCCAGTTTTTTTCTGAACGGTGCGTTGGTCGACGTTTCTTTCGGCCTCGAGCGCCTTGAGAGCGCAATTCGGGTGGCGTTGGGCGAAAAAAAATGAACGGGCGTGGCGGTGTCCGCCCGGGCGCGTATTTAAAGCTCGCCAACTTCGGGCCAGTCGCAGCCGGCCCTGCGCGTTATTTCCGTCACATCAGGCATCTTCCCGAGTGCGGCCTGAACTTTCCACGACAGGTGGTGTAAGCCGGCTTTTGCTGTGGCCGCCGCACGGCGGCGCGTTGCGAACTTCCTATCACGGGCCCGACTTAAACGCCGTTGGACAGCGGCGCCGCATAAGCGGAAGATGATCTGCAAGGCGCCACTGGTATTTTATCTTTGAGAACATGTTGGCGACCTAATCCACAGCGCCCGTTGCTTTGAGCTGCCACCGCGCTTGGGGGAGAGTGTCAGATGGAGACAGGCAAAGGATGGACGGGCGGACCACGGGTGCGTGCGGCAAGCTGCCGCCAAACACAACCTGAAGCGGCAGCGGCGGAATTGGCCGCCGCTCTTGCACAACCGGATGTCGGGTTAGTCATCGTTTTCGCTTCCAGTACTTTTGAACTTGATCGACTGGGACCGGCATTACGGGACAAATTTGGCTCGAGCACCTTAATTGGTTGCACCACGGCAGGTGAAATTGGTCCCGCCGGCTATCTCGAGGGCAGTTTGTCGGGCGTCAGTATCCATCGCGACGACCTCATCTTCGAGGTCGCCGTTGTAGAAGATCTATCTCACATAAAGTTCGGCGCCTGCCAAATTGCGGCGCACAAGCTGAAGGAATCGCTGCGCCAGCGGGTTCCCCATCTGGCTCCGGAAAATGCCTTTGCCCTCATGCTGATCGATGGTCTATGCGTGCGCGAGGAAGTAGTTGCTAGAGCATTTTACGACGGCCTCGGTGGCATCGCGTTGGTCGGCGGTTCGGCCGGCGACGACCTCGCGTTCAAGGAGACGAAGGTGATGCGCGACGGGCACTTCGTCAGTGATGCCGCGTTGCTCCTGTTGGCGGCCACGCGGTTCCCGTTTGCGGTATTTAAAACGCAACATTTTATCTGCAGCGACGAGCGCTTAGTCGTCACCGGCGCTATTCCGGAACGACGCATCGTCACCGAGATCAACGGCTGCCCGGCAGCCGCCGAGTATGCAGGTGCCGTCGGCGTCGAACTGGACCGGCTCGACCCGATGATCTTTGCCTCCCATCCCGTCATGGTGCAAATAGGCAACGCGGATTTTGTCCGTTCAATTCAGAAAGTGAATCCGGATGGCTCCTTGACTTTCTATTGCGCCATTGACGAAGGCATCGTATTCAAGGTGGCGACGGGCGTGGACATGATCGCCAATCTCGCGGCCACACTCGACACCGTCAAGAAGCGGGTCGGCCCACCGTCACTCATCCTTGGCTGCGACTGCATCTTGCGCCATTTGGAATTAAAGCAGCGCGGCACCCGCGAGCAGATTGGTGCCATGATGGCCAGTTGCAACGTTGTCGGCTTTAGCACCTACGGCGAGCAGTACTGCGGAATGCACGTCAACCAGACCTTTGTCGGCGTCGCCATCGGCGCAGGGAGACGCGCTTGACGAGCATGCTCGAACTGCGCTGCGATGCGGGAGATGCCGACGGCTTGCGGCGGGAAATCGGGCGCCGCAATAAGATCATCATCGCGCTGATGCGCCAGGTCGAGCACAATCTCAACTGTGTTGACACCAACTACGGGCTGTTGCAAAACACTTTTGTGCTCGAGGAACAGGTGCGCATGCGCACGGACGAGCTCAAAAAGACGGTCGAAGCTCTCGAGGCCTTCATGGCCAATGCGTCGGTCGGCGTGCTGCTCACGCGCGATAGCAAGATGGAGCGCCACAACCGCAAGTTCGGGGAAATATTCGGCTTCGCCGGCAACGAAGCCATCGGGCGGCCGACGACTCTTTTGTGCCGCTCCGAAGCGGAATATGCTGAACTGGGCCGCTTGGCGACCCCCCTTCTGTCTGCCGCGCAACCATTCCATGCCGAGATGAATATGCGGCGCCAGGATGGATCCGACCTGTGGGTCAACCTGATCGGCTATGTCAGCCCTGACGAACCCGCGCACGGGACGATTTGGATCCTCGAGGACAGGACGGCGGCCAAACTTGCCGATGAGGTATTGCGCCGCAGCCACAGTGAACTTGAAGAGCGTGTCGCTCAACGCACGACTGAACTGTCGCAGCAGCTTCATTTCCTGCAACAATTGATTGAGGCGATCCCAGGTCCGGTTTATTACAAGGATGCCCAAGCCCGCTTTCTGGGCTGCAACAGTGCCTTCGAAGCATTCATAGGACGGCCCGCCAAAGAATTGATCGGCAAGACGGTGCCCGATATCGAGGCGACGGAACCAGCCGAGAACTATCTCGCTTCCGACCGCGCGCTTCTCAACCAGCCGGGTGCGCAAATATACGAAAGTCTGGTGCGCTATGCCAATGGCGAAATGCGCGACGTGATGTTCCACAAGGCCACATTCACCCAACGCGATGGCACGCTAGCTGGCTTGGTCGGCCTCATGCTCGACATTACCGAACGCAAGCGCATGGAGGGCAACCTGCGCCAAGCCGCGACGGTTTTTGAAAGCAGCGCGGAAGGGGTCATCATCACCACTCCGGACGGCTCCATCATCGCGATCAACCGCGCCTTCATACAGATCACCGGCTACGACGAGAACGACGTCATCGGTCGCAACCCGCGCCTCTTGCAGTCCGGCCGGCATGATAAGAATTTCTTTCAGGAAATGTGGGAGACGCTCTCGCGCAACGGCCGCTGGCAGGGCGAAATCTGGAACCGGCGCAAGAATGGGGAGGCGCATCCGGTATGGATCTCCATCATCGCCGTCAAAGACGAACAGGACCAGGTGAGCAATTACGTCGCCACCTTTGCCGACATCACCCAACGCAAGCAGCATGAGGAGAACATACAACGCCTCGCGTTCTCCGACCCATTGACCAGCCTGCCTAACCGGCGCCTTTTGCTTGACCGCCTGCAACAAGCCCTCGCCGCCAGTTTGCGCAACAAGTGCCACGGCGCGCTTTTTTTTATCGACCTCGACGATTTCAAGGATCTCAACGACACGTTGGGGCACGACAAGGGAGACCTGCTGCTGCAGCAGGTGGCGCAGCGCCTTGCCACCTGTGTGCGCGAAGGCGACACCGTGGCGCGCCCAGGCGGCGACGAGTTCGTGGTGGTGCTCAAGGACCTGAGCGCACAACGTGTGAAGGCCACCGGGCAGGCCGAATTGACGGGCGAGAAAATCCTCGCCACACTCAATTTGCCGTATCTGCTCAACGATTATTTGCACCACAGCACAGCTAGCATCGGAGTCACCCTGTTCAACGGCGAGAGTAAGGGCGTAGATGAATTACTAAAGCAAGCTGACCTGGCCATGTATCAGGCCAAGGGGGCAGGTCGCAATGCGCTGCGCTTTTTTGACCCGCAAATGCAAACTGAAGTCGCCGCTCGTGTCACCATGGAATCGAACCTGCGCCAGGGCCTTTTGGAAAACCAATTCATCCTTCACTACCAGCCCCAAGTGGATCAGCATGGCCACATCACAGGAGCGGAAGCGCTGCTGCGCTGGAAGCATCCGCAGCGCGGCATGGTGGCCCCCAGCGAATTTATCTCTCTTGCTGAGGAAACCGGACTGATCTTACCGCTCGGCCTGTGGGTGCTGGAAACGGCCTGCCGGCAGTTGAGTGCATGGGCAAAATTGCCCGCGACTGCGCACCTCACGCTGGCCGTCAATATCAGCGTGCGCCAATTCCGCCAGCCCGATTTTGTCGGACAGGTGGTGCAAACCCTGGGCGGTACGGGAGCCGATCCGCACCGGCTCAAGCTGGAACTAACCGAGAGTCTCTTGGTCAACGACATGGAGGACATCGTCGACAAGATGACTGCGCTGCGGGCTACGGGTGTGGGCTTCTCGCTAGACGACTTTGGTACCGGCTATTCGTCGCTTTCTTACCTGAAGCGACTGCCCCTAGATCAACTGAAAATCGACCAGTGCTTCGTCAAAGGCCTGCTCATCGATCGCAGCGATGCCGCCATTGCAAAAATGATCGTCGTGCTGGGCCAAAGTTTGGGAATTGCCGTCATCGCCGAGGGAGTGGAAATTGCGGCGCAAAGGGACCTGCTGGCTCGCCAAGGCTGCCATGCCTATCAAGGCTATCTGTTTAGCCGCCCCTTGCCCATCGACGCATTCGATCAGCTTGCACTGCAGCTTTGTGCCTAACTTTGGCATGGCCACAGCCTGCGCTGTCAAGTAACCGGGCGAGGGAGGCGCAAGATGTTACTAGTCCAGATCCGTTTTCCCCAGATTTTGCGCAACAATTTCCTTGGCGATTTGCTCCGCCTGCGCAATCGGTTGTTGCAGCGACTGCGTCGCATACACGGGCGTAGCGGGCATGGTGGCACCCAGTAGCGGCCCGTCCCGATGGTGGGTATCGACCGTGACGATGGTAGACAAACCGATGCGCAGCGGATGGATGGCCAGCTCTTTCGGATCAAGAGCAATTCGCACCGGCACCCGCTGCACCACCTTGATCCAGTTGCCGCTCGCATTTTGCGCCGGCAGCAGCGAAAACGCACTGCCCGTCCCCGCCGCCAAGCCCACCAACTGGCCGTGGTAGGCAACCTTGCCGCCATAAATGTCCGTTTCGACTTTGACCGGCTGGCCGATGCGTAGATTTTCCAGTTCGGACTCCTTGAAATTGGCATCCACCCACAATTGGTCCATCGGCACGATGGCCATCAGAACCGTACCCGGGGTGACATGGGCGCCCACCTGCACGCTGCGTTTGGCAACATAACCTGAGGCCGGGGCCAGGACCGCGTCCCGGCGCAGCGCCAGCCAGGCCTGGATGACATCGGCTTTGGCCGCCAGCACGCTCGGATTGTCGGCCAGGGCGACCCCGCTCACGCTGGAACGCACGGCCTTGGCCTGGCCGACGGCAACGTCAAGCGCTGCACTCGCCTCCGCTACCGCTTGCCGTGCATGCGCCACCTCTTCGGCGGACAAGGTGTGATCGGCGGCCAAGGGGGCGCGTCGCGCCAGGTCGTCTCTAGCCTGTTGCAACAGCAGTTTGCGCTGGCTGACCGTGGCGTCATATTGAGCCACGTCGGCATAGCGTTCGCGCAGCTGGCGCACGGTCGCGCCAAGTTTGGCTTCGGCTTGACGCAAGCTGATTTCGGCATCTTGCGGGTCCAGCTTGATCAAGGCCGCGCCGGCCTTGACCATTTGCGTTTCGTCGGCGCGAATTTCCTGTACGTTGCCGGAAACTTGCGACGTTAAGGTGACCAGATTGCCGCCCACATAGGCATCGTCAGTCTCCTCCCTTTGCGTCAACACGACACTGTAATACACGCCATAGGTGACGCCGATGAGGATAAAGAGCAAGGTCATGCCCAGTAAAATATGCGAGCGTTTACGCCCGTTCGGGGGGGCGGGCGGGTTCGCTTGCGCTCGATTGTCTGTCGTCATCATTGAATTCGTATTCCTAGGATTAGGGAGGTGGTGCGCTGGCGGCTTGGCCGCTAAGGGCCCGGTAGCCGCCGCCCAAGGCCTTGATCAAGGCCACGTCGGTCTGCAACACTTCGCCTTTCAGTTGCAAACTCGTGTCCAATTGTTTATCAGCCGACAATTCGGCCGCAAACAGCGTACTGTTGCCGGCCAAGCCTCGTGTAAAGCGCGCCCGGGCGCTGTGCAAGATGGCTTGGGTGGCGGAGACGCTCGCCTCTTGTGCCGCGATCTGGCTTTGCAAACCTTGCAGGCTGACCCCTTCCTGGGCGACGTCGCGCACGGCATTGCATACCGATTGGTTGTAGTCGGCCATCATCTCGTTGCGTTCGCTGCGTGCGAGGCCCAAGCTCGCTTTCAAGCGTCCGCTGTCAAATAGCGGCAGACTCAATGCCGGACCGATGAACAAGGTGCGGCTGGCAGCCTTGAACAATTGATCGAGCGAGACCACATCGGACCCGAAAAAGCCGCTCAGATTGATATCCGGGTAAAACGCCGCCTTGGTCGCCTCGATGCGCTCCATCGACGCTTCGACACGCCAGCGCGCCGCCTGCAAATCCGGGCGCCGGGCCAGCAATTCAATGCCAAGGCTAGCTGGCAAGGCGGACGGCGTTTGCGGTAAGGGACGCGGGGCGAGCTCGCCCAAAGCTTGGGCGTTAGCGCCGAGCAGTGCGCGCAAAACTTCGCGTTCTTGTGCAATGCGTGTTTCGAGCTGCAATGCTTGTTGCTTGAGATTGCCGAGGTCGGCTTGCGCGCTGCGTTCGGCATCGATGCTGGCAACGCCTTGGGCGATGCGCTTGGCCTGGTCTTCAACCAGGTCGCGCTCGATTGCCACCATGTGCCGCAGGTTGGACAAGCGGGCCCACGCGCTTTGCAGCGTAAAGTAACTTTGGGCGACGGCGGCGGCTAAGATTTGTTCCACTTGCGCGTATTCAGCACGGCGCGCATTGACTTCGCCTAGCGCGGCGCTGATCAAGGCCCGATGCTTGCCCCACCAATCAAAATCATATTGGGCCGCGACTTCGACTGTCGTTTCAGTAAAGTAGGCCCCGCCTATCGGCGGCGGATAAATTCCGTTGGCCGAATAGCGCGTGCGCGCACTCGTTGCATTGAGGTCCACGTTGATGCTTTTTTCGCTGGTGTCGCGCCGCAGCGCCGCACGCGCGGAGCCGATGCGGGCCGCCGCAACTTGCAGCGTCGGGCCCTCCTTTAGCGCTTGCGCAATCATGCGGTTCAACTGGGGGTCGTCATACTTGGTCCACCACTGCGCCTCGGGCCAACCGTCCTGCGCCAGTTTGATGTTGGCGGAAAGCTGGGCCCGCGCCATGTCTTGCTGGGGCAGCGCATCATGCTCGTCCGGTATGCTAACGCAAGCTGCCAGCGTCAGTAAAAAAATGCTCGCGCACAGGGACACGCTCCAGTGCAGGCGCCGCGGGTGGGTGGTCAAGCGGGGCAAGCCCGGCCTATTCTCGGCATTCATTTGATTTATTCCATTGCGGCATGATCGATACTTTGACGGACATCGTTTTTTGGCGGCTTGATGAGTAATAACAGGGGAATCACCAGCAGCGTTAGCAGCAGCATCAACCAAAAGTCGTCAAGGTAGGCGATCATCGATGCTTGCCGCGTGACTTCCTCATTTAGGGAAGTCAAGCCGGCGCTGCTGCCCAGGTCGTAGAACGCGGTCAACACAGGGTCGAAGTAAGTGCCGACATGGACCTGTTGCACCAGCGACGCGTGGGCGATCTGGGTGTTGCGCACCAACAAGGTTTGTACCAGCGCGATCCCGATGCTGCTGCCGATGTTGCGGATCAGGCTGTACATCGCAGTGCCTTGCGCCCGCATCTGCGGCGACAAGGTGGCAAAAGTGGCGGTACTTAAGGGGACGAATACCAGACCCAAGCCCAAGCCTTGAATCACGCCGGGCCAGACGATATCGCTTTTCGACAGCACCAGCGTATACGACGTCATTTGCCATAGAGAGAACGCGGTCAGGCCGAAGCCGACGGCGAGCAGCAAACGCAGCTCGACCTTGCCCACCAGACGGCCGACGATCATCATCGCGATCATGGTTCCGAAACCGCTGGGGGCGGTCACCAAGCCGGCGGCCTGGGCCGAATACCCCATCAAGTTTTGCAGCATGGTGGGCACCAAGGCACGCACGGCGAAGAGCACCATGCCGACGATAAAAATAAATAACAGCCCGGTCACGAAGTTGCGGTTTTTCAGCAGGTGATAATTGACGAACGATTTATTGGCCGCTGTGAGCATCGTATGCGCGATGAAGTAGGTAAAACTGAGCACCATCAGGATCGCCTCTATCCATGTTTCGAGCGCGGCGAACCAGTCGTTTTGCTCGCCGCGGTCGAGCAGCATTTGCAAGGCGCCAATGGCAAGGCTGAGCGTGGCGAAGCCGAACAGGTCGAAATGCATGCTGCGTCCTCCCGGCACCCGCAAGATGTACTTCCAGATGCCGTAGAAGGCCACCGCGCCGATCGGCACATTGATGAAAAAGACCCAGCGCCAGTCGTAAGCGTCCGTCAGCCAGCCGCCCAGAGTCGGTCCCAAGATGGGGCCTACCATCACGCCCATGCCCCAAACGGCCATGGCCGAACCATGCTTTTCGCGCGGATTGATATCGAGCAGCACGGCCTGCGACAAGGGCACCAGCGCCGCCCCGAACACGCCTTGCAGCAAGCGGGCCAGCACGATTTGCACCAGCGAACCGGAAATGCCGCAAAGCACCGACGCCGCGGTAAAGCCCGCGACGGAAAACAAGAAGACGGTTTTTTGGCCGAAGCGGTCGCACAACCAGCCGGTCAAAGGCGTGGCGATGGCGGCAGCCACGATGTATGACGTCAAAACCCACGTAATTTGATCTTGCGACGCCGACAAACTGCCTTGCATATGGGGCAAAGCGACGTTGGCAATGGTGCTGTCGAGCGCTTGCATGATGGTCGCTAGCATGATCGAAATGGTGATCATGGTTCGGTTGCCAGCAGCCCCCCCTTGCGCGCTGAGCGACATACTGGCGCTGCCACTCATCTTGCCGATCCCCTGCGTTTCTCCCTTGTAGCGGAAAAATTGAAAGCCGCTTCGCGCAACATGTGAGCTCCATAATAAGTATGTGACTGATTAACATTGCGCTAATGATTAGCTATCTAATTGATATTGTAGTATCCTTTTTTGTTGAAAACAAGCCTTTTTGAATTTCGCTGAGTGTACCCGCATGCACAAATGTGCCGCCTTTGCTGGGCAAGGCCATTCTGCTAAACTAATGAACTAATTAGGCGACTTACAATTAGAGGGCTATGAATTTGAATACGCTAGAAGAACGCTTCTCGAGTGCCTTGCATAATACGGCGCGGGCCTGGAAAACGGCGGTGGATAGGCGTCTTAAGTACCTTGGCCTGAGTCAGGCTAGTTGGACCACCGTCGCCATGGTGGCCAAGGCAAGGGAACCCTTGTCCCAGATAGAGCTGGCAAATCGCGTCGGCATCGAGGCCGCGACGATGGTCGCTACCATCGACCGTTTGGTGAAAGCGGGCCTGGTGGTGCGTGCGCCGTCCGCGCTTGACCGCCGCGTCAAGTTAGTGGTGCTAACGGCAGCGGGCGCCCAACTGTTTGGGAAGGTGAAGGCCAAAGCCGATGTGTTGCGCAAAGAACTGCTGGCCGATATCGACCCGCAGCAACTATTGGCAGCCACGCAGTTGCTCGAACACTTGCAAAGCGTTGCCGAATGCGCCGATTAAGGCGGTACATGAACCGCACCAGCTTGCAACAGTTTACCTTGGCGCGTATTTGACACAGGCAGGCGCGATGCGCCATGCCAAGCCGAGAGTATTTCGCGGCCACTCGCGCCGTGGCCGATGGGCTCGTGAAGTGTGCCTGTTGTGGGGGCGCGACTTGTTATAATCAACCTATATAGCAGGTCAATAAACCATCAAGCATGCGTATTAGTCTCAGACAACTACAGATTTTCCGCGCCGTAGCGGAGGCGGGAAGCACCACGGGCGCCGCTGATCTGGTGCCGATGTCGCAATCGGCGGCGAGTGCGGCGTTAAATGAGTTGGAGGGTTTGTTACAAGCGAACTTGTTCGATCGCGTCGGCAAACGACTATTGTTAAATGATAATGGCCGCCTGCTGCTGCCGCAAGCGCGGCAGATGCTAGATGCCGCGGCAATGATCGAACGTCAGTTTGGCGCGCTCGGCGAGAGCAGCGGGGCCGGTTTGCAAATCGGCGCTAGCACCACGATCGGCATCTATGTGCTGCCGGCGATCCTGGCCGCCATCTCGGCGTCGAGGACGACGTTGTTGCGCCCGCGCGTGACCATCGCCAACACTGCCGATATCGCAATTGGCGTCGAGAATTTCGACATCGATCTGGGTCTGGTCGAAGGGCCATGCCACCAGCCCGACTTGGAGGTCGAACCTTGGATCAAGGACGAACTGCTGATCGTCGCGGCGCCCAATCACCCGATTCTGGCGGGCAAGGCGAAGCGCCGGATCAGTGTCCAAGCCCTACGTGATAGCGGGTGGCTGCTAAGGGAACCGGGATCCGGCACGCGAGAAGCGGTGGAGCATGCGCTGGTGCCGCATTTGCACACCTTGCCTGCAGCGGGGGAATTTAGTAACGCGGAAGCAATCAAACATGCTGCTGCGGAAGGACTCGGTTTAGCTTGCCTGTCACGCCTGGTCGTGCGCGATTTTATCGACATGGGGCGTCTGGTGCAATTGCACAGCGCTTTGCCCCCCCTCAGCCGACATTTTTACCTGATCCATCATCGGCATAAAATGCTGTCGGCGCGCCTTACGCATTTTTTGCAGTTCTGTCGCAACTGGAATCATCTCCATTCAAAGTAAGCCGCTCCCTGGCGCTGGCGTGAGGCGACGACCCAAGAGTTTGGAACTGGCGTATCACAAGGTTCCACTTGGACCTCGCTTGTCATGCTACAGCCGCACGCATGGATCATGGAAATGGATGCCCCGGCATTTATGTTCCAAATGGCACCGGCACGTTGTCGCTTGGTGTAGCCACGGCTGGGTGAGCGAGCTCAAGCAGATTCGACTGGCCCGCCGCGAAGAACCTGCCCAAGAGGGCTCGTCATCAAGGAGCGGTGCTGCACGGCAAGCTGACGGCGGCAACGCATGCCAAGTCATCCACCCATCGGGCATGCGAGGACGTCCATTCCAATAAAAGAGTAGCATGATCGACACAGTATCGTCCTGCGCTTCATGGAGGCAGGCGATTCGTTCGACGCCAGGAGGTCGATTCCGATGAAAAGATTATTTTTTATTATTTGGCGCATGAGTAAAACGGATCTGCGTCTCCTGTGGTTTGCCCTAAAGCATCACGACCGTCCAGTTTGGCTGATGCCTGCCAGCGTCGTGCTCGCGCTGTATGCCGTTGAGCCGTTTAACTTGGCGATCCCGCTTCTAGGTGTGGTTGATGACATGGTGCTCGTCCCACTGGTATTGCACTACCTACTAAAGTTGCTGCCGTCACCTATTCTTCACCACTTTGCCCGCAACGGGCCATTCCATCCGCAGTAAAAATATCGGTGCGCTTCACCGGTGGAAAACATTCAATTCACTTGACTGGCCGCGCACGGCGCTGGCATCCCAGCGCGGAAAAAAACCCGCGTGCCGGGGTCTTTCCGTTTCGCAAACTTGCGCCCTACGCTGGGGCGCCCGGTGAGGAAAATCCCGGGCTCCCCCCGCAAAAGCGCCCCCCGTAAAGGCTCACCCACGGAAAATGAGCGGTCACGCGAATTCATGTCAACGCCGGCCATACCGATCACGCCAGCCACCGATCGACATGAGTTGCGCCTCTCGATTCAAACTGGTCCCTCGCATTTGCAAAAATGGATCAGGCTGACGCGACCTAATGGCGTGTGTGACGATCGCCTCGCTGTTCCCTCTGGTGCCGATCCATGCGCGCGGCAGCCATGGTCTGATGCTGTAACGTAGTCGCTGCGTTTCATCAGCCCACGAGCGAGCGGGCAAGAAGCAACGCGTTCGAAGGGTTCTCGCCTATGCGCCGAATGGCGTGGGGCCACCAGTCGCGACCGAATGGGACATACAGGCGCACGCGTTCGCCGCGCACGGCCAACGCTCTGGCCACATCTTCCCGTACCCCAAGCAGCATCTCAAACTCGTACTCGCCCGGCTTCCAGCCGTTTTTTCGAGCAAGTTCGACTGTATAGTCATGTAGCCTCGTGTCGTGGGTCGCGATGATGGGATAGAAGTTAGTCTCTTTCGCTTCACGAGAGAGCATCAAGTCGATGAGCGCCCGCGAATTTTGCTTCACATCTGCCAGCCTCGTGTAGGCGATATCCCGGCCCGCAGCAAATGCGCCTTTGACAAGGCGAACACGGCTGCCCCGTGCAATCTGATGCCGCATATCGGCCATGCTGCGCAACATATAGGCCTGCAGCGTCAACGCCACCGGGTATCGCTCATCTTGAAGCGCGTTGTGAACGTTGATGGTCGGATCATTTAATGATGCGTCCTCCATATCGAACATCAAGCAATTCACACTGTCTTTTTGGGCGCCGGCATGGCGAATGACGGTTGCAATATTGACAGCCCGTTCATGCACGAGCCCGGGGGCGATGTGGTGTCCAATCTGGGTCGGATCGACCGAAACGTGAATATCGAGGGACGCCTCGCGCAAGGCGCGAGCGACAAGTATTTTGCTTTCGACGTTTTGCTCGACCCGATCTAGGCGGTCGACATATTCACCCATATAAAAAAGGGAGCTGCGGATATTCTCATGTTCAAATAGTTCAATCGCACGGCAAACGCCGTCCGATGCGGTCGCACCCGCAACATATTTTTTAGCCAAAAACGATGTCGCCCGCGAGGTTTGCATGATCGATTTGACGCGAGCCGACCTGGCCAGACCAATCATTGCAGATTGCCACAAACGTCTCGTCATACATGTAGTCCCGTCTTCATCGTCGCCGACCCGGCGCAGCTGGCCAGGCACTTTTTGAACCATTTTTTGGAGAGCTGCGTTTTTTTTCAGCAGCCCCGGCCTTCCCTGTTGGAAAGCGATGGTGTCAGCCATTGATCCCGGAAACTCGATGAAAGACACCGTGGGCGCAAAGCTAGGCGGCACCGCATCCGAGCCGGAAGGATGCGGATCCTTTAAAAGCGCAATTTTCCTGATCAATTTTTGCTGCGGACGCCGCCTTATGCCGGCAACTGGTAGCGCTTCTCGCGAAACAGCTGCAGGCAGGCATCTGCCACCGCCACGTCGTAGGCGCTGCCGCGCCCACGTTCGATTTCAGCTAAGGCGCTTTCAATACCTAATCCGGGCCGATAAGGCCGGTGTGACGACATCGCTTCGACCACATCGGCCACGGCCATGATGCGCGCTTCGAGCAAAATCGCCTCGCCCTTGAGACCCTGGGGGTAGCCGCTGCCATCCATGCGTTCGTGATGCTGCAATGCGATTTGCGCCACGGGCCAAGGAAATTCCACGCCCTTTAGCACGTCGAAGCTGGCCTGGACATGTCCCTGGACCAACTGATACTCGATCGGGCTAAGTTTGCCGGGCTTGGAGAGAATTTCCGATGGAATGGTAATCTTGCCGATGTCATGCAGATGGCCGGCAACTTGCAATCCTTCCTGCCGATGCGCGTCGAATCCCAGTTCGGCGCCAATCGCAACGGCAATCTCTGCCACTCGCCGCTCGTGGCCCGCCGTATACGGATCGCGCATCTCGCTAATGATGGTTGCCACTTCAACGGTGCTCATGAACGCCGTTTTGAGCTGCGCATCGTAACGCAAGATTTCCTCTTTGGCGCGTTTTTTCTCAGAGATGTCTTGCAACAGGCCGATGACCGCGGGCCGCCCCATGTGCGTGGCCCGCGCCGCGTTCGCGCCGACCTGGATCGCGACCCCGTCATGGCGCAGGACGCGAAATTCCATCGCGACGCTCTGGGCGTCGCCAACGAGCAGGCGCCGCATGTTGTCCCCTACCATGGCGCGGTCGGCCGCGTCGATCCACAGCAAGGAATCGCTGCCGATCAGTTCCTCTGAAGAGCCCTGGCCGACAATTTCGGCATTGCGCTCATTCATATAGACAAACTTTCCGTCCTGGATAATGTAGATACCAGCGATCGATTGCTCAACGAGACCGCGAAACTGCTCTTCGGCGGCGCGCATGCCATCCTCGGCCCGCTTGCGTTGGGCTTCACGGGCAAAGTTATCGAGCGCAAAGCTAATATCCGCCGCCATTTCATCTAGCAGGTGGCGGGCATCTTCATCGAAAGGATAGGCATCGCCAGAATACAGGACGAACGAGCCAATCACGACGCCGCCTCTGCGAAGCGGCAGCGAGGCCAGCGCAGCCCAACCGTGGCGTGCGGCGCGTTCATGCCATGGCGCCGTGGCCGGGTCATTTAGGAAATCCTGGCACCAATACGGCTGGCTTTCGGAAATCGACATACCCGTCGGGCCGCGCCCGAACGAGCTATTCATGTCGGCCGAGATTTCGATGTCTTGCAAGTCTTCGATACCCTCGCCGAAGCTGGCGACCGGGCGTACCATCAGGGTCGCGCCGTCAATTAGGCCGATCCATGCCATCTTGATGAAGCCGGACTCCACCGCAACATGGCAAACTTTGGGAAACAATTCCTCTTCGCTAGCGCAGTGTACGATGGCCTTGTTACACTGGCTCAAGGCGGCATAGAGTCGCGATTGGCGCTGGATTTTCTGTTCACCGGCCTTGCGTTCGGTCACATCGCGCGCCGCGGCGAAGACCCCTTGCAGCGTGCGGTCGCGGTCGTGAAAGGTCGCTGCATTGTAGGACACCACCGTCTCTTTGCCGTCTTGGGCGCGCACGGTCAGTTCATAGTTACTTATCGTATTTTCGGCGAGGACGCGTTTGATGGCCGCGTCGGCCCGCTGCGGGTCAGTAAAGAAATTCTTGCAAGGCGCGCCGATCAATTCATCACGCGTGCGTCCCGTCAGCGCAATCATTTGGTGATTCACGTCTGAAATAATGCCCTGGGGATCGGTCGTCATGAGCGCATCGATATTCGATTCGATCAGGGAGCGCGTATAAAATTGCTGGTCGCGCAGGCGCTGATCGAGGAGCGTCTTCGCCTCCTCGACTAGTTTGCGTGCACTATTATCGGTTCCGATCAACAAATAGCCGATGATTTTCTCGCTTGCATCGCGCAGCGCGGTGACGGAGACGGTGGCGGGAAAATGAGCGCCGTCCTTGCGAACATAATTTAGCTCGTAATGATCTTCGATGCCGCGCGAGGCCTTAAACACCAGTGCCTCGAAGCCCGGCATGATCGGGGTATCGAATTCCAAGCTCAAGGCGCTTGCGCGCGCGATCAATTCTTGCGGATCCGAGATATCGGCCGGCGTGATCTGATTGACCACTTCCGATGCCGGATAGCCGAGCATGCGTTCGGCGCCGACATTGAAAATTTGAATGACACCGCGCGCGTCCGTGGCGATACTGGAAAAGTTGGCACTATTGAAAATCGCGTCTTGCAAAGCGCCCGTCTTGAGCAGCGTTTCTTGGCGCTGAAATTCCATGATCCCGTCCGGGCCGCCAAGTTTTTCTTCAGAGCTAACACCTAAATGGGCAACGGGCATGTTTTTATTCTCTTCCACGGCAACAAGCATGAATTACTCAAAGGCGCGATTCCAGTGCCAAGCGCAGGCTGGCGCTGATTAGACAGGTTTGGTCGGATGTGGTAGAAACGGCATGCCCGGAAGTATAACCGACAAGTGGCAATTCGCATGTGTCCATCCGTCAAAACTGCATGATTTCGCTGGAGTTTTCGGCACCGACGGTTTTTCCGATGAATTTATTTACGGAATAAATCGAATTTCCTGCAAGAAAGTGTACAATCGGCCACCATCCACCGCGATTTCACGTTAAAGAATCTGATGCCCTACAAACATCACGAGAGCGGCCGTCATAGCATCAAAAAAATTCATTACAAAGTCGCATGACGCCCACCATTTGCCGCGACGCGGGAATTTCACGGTCTGCTTCGCCAAAGCGCCGTTCGCCAAGTGGCAGCCGGCCAAGACGGCATTTTGCGGTCGCCGCCATCACTAGGCTGACAGCGCACCCAAAAGCGCCCTGCGCCAAGAACTGCATCGGCCGTGACGTCAAATTGACCAAGCGCCACCGTAAATACTCCATAATGCCAGCGGTCACCCCATGCGCGCGAGTTCGTCTTGTGCCTTCGACTTCCGCTACCTGTACAGCATCAGAATCTTGGCTCGTGAAATTTTGCACCATCCGTGCAGATTAAATCGTCTTTGTCGTAGTACCACTGGAGAATTAGATAATGGGTTTCCTTTCGAATTGGTGGCACGGGATTGGACTGCAGCGTAAGTTGCAAATTCTTATTCAGGGATTCTTGATCGTCATTCTCCTCGCCGCCCAGCAATGGCTTTCGATCCAGTTTGAACACGAAGTCATGAGCGCCGCCAAAGAACGGGCGAACGCGGTGGCGGACGGCACGATCAATGGCTTGAACACTTTGATGGTGACCAAGGCGGGCGACCAAGATGTCATTGACGATGCCGTGAGCCGCGCGCTTTTCATCCAGAAAATGGGGACTTCCGAGAAGATCAAGGAATTACGGGTGGTGCGCGGCAAGGGCGTGGTCGACGAGTTTGGTGCTGGCCTACCCCAGGAAAAGTCCGTCGACGATATGGACCGCGGCGTCCTAGCCAGCGGCAAGACACAGTTCAAGATCACCAGCGAAGGGGAGTCCTCGCTCAGAGCGGTATTGCCTTTCATCGCCAAGAAAAACTTTCGCGGCACCAACTGCCTTAAATGCCACGGTGTGGATGAGGACTCGGTCCTCGGCGTGGCCAGCATCACCATCGACATCAATGACGATTTGGCCACCATCAAAAGAATGAACGGCTGGCTGTGGATAGGCCAGGGAGCCCTGCAAATTATCTTGTTCTTTGTGATTGGCCTCATTGTTCGGCGCTTGCTCAAGCAAATTGGCGGCGAGCCAAATTACGCGACCAGCATTGCCGCGAGAATCGCGGCCGGTGACCTGACCGTTGCAATTCTTACCAAGCCCAACGATGAGACGAGCTTGCTGGCGGGGATGAAAGCCATGCGCGACAAGTTGGCCAATATTGTCAGTGAAGTTCGCACCGGCACCGAAATGGTGGCGACAGCGTCCGGACAAATTGCCAGCGGAAATCAAGACCTGTCCTCGCGTACGGAGGAGCAAGCGAGCGCGCTAGAAGAGACTGCGTCGTCGATGGAAGAATTAACCAGTACCGTCAAACAGAACGCCGACAACGCGCGCCAGGCGAATGCCCTTGCCGTGTCGGCGTCCGAAGTGGCAGTCAAAGGCGGCTCCATGTTTTCGCAAGTGGTCGATACCATGAGTGCGATCAACGCTTCGTCCAAAAAAATCGTAGACATCATCGGCGTGATCGATGGCATCGCGTTCCAGACCAATATTCTGGCGTTAAACGCAGCGGTGGAAGCGGCCCGTGCCGGCGAACAGGGGCGCGGCTTCGCCGTGGTGGCCGCAGAGGTGCGCAGCCTGGCGCAGCGCTCAGCGGGCGCCGCCAAGGAGATCAAGACCTTGATTGGCGATTCCGTGGAAAAGGTTGATATCGGCACCAAACTGGTCGATCAGGCCGGCGCAACCATGAATGATATCGTCGATAGCATCCGCCACGTGACCGACATCATGGGGGAAATCACGGCCGCCAGCTTGGAACAAACCTCTGGCATCGAGCAGATCAATCAAGCGATCAGCCAGATGGATGAAGTCACCCAACAAAATGCGGCGCTGGTGGAAGAAGCGGCGGCGGCGGCCGAATCGCTGCAAGATCAGGCCGGAAGCTTGCAGCAAGTAGTCAGTGTCTTCAAGCTAGATGAAATGCATGTCGCGGCAGCCACTGCTGCCGCCTACGCAAATATCACGACGCGCAAAACAGCTCCGCCCAGCCCTAAAGCGCCCGTACGTCGCCCCGAGCCAGCCAAAAAAATTGCCAAGCTAGCGGCAATGAAGTCCGATGATTGGGAAGAGTTTTAAGACCTGCCGCCGCGTGCGCCGCTTGGCAATGGGGAGCGCCCTAGTTTAGGGACTCTCCAGTTGACGCGACCATAGCGCGGAGCATGCTCTGCTGTCGCCCAAGCCCGAGCCGCAGGCGGCAGCTTAAGAGTGCCCGCTACCGTCATTTCGACTACGGCGCCTTACATCTGCGGCATGGGCAGACATTCCATGAGCTCGACCGAATCACCGGGAAATATCAAGAAATGCGGGTGATTTTCAAATAATTTGGCAGCAGCTTCATGTGATTCGGCTTGGACGATCGCATACGCCACGAGCTCATTTTTGGTGTCTGAAATGCCCTGGGCAGAGATGCGCTTGGTTTTGCCAAGAGGCGATCCACGGTCAATGATCGACTTCTCGTTGGTGGCCATCCATTTCCCCCATGCCTCCTTGCCCGCCTTTTCCTGCTGGCTACGCCGTCCTTCATCCATCGTCTTCCAATGGTTAAGGGCTGATGCGGAACCGATGTACATCGCTAGGAAATTTTTCATACCTTCCTCCCATGGAGTTTTCAACTAGCTGAGATTGCCCATAGCGCCAACGGGTCGCTCCAACAACGCCCGTTAGCGCTTGGCAAACTTCAGGTGGATCACCTTTGGCGCGGCAACCGTCCGCACGAGTTCAAGGCCGTGCAACTGGTTACCCACACCATCGAACAAACGCTCACCGCTGCCCAGGAGGGTCGGCACCAGATTGATTTCCATTTCCTCCACGAGCCCGGCTGCGAGATACTGGCGGGCGGCGTTGGCGCCGCCCGCGAGCGAGACATCCGCTCCGGCGGCCCCTTGCCGGGCCTGTTCCAGCGCCGCCTCGATTCCCTTGGTGACGAAGTTGAAAGTCGTCCCGCCTTTTAGTTCAAGCGGTTCACGGGCGTAGTGCGTGAGCACGAATACGGGGTGATGGAAGGGTGGATTGCCTCCCCACCAACCGTTCCATGGATTCTTGGCGTTCCAAGGACCAGGGTGCCCGCCAAACATGTTACGTCCCATCACCGTGGCGCCGATGTTAGCCAGCGATTCCTCGACGATGGCAGTGCTGGCGTTGACCTCGCCGCCTTCCAAGCCAAGCAGCGCACGAAACCGCGCGAGCTGGAAAGCCCACTCGTGAAGGCGTTCGCCGCCGATTCCAAGGGGGGCCTCAACACTCTGGCTGGGGCCTGCAACAAAGCCGTCGAGTGACATGGAGATTTTGAAGCGCAGTTTGGACATGGCCATTCCTGGTAGTTGATGCGCGCCCTACGCCAGCTTGCTGGCCAGGTCGCGCAAGGTCTGGCGCGGGTTGTCCTCGATGGGCGAACCGTGCGAGACGAGGATGCGCTTGAGCGACTCGATCGCGGCCCATTGCAGCAACTGGGCCCGTAAGGCGCTCGTATCGTCTATGAGCATCAGCTTCACCACTTTGGGAATTTGCGCGTCGCCACCGGCGAAACCTGCCAAACGCAGCAACCAACCGCCAAAGCCTGATTCGCCTCGGATGTTGCCGACCAAGTCATTGAGTATGAGCGTGGTGTCACCGCGCGTGCGAACGACGAGCGCGGCCTCGTGCCCGCGCGTTCCAGGAACGGCCATAAATTGCAAGTCCGGATCGTCAAAGCGAGGCGCCACCGTATCGACATGCACCGTCTCTTCGACCTTCGCTCGAGCGCCGTGGGGGGCGACGACCTGCAGCAAAGGGTAGCGTTCTTTCCAGATCTTCGCGTCGAGCCGATGTTTGTCGTTTGGCACGATCAAGAATGCCGGGCTGCCGAAGGCTTCGAGGACGGCCATCTCATCTTCGGCGAGCGCAATCGCGCTAAAAACCACCAGGCGCCCATCGTTTAGGCGCACCACGCTCATGCGCCGCGGCAGGTCCATAAGAGGCATGGGGATTTCACCCGTCACCGTCAAGATATTGTCGGCGATCGCCGACAGTTTGCCGTGCGGCAGCACCTTCCACTTCGTAAACGGTTGCGTCATGCGCGCTCCTTTGCGAATAAATTTACCGGGCAAGTGCACGCCGCGGATGATTGAACATGACGGTACGGCACTCAAGCGGAAAATGTGCAGGATTTTTGAATCCTTGAACACTGAGGCATAAAACGCAACAGCCATTTCAGCTTGTTCATCAAACCACGAACATGGGGTAATTTTTTGGAACGATTTGCCTAACGGTTTTCCTTGCAGAAAACGGAGCAAAAAAAAGAAAACCGGCTTGCGCCGCTCGCCTCACCTTACTGAGCCGTACCCGGATCCATGGCTTCGGAAAATGCAATGCTGTTGCCGTCCGGGTCTTTGATCATCACGACCTTTACCTTCGCGCTGTTCATCTGTGGCCCGGGATCGATGCCGAGCTTGTCAAGTTCCGCGATTTGTTCGGCCAGATTGCTTACGGCGAGAGTCACTGAACTCGAGCCTGCGCGCCCTTTGCTTTGATAGACCTGTAACCACCCGCCCCGTTCGAATTTCCACTCGGCCACTTCAGGCACGGGCATGGCGTCTGCCGCTCGGCCCAACAACCTTTCGTACCATGGAACGGATGACGTCAAGTTGCTGACGGCGACGCTGGCGAGAGCATTTTTGATTGGCACGATCGTATCCCTGCTTTTTTTAAACACAAGCCGCTTGCCTGGGCTGCTGCCACCGGACGCACTGCGCCTTTACCCGATGCTCGCTCGCAGCACCATCAACACCCCCATCTTCGGCCCAATACACCGCCAAGTTTTGATTTTTCTCAGGATGGCGGCCTTCTCAAACGAGCTCACGACCAATCAGAGGATGACCTCGTTGCCGTGCTATGCGAGAATTTCGACACTCTCGTGAGAGGGCGCGGGAAGCGGCAAACGGCAAACTGAACGATTCATGCTTGCGTCATTGCCTGACCGTGCACGCTGCAGCAAGCCATGAACCCATGGACAGCTAGCGAATGCGCGTAGCGAGGAATTCACCGTTTCCAAGCGGAACCAGACAAGTTGCGAACTTAGCATCGTCTTTGACCATGGCGACAAAGGGCGCCATTTGCTCAGGATGGGATGTGGCGTTATCGACGATTAGCAGGCCTCCTGGCCGCAGTACTCGCTTGACGTCAGGCCACCAGCGACCATACTGCGCACGCTCGGAGTCAAGGAAGATCATGTCAAAAGCCGCCTCATGCTGACGCGACAGCACCTGAGCCGCATCGTCTTGCAGCAGAACGATCCACGGCGCCAATCCTGAGAGCGCGAAGTTTTTTGCCGCCAATTCAACTTTGAAATTGGATAGCTCAACGGTTGTCACTGTGCCGCCGACGGCGCGCGCCGCGTGCGCCAGCCACAATGTGGAATAGCCGTTTGAGGTGCCGATTTCGAGGATGCTTCGTGCCCCTGTTGCGCGCACCAGCACAGCTAGGAACTCTCCGGTATCGCGCGTGATATTTAACATGCGATGCGCCCGATCGGCAATCGACTTGTCGTTCGCGACCCCATACTCCTCTAGCTCGCCTAACAGGCGTTCGAGCAATTTATCCATGGCCGGTCTCCTAACGCACTTCAATTAACATAAACATAGCACGGCGCGCAACAGTTGCAACAACAGTCTCTCGTGTTTTTGGGCCGCCAAACTGACGCGGGCAGCGGGCGCCCCAGGTCCAGCATGGGCGCGGATGGGTGGCAAAGCCCGTCGCTCAAGCCTGCGCCGCCGATTAGGCGAAGGCGACATCGGCCCGGCTGGCGAGGATCATGTGCAAAATACCATGCCGTGTTGTGCGCTTAAAATCGAGCCAGGACAACGCCGTTGGCAAACAACGCCCACCCGACGTCACTGTCGACTAAATTTTGCAGCCAGCGCGCCGCTCGCGCAATTGACAAAGCCGACGAAGCATCGGATCGATGACAACGCAAAGGCCATTTACTTAACCTCTATTTTGTGTTGATTATAGCTATTTAATTCGTTTTATGGATTTATAGCCGCCCTCTATACTAAGACTGATTGGGATCTTTCCCTCACGCCAGGCGACACATGAGCAAGCTCGACTTCACCATCTTCGCCCTCCCCGCCGCTGGTGAGCGCTTAGCCACTCATGGGGCGCGCCTGCGCCTGCTACCTGGCTTGGCGCTCAGCGTTGCGCTCGCGTTGAGCGCCATTGCGCTGGGCAAGCTGCCGTGGCCGCAAGCCCACGGCATGAGTGCACTGACGGTGGCGATCGCGCTCGGCATGGTACTGGGCAATACGGTATTTGCCCGCTTGGCGCCATTTTTCGGTGCCGGCGCGATCTTCTCCAAACACACTGTGTTGCGCCTTGGCGTCATTTTGTATGGCGTGCGCCTCACTTTCCAGGATATCGGCCAAGTCGGCATGGCCGGCGTCGCCATCGACGCACTGGTATTGACCTCGACTTTTGGTCTTGCCGTAGTGCTGGGCACCCGGCTTTTCAAACTCGACCGCGACATGGCCATATTGATCGGCGTCGGCAGCGCCATTTGTGGCGCGGCGGCCGTGATGGCCGCCCAACCAGTCGTGCGTGCCAAGACCGAGCAGCTCACGGTCGCGCTGTCGACCGTTGTCATCTTTGGCACGGTCGCCACCTTCTTGTACCCGTTGCTCTACGGTTTGAGCCTGCGCTGGCACATGCTGGCAACGTCGCCGACGCATTTCGGCATTTATATTGGCTCGACGATCCATGAAGTGGCGCAAGTGGTGGCGGCAGCAAGGTCGATTAACGAAAATGCGGCCAATGCCGCGGTGATTGCCAAGATGGTGCGGGTGATGATGCTGGCGCCTTTCCTCGTCCTGCTCTCGGCCTACCTGCGGCGGCCGGACGCCACTGGCGCGACACCGGGGTTGACGCCGCAGCAGGCGATGCCGTGGTTTGCATTTGCCTTCATCGGCGTGGTCGGGCTCAATTCGTTCGCTATTTTTCCACCTGGGATGGTCGCCGATGCAATCGAGCTCGACACGCTGTTGCTGGCGACGGCGATGGCCTCGCTCGGCCTGACCACCCAAATCTCGTCGCTGCGGCGCGCTGGACTAAAACCGATGCTCCTGGCAACGCTGCTGTTCGTCTGGCTCATCATGGGCGGCGCGGCCATCAACGGCGCGCTCGACGCCATGCTGGGATAGAAACCGGCCAATGTTTTTTTGGCGCCCGTTGGCCCATGATCCCGGTGTCGTTGCGCGCGCAAACGCCCAAAAAAAACCCGCGTGCTGTTAACAAGCACCGCGGGCTAAATCCAATTCTTGCGAGATTGGAGGAGACGTAATGACTATACTGCGGCGCAGCATCGCGCGCTAGCGCGCTTACAGACAATTACACAGAAATGCTTGATAGAAAGCAAGGAAAGAGCGATGAGCGGGGCGAACGTACAGCGAAGAGGCGGCAAGCGGCCAGCGGCCGGCTGGGCGGCATCAATGTCGTTTATTTCCGGCAGCCCTGGCTATGCAGTTGGGGGCCCCGCACCGGCAAGGCCCAGGCAGATACGGGAGCGGGAACGCGTGCGTGCCCATGTGCCAAAGAATATCGGCCTCATTTAGTCATGCCGGACGGCGCGCAGAAAGTGGACGCGTTTCAACGCATTCGTCTTACGAACGATGCAATGGAGTGCATTTGAACGCCCATTCGAGTCGTGTAAACAGATGCTTTTTACAAAATCTTGGACAACCGTGGTGCTCAGGTACGCTACTATGGTGGCTCCTTGTCTAAATAGGAATTGCACATGGTTTCCAATAAGACGGTCTGGCTTATCACAGGTTGCTCGACTGGTTTCGGGCGTGAACTGGCCCGCCTGTTGCTTCGGCGCGGATACAAGGTGGTGGTAACTGCACGCAACCTCGCCACACTAGGAGTCTGTCGGAGTCA
>PKWL01000148.1 GCA_003133225.1 Janthinobacterium sp.
CTGACTCCGACAGACTCCTAGAAGCGTCGCTGCCATTCGGCGTGTGCAGCTTCGATGTCATCACCTATCGCGATGCCCTCGGCAACGGCGGGCTAAGTCGGTATCGAGAACTAGCTCAGGGGGAGTGGAGCAAGGTCAAGCCGCGTGATGCCAAAGCCGACTACGATGCCTGCAGGAAATCAATCACGCGCATCATGGAGCGACTAGCTGAGGCGAGCGGTGACGCCGACGAACTGGTCGCGATCAAGGCGATGGACCTATCTTCGCCCTTTCACGATATTGCCAACATCTGGACCAAAGCCGGGCAACCGGACAAGGCCCTGGATTGGGCGGAACGGGGCATGAAGGCATTTCCTGAGCGGCCAGACAACCGACTACGCGATTTTCTCGTGGCTGCCTACCTTGAACGCAAACGCGATGACGAGGCGCCATGCCAAGCCGAGAGCATTTGCCTAACCATTCTGCCGGGCTTGCCCTGCGTGCCCTTGGCCGAACGGCTCATGTTTTCCGTCTTTAATTCTTCGCTCGCCAGCACGGTGCAGCCCGTCACGATGCCTTCGTCATGCTGCACGTGCGGCGCGGGCCTTGCGTTTGGCGGGCTCAGGCTTGGGCGTTGGCACAGAAATCGACGGAGCCTCAATCGCTCCGGTCAGTTCGCGTGCCAGAGAAATGACACTTTGCGGATCAACACCCAGAGCGTTGATTAGAAACTCGATAATTTCCGAGCGGGGATTAGCCAATGTGGGTTCAATCATCATAACGGCGGCCGACACGGCGAGTGCGCGTTCGCGGCTGGCGGTGTCAGGCAGCAGTTGCTCTAGGGCGTTAAGCGCTTCCACCGGTGCCACGGCGGTAACGCGTGCCTGCTCTTTGAGCAGTCGCACCCAGTCGCTTTGCGCTGTGACACGATTGAACGTACCGCCGGGCATTTGCGCCAAGAGGCGCGCGAGGCGAAGGCTGCGCCGCTCAAACGCACCAATTGAGACCATGCCGGCGAGGACGATGCGGCAGACTGCCTCGGCAAAGCCGCCATCGGCAATGTGCTCCAGGGCGGACGTGCGAAAGCTTGCAAGCTCGCGCTGCGCCCGTGCATAGGCAATATCGGCGTCCGCTTGGTCTGGTTTGAACCAGGCGCCCAGCCCCTGCGGGCCGAACATTTGCCGCGTCGTGGCCACGGTCTTGGCGTCGCGCCGGTCGCGAAACTGGTTGAGGCTGTCGTTGATCTGTGCGGAAACTTGTTGTTCAAGTTGCCGTAGCGGGTGATCCGGCGCGATGTGGACGCGGTTGGCGCGGGCCAGGCTGGCCTGTTCGCGGATGAAGCCGGCCAGCGGGAAATGATCGGATAACAGTTGGCGCTGCATCCGCATCGGGTTAAGCTTGCCCATGGCATCTGCCAGCGTGCGGTTGGCGAGCAACTTCACCCATGGACGCAACCAAGTCTTGTAGAGCGCTGCGTTTAGCTCAGAGACCTTGCTGATAGTGGAAAACATCGCTTCCTCTGCGCGCCCTTCTGGGTTGAGGGCACGGATATCGTCCATGGTGCGGTACTCGTAATGCACCGTGTACTCGCCTGGCTCCAATTGATCCCAGCGCTGCTCTGCCATGCCGGCCTTGGCCTTCAGTTTCATTTCATAAAGGCCGGGCGGCAGGCTCTCGATCACGTCGAGCGAGGTGACCAGCTGGTCATGTTCTTTGCGCGCAATACCGGCGCCGACAAAAATGCCCAAATGCCCGACGCTGTCATGTAACACGTAAATGATGGTGCGCCCCGCGGCGGCGATCGCGCGTTCATCGCCCCAGGTGTCGATGATCCAGTTGAGCGCCTGCGGCGGCGGCGTGATGTTGTCGCCCCAAGAGGCAAAAACAACGATGGGCGCGGTGATCTTGCGCAGGTCGATGGCTTCTTCGCCGGCCATCATTGCGCCCCGCGCCAGGCGATTGCCGACAAACAGGTTTTCGACAATGGATTCGATTTCGCTGCCCGTCATGCGGAAATAACCGCCCCACCAGCGCTCGAACTCCAGAAAGCGCTCGGCCTCGGTGTCCACTGCCGACCATAGCTTGTAATATTTATTCCACCAAGTGTTGGCCGGATTTAACTTCTCAAAGTTGTCGACAAGTTGCACGCCATCAAAGCGGTCAGCTCCCATGTCACCGCTCAATGAAGCGAGCCAGGATCCGCCAAGCGCGGCGCCGGCGTAGCGCATCGGATTGAGCGTGGAGCTACCCGCCCAGTACGACATGGGTGCGCCCATGATCATCAGGGGGCCAAACAGCTCGGGGCGCAGGGCGTTAAGTGCCATCATGGCCCAGCCGGCCTGGCAATTGCCGATGACGACCGGCTTGGCCGCGCTTTGGGGGTGACGTGCGATGACTTCTTCGATAAAGCGGGCTTCGGCCTGCATCACCGTAAACAAAGTTTGCTGTTCTTCGGGTTCCGGGCGGAACGTGACAAAGTAAACCGGGTGGCCCGCACGCATCGCCATGCCCGCCTCAGAGTCAATCTTGAAGCCGCCGATGCCTGGTCCGTGCCCGGCACGAGGGTCAACCACAACCACTGGACGCGCCTGCAAATTGACCGGCATGCTCTCGGGCGGAAGTAAGCGCAGCAACGCGTAGTTGCACGGGCTGGGCAGAGCGCGGCCATCGAGCACCGGCTCATGTTCGAATTTCAGCAGCGGCGGCGTGCCCTGGTCGAGATGCGCGATGTCATTGTTACCGCGATCGAGCAGTGTTTCCCAGAATAAAAAAGTGCGCTGTCTGGCATCTTCAAAGTAATCGCTGGCGGACGTGGACGACCCGATTGACCTTGGTTCCCCTTTGAGACTCGGTTGGCTACGTGCTACCATGATTTCGCTCCCTAAAGATGCACCATATCACTAATCAGTGCCAGATGGCACTGTAAAGAGACGGCGGCAGAATGCACTGGAGGCAGAAAGTTTGTCATTAATGCAATGTCAATTTCAAGAAGTGAATTGCCGTCATGAAAAGCCGAGTGTACGGACAAAAAGGGAATTAACATGGAACTCAAGAGTCTGCTCGATCAACCCAACAAGCTGCCCACCATTCCCAAGGTAACGCAGCAGTTGATCAAAAGCTTTAGCTCTGTCGATGTGTCCTTGGACGAAATCGCGCGCCAATTGGCCACGGATCCCGTCTTAAGCGCCAAGTTGCTGAGGCTGGCAAATTCCGCCTATTTTCATGTGTCGCGAACCATCGGTACGGTCGATGATGCCCTGCGCATGCTCGGTTTTGTGATGGTGCGCAACTTGGTCATCGGCAACGGAATGGTGGCCGCGTTTCGCAATACACCGGGCATGAATCTAAACCAATTTTGGCTCTACAACCTGTATACCGCCTGTGCTTCGCGTTGGCTTGCCGGTACGGCAGGCGTCAATGCAGATATGGTTTTTACGCTGGGCCTGATGCATGGCATCGGCCAATTGCAAATGCATGGCGGGATGCCAGAGGCAATGATTGACCTAGATAGGCAAATGAATGTGCTCGATGCCGGGCGTGCCGCCTTGGAAAAGGAGGCGCTGGGTTTCCATTACGGCGATGTCTCGGCCGAACTGGCGACAATCTGGAATTTTCCGCAAGCCCTGATTGGGGCGCTGCGGGACATACCGCAGCCTTTGTCGGCGCCAACATTCTGCGCGCCCGCCGCATGGGCACATTTGGGCGCATGGCGCGCGCGCACCGAGATTTTGGCGATGAGCGACGAACAAGTGGTAGCTAGCTATCCTGCCCAGGTCGGCAAGTTGCTGGGCGTCGCGCCGACATGGGTGCCGGCCCTGGTTGAGCAAACTCATGGCCGCGCGGGTCCCGTCATGCCGCCACTCGCCGAGCTTGCCGACGGTCTGGACGCCATGCTCGCCTGAAGTCGCTTGGCGCCAGACGGGCGTTGCTGCAGCGCTTTGTTAACGGAAACGGGGCCGTTGTTTGCACGGTTCCACTGATTCGTCCGTGCCAAGTGCAGCGCCCCCTCCCACTTCGAGTCGATCACCTTTTGGCTGCGTCGAATCGGACCTGACGCCCGAGATCATGCGGGCACCCGCCTGCGGCCCGCCGCCGCGCGCCCCGGACTTTAGTCCACAGCGGCTAGTCCAGCCCCAACGAGTCCTTGTTTCGCCGGTGACTTCAGGTGGCGCAGTATGAGCGCCGCCGGCGCCCTTGCCAAGCAGTCAATGACGATCCGTTCTGGCATCGAACGCAGCCAGGTCAGCTGGCGTTTGGCCAGCTGACGCGTGGCGATGATGCAGGTTTCGCGCAAGGCGGCCTGGTCGATGCCGCCATCGAGATATTCCCACGCTTGGCGGTAACCGACGCAGCGCATCGAGGGCAGGCCAGGATGCAGATCCCCGCGCGCGCGGAGCGCCTTAACCTCGGCAATTAGGCCGCCGTTGTCGCCGCCTTTCAGCATGGCATCGCATCGTGTCGCGATGCGCGCATGTAAGATGGCGCGGTCGGACGGCTCCAGCGCAAACGAGCGCAGCTCAAAAGGCAATACGGTCTTTGCGCGCATGGCGAGCAAGGCCGACATCGGCTTGCCGCTGATGGCGATCACTTCTAGCGCACGCTGAATGCGCTGTGCATCATTGGGCGCGAGGCGCGCAGCCGTGACGGCATCGAGTGCCTGCAGGCGCGCGTGCATGGCCGGCCAGCCCAGACGCGCGGCCTCCGCTTCCAGTTCGGCTCGGATGGTGGGATTGGCGCCTGGCAAGTCATCGAGGCCGTCGCTTAATCCCTTGAAGTAGAGCATGGTGCCTCCGACTAGGAGGGGCAACTTGCCGCGGCTGGCTATCTCGCCTACCAGACGCAGTGTATGGGCGCGGAACTGGGCCACCGAATACGAGTCGGTCGGGTCAATAATGTCGATCAAGTGATGCGGCACGCTGGCGCGCTCGGACGCCGTGGGCTTGGCGGTGCCGATGTCCATGGTGCGGTACACCAGAGCGGAATCGACCGAGATGATTTCGGACGGTACCAGTTGCCCGATGGCCAGTGCCGCGGCCGTCTTGCCGGACGCGGTAGGACCCATGATGGCAACGGCCAGCGGCAGCTTATGGTTCTTCATCCCGGGCCGCCCTTCATTGGCCGCGCAGGAAGAGCTTGTCGAGTGCCCCGATCTCGACCTGGACCCAGGTTGGGCGGCCGTGGTTGCACTGATCGGCGCGTTCGGTGCCCTCCATCTGGCGCAGCAAGGCGTTCATTTCAGGCGTTGACAAGATGCGGTTGGCGCGCACTGCCGTATGGCAGGCGAGGGTGCCTAGCAACTCATTGCGGCGCTCGATCAACACGCGCGAGCCGCCATAGTCGCGCAAGTCACGCAAGACGTCGCGCGCCAGCGTCTGGGCGTCGGCATTTTTCAAAAGGGTCGGCACCGAGCGTACCGCCAGCGTGGTGGGCGAGAGCGAGGCGATGTCAAATCCCAGTGCCTTTAAGCTTGCTTGATTTTCGGTTGCCGTGCTCACCTCGACGCTGTCGGCGTAAAAGGTGATCGGGATAAGCAGCGTCTGCACCTGCATTTCCTGGCCCGCAACTTGGGCCTCGAGTGCGGTTTTTAGCTGCTCGTACAAAATTCGTTCATGCGCGGCGTGCATATCGACGAGCACCAGTCCTTTTGAATTTTGCGCCAGCACATAGACGCCATGCAGTTGCCCGAGAGCGAAGCCGAGCGGAAATTCTTCCTGCGCTAAGGTGCTCGCCGAGGCCATATAGAAGGTTTGAGCAACGGCCGCAGCGCTGCCGGATGCAACCCCATAGTCGGCGCTGCGCTGGGGCACCTCGCTGTTGAACTCGTTGTACGAGGCCGCTGGCACACGTTGAAAATTCGGCGAAAACGGGGCGTCGAAGGTCGATTGCGCTGGCTCAGGAACGCGCATGGCGCCCCGGCTTGCGGCGCCGCCAAGTCCGCCGTCGGCCGCTAATTGCGGCGCTGGCGCGTTGCCAAATGATGTGGCCGAGGTCTGGGCCAGCGCGCGCTGCACCGCGTGGAACACAAATTGGTGCACGGCCCGGCTATCGCGGAAGCGCACTTCGATTTTCGACGGGTGCACATTGACGTCCACCAGCGCCGGATCAAGCTCTAGCGCCAGTACGTACGATGGAAAGCGGTCGCCGTGCAGCACGTCCTGGTAGGCCGCCCGCACGGCGTGCACCAGTAACTTGTCGCGCACGAAGCGCCCGTTGACATAAAAGAACTGGCCGTCCGCGCGCGCCTTGGAGGCGGTCGGCAAGCCGGCGAAGCCGTGCAGGCGCAAGGGCCCGGCGCATTCGTCGAGTGCCAGGCGCGCTTCCGCGAAGCCGTCGCCCAAAATGTGCGCGCTGCGCTTGGCCATCTCGCATATGTTCCACTGGTCGATGACGCGCCCGTTGTGTGTGAGTGAAAAAGACACATCCGGCCGTGCCAGCGCGATGCGGCGCACCACTTCGGCGCAGTGGGCAAACTCGGTTTGCTCGGACTTTAGGAACTTGCGCCGCGCCGGGGTATTGAAATACAGATCCTGCACCTCGACCGTGGTTCCGGGCGCGCCGGAGGAGGGCGCGACGCTGCCGTTATGCGAGCCGACGATTTCCCAGGCGTGGGCCGCGTCGGCCGTGCGCGAAGTCAAGGTGACGCCCGCGACCGCGGCGATCGAGGCCAGCGCCTCGCCACGAAAGCCCAGCGTGCTCACGTTTTCCAAGTCACTTAAGGACGAGATTTTCGACGTCGCATGGCGCGCCAGCGCCAGCGCCAGTTGCTCCGGCGCGATGCCGCGCCCGTTATCGGTGATGGCGATCCGCTTTACACCGCCCTCCTCAAGGCGGACGGTGATCTGGCTCGCCCCTGAGTCGAGGGCGTTTTCCAGCAGCTCCTTCACCACCGCCGACGGACGTTCCACCACCTCGCCCGCGGCAATTTGTGAAATGAGTTGATCGGGCAGCCCTTGAATCGGGCGCTGGGGCAGGATGGCGGTGTTCATGTGTCGATTATAACGTCTTGCCGTCTGCGTTCGCGGCCAAAAAATGGATGGCCGCTTGGCCGGTGCGGTGACAGATGCCATGGAGTCAAGACGAACAGGTGCCGGTGGCGGATTCAACGTGGCGGCCCTTGCCTTGCACCATCGGCGCCAGGCGCCGCCATAGAAATAAAAAAATTTCGTTTCATGGGACGCGGCTGGCAAGGGCCGGTGCGGCCCAGGCCAACGTTGCCACCATGCTCTAGCAGGACTGCACCCGCCCATTTCGCCTCCGAAAGTGACGCGCAGATCGGGCCGCGGCCCGTCATCCCAGGCGCACTTCATGCGCCAGTGACTTCTCGATCCATATTCTCGGCGTGCTCGGCGGCGCGTGGTGTATGATTCCGGCGCAACCTCTAGGGATAATTTATGGATTTGATTCAACTCATCGACATGATCGTTCATGTCGATAAGAGTCTCGGCACACTCATCGCTCACTATGGCACGCTGGTCTACGCTGTGCTGTTCGCGATCATATTTTTCGAAACCGGGCTGGTCGTTTTGTTTTTCTTCCCGGGCGACACGCTGTTATTCATCGCGGGCGCTTTCTGCGCGACCGGACAAATGAATTTCGCATTTTTGATTTGTCTGCTAATTGTCGCCGCCGTCACGGGCAATACGCTCAATTATCGGATCGGGGAAGCGATCGGGCATAAGGTCTTTACGCATGACTACAAATGGATCAACAAGGACGCGTTAAAGCGCACGCATGAGTTCTTTGAAAAACATGGCGGAAAGACTATCATTTTGGCCCGCTTCGTGCCCGTGGTGCGCACTTTCGCGCCCTTGGTGGCTGGCGTTTCCGACATGACGCACACCCTCTTTCAAATATACAACATCATCGGCGCCACGTTGTGGGTGATTGCCCTGGTCACGACAGGTTATTTCTTTGGCAATATTCCATTGGTGCGCGACCATTTGACCGCGATCGTGCTGGTGGGCGTGGGCGCGGCCGTGGTACCGATCACCCTGCATGGCCTGTGGAAAATTTCCAGGAAACTGCTGGGCCGCTAAAAAGTCCTAGAAACACGTGGCTGCGCCGGGAGCTGGCGCCGCTCAACGAGCTTTATTTGGCGCGTTTGTCGCGCCAGCCGTTTTGGTTCTCGCCGCCCCCCATTCCCGGCGCGCATCAAGGTTCACCCAAGCACTTCTGGTCGCTGCAGGCACGGCGCGAGTCTGCAGCGACCCATTGCCTGTTGCAGGTTTAAATTGACGCGGATGGCGCCATGCCAAGCCGCGAACCGGATCGCGCCTGCTAATCGACAGCCGTCCGGCCATGCCACGCCAATTGACAAGTTCCAAGAGCCCGGCGTACCACGCGTTGCGTGCCGCACATTGCCTCCAGCAAGCCCCGGCCGCGGGCGGTTTTGGTCGGCAGCGTCGGTGCTGCCGACGCCACAGGCGGTACGCGCCCAAATGCCCGAGGGAACCGAAGAACTGGCATGGGCCGCCGCAAAGGAACCGACCGTCCGCTCTTGGGCCGGTCGGAGTTGCAGCGCCACGGGGGCAGCACCGGAAAGGGGATGCGAGGGAATACGCGGACTCGGCGTTCAACTTTGGCGTTAAAGTTTTGCCGCAAGGTGGCCGTATACCAGTGTGTAATTTTCTATTTCTGGAACCCAATGCGAAACTTGATCGCTCTGTTGGCTTGTAGCTTCATCATGACCGCGGCAAACGCGAACGATCTGACGCCCGTTGGCCGCGCCGAATCGCCCAAGGCCGATCTGGGCAAGGCGCCGCCCGCATCCATCAAGCCAAAACTCGGCTTGCCCGCCGCGTCGCTCGCGGCAGCGGCGCGCGCCCGCGAAGATCAGGCCGAAGTTGACCTGTCGGCCAAAATCGCTGCGCGCCTGGTCGTCATGCGCGCCAATCAGGTCGCCCGCGCGGCCAACGCAGTTAGGGCCAAAAAGAAGGTCGCGGCCCAAAAGAGCGCGCTCCCCTTGGTGTCCCTAGTGCCCCCTCTGCTGCATGGCAGCCACTGGTCGTACGAGGGCGAGTCCGGCCCATCCAATTGGGGCAAGATCAATGCCGACTGGGCCAAATGTGGCAGCGGCGCGCGCCAGTCACCGATCGACATCCGCGACGGCATCAAGGTCGACCTGGAACCGATCGCATTCGATTATCATCCTTCATCGTTTAGCGTGATCGACAATGGCCACACGGTTCAGGTCAACGTTAGTCCCGGCAATTTCATCACGATCCAAAATCGCATGTATGAGCTGCAGCAGTTCCACTTTCATCGGCCATCTGAAGAACGTATCAACGGCAAGGGTTTCGACATGGTGGTGCACCTGGTGCACAAGGACGTCGAAGGCAAGCTGGCCGTAATCGCCGTAATGCTTGAACGCGGTAAGGCGCAAGGCACCATCCAGACCATATGGAACAATTTGCCGCTGGAAAAAAACGAGGCCGCCACGCCGGCCATTGTGATCGATGTCGCCGACTTGTTGCCGCCACGGCTAGACTACTTCACTTACATCGGATCGATGACCATACCGCCATGCAACGAGGGCGTGCTGTGGATGGTGATGAAGGATCCGATTCAGGCGTCAGCGGCCCAGATGGCGCTCTTTAGCCGCCTCTATCCGCTCAATGCGCGCCCCATCCAAGCCAGCTCGGGGCGCATGATCAAGGAATCCAATTAGGGAGAGCCGACCGCGATCTTGTGGCGGACTGCGCAGCGAGGCCTTCCAAGACAGCGCACCATTAAAAAAGCGCTTCTCACGTACCTGCAGCGCTCGTTGCACAGCTGGCGGGCAGTTTGGCCGGACAGAGCCCTGCGCGCAGGCGCGTGTTGCATTCGTTCGGGTAGCCGCGGCGTCGCGGCCGCAGGCTCGCCGATGTGGATCCGCCGGCGTCAATCAAAATGGGCAAATTTTTCCCGTTCTTAGGTCAAGCGACTTTTTGCCAGCGGTGGGTTTTTTGCAAAATAGCGCTTGACGCCCTTCACGATCGCGTCCGCAATCTGGTCCTGATAACCGTTGTCGGTCAATTTCGCTTCCTCTTCCGGGTTCGAGATAAAGGCCGTTTCGATCAAGATCGACGGGATGTCGGGCGCCTTCAGCACGGCAAATCCAGCTTGTTCGACCGACCGTTTATGGAGACGGTTAATGCCGCCAATCTCGCCTAGCACGGCCTTGGCGAGCTTGATGCTGTCGTTGATCTGGGCCGTCGTCGATAAATCGAACAAGACGCCGGCCAGCTCTTTGTCGTGGCTTTTGATGTTCACGCCGCCGATCGAGTCAGCCAGGTTTTCCTTGTTCGCCAGCCAGCGCGCAGCGCCCGAGCTGGCGCCTTTTTCAGACAGCACGAATACCGACGAGCCGCGCGCGGATGGCTCGACGAAAGCGTCGGCATGAATGGACATGAACAGGTCGGCTTGCACTTTGCGCGCTTTCTCCACGCGCACCTGCAGCGGGACGAAATAATCGGCGTCGCGCGTTAGCATCACGCGCATGTTCGGTATTTCCTCGATCTTGAATTTGAGACGCTTGGCAATGGCCAGCACAACGTCTTTTTCGTGGCTGCCCCTGTTGCCAGTGGCGCCGGGGTCTTCGCCCCCATGTCCCGGATCGAGCGCTATGGTAATCATGCGCGCCACCTTTGGGGCCGCTTCCAAGCGTGCTCCAGATCGCGCTTCGCGCCTGGCCAGCGGCGCGGCCTCGGCATTGGACCGTTCCGGCGTTGGCGATGGCATCACGGGTTCCGGCGCTATCTGCGGCTCGGCTACTGCGAGCGGCGGCCCTGGCGGCGGTGGCGCCTCGCTCGACCACTCGCCTTTTTCGATCATGGCCGCGATCAAATCGGGCTGCTTGACGGGATAAAGGTCGAAAATCAAACGATGACGATAGTTGCCGATGGGCTCCAACGTGAAGACCTGGGGCTTGACTTCTTCTTTCAGGTCGAACACGAGGCGCACCACGTTCGGTCGGTTCTGACCAACTCGCACCTGCTGAATGTACGGGTCGCCCGATTGGATCTTGGCGACCAGCCCCTTCAAGGTTGGATTCAAATCCAAGCCCTCGATGTCAACCACCAGCCGCTCGGGATCCTTCACGATGAAGTGGGTGGCCTTCAAGCTGCTGTCATTTTCCAGCGTGACACGGGTGTAATCATCCGCTGGCCAGACCCGCACCGCTAGGATTTGGGCGGCGCCGGCCGGCAGCGGCGCGAGCACGGCCAGCAGCAAGGTGCCGCCAGCCTTGAGTATCGTGCGCCGCGTGATGGCCTTGGCAGTTAAAGGTTGGGAGCAAATTTGAGACGATCGAGGCATAACAGGCCCAAAGCAGACGACGCCTGCAATTCTACATCACGTCCTTGTCCCGCCACAGTCAAAAACACATTCAAATCGCCCCGCGGCAACACGGCCTCGGCTTTTTCCGGCCATTCTACGATGCAGATGTTGGTGCCGTCGAAATCTTCGCGAAAGCCGGCGTCTAGAAATTCTTCCGGGGCGCCCATGCGGTACAGGTCGAAATGGATCAAGTTGAGGCAGCGCCCGTCAAGTTCGATGGTATACGGTTCGGCCAAGGTGTAGGTCGGGCTTCTGACGTGGCCGGTGTGGCCGGCCGCGTGCAGCAAGGCGCGCGTGAGCGCAGTCTTGCCCGCGCCCAGGTCGCCATGCAAATAAATGGTCAAGCCCGGAATGATGGCGCGTGCCAGCGCGGCGCCTAGGGCGATGGTGGCGTTTTCGTCGTGGAGATGGGCTGTATAGTGCTGCATCGAATAGAATATCGTCTTAAAGAATATCGTCCTAATGAGTCGGGGCCGAGGCCGTCCCTGGTCATTGTAACCGCGTGTTAACCCGTTGCAACATGTCTATCGTCCAACCTGATTTGACTATACTGGCCCGCAAGATCAAGCGCTGGGGAATCGAACTCGGTTTTGCCGAGGTGCGCATCGCCGACGTCGACTTGGCGCACGCCGAAGCGGGCTTGCGCGCTTGGCTGGAGGCGGGCTGTCACGGCGAGATGGATTATATGGCCAGGCACGGTTTGATGCGCGCCCGTCCTGCCGAACTGGTACCGGGGGCCTTGCGCATGCTCATGGCGCGCATGAATTACCTGCCCGTGGCTACCGGTGCCAGCTGGCGCGAGGACGAGACTGCGCGCGCGCAAGACCCGGGCGCCGCCGTTATCTCAGTGTACGCGCGGGGCCGCGATTATCACAAGGTGGTGCGCGCGCGCCTGCAGCAGCTGGCCCAGCGGATTGGCGTTGAAGCCGGTGGTTTAGCGTACCGCGTGTTTAGCGATTCGGCACCGGTAATGGAGGAGGCGCTGGCCGAAAAAGCAGGTTTGGGCTGGCGCGGAAAACATACTCTGTTGATCAACCGCAGCGCAGGATCGATGTTTTTTCTCGGTGAAATTCTGCTCGATCTGGCACTGCCGGTCGACCCCCCGGTCAGCGCCCATTGCGGCCATTGCCAGGCCTGCATCACGGCCTGCCCGACCCAGGCCATCCTCGGCCCGCACCGGCTTGATGCGCGGCGCTGCATCTCCTATTTGACGATCGAACTCAAGGGCTCCATTCCGATTGCGCTGCGCTCACTGATCGGTAACCGCGTGTATGGCTGCGACGATTGTCAGCTTGTCTGTCCCTGGAACAAGTATGCGCAGCGCGCCGCGGCAATCGACTTCGATGAGCGAAACGGCCTGGGCAGCGCCGCTTTGGTCGAATTGTTCGCCTGGGACGAAGAAGAATTCAAGCGCCGGATGGAAGGCAGCCCGATTCGGCGCATCGGTCACGAGTGCTGGCTGCGCAATCTCGCGGTCGCACTGGGCAATGCGGCGGACGGGGAATTGGGCGCGCCTCAGATTGTCGCGGCCTTGCTTGCGCGCGCGCAGCATCCGTCGCCGCTGGTGCGGGAACATGTCGAATGGGCACTGGGGCGCCATCGCCAGTAGGGGGGCAGCACATGCGCCGGCGTTTTTCCATCAAACGCAGGGGCGCCGTGTGGCAAGGCGGGCGGGTCATTTGATCAATCCTGCCAGCTCGACCGCCGTCTTGACGTGCATCTTGTCAAAAATATGAGCGCGGTGCACCTCGACCGTGCGCATGCTGATGCCTAGCTTTTCGGCCACGACCTTGTTCATATTGCCGGCCAGGATCAGCTCGAGTACGGTGCGCTCGCGCGCCGATAGCGCCGCTAGGCGCGCTTGCACCAGCGCCGCCGCGCCCGCTTGGCGTGAGGCGGCCAAGCCCTCTTGCACCCGATCCATCAGCAAATTGCCGTTGAAGGGTTTTTCAAAAAAATCAAAGGCGCCTCGCTTTAAGGCGTCAACCGCCATTGGCACGTCGCCATGGCCCGTCAGGAAGATGACGGGCAGGCGCTGCGTCATGCCGCGCCCCGCCAGTTGATCGAACACAGCCACACCGTTCATGCCGGGCATGCGCACGTCGAGTAGAACGCAGTCGCCTTGCGGGTCGAACTGGCCATCGATTCCCCTCAAAAAATCCAGCGCGCCGGCGTAGCTCGTCGACGCAATGGCGCGTGAGGTGGCCAGCCAGGACAGGGAGTCGCGCACGACTTCTTCGTCATCGACGATATGCAACATGGGGCTCTCCAAATAAACTAGTCAAGATAGTTTGGGCGGGGCCGCCGGCAGCGCGAATGTGAAGCGGGTGCCGCCGCCCGGGTTGGCGCTGTAATTGAGCGTTCCGCCATGAAATTCTATGGCGGTGCGGCAAATGTTAAGGCCCATGCCCATGCCCTCGGCCTTGGTCGAAAAAAACGGCGAGAACAGGCGCTCGGCCACTTCCTGCGCGACGCCGTGGCCTTGATCGATGACGCTGATGGCCACTTGCGCTTGCGCCGCGTCGAACTGCGCCACCAGGCGCAAGATGCGGCGCTCGGGCACGTTCTCCTGCATCGCTTCAATGGCGTTGCGGGTCAAGTTGAGAAGGACTTGTTCGATCATCACACGGTCGGCCCGCACTGGCGGCAGGCCGGGCGGGATGCTGGTCTGCACTACCACATAAAATGCCCGCGCTTGCAGTTCCATCAGGGCGCGAATGCCGTCGATCAGGGCCTGCACCGACACGTCTTGGCGTTCCGGTTCGCGTTTCTTGACGAATTCGTGCACGCTGCGGATGATTTCGCCGGCGCGCTGGGCCTGAGCGCTGGCCTGTTCCAGCGCCGGTTTCAGCATTGCGACGTCGACCGGCTGCTTGGCGCCGGCGGCGCGCCCGAGCACGTTCAAGGCGCCGGTGGTGTAGCTGGCGATGGCCGCCAGTGGCTGATTGAGTTCATGCGCCAGCATCGAAGCGATCTCGCCCATCGTCGCCAAGCGGGCCCCCGACTGCAGTTTCTCTTGCTGCTGGTGATTGAGTTCCTCGACCCGTTTGCGGTCCGAGATATCGAGAATGGAGCCCATCCAGCCTGTTTGTTTGCCGTCGCTGTCGACCAATGGCGCCTCAAAAATGAGGATCGGAACACGGGTGCCGTCGGCGCGCTGGAAGATCGTCTCGACCTGTGGCGTGACGGTCCCGGCCAGCACGCCGGCGAAGCGCTGCTGATATTCGGCCATCACTTCCGGCGCCCAGTACGGCATGGGCGGCAGCTTGCCCAGCAGTTCCTCCGGTGCATAGCCGACGATCTGGCAAAAGGCCGGGTTGACATAAGTGACACGCCCTTCCAGATCGCGTGCGCGCAGGCCCGTCACCAGGGAATTTTCCATCGCCGTGCGAAACAACATTTGCTGGCGCAACGCATCTTCAGCTGCCAGGCGGCGCGAAATGTGGCGCCACAGCGCGACCAGACTCCATAACAAGCCAAAGGAGAGCAGTATCACGGAGCCAACCAGCAAATTGGGCAACAGGCGCGGTTCGCTCCTGATGCTGTCGGTGACCAAGGTGAGCGAAGCGCCGGGCAGCTCGAGTGCCCGTTTGTGGGTATACACGCCGTGTCCGGGACCGCCCGCGGCGCGCCGGGCCAGCAGCACGTCGTCGCCATCGGCCAAGGTGATCTGATTGTCCTGGGCGAACCACCAGGGCACCATGTCGTCGAGCAGGGCGCTAACTTGATAGGTGGCAACGAGGCTGCCAATGTAACGGTCGCGCCGAAACAACGGCACATGGTAATCCATCAAGATGGCGCCGCGTGCCACGCCTTGATCGTCGGCTTGGGCGGCCGGTTGACTGTACTGCGGATTGCCGCTCTTGCGCGCGGCCTCGGCCGCCGCCGCTGACGGCGCCGAAAAGGGGGGCGGGTGGCGCGCCGGGTCGCTCGAGGCCACCACGCGTCCCCGTGCATCGACCCGTACCACGCGCTGCAGCTCACGCCCGTTCTTGAGCATCTGGGACAGGCGTTCTTGCAGCATGGCGCCAGACAGGCGCTCACTGCTGATTTCATCACCCAGCAGGTGCAAGCTTTCCTCGTTGCGCGCCAGCTGAAAGCGGATGGTCTGCTCGACCCACAGCGTGTCGGCAATCAACTGCTCCTGGCGCTCATTGCTTTCCATCTGGCGTGCCTGCCATGGCAACCAAAGCAAGATCGCCAGAAAGAACAGTACCAGCATCGCCGGCATGAGCCAGCGCCAAGGGCTAGACAGTTGCAAGCGCAAGAAGGAGAGCGGATTTCTCATCGTTCCTTTTGACCCACTCCCCGGACTGAAGTCCAAGGATTCTCACAGCGTGCCACAGGACTCTTCGCTTTTGACAAGCGACCTCGCCCTGCGCTCTGACTGCTCTAGTGTGCGAATCGCTCTGACGCCCTCAAGGGGGCGTGTGGACACCAGAGGTGTCCAGCTTGCAGCTTTTACCAGACTGGATGGCGCACGCTCTAGTAGCGGGTACGCAACCGCCCAAACGTTTTGCGCCTGGGATGCATCCAATCTATCGGCTTGAACGAATAACGCCAGCCACGCGCTGTATAGATCGCGCTGCACGGCCTGACCTGAATCATCGCGCAGCACGTGCCAGCGGAGCGAAAGTGGCTTCTTTTTGAAGTTCCTTTGCGTATGGTCGTACTGGCTCAGCTTATATCGGCCGGCGTTAAATTCGGTGAGTGAACCGCCAGCGTTTCCGGCTTTGCGATCCACCTTATTCATGAACATGGCTGGAGCCGTTGCCTTCATGCGGCGGCCCCACCTTTTTTGCCATGCCACTTTGCTTAATTTTTCTGTCTTGATGGCGTTGCCAAAGTCACGCAGTACGATGTTCGATAACCGTCCATGCGCGCGATCCCGGCGCTTTGCCATTACCCGTTCCCGCTCGGCGAGACAGGTACGCAATTGTTGATAACGCTGCGTATAAACCGTTTGCCGTTGGCCACGCTTCCAGGTGCCATCGGCATTGAAGCAGTGCGGATTGGTTGCGCGCCGCGAGCGATCCAATGCCCGTTGCAGCACACGCTTGGCGGCAAGATCTTCTTTAATTTCCGGAAGAAACGAGACCAATACGGCACGCTCAGGCGAAACGATTGCGGCAGTCGATGGGCCAAGATCGATGCCGACCTCTTGCTGCTTCACTTCAAAACGTTGCTTCGGATCGCCTTCGCACACCAATTGCACGAACAGCTTCCAGCCGCCCTTGATTCTTCGGCGCAGCAGGCGCACATATTTGATCTTGGACGACAGCGCGTGCGCTTCGACGCCCTGCTTGTCGCACTTGTCAAAGATGGGACGCAACACCAGGCGCCGGTCGCGACGTTTGCCGCCCCATCCGATGTGATCGTCATTCCATTGCAATGGAGAGGTTGGGCCTTTGCCTTCAATGGAGGCAATCTCGCCACGGCGCTTGAAGCGGGGCCGACCACGCAGGCCAGTCGAATACTTGTGGCATGCGTCGAATGCGCGAGAAGCCAAGGTCTGCGCAGTATGCGAATCGATCAGGCCATCGAGATAGCCCGATGCGCGGATATGCTTTGCCACCACCTCATGCGCGGCGAATTCTGAGAACCGGTATTCCGTGCGCAGGGCGGCGAACAGGGCGTTGCGTGGAGCGCGATCGGCCAGTTCTTTCTTTGGCATTTTACAAGCGACGCCAAAACGTGGATCGGCGCGCATGGCATCGAGCCGGCCAAGCATGTCCTGCACTACCGCGTTGTACGGGAAATGCGCCACATCGAAACGCTTCACAACGGCGTGCAACTGCATGCGATTAACGCGCAATGGCATTTCGTGAATAAACGTCGGCGTGGACTTTTTAGTCATGATTAATTATATGCTAACTGATAGTATAGTTGACCTGTGGGCGACAAACACGACTTAAGACAAGGCACAGTTTTTTTTTGCATTGCATGTGCATTTGATCTTTGTCATAAAATACCGCAAAAAAGTATTCGATGGCGCCGCAATTGATGATCGACTCACGAAACACTTTGAGCGCGTGGCGGGTGACCTTGGCGCTACGGGAGTCGAAACCAATGGCGAGGCTGACCATGTGCATTTGCTGGTCGAATACCCGCCCAATATAGTTAGTCCGTATCCTCGCTGGTGCGTAGCTTGAAGGGCGTCGAGTCGCATGCTACGGCAAGAGCGACCTGATATCGCACAGCACTATGGGAAGGACATGCTCTGGAGTCCATCGTATGTTGCTGCAAGCTGCGGTGGTGCTCCTCTTTCCATCATCAAACAGGTTGTCGAACAACAGCAACGGCCGCTCTAACCTACCAAAAACCGCGCCTTATATCCCCGCGCAAATGCGTCGGCTTCGCCTTTGTGCCGCTACGCGGCAGGCGCACTTGGACGGGGCTTTACGGCGCATCGGGTAAAGATTACACAAATAAATGAATCTAGAATAATAATGGACTTTCGCCGTTGGGAGGCCTCATGAAATGCAAATTGCTGGCGCTGGCGCTGTGCCTTGCCGTCTGCGCGGGCGCCTGCGCGCAAGCGCCTATCGTCATCAAATTTAGCCACGTGGTCGCGGCCAACACGCCCAAAGGCCAGGCCGCGCAACGCTTCAAAGAGCTTGCCGAGAAGGCCACCAACGGCCGCGTCAAAATTGAAGTTTATGCCAACAGCCAGTTGTACAAGGATACGGATGAACTCGAAGCGCTGCAACTGGGCGCCGTGCAAATGCTGGCGCCCTCGTTGGCCAAGTTCGGCCCGCTCGGCTTGAAGGACTTCGAAGCCTTCGACCTGCCGTATATTTTTCCCAGCAAGACGGCGCTATACAAGGTCGCCGACGGCGAGATCGGCAGGAAACTGTTAAACGAGCTCGAGTCTAAAGGCATCATCGGCCTAGCCTACTGGGACAATGGCTTCAAGGTCATGTCGGCTAACAAGCCGCTCTACACCCCGGCCGATTTTAAAGGCTTGAAGATGCGCGTCCAGTCCTCCAAGGTGCTGGAGGTGCAAATGCGCGCCTTGGGCGCAATCCCGCAAGTGCTGCCCTTTTCCGCCGTCTACCAGGCATTGCTAACGGGCGTGGTCGACGGCACGGAAAACACACCGTCGAATATGTATACGCAAAATATGCAGGAAGTGCAAAAATACCTGACCCTGTCCAACCACGGGTATCTCGGTTATGCCGTCATCGTCAACCGGAAATTCTGGGATGGCCTGCCGGGCGACATCCGGCACGCACTGGAGCAGGCGATGAAGGAAGCGACCCGGTTCGAAAGGGCGCTGGCGCAGCAAGACAATGACTTGGCGCTAGAGGCGATCAGGAAAAGCGGCAAGACCCGGATCTATAGCTTGAGTGCGCCAGAGCAGGCGGCATGGCGGCGGGCCCTCATTCCCGTTCAAAAACAGATGGAAGGACGGATAGGCAAAGAGCTTATCGGCGCGATCAACCAGGCGGGCGCGAGGTGAAACAGCGCCGGCCGTATAGGCGCAGCGCGCGCCGACAGCCGCTCATCGCTGTCGATTGTCTATGTGTCAATAAAGTTGTGCAGGAGCGATCGCCGCCCCGGGCGGCGAAATAATTCGGGGACGACGGTTCTGGCTGCATAAAAAATGAGAATTTACGAATCAAATACGATATGATGGATAACTTTTCGAGGCTCCAGCATCCTAAAATTACGAGCCCGATTGCAGGAATTGGCATTACGGTTGGTGGGGGAGTGGCATAAAAACGGTATTGATACCGGGAATAATTTAAGGAGACACACGTTTTATAGAATGCCGTTGGAGTCCTCGCTGCGCTGCCACAAGCTAGCTGTCGCGAAGGTCCAAACAGCCGGGGACGTGAAGCAGGATTTGAAGCGCATCGCAAGGTGCGTTTTTTTTCGCCGCTTGCATTCATTTTTTGCATCCAATTTTGCCGAGCCCGATTCCCGAACATGGGCTGGCTGTCTCCTGTGGCGGGGCCGTGGCGGAGTCTGTTTGGACTGGCGGAACCGGGCGGCAGTGGCGCTTTTGCCATAATGAGCTACACTGCCGTGATGGAAAAACAACAGGGCAGCGAGTTATTTTCGGCGATCGTGGCGGCGCCGTTTGGCGCCGTCGGCATCCGCACCGAGGCCGGCGTGTTGCGCGAGCTGGTCTATCTGCCGCCGCACTTCGCCGTAAAAGACGCGCAAGATTCTTTGTCGGAACTGGCAGCGCAGCAGATCACGCATTATTTGCAGGATCCGGACTTTGCCTTCGCGCTGCCGCTAACTTGGGTCGGCAGCCCCTTCCAGCGTCGGGTATGGGATGCGATTTCGACGATACCGCGCGGCAGCGTGCGCACCTACGGCCAGCTTGCCAAGCACGTCGGCTCGGCGCCGCGCGCGGTTGGCCAGGCCTGCGGCTCGAACTGGTTTCCGCTGCTGGTCCCTTGCCACCGCGTCACGGCCGCTGGCGGTTTGGGCGGCTTTGCCCATCACGCTGATGGCACCGGCTTTCACCTTGGCGTCAAACGCTGGCTCTTGGCGCACGAAGGCGTCACGGGGTATTGATGGTACTGCCAAGCGCGTCACTCATTGACGAATTTTGCGACACCTTGTGGCTGGAAGACGGCTTGTCAAAAAATTCTCTGGATGCCTACCGCCGCGATTTATGCCTGTTTGCGCGCTGGCTCGAACTGGCCCGCCCCGGCGTCGCCAACTTGCTCGGCGTGACCACGCCTGATATCAGCGCCTATTTTTCCGCCCGCCACGCCGCGACCAAGGCTAGCACGGCGAACCGCCGGCTCTCAGTCTTGCGGCGCTTTTACCAGTTGGCGTTGCGCCAGAAAACGATCGGCATCGATCCTTGCTTGACGATGGTGTCGGCCAAGCAGCCGTTGCGTTTTGTGCACACGCTCACCGAAGCCCAAGTCGAGGCGCTGCTGGAGGCGCCGGACGTGACGACGGCGCTTGGCTTACGCGAACGCACCATGCTCGAGCTGATGTATGCCAGCGGTTTGCGGGTGTCGGAACTGGTGACGTTGAAATCGGTCGAACTGAGCTTGAATGACGGCGTGCTGCGCATTACGGGGAAGGGCGCCAAGACGCGCTTGGTGCCCTTTGGTGAGCAGGCCCGCAAGTGGCTGGACCGGTATTTGCAAGAAGCGCGCGCCATCATTTTGGACGGCCAGACTGACGATGCGTTGTTCGTGACGGCGCGCGGCGCCGCCATGACGCGCCAGATGTTCTGGATCCTCGTTAAAAAGCATGCGCTGAAAGCGGCGATCAAAGCGCCTCTGTCGCCGCATACGCTGCGCCACGCGTTTGCCACGCATTTGCTCAACCATGGCGCCGACTTGCGCGTGGTGCAACTGTTGCTGGGGCATGCGGACATCTCGACGACGCAAATATATACTCACGTGGCGCGTGAACGGTTAAAACAGTTGCATGCGCAGCATCATCCACGGGGCTGAAAAAGCTGCACTTGCCATATCTGCGTCATAATGTGGCTTAGGAGCCTGTCAGGTTGAGGCAGTCCGTGCCGACTCTTCCCGGCGCCGGGCTCAAAGGTGTCCTATTTCTTCATAAAAAACTACAGAGGTGGCAAATGGCAAAAACAAATTTCCAGTATGAAAAGCGGCAAAAAGAGTTAGAAAAGAAGAAGAAAGCCGAGGAAAAAGCCCGGCGCAAAGTGGAGGCCAAGGCCAATCCGAAGTCGGCCGATGATGCCGAAGGCACCGAAGAAATTGACGCTGACGCCGCCGATGGCGACGCCACTGCCGCCGACGATACGCCGGCCGCATAAGACTTCGCCTGGGGCCGCGCGCCGGCGCGGGGACGATGGATCTTGGGCGCGTATCGGTCGCTAAGGGTTCCGCTTCCCGTCTGGCCCGGCAAGGCAATCCGGCTCAAACTAGCTTGCACGCCGGCATGCGCTTGGCTGCAGGGCCTTCGCCGGCGGCAGCCTGCGCCGGGCCCAGCTCAAGGCGAGCAGCGCTCCGCAGCCGCCGCTTTGATCGCGGATGGCTGCCCTTGATGCGCCCGCCGACGCACCACTTCCCCGCTCGTCCTGACGGCATGAGCTAGCAGCAGTTGGCGGCGCTGTCCTGTGCACGCAAAGACGACCTTCTTCAATTTTCTTCCCCCCACCTTTTCCCAGTAATGGCAAGCAGCGCTTTATAACTCATCTATATTCGCGTTGCGGGGCGAGGCCCCGCCTGAGCGCCGCCGGACGGGGAAATCGCTTCGAGCACGCTCGTGAGCGACTGCAGGGGCGTCTGCGCGCGCCACGGCGCCGACCATTCATTGGACGGGACTGGTTCCGATTGCGGTTTCTCCGTCTGCAAGAAGGCCAGCTCGCCACTGGCAGCCACTTGCGCCGTCGCGGGCCAATCAGGCTGCGGATCGCGACGGGCACCCTGACGCCCGCGCGCGGCGATTTGATCCAAACCGCGCCCCCTGTTTTCCGGCAACTGCGGCGTCAAAAATTCATTTTAAGCAGGTGCGGCGGAATGCGAATGGGCGTTGGATCGGCCACCGATGCTGTCAATAAGCGCTCCGCCATTGAGTGACGTCAATGGGACATTTTGAATAGCGGCAAGAATGGGAGGACTGCAAGCATCAGACTTGCAGCGGGCGACCTTTGGGGGGTGTTTGGTGTCTGACTTGATTTCTAAGCAATCCCCGGCCGCTGCCGAGATGGAGTCTTCCTTTGACTGCGATGCGTTTAAAGAAGGTCGTGCGAGAGACGAGCGCGACCAGCCGCCTTTCCCCGGCCAAGCGTGGCCCGGGATGCCATGGACGACCGAGGATGCGCTAGAGTTGCTCTCGCGCATAGTCGCGGTGATCGAGTTGACACCGTCCGTGTCCGTGCATAGTTTCGATCGTAGCGGCACGGTGCGCTACTGGAACATGGCCAGTGCCGAGCTGTATGGGACGCCGATGGGCGATGCGCTGGGGCAGCCTTGGTCGGCTTTGCTGTCATATGGCGACAAGGAGGGGGAATTTGCCGACGCGGTGGCCCATGTTTGGCGCACCGGGCAGAGCTGCCCGGCGCGCGACTGGCACGTGCGCACGGCCGCCGGCAAGGCGCTCTGGATCAACTGCGCCATGTTCGCCGTCGCGCGTGGCGGCGAGCCGGAGCAAATTTTTTGCATGGACGTCGACGTAACCGAGCGCAAGCAGGAAGAAATTGAACCGGCAGTGGGCCTCAATTTCCGCCACTTGTTCGAGCAGTCGGCCGATGCCATTTTGCTCATCGAGGATGAGCGCATCGCCGACGCCAATCCCGCCGCCGTCAGATTGTTTCAATGCGAAAACAAAGAACGCATGATGGGGCGCGCCATGGCTGATTTTTCGCCTCTGCAGCAGCCCACGGGCGAACTCTCGGCAGCGGCCAACGCCCACATGGCGGCGCACGCCCGTGCCGAGGGCAATTGCCGCTACGACTGGCGCTGCCTCACTTCCCAAGGCGAGCTGTTCTGGGCCGAGGTGGTGTTAACTTCGATCACTCTCGACCGTCAATACCTGTCTTACGCCTTGATGCGCGACATATCGGTGCGCAAGAAGAGCGAGCGCTCGTTGCATCTGGCAGCGCAGGTGTTCGAGAACAGCCGCGACGCCATCTTGGTGACCGACCGCCAGCAGGCCATCATTTCGATCAATCGCTCGTATAGCGAGGTCACGGGATTTTCCCCCGCTGATATGCTGGGCCAGCAGCTCACGGTGTACCGTGCCGGCGTCGAGGAGCAGACTTTTTACCACCAAATCTGGTCCGAGATGGCGGTCACCGACCATTGGCAGGGCGAAGTGACGTGCCAGCGCAGCAATGGCGAGCTGTATCCGGCCTGGATGGCGCTAACGGCCATGCGCGATGGCCAGGGCGCGATCAGCAACTACATGGCCATTTTGTCGGACATCACCGAGCGCAAGAAAAGGGAGGAACATACGCGCCATCTGGCCGAGCATGATTTCCTAACTGACTTGCCCAACCGTGTGCTGTTGCTGGACCGCCTCAGCCTGGCGTTACTGTCGGCACGGCGCAAACACAGCATGTTGGCGATCCTGTTCCTTGACCTCGACCATTTCAAAGACATCAACGACAGCATGGGCCATCAGGTTGGCGACTTGCTGCTAAAGGAAGTGGCGGCCCGCCTGATCCAATGCGTGCGCGGGGTCGACACGGTCAGCCGCCAGGGGGGCGACGAGTTCCTCATCATTTTGGCCGATATCGGCGGCATCGATCATGCCGCAAATGTCGCCGCCAGCTTGCAACGGGCGGTAAGCCAAGTGTACCGGCTAGCCGGGGTCGAGCTCAATGTGTCGAGTTCGATCGGCGTTAGCGTGTTCCCCAATGACGGCCAGGACATGGACACCTTGATCAAAAACGCCGACATTGCTATGTATCACGCCAAGGAACGGGGCCGCAACGGCTTTCAATTCTTCAATTCCGAAATGAACGAGCGCACCGTCGAGCGCGTCAAATTTGAAAACGGCCTGCGCCAGGCCGTTTGCGATGAGGAATTCTTCCTTGAATATCAGCCCCAGATCGACATTGGCAGCGGTGCCATGGTCGGGGCCGAAGCGCTGATCCGCTGGCAGCACCCCGAGCTCGGCCGATTGCTGCCGGAACGGTTTATTGGGGTGGCCGAGGAATGTGGCTTGATGATTCCGATCGGGCACTGGGTATTAAGGCAAGCTTGCCGTCAAGCGCGCATCTGGCTAGAGAGCGGATACCCGGTCGTGGTCGCAGTCAATTTGTCGGTGGCGCAATTCATGCAAAAGAACTTGGATGGCCGCGTGGCCGACGTGCTGCGCTCGTTTGCTTTGCCCGCCTCCTTGCTGGAACTGGAGGTCACCGAGGCCATCATCATGAAAGGCGGCGCCAGCGTCATCAGGACGCTGACGGCGCTGCGCGAACTGGGGGTGAAACTGACCATTGATGATTTTGGCACCGGTTATTCGCGCCTGAGCTTCCTCAAGAATTATCCGATCGACAAGCTCAAGATCGACCGCTCGTTCATGACCGACATCACGGGTAACGCGGACGATGCCGCGATCATCACCGCCATCGTTGCCATGGCCAAAAGCTTGAAAATGAAGGTCAGTGCCGAAGGCGTGGAAACGGCCGCGCAACTGGGGTTCTTGCGCGGTCTCGGTTGCGACCAATACCAGGGGTTTTATGCCAGCTCGGCCATGCGGGCGGCCGAACTTGGCTGTGATGGTGCAAGTTGGTTGGCGCGGCCGTGAAAACTCATCCCTGCCATCGGCTCCGTCGCCATCACGTTTGCTGGCCCCGCTCATGCGCCATAGAGGCGCAGACGGGCCAGCACTTGGCCGTGATCCGACACTTCCGCTCGCTGTTGCAGCAGATGGTCGTTCAGATAGATGACCTCCAGCACTTCCCCGATGGCATTGGGGGAAGCGGGATGCCATTCTTCCGATACTAAAATATGGTCGATCGTCATGAAGTGGCCTTCGTGAATTTTGGTGTAGCCGAGGTAACACAGCTGATCCTGGCGCAACTGGATTTGCTTGCTGTCGAACATGCAGTCGGCCGTTTCGGCGCCGGGCTGGCCGCCAACGCCGGCGCCCAGCACGATCGAGGTGGTGACGGAGTCGGCCACGTCGTTGAAGTCGCCCAAGACGATACGGGGCCGGCGCGCGTCGCGCCAAAGAGCGCAAAGGAGAACGCGAAGAGCGACGGCCTCGGTGCCGCGCCGGATCAACGAACGCAAGTTGGCCATCGCGTACAGCAAGGGATCGTCACCGCTGTCGCCGTTGCGGTAGTCGGGGCGCCGCGATTTAAGGTGGACCACCAGCACGTCGGCGCGAGACTGGTCCGGCAAGATGACTTGGACATGCAGCACGGGCCGGGCAAAACGATCGCCATCGCGGCTATCGGGCGGCAGCGTCACGCCGACGGGGAAATTGGGATAGGCAACGGCGGGGCCGGCCAAAGGCAGGCGCGACACCAGCGCAACGCTGGGCGTTAGGCGCTCGCAGTTCGGGTCGGGATCGAAACCGGCGTGGTGCGCGCCGCGGTAACGCTGGGTACGCTCTAGCACCCGGTCCAACACGGCTTGCGAGAACACTTCCTGAAAACCGATCACGTCGGCGTCGAGCAAGTCGAGCTGCTGCGCGGTCCAGTTCACCTTCGCTTCGTACTCCTCGGTCGTCAGGGGCGCGAGATTGTCGTACAATTTGACGCCCGGGGGCCCCAGGTTGTATGCATTGAAGGTGGCAAAGCGGATTTCTTGCTGCATAATCAAAAACTCCTCATTGAACGAATAGCGTATCACGCATGGCCAAAAAAGAGCACATTTCGGAAACGCAGGCGACACAAATGCTGCGCAAACATCAGGTTGTCTTCTCGGAACATCCGTACGCTTATGAGGAACATGGCGGCACGGGCGTTTCGGCGCGCGAACTGGGCGTGCCCGAACATGCGGTGGTTAAGACCTTGGTCATGCAAGATGAAGGGGCGAGACCGTTGATCGTGCTGATGCATGGGGATTGCAAGGTATCGACAAAAAATCTGGCGCGGGCGATTCCCTGCAAGTCAGTTGAGCCTTGCAAGCCCGAGGTCGCGCAGCGCCATTCCGGTTACCAGATCGGCGGCACGTCGCCGTTTGGCACCAAACGGACCATGCCGGTTTTCGTCGAGGCCGGCATTTTGCAGCTGGATATTATTTACATCAATGGCGGCCGGCGCGGTTATTTGGTGGGGATCGTGCCGCAAGTGTTGCTCGACCTGTTGGCGGCGCGCCCCGTACATTGCGCGCTCCAAGAATAACAATGGCCAAGCCGATACGGCAATGGTGTATATTCAGCAGCCCCGGCGCATAGCGCCGGCAAAAGAACAAGGATGACATGAATACAGTATTGATGACGCTGGCCGCTTATTTGATCGGCTCGATTTCCTTCGCCGTGGTGACGAGCAAGCTGTTCGGCCTGGCCGATCCCCGCACTTACGGCTCAAAAAACCCGGGCGCGACCAACGTTTTGCGCAGCGGCAACAAAGCGGCGGCCGTGTTGACTCTGTTGGGCGACGGCGCCAAGGGCTGGCTTGCGGTTTGGCTGGCCGACCGCTATGCACAAGTGCTAGACGTGACCGACCTGGCTGTCGCGCTGGTCGCCATTGCCGTGTTCCTGGGCCATTTGTGGCCCGTGTTTTTCCGTTTCGTGGGCGGCAAGGGTGTCGCCACGGCCTTGGGTGTGCTGGTCGGCATCAATCCATGGCTTGGCTTGGCCACCCTCGTGACCTGGGCCTTGGTCGCGTTTATGTTCCGCTATTCGTCGCTGGCCGCCTTGGTGGCGGCCCTGCTCGCGCCCCTGTACTACGGCCTGCAGTTCGGGGTCGATGAAAAACTGTTTGCCGTGATTGCCATGAGCATGCTGTTAGCTTACCGCCACAGCGGGAATATTTCAAACCTGCTGGCCGGCAAAGAGCGGCGCCTCTTTAGCAAGAAGGTCGCACCGGGCACGGCCATGTCCAAGAAGAAAAAGTAACGGGGACGGAAAACGGTGCACCCAGCATTTTTTTTATGCGCCCCTGTCTTTCTTCCATGTTTGCGCAATATCAATACGGTAGTGTTCCAACTCCCTACACTAGAGTTCTTGCATGAGCACGCACTACCGGCGCTGGCGGTCGGGAAATATACCAGCACCAATTTTAAAGAAGGCCCGCGCCGAGAGGTTTGCGGGCCTTCTTTTCGCTAGCGCGCCGATGGCCCGTAGTTCCAATTGACGGACGATTTTCGGCTGTCGTCACGGCTATTTTTTTCGGCGGCCTCCCTGCCGCCGGTCCGTGAGGTCCCACCCAAGTTCTCGTCTAATTTGTTCCATGTCGTGCAAAGGCGAGCGTTCGCACGTGCGACGCTCAGCTTGGCGGCGCTCGATATACGCCCTTACCAATTCCTTTTTTGTCTTAGGTTGATCCATTGTAATCTCGCAATGTCGCCATTAAAACGGGCGGGCAGCTCGCTGGGCCAAGCCTTCCCGACCATCATGGCCCATAAAAAAGTTAGACCTTCTATGCACACGGAAGTTTCATTTTAAAAATATCGGCCATCGCCCTGAACGTCGAGTTCCTCATTTGAGGATTGCAAACGGGCGCAACGAACCCTTGCATGAGTACGGTCAATTAATTTGAGGGCTTGATGTTCGCCGAGCGCCTGCCATTTCTCGCGCACGTGGAAGGTGCGAACCTCGCTGCCAAGCCAAGCGGTGTTAATTTGCCGATATGGCCTTGCCCGCCATTCTCACCATGGCAACGCAGCGACCGTCTCCCGTTCTATGGGTTTAAGTGTCGATGAGCGCTGATTCGTCCGCCTGCAACTTCAATTAAGTTGTAGTCACAATGAGACTACAAATCAAGTTGACATTTGCAAAACGTGCTGATGGCGACCTTTGCAACAAGCAATTTTGTCGAGGCGCGCCTGCCGGCCCCAGCGCGGCAGCTCTCGAGAGCGACGGGGCAAAACCCCCTGCGGCGAGCCCGCACGACCCCTTATTGCGCACTGTTTTGATGAAAAGCTAAGGACGACGCCGCGCCTTTCGCACTTGCTAGAGTATGTGACTACAATGAAATTGTAATGGACGCCAGGAAAATTGAAGATTTCCGTGCGCCATAGGGAAGCGGGAATGACTGGTCAAGCGCGAGCATCGGCACGAGTTTTTGGGAGGGACGGGACATGCCTAAGGCAATTTGGAATGGTGTCGTGATCGCCGAAGCGGGCGATGACGAAGTGGAAATTGTTGAAAGCAATATTTACTTCCCGCTCGCAAAAGTGGATCCGCAGTATCTGCGAAGTAGCAGCCGGGTGACCAGTTGCCTATGGAAAGGCAAGGCCAACTATTATCATATAACGGTGGGCGGCAAGGTCAATCAAGACGCGGCCTGGACTTACCGGCAACCGCTCGACGCAGCCAAACAGATCGCCGGCCACGTCGCGTTCTGGCGCGGCGTCGTCGTGCAGCGCTAGCAGTTTTGAAAGTGGCGCGTTCAGGTCGCTTGGGAAAATCGTCTCCGTTCCCCGCGTTTCGGGCTCAAGGCTAGTCTTGACATGTGTGCCTAAGCTCACTACAGGTACGGCTGCGCGCCGGCGGGCGGGCCCGCAACGGGGGGAAGGCAGAACGTGACGATTAATCAATTCAAGCACGTGGTCGGGGCTAGGACGTATCTCTTTGCCGACCTGAAAGACTTGATGGCCAAGGCCACGCCGGCCCGTTCGGGCGACTATCTGGCGGGCGTGGCGGCGCTGACGGCGGAAGAGCGCGTGGCCGCGCAGATGACCTTGGCCGAGCTGCCCCTGACCTTCTTTCTCAACCATCTCGTGATACCGTACGAAGACGATGAAGTCACGCGCCTGATCGTCGATGTGCACGACGCGGCGGCGTTCGCGACGATCGCACATTTGACCGTTGGCGATTTCCGGAACTGGCTGCTGAACGACGCCGTCGATGGCGCGCTTCTGAGCGCCGTCGCGCCCGGCATCACGCCGGAAATGGCGGCGGCGGTGTGCAAGATAATGCGCATCCAAGACCTGATCTTAGTTGCCAAGAAGTGCCGCGTCGTCACTTGTTTTCGCAACACGCTCGGGCTGGAAAACCGCATCGCGACCCGCCTCCAGCCCAACCATCCGACTGATGATGCGAGCGCCATCGCGGCCAGCATTTTAGACGGCCTGTTGTACGGCAGCGGCGACGCGGTGATCGGCATCAATCCGGCTAGTGACAATCTGGCGCAAGTGATCAAGCTGGTGACCATGCTCGAGGCGATCATCGATCGTTATGCGATCCCAACCCAGTCCTGCGTCCTGACGCACGTCACGAATACGCTCAAGGCAATCGAGCGCGGCGCGCCCGTCGACTTGGTGTTTCAGTCGATCGCCGGCACCGAGGCCGCCAACCACAGCTTCGGCATCAACTTGAACTTGCTGGCCGAAGCGCGCGCCGCGGCCCTGTCGCTTGGGCGAGGCACTTTGGGCCAGCATGTCATGTACTTCGAGACGGGGCAGGGCAGCGCGCTGTCGGCCAACGCCCACCATGGCCTCGATCAGCAAACTTGTGAGGCGCGCGCGTACGCGGTGGCGCGCAGATTCCAGCCCTTGCTGGTGAACTCGGTGGTCGGTTTCATCGGTCCGGAATATCTGTACGACGGCAAGCAGATCATCCGCGCCGGGCTGGAAGACCATTTTTGCGGCAAGTTGCTGGGGCTGCCTATGGGCTGCGACATTTGCTACACCAATCACGCCGAAGCGGATCAGAACGACATGGATATTTTGTTGACCCTATTGGCGACGGCAGGATGCAATTTCATCATGGGCGTGCCGGGCTCGGACGACATCATGCTGAACTATCAAAGCACGTCGTTCCATGATGCGCTGTACGTGCGCCGTGTGCTGGGCTTGCAGGCGGCGCCTGAATTTGAAGCTTGGCTAAGGCAAATGGGAATGGTCGCTGGCAACGGCAAATTGAGCGAAGCGCTGCCGGCGCCGTTTCAAGCCGCCTTGCTGGGGCTGTCCGGCGCATGATGGATCAAGGTACAACCGCTCGAAATCCTTACCGAAAATCCGAAAAATGCGATATTTGATCTAACATCATGCGATGAGCGAGCCCAAGACCGTCGTGATTGCCAATTCGTGGCAGGCGTTGCGCCAGATTACCCCTGCGCGCATCGCCTTGGGCCGCGCGGGAGTGAGCTTGCCGACGGCGGCGCAGCTCGACTTTCAGCTCGCTCATGCGCGCGCGCGCGACGCGGTCCATGCCGAGCTCGATGCTGGTGCGCTGGCGCAGGCCTTAAAGGCATCCGGCCAAGACTGCCTGATTTTGCATAGTGCCGCTGCCAATCGCAAAAGCTATCTGCAGCGACCGGATCTGGGACGCCGACTCGACGCCCAATCGCGCGCCAGGCTCGAGCAATTAGCGCCAGGCGCCTCCTGCGACCTCGCCCTAGTTGTCGCCGATGGCCTGTCCGCCCTCGCCATCGAGCGCAATGCGCTTGCCTTCCTGGCCGCGCTGCTGGCCCGGTTGGCGCCCGATCACTGGTCGCTGGCGCCGATCATCGTCGTCAGTCAGGCCCGGGTTGCCGTCGGCGACGAGGTGGCGCAATTACTGGGCGCACGCGCGGTATTAGTCCTGATCGGCGAGCGCCCCGGTTTAAGTTCTCCCGACAGCATGGGGCTGTACTTGACGTGGGCGCCGCGCGTGGGCTTGACCGATGCTAGGCGCAACTGTGTCTCTAACATCAGGCCGGCCGGCCTAGCTTATGAGGCGGCCGCCTGCAAAGTGCATCATCTGCTGTCGGCGGCGCAAAAATGCGGCACTTCGGGCGTCAGCCTGAAGGACGAGACGGCGCTGGACAGCGCGGCACCTGTCCCAAACAACGATTTTTTGCTGGGTTAGATCAAACCATCTTGATGTCGTCGAGGGCCCAGCGCGGACGCACGTTGAAGGAATAATCGTACTTGGCTGCATGCGGATTGATCTGCAGGCGCATGGCGCCGGCGAAGGCGATCATGGCGCCGTTGTCGGTGCAAAATTCGAGCTCCGGATAAAACACGCGGAAGTGCTTTTTGAGGGCGGCCGCGTCGAGGGCGGCGCGCAGTTGCGCATTGGCGCCGACGCCGCCGGCGATCACCAGCCGCTGCAAGCATGTCTGTTTTAGTGCCGTCACGCATTTCGCCGTCAGCACGTCGACGATCGCGTCGACGAAGCCGCGCGCAATGTCGGCCTTGTCTTGCTCGCAGATGTTAGCGATTATTTTTTCCTGGTGGTTCTTCACCACCGTGAGCACGGCCGTCTTCAAGCCGGAAAAACTGAAATTGAGATCTTTCGAGTGCAGCATCGGGCGCGGCAGCTGGTAGGCCGACGGGTCCCCAAATTCAGCCAGGCGCGAGATCGCCGGGCCGCCCGGATAACCGAGTCCGAGCAATTTGGCCGACTTGTCGAAGGCCTCGCCGGCCGCATCGTCGAGCGTTTCGCCGAGCAGCGTGTATTGGCCCACGCCATCGACGCGCATGAGCTGCGTGTGGCCGCCCGAGACCAGCAGCGCGACGAACGGGAATGCGGGCGGATCGCGCGCCAACAGCGGCGACAGCAGGTGGCCTTCCAGATGGTGGATGCCGAGCACCGGCTTGCCGGCCGCCAAGCCCAAGCTGCATGCCACCGAAGAGCCAACGAGCAGGGCGCCGGCCAAGCCGGGGCCTTGGGTGTAGGCGATGGCGTCGATCTGGTCGAGCTTGAGATTGGCCTTGGCCAGCGTCTCTTCCAGCAATGGGATGGCGCGCCGGATATGGTCGCGCGAGGCCAGTTCCGGCACTACGCCGCCGTATTGCGCATGCATCGCCACTTGCGAATAAAGGGCATGGGACAAAAGGCCGCGCTCGGTGTCATACAGTGCTAGGCCGGTTTCGTCACAGGAGGATTCGACGCCGAGAACGATCATGAAGGTGCATGGGAATGGAGTAAATGCGCCATTGTAAAGGAAAGCGCAGCTGGGCAACGATCCGGCCCTGCGCTGCCAAGCGCAACGCGCGCCGGGGCCGCAGCGGCCGCTTGACACTGTAGGCGAGGATGGCCGCCCCGCCCCCAGCGGCGACGCCGGTCGCGTTTGGCCGGCGCCGCCGGCGCTCTAGTTCCCGTCATGATTCATGCAACATGGGCATGCATGTCCTGCGCATACGTTCACGACAGTTGTTACCACCCGGCCGCCGCGCGCTCCCGCAGTTGGGCCGCGGCGTGGCGCAGCATCGCTTCCGTCGTGTCCCAGTCGATGCAGCCATCCGTAACGGAGCAGCCATACTTGAGTTGCGTCAAGTCTTGCGGGATCTCTTGATTGCCGCCAGCGATGTTCGATTCGATCATCACGCCCACCAGCGACTGGTTGCCGTGGCGTATTTGATTGACCACGTCGGCCATCACCAAAGGCTGCAGTTCCGGGTTCTTGTAGCTGTTCGCATGCGAACAATCGACTACCAAATTGGCCGGCAACCCGGCCTTGGTCAGAGCCCGTTCGGCCATGGCGATCGAAACCGAGTCGTAGTTCGGGCGTCCGCCGCCGCCGCGCAATACCACATGGCCGTAAGCGTTGCCGGTGGTGCGCACGATCGCCACCTTGCCTTCGCTGTTAATGCCAAGGAAAGCGTGCGGGTGCGCCGCCGAAAGGATGGCGTTGACGGCGATGCTGATGTCGCCATCGGTGCCGTTCTTAAAGCCGACCGGGGTTGACAGGCCGGACGACATTTCGCGGTGGGTCTGCGATTCGGTGGTGCGCGCGCCGATCGCGCTCCAGGCGATCAGGTCGCCCAGGTATTGGGGCGAGATCGGGTCGAGCGCCTCGGTGGCGGTCGGCAGCCCCATCTCGCACACGTCGAGCAGAAACCGGCGCGCTCTCTCCATGCCGACGTCGACGCGGAACGAGTCGTCCATGTCGGGGTCGTTGACATAGCCTTTCCAGCCGGTGGTGGTGCGGGGCTTCTCGAAGTACACGCGCATCACCAGCAACATGCTCTCGGCCACGTCCGCTTGCAAGGCCTTGAGGCGGCGCGCATAGTCCAAGCCGGCGATCGGATCGTGGATCGAGCACGGGCCGACCACCACGAACAGACGCTTATCCTTGCGGTCGATGATGTTGCGCAGCGCCATCCGACCCTGGGCAACGGTCTCGAAAGCGGCCTTAGTCAGGGGCAATTTTGCATGCAGGGCTTCCGGCGACGGCATGGCCGCGAAGGACGTGATGTTGATGTTTTCAATTTCTGGTGCGGTCATGATGGGATTGGCTCGAGGCGGTGCGGGAGCCGATAGTGTAGCGGAAATGGGAGCTGCTGCCCCAAGAAAAACACACGAGTCCGGTCTCGCCCGGCGTCAGGTTGCGCGAAACGGGCGCCATGTGCGCCGTTTGCGGCAGCCTTAAACGGGTAACCGGGTGCAACGATTTTGCGGATTTGCTGTGAGCCCTGGCCGGCCGCTGCACGCGGCAAAAAATGGCGCCCCGGGAGACGGCTGAAATTCGTGTAAAGTCTTGCCCCATGATCCCTATTGCCCCATCCCTTGCTCCAGCTCATGCGCCCGATCCGTTCCCGGCGGCGCGCTTCATTAGAGAGATCGGGAGGGGCAAGCATGGTGCGCGCAGCCTGACCCGCACGGATGCGCACGCCTTATACGCAGCCATGCTGGCCGGCCGCGTTTCCGAACTGGAAATGGGCGGCATCATGCTGGCCATGCGCATCAAGGGCGAGTCGGTGGCTGAAATCGCGGGCTTTTTGGATGCCGCCGAAGCTTCGTTCGTGCCGCTGACGGCGCCCGCCGGCAGCTACGCGCCGGTGGCCGTGCCCAGCTATAACGGCGCGCGCAAGGAGGCGAACTTGACGGCGCTGCTAGCTCTCCTGCTGGCGCGCGAAGGCGTGCCCGTGCTGGTGCATGGGCTCGCCTTCGATCCTGGGCGCACCACGACGGCCGAAGTGTTTCAGGCTTTGGGCCTGGCGCCGGCGCGCTCCCGTCAGGAGGCGGAGGCCGTTTTCGTGCGCGGCCTGCCAAGCTTTATCACAGTCGATGTTCTGGCGCCGCAAATGGCTCATTTGCTGTCCTTGCGGCGCATCCTCGGGGTGCGCAATTCGACCCATACCTTGGTTAAGATCATGCAGCCGTTTGCCGGCCCGGCCTTGCGCCTCGTGTCCTACACCCATCCGGAATATCGGGACCTGTTGGCCGACTACTTCACCACGGCCGCCTCGCATGAGCGCGGCCACGTGTTCCTGATGCGCGGCACGGAAGGCGAGACCGTGGCGAATGCCACCAAGGCCCAGCAGATTGAATGGTTGCATGGCGCCGAGCGCACTGTCCTGGTGCAAAAACAAGATTTGGTGCGCGAATTGCCGGCGCTGCCCGGCGCCAGGGACGCGCAGACGACGGCAAATTGGATCGCGGCCGTGCTGCGCGGGGAACTGGCGGTGCCAGCGCCGATCGCCGAACAAGTGGCGCAGTGCCTGCTCGTCTCAAAGGCATTGCAAGCTGACCCCTGCGGCCAATGACCAAGCTGGTTTGAGCGAGCCGCTGCGGCCCCGCCCGCGCCACCCAACTGAGCACCGGGCGCCCCGCAGGTCGCGCGATGCCTTCGGCGTCGGCGGGCGCCCCGGATTGGCCAATAGCGCCGCCCGGCGCCCTTGGAACTGCGGCCGTCGCCTGCCTTCGGGCCGCGTTTGAAGCCCACCCGCAGGCCCCGTCTATCGAATGTCGAGCGCTACCTGACACGTGGCGCGCAAGTTGCGGCCGCGGCAGTTTACAATGACGCCTTTGCAGGCGGAATCGATATGGCGAACCAATTTGACGTGGCAGTGATCGGCGCGGGCGCGGCCGGCATGATGTGCGCGGCCGTGGCCGGGCAGCGCGGCAAGCGCGTCGTGCTGCTCGATCACGCCACGAAACTGGCTGAAAAAATCCGCATCTCGGGCGGCGGGCGCTGTAATTTCACGAATCTTTATGCGGGAGCTGCGAATTTTGTGTCGGACAATCCGCACTTTTGCAAAAGCGCCTTGTCGCGCTACACGCCGCAAGACTTTCTGGCCTTGCTCAAGAAACACCGCATCGCTTATCACGAAAAGCACAAGGGTCAGCTGTTTTGCGACGGCTCGGCCGAGCAAATCATTCAAATGCTCAAGGACGAGTGCGCGGGCGGCGACGTGCATTGGCGCATGCCTTGCAAAGTGGCCGACATCAGTCAGGATGCGGACGGCAGCTTTTGCTTGCATACGGATGGCGGCGCCGTCAACGCGGCCAGCGTCGTCGTCGCCAGCGGCGGGCTGTCGATCCCGAAGATCGGCGCCACCGGTTTCGGGCACCGCATCGCCCAACAGTTCGGCTTGAAGGTGGTGGCGCCGCGCCCGGCGCTGGTGCCCCTTATCTTCGACGCGGCCGCCTGGGCTCCCTACGTGCCCTTGGCCGGGATCTCGCTCGACGTCGATGTCGCGACCGGACGGGGCGCATCGGGCGCGCGTTTTCGCGAGGACCTGCTGTTTACCCATCGCGGCTTATCGGGCCCGGCGATCTTGCAAATTTCCAGTTTTTGGCAGCCCGGGACGCCCATTACGATCAATCTGTTGCCCGAGATCGATGTGGGCCACGTGCTCATCGAAGCGAAAGGGAAGGTCAAGAAACAGTTGGAAAACGTCTTGTCGCAATGGCTGCCGGCCCGTCTGGCCGAAGGGCTCCTGGGCGCGCACGGCTTTGCCTTGGATGCGCGCCTGGCCGACATGAAAGATGAACAATTGCGCAAGCTGGGACGAGCGCTCAACGACTGGAGCATCGTGCCTTGCGGCAGCGAAGGCTACGGCAAGGCCGAAGTCACCCGCGGTGGCGTCGATACGCGCGAACTGTCGCAACGGAGCATGATGGCGGCCAAGGTGGAGGGCTTGTATTTCATCGGCGAGGCGGTTGATGTGACCGGCTGGCTGGGCGGCTATAATTTCCAGTGGGCGTGGGCCTCCGGCATGGCGGCCGGACTCGCCTTGTGAGGGATGGCAAGTGGCAATCGGCGCCGCGCTTGGCTGCGGATGGGGCGACATATCGGGCGGCGCTTTCAGCTTGCCTCTTCCATTTGCTGGAAAAAGCTGCTACTATCTGCCTCTTCCTATAAATCAACGGTTTGAATTTTTACATGACCACTATTCGCCTTAAAGAAAACGAGCCGTTCGAAGTCGCCATGCGTCGCTTCAAGCGCACTATCGAAAAAACCGGTCTGCTGACCGAACTGCGCGCACGCGAGTTCTATGAAAAGCCTACGGCTGAGCGCAAGCGCAAGCTAGCTGCTGCCGTCAAGCGCCATTACAAGCGCATTCGCAGTCAGCAATTGCCGAAAAAATTATTCTAAGACAGTTTATTCAGAATTGACCCCCGTTGTACGGCGCATTGTCTGCCATGGGTTATCGTTTTGTTTCGTTTGAATGCAATTAATTCAAATGTGTCGCAGGCCCGCTCCGGTTCACCGCAGCGGGTTTTCGCATTTATATCGATCGACGTGAGGGCATGATGGGCTTGAGAGAACAAATTACGGAAGACATGAAGGCCGCCATGCGCGCCAAGGAAACAATCAGGCTGGGCACGATCCGCTTGCTGCTGTCCGAGATCAAGCGCAAGGAAGTCGATGAGCGCATCGTCGTCAACGACACCCAGGCCGTGGCCATCATTGAAAAGATGATCAAGCAGCGCAAGGACTCGATCAGCCAGTTCGAGGCCGGCGCCCGCCCTGACTTGGCCGACATCGAAAAAGCCGAGCTTGCCGTGCTGCTGGCCTACATGCCGGCCGGCCTGTCGGAGGCGGAGGTGGCGGCCGAAGTGGCCGCGGCCGTGGTCGCTTCCGGCGCCCTCGGCCCACAAGACATGGGCAAGGTCATGGCGCTCGTCAAGGCCAAGCTGGCCGGTCGCGCCGACATGAGCGCGGTGTCCGCTTTGGTCAAGAAAGCGCTGGCGCCGGCATAAGCGATCCTCCCCTGCATGTTGGTAGGCTTCAACTGCGGGGCGGGGGCCGCAGGCGGCGGATAATCGTGGCCAACAACCAGACACTCTCCAATTGATTCCACAATCTTTCATTTCCGACTTGTTGAACCGGATCGATATCGTCGATGTCGTAGGTCACTACGTGCAGCTGAAAAAGGGCGGCGCCAATTTCACGGGCCTGTGCCCGTTTCATAGCGAAAAATCGGCCAGCTTCAACGTCAGTCCGACCAAGCAGTTTTATCATTGTTTCGGCTGCGGCGCGCACGGCAATGCGATCGGATTTCTGATCGAGTATTCCGGCATGGGTTTTATCGATGCCGTCAAGGACCTGGCGCTAGGGGTCGGCATGGCAGTGCCGGAAGCGGACGACAAGATCGCGCCCGCGCAGCGCGCGCAAATCCAGGCCGCCACCATGGCCCTGTCGGAAGCGATGACACAAGCTTGCGATTATTACCGCGCCCAGTTGCGCCATGCCGCCACCGCCATCGCCTACCTGAAAAACCGCGGCTTGACGGGCGAGATTGCGGCCCGCTTCGGCATCGGCTTCGCGCCCGCCGGCTGGGACAACTTGCGCGCCGTGTTTCCCGATTACGCCATGGCCGCTCTGGTCGAGGCTGGCCTGGTGATCGAGCGCAGCGACGAAGATGGCGCCAGCCGCAAGCGCTATGACCGTTTCCGCGACCGTATCATGTTCCCAATTAGAAATATCAAGGGCCAAGTGATTGCGTTTGGCGGGCGCGTGCTCGACCATGGCGAACCGAAATACCTGAACTCGCCCGAAACGCCCCTGTTTTCCAAGGGCTTCGAACTGTACGGCTTGTTCGAGGCGCGCCAAGCCATCCGCGATGCGGGTTACGTGTTGGTCACCGAAGGCTATATGGACGTGGTTGCCCTGGCGCAGATGGGCTTTCCGCAAGCGGTGGCCACGCTAGGCACCGCTTGCACGACGACCCACGTGCAAAAACTGTTGCGCCAAACGGACAACGTCGTCTTCAGTTTCGATGGCGACAAGGCGGGCCGGCGCGCGGCCAGGCGCGCCTTGGAAGCGAGCTTGGCGCACGTGTCGGACAATAAGACCATCAAATTTTTGTTCCTGCCGACCGAGCACGATCCTGACAGCTACATCCGGGCCCACGGCACGGAAGGCTTCGAACAGCAAGTGCGCGAAGCGATGCCCTTGTCGCAATTTTTGCTAAAGGAAGTGTCCGCCGACCATGATTTGTCCGAACTGGAAGGGCGGGCGCGGACCCAGTTCGACGCCAAGCCCCTTCTGCAGGCCATGGCGCCGTCGGCGCTGCGCCTGCAGATCGTGCGCGGGCTCGCATCCTTGACCCACACCACGCCGGCCGAGATCGAGGCTTTGTTCGAGCTGGCCAAGCCGGTTGCGGTGGCGCGCAAGGCGCCACCGCGCAGCGGGCGCCCGGTGCCAGTCGGGCTGGAATTGCAGATCATGCGCATTCTCGTCGCGCATCCGCCGTTGGCGCTCGACGTCGATCAGGCGGCGCTGGACTCGTTCGCCCACTTCGGGCCGGATTCGGCCGAACGCTTGACGCAATTGGTGGGCGCAGCGCAAGGTCTGGGGCAAGCCGGCAGCTTCGCGGCACTGGCCCAATACTTGGAGACGCAAGGCAACGAGTACGATGCCATCATCGGCAAAATCGCCGCCGACCCGGAATTGGACTACGAAAGCGTGCGCTTGTGGATGGTGGGCGCGCTGCGCCAGATCAAGATGGAAGCCTTGGAGACGGAGCTAAGGCAGCTGTTCGCGGCCGGCCTGCCTTCCGATGAGATGGGCATGCGCTATCGCGAGATTACCGTGAAACAGGATCAGATGAGGCGCGAGGCGGAAGCGGAATTGGCCTCGCGCTAGGTGTCGCCTGGCTGCGGGCGTGCGGGTTCGAGCCTGGCAATTCCCGGCAAAAAGAGGCGCGCCCCGTTGCCTTGACGACCCTGGAATAGGGGGCCATACGTGCTATAATGAAAAGCCAATTGCTATGCCCTTTGATTGTCGCAATGTAAATGGTGTGTCCGCTTTGAAAATGGCAATTTTTTAGTATTTAGGCTCTTGAGCGGCGCCTGCTGATGGCATCGGCGGCCACGGCCAGCTAGGGCGGCCGCGGCGCGGCAATGGACGATGCGAAGGTGTGTTGCGTTGGCGGCTAGTCAGCCTTGACTTGGCTCCCAATTCGTTGTCAAAATGCAGTAAAATTTCTGTTGAGCATGGCCGGATTGAGGCTGGCAGGGGTAAACTGCCATGTACAGGGTGCAGCGTGTTGCCAGTAAAGCAAGTTTCGCACTTGCGCAGTCGGCAGGTGCGACGAGGTAGGTCCTATTTCGGGACTGCAGCAAACTTTATCCTAATTCACCGCAAAGCTAGTCGTTGTGTAATCGAAAGCGCCTGTGCCAATCAAGAAACCCGAAACCAAAGTGGCTGCAAGGCCAAATAAAGTGACCGCCAAAGTTGAAGCGACGCTCGAACGACCCGAGGCGAGGGTGAGCAGCGCGCCGGCGGTCAGTCAGACGACCGACGCGGCCACCTTAGCCGCCATCGACACCTCCGGCTACATCTTGCCGTCCGTGAAAGTGCCGGGGCGGCGCGGGCGCAAACCGAAAGAGTTCCAGCCCGAGAACGACGAGGTGGCGGCCCTGAATGCCGTCGAGCGCGCCGAGCTGAAGGCGGTCGACAAAGCCAAGGCCAAGGACCGCAAAGCCAAGGAGCGCGCCTTGCTGAAGGACGCGTTTTCCTCGGACACCGAGGCGACCGAGGAAGAGCTCGAGCGGCGCCGTCAAAAGCTCAAGACTTTGATCAAGTTCGGCAAGGAGCGCGGCTTTTTGACGTATGCCGAGATCAACGACCATTTGCCGGAAAATATCGTCGATCCGGAAGCGATCGAAGGCATCATCGGCACCTTCAACGACATGGGGATCGCCGTCTACGAACACGCGCCCGATGCCGAGACGCTGCTGTTGTCTGACAACGTGGCCATCGTCACCAGCGACGACGAGGCGGAAGCGGCGGCGGAGGCGGCGCTGTCCACGGTCGACTCCGATTTCGGCCGCACCACTGACCCCGTGCGCATGTACATGCGCGAAATGGGCTCGGTGGAATTGTTGACGCGCGAAGGCGAAATCGAAATCGCCAAGCGCATCGAAGGCGGGCTGAAAGACATGATCCAGGCCATCTCCGCCTGCCCGGTGACGATCGCCGAAATCATCGCCGCGGCCGAGCGCATCGGCAACGATGAAGCGAGGATCGACGAAATCGTCGACGGCCTAGTCGATCACAGCCAAGGCGAGCCCGAGGTGTCGGCGGCGAGCGAGGACGAGGACGACGAGGACGAGGAGGACGAAGAGGAAGTGGTCGAAGAAGACGACAGCAACGCGTCCGGCGCGGCCGGCTTCTCGGCCGAACAGTTGGAAGCGCTAAAGCGCAATGCGCTGGAAAAATTTGCTGTGATCTCGCAGCAGTTCGACAAGATGCGCAAGGCGTTCGAGAAGGAAGGTTACAACTCGAAAGCCTACGTCAAGGCGCAAGAAGCGATCTCCAACGAGCTGCTGGGCATTCGTTTCACGGCCAAGGTGGTGGAAAAACTGTGCGACACCTTGCGCGGCCAGGTCGACGAAGTGCGCTACATCGAGAAGCAGATTTTGGACGTGGCCGTCAATAAGTGCGGCATGCCGCGCGCCCACTTCATCAAGGTATTCCCGGGCAACGAGACCAATTTGAACTGGGTCGATGGCGAGGTGGACGCCGGCCATGCCTACAGCGCCATCTTGGGGCGCAACATCCCGACCATCAAGGAACTGCAGCAGCGCTTGATCGACTTGCAAGCGCGCGTCGTGCTGCCGCTGCCGGACTTGCGCAACATCAACCGCCAGATGGCGGCCGGCGAGATGAAGGCGCGTAAAGCGAAGCGCGAAATGACCGAGGCCAACTTGCGCCTGGTGATTTCGATCGCGAAAAAATACACCAATCGGGGCCTGCAATTTCTCGACTTGATCCAGGAAGGCAACATCGGCTTGATGAAGGCGGTCGACAAGTTCGAATACCGGCGCGGCTACAAATTCTCGACCTACGCCACCTGGTGGATCCGGCAAGCCATCACGCGTTCCATCGCCGACCAGGCGCGCACCATCCGCATTCCCGTGCACATGATCGAGACGATCAACAAGATGAACCGCATTTCGCGCCAGATCTTGCAAGAGACGGGCGCCGAGCCCGATCCCGCGACCTTGGCCATCAAGATGGAGATGCCAGAGGACAAGATCCGCAAGATCATGAAAATCGCCAAGGAGCCGATCTCGATGGAAACGCCGATCGGCGACGACGATGATTCCCACCTGGGCGACTTCATCGAGGACAACAACACCTTGGCGCCGGCCGACGCGGCGCTGCATGCCTCGATGCGCGGTGTCGTAAAAGATGTGCTCGACTCGCTCACGCCGCGCGAAGCGAAAGTGCTGCGCATGCGCTTCGGCATTGAAATGTCGACCGACCACACGCTAGAAGAAGTGGGCAAGCAATTTGACGTGACGCGCGAGCGCATTCGTCAGATCGAAGCGAAAGCGCTGCGCAAGCTGCGCCATCCGTCACGTTCGGACAAGCTAAAGAGCTTCCTCGAAGGCAACTAAGACTTGACTCGCGTCCTTGATACCCCTATCCTCCCCACTTCGTTTATCGACGATCATGGGGAGCCGGGCATTCAAGGTTCCTGCGCGTAGCAAAAAAATGGGCCTCTAGCTCATGCTTGGTTAGAGCAGCGGACTCATAATCCGTTGGTGCCGTGTTCGACTCACGGGAGGCCCACCAGAATTTTCATGTGGAAAAATCAAGCCCTTACGAGAGATCGTTAGGGTTTTTTTCGTCTATACGCTTATAAATTCTTCTCAAAAACGGGCCTTTGCCGGAATACTTCAGACCAAGCGTTCTTTCAACGAGTGGAGAAACTAGGAATGGCATATATTAAACAACGCGGTTCATTCTGGCGTGCAGAAGTTCGCCGCAAAGGCTTTAAGAGGTTATGCCGCGTACTTGTCCCTACCGCTGCAGGCGGTAGCGATAAGTTGATGAGCTGCACAGGAATAGACTGCTGAAACGCGGTTTATTTTTGGCTCATAAGGTTGCAAAAGGTTGCAAATAGCGTCATTATGTAGTACATGTTTTCATCTTTTGAAGGAGCGTACACATGGCGACCGCATTGAAGTTATCGGATGAACTGATTGATCTTGCAAAGCCTCACGCAGCTGCGGAACATCGCTCTGTGCCGAAGCAAATTGAATATTGGGCTCGTCTTGGCAAGGCTGTTGAAGACAATCCAGAGTTGCCGTTTCAGTTCATTAAGGATACGTTGCTCGCCATTGCGGAAGCAAACGCTGGTCATCTTTCTGAATACAAGTTTGGTGTGTGATGGTCCTTAAAATTCGCGTCACCCCTTCGTTTAACCGTATTGTGAAGAAATTGCACGCGAAAGACAAAAAGATCGTTGATAAAGTTGTTGGCGAGATTGCTGTTGATCCGTCAATCGGTGAAGAAAAGAAGGGCGACTTAGCTGGAATATTTGTCTACAAGTTCAAACTGAACAAGCAGGAGGTATTACTTGCTTACCGATTGGAACCGGACAAATTCAAGCCACAAGAAGTTATCTTGATGACACTTGGTTCGCATGAAAATTTTTACAGCCACGTGAAACACTAGGGAAATATTGGGTCACGAAATTGACTATCAAGACGTGGCAAGAGCGCATGCAGGACCAAGGCTGGGGTTGGTGCGCGCTAATGTCCCCACAAGAGGTGTGCATGGCCGTCGAGATTGCTAAATTGCGGATCGCTTTGGCGCCGAAAGCTAAAAATCGCCCAGCGCCGTCGCTGCGCAAACAGATTCTCGAATTCGCCAAATCGTAGGAAGGAAAATAAATGAGTGCCAAAAATGATGACTCGGAGCCGGCCACATGGGCGTAACTTCAATTTGTCCAAGCTGCTGATTTCGCTTGGCCTTGGCGAACTTGCGCAGTGGTTCCGTGCGCCCATTGTCCTCCCGCAGCTCCAAAGGTAAGGGCCCTCGGGTACCTGCTCCCCTTATGCGAGCTTGATCGCGGCGCGCACCTGGCGCATCGCTTCGTCATGCGGAACAGTCGGGTTGCTGTCGCCAATCGCCTCCTGCAGCTCTGACTTGAGCCACTTCGTATAGCGGCAGCGGCGTGCGCGTCCTTCATCGCAGGGGCCCGGTCCGGGCGCTTGGTGGCGGTGACGCTCTTCGGGTCGTAATTCACGGCGTCCATGTCGAAGCTGGCGGAAGATGCGCACCCGATGGCTGCGCTGCGCCGCCAAGGCGCACTCGGTCATACCGTACTTCACCAGAATGACCCGGCCGCCATCTTGTCCGCCCGCATACGCGCTGCGCACGACGCCAGCCTCGGCCAGGTTCGTCAAAGTTGTGTGGTCAATCGCTTCGGTCCCCGTTTTTTGCTGGACTTTCAATTATTGTAATGTCCGCAAATTATAGAAGATTGCACGATGAATTTCCGATGCCTGCGCCTGAAATTGGACATAAGACCGCTTGCGCGACATGCTCATGTAGCAGCTATGTTCAAATGTCCAAAAGTAGCCAAGTTCAAATGTCCATATGAACGAATAAGGTCCATCCTGATGGCTCCACAGCGCACTGGGAGTCTGATGATGGGAAACTTGAGGACGATTACGATGACCATGCGCGAATTAGATCGGCTTAAAACGATACAAGCCGTGGTCGACGGCAACTTGCGTGCCGTCACAGCGGCCGGTCGGTTGCAGCTGACCAGACGCCAGGTGGACCGGCTTGTCGAACGATTGCGGGTCGAAGGCGTGGCCGGATTGAAGTCACGCAAGTGTGGACAACGCCATCACCAACTGTCCCCAGGTTTGGCGAATCAGGCGTTGGCAATCATCCGTGATCGTTATGCAGATTTCGGCCCAACGCTAGCCTGCGAGAAACTGCTGGAACGGCATGGGATCGTATTGGGCAAGGAAACGGTGCGTCGGCTGATGTCTGAAGCCGGTTTATGGATTCCACGCGCGCTACGTTCGCCGAAGATTTACCAACCGCGTAACCGGCGCTATTGCGTTGGCGAACTGGTCCAGATCGATGGTAGCGATCATCGTTGGTTTGAGGACCGTGGGTCGGCATGTACCTTGCTGGTGTATATCGATGATGCGACGAGTCGACTGATGTACCTGCACTTCACCTATTCGGAGTCGACGTTCAGTTACTACGAGGCGACCCGCAGGTACATTGAATTACATGGCAAGCCGCAAACGTTTTATAGCGACAAGGCCAGCGTGTTTCGGTGCAATCAGAAGAGCGCGACCGGCGGCGATAGCCATACGCAATTTGGTCGCGCGATGTATGAACTCAATATCGAGAGCATTTGCGCCAACAGCAGCCAGGCAAAAGGGCGGGTAGAGCGAGCCAATCTGACCTTACAGGACCGGCTGGTGAAAGAAATGCGGCTTGAAGGGATTTCGGACATGGCAGCGGCCAATGCTTGGGCACCCTCTTTCATGGCTGATTTCAACAACCGTTTTGCGAAACCTCTGCGTAACGATTTCAATGCGCATCGACCGCTGCGCGTCGACGAGGATCTGGATCTGATTTTTACGGTCAGGGAAAAGCGCAAGGTATCGCATGCACTGACGCTGCGCTATGACCTGGCGATTTACATGTTGACCGATGGGAAAGCGACGCGCAAGCTGGTTGGTAGCTACATTGACGTCTACGAATATCCGGACGGGAAGATTGAAATTCGCGCAGATGGCGCCGCCCTGCCCTATACGCTATATGACCGCTTGGGAGAGATCGATCAGGGCGAGATCGTGGAGAACAAACGGCTCGGCCATGTGTTGCAGATTGCGCAGCTGGTGCAGGCGCAGCGCGACAGTCGACACGGCCTCTCGGCGCCGGCGCGCACGAATCAAGGACGTCCATCGGTGAAACCGAAAGCGGCACCGGGGACCAAACCGCAGCGTGCGCTCAATGCACAGGATGTTGAGGCTGCGATCCGAAAACTGGCGCTGGCATGAACCTCGGCGACCGCATCCGCTTCGACACGCGCCTACGATGATCGAACTAATTTCGATGACAACACCATTCCGCTGTCGCGGCTGCATTTCTTTTAACGGCTCGAAATAATCCCGGCAAAACCGTGAGGTAACCAAAAATCACCAGAAAACCGCTCAAATCCGCACCGAAATCAGCAAAAAAAGTGTTTTCGGACATACCGAATGTGGACATTTGAATTTGGCTGACGTTGAGACATTTGAAAAAGGTTGCAACAGCTCATGACGGCACAGCGGAACGGGAAACCGGGTTAAGCAAGCCTCCGGAAGCCGCGCTAGACACGGGCCCTCACGCTCCGTGTACGTAGCTTTTTTGTTTCGTGTCTGGTCCCTATTACATCAATTGAACTCGACGCGATTTGGGCGCTCAGGGTGCATAACGTACTCGGTAGATCACGCCCGCGAGGTCGTCACTGATCAGCAGCGAGCCGTCAGGCATGACCAGTACGTCGGCGGGGCGGCCCCACACGCGTTCCTTGCCGCTGGCATCCCTTTGCAGCCAGCCCTCAACAAACGGCTCATGGCGAACGGCGCGACCTTGACGGTCCAGCACGACCCGCACCACCCGGTAGCCGACTTTCGAGCTGCGGTTCCATGAACCGTGTTCGGCAATGAACAAGTTGTTGCGGTACTCATTGGGAAATTGCCGGCCGCTGTAAAAGCGCATGCCGAGGGCCGCGACATGCGCGCCAAGCTTGAGCACGGGTGGCACGAATTCCTCACACCGGCGCTTGGAGCCGAATGCGGGGTCCGGCGTATCGCCCTGGTGGCAATACGGATAGCCGAAATGCTGGCCGGCCTTCGTGAGGTGATTAAGTTCGTCGCTAGGCAAATCATCGCCCATCATGTCGCGCCCGTTGTCGGTAAACCAAAGCGTCTGATCAATCGGACTCCAGTCGAAACCGACCGAGTTTCGTACGCCGCGCGCCACCACTTCGACTGCGCTGCCATCCGCTTTCATGCGCTCGATATTGGCGTAGCGCGCGCTTGGGTCGCAGATGTTGCAAGGGGCGCCGACCGATACATAAAGCCAGTCATCCGGCCCGAAGGCGATGAACCTCCCGCCGTGGTGTGTGTCGGCAGGGAAGCGGTCGGTGACGGTAACGGGCGTGGGCGGATTGGCCAGCCGGTCGTCAATGCCATCCAGACGAAGAATCCGGGACACGGCCGACACATACAACTGGCCCCGACGGTAAGCCACGCCAATGGGAAGCTGTAGGCCGGAGGCGACGATGTGGACTGCCGTGGCCCGATCCTGCTCCAGTTCGACTGCGTAGACCTTGCCGGCGCCCATGCTGCCTACGTAAATGACCCCGTGCCCGTTCGCATACCGGCCCAAGGTCATCTGGCGCGCATTCGGAACGGCGCCAGTCAATACCTCGATTTGAAAGCCGGCCGGAAGGTGCAGCTCATCCAGGCGCAGCTTGGCGGCAAACACCACATTGGTGAGGAGCGCCAGTAGGATGAGGCCGATAGACAATAATCCCCGTTTGAAGCTTTGCATGATGGTGGCAGTCGTGGTGGCAAGCGTTGAGTGGCACGTGTCAGAAGGCAAGTATAAAACGAACGGCGGGCCCTTTAGCCCCATTTCGTCAAGCTCTCTTCATGACCACGAATCGACTCCGGCCGTCGCCAACTGGGAAAGCAATTTTCCAACAAATGAACGCCATGAAAAGCTCCTCGGCCCTTTCTGGCCGCCATGTTTTTCCAGCATATTTGCGCGGCGCTCGGCCTCATCCGGTGTGCAGATCAACGTTCCTTGTCGGCGTCGCGATTTCGTGCCGGTTCTTGCGCTTGTTGCCGACTAAATACCTGTTGCGCTATTTTGCGTTTCATTTGGTGGCGCTCGGTGTCCAAGGGCGGCAGCATCGTCGCCAGTCGATCAACGGACGCGGCCAGCGTCACGTCTCCCTCTTGGCGCAGCCTGGCGGCGTTTGCAGCTAGCTCGCGCACGGCATCACGCCGGCGGGCCGCCATGGCCAGCTCCCACGGTTTCAAGGCGGTGTCGCCGAGTTGCAACTCCTTGCCGGCTTCCTCAAAGCGCTTGGCCAGTGCCGTCGATTTTTCTTTACGCCCGGTGATGTGATATTCGGCCGACGATTTCGACTTTTGCGTTACACCGCGGCTGTAACGTTTGGTCGCATTCGCTTCGATTGCTTGCTCGCGTAATTTTTCGGCAAATGATTCGCGCCAGATCTGCAGCGTCACCTTGCGGATATTGAGGCGCCTGCCGTTGCGGTCCTCGGCTTTGACGATGAGGTGCACGTGCGGATGCTTGGGCGGCTTTTTGTGCGGGTCGGTTTCCTGTGTGTGCAAGACCATGGCGTAACGATGCCGCCCGCCAAACTGGTCACGCGCGAAATTCTGAGCCGCCTTCAACAACCTTGCAGGATCCGTCCCGGACGGCATGGATAAAACGAGGTTGAACGCCTGCCGGTACTTGCCCTGGCCGTTGCTCATATCCAGATCCCACGAATCATGCAGTCCGGCCACGGCGAACTTGCCGCAGATTGTGTCGTCCTTGTCGTCCGCAGCTTCCAGTTCGCCGTGGCGGGTGATGTAGTCGAGGTGATCCTTGACGTGCGCATCCGTCTTTGCGCCGCCCGACACGCGAACCACCACTTCCGGCGTGCGAGCGACCATGCGTTTGAGTTGTTCCGTCGTTTCGCTCCAAGTGAGGCGGCCGGCGCGTGATTTGCCGTTCAGGTCGAGCAAGATGTTTTCATTTGGCATCGCTCACTCCCCATGATTTCAAGTTGTTTTGGACCAAATTTTTGACGGCCGTGCGTTCAACATCGATCAGTCTTTTCATCGCTTCAACATCGGCCGCCAGCACCGGGTGCGTATGGCCTGGCGCCGCATTTAGAGCATGGGCGAACTGATTGATGTTGCGCCCCATGTCGGCAAGCTGCTCGGCAACCCGGCGCAGGGCTTCGATTTCCTCGCCGTCAAAGTGGGGCTTGCTGGAGAGATGAACATCGAGGAGGAAGGCAAGGTAGGTGCTGCGATGCCAGTTGCGGATGGCTGCGAGGCGGCGCAGTTCGGCGTGTTTGAAAGGAGTCAGGCGGACGAAGACGCCCTTTGATTTGATGTTGTCGGGCGCCTGCGAAACGGGGATCACCGCTGGCGCATTGTTGAGAAAGTCGGCGACGATAGTGGCCAGCAGCTTCGATTTTGTCAGCGCCCGGGCCTGCGCGAAGGCATGAAAGGCGGCTTTTAAGTCTGGAGCTATAAATGCTGACAGTACGCATTTTGTGGAAACCATAAAAAATTTTCCTCCGCAACGGCTGTTTGTTGGAATGGGAAGGCAGGATAGGCGCGCGCCTTAGAAGCTAGAGTTTTTGGATCTATCTTGTCCGCGCTGCCACGGGCGCGACGATGACGCGACTGATTGCGAATTCTCGTTATAACGAAACTTTTTGTGTTTGCTGCTGGCGTTCGTACACGACAATAAATTGCCGCTCCGAGGGTTCATGTTGGCCGCGCCTTCCGACTTACAATCTGAACATCATCCAAATAAACTTCGGCCACTTCGTCGGAATCCTGGTAGATGATTTTCACCATGCTGCGTGGCATCACTGCCGCCATTCGCCCGTTGTGCTTGACCAGTACGACAACGGCGGCCGGCGCTTTTTTTATCGCGGTTAAATTTGCCGTTTCAGCTAAATTTGGAAAAGGTGACCCATCAAGCTGTTTGATTTTTTGGTCTTGACCAAATTTTTCTATTGCCTCGCCTTCCAAAGGGGGCGGATTGGAGGCCATCGCATCTTTTATGACGTCGGCGTTGCCATGACGTCGGTCAGCGCCCAGTTCTAATTTTTTGTCATGACAAAATTTCTCTGTCAGTTCGGCCACCGCTCGGCGTGTGATGTCTGGCTCGCCCGAGTACCAGGCGTCCACTTGTGCCGGGAATTTCTCATGCAAGACCCGTAACTCATACAGTGTCTTCGGTGACATGCATTTGCCGCTGGCGTAGGCGTCTTCAATACACGCTGGCGGGTCGATCAAGGCGAGGTGAAATGAGATAACGGATGCCGCCTTGCCAAGCCGCCTCGCAATATTGCCTTTCGTGTCTCCGGCATCGATGCGCTTCTGGATGAACATCGCCAGTTCCATCGGCGTCAAGTTCTCGCGCTGCACGTTCTCGGTCACCTGATCGTATCCGTCGTACACTTCGTCAATAAACGCTGGAATCGTCGTCTTGCCGGCCAGGATCGACGCCCGCAGCCGGCGCGTGCCGTGGTTGATGATGTACTGGCCCGGCCGCGCTGGGTTGTCATGCACGGAGATTGGCGTTTTGACTCCACGTTCTTTGATGCTGGCCGCTAGCTCGCGCAAGCTGTCCTCGTCGAATGCCTTACGCGGCTGATTGGAGTCTTCCATGACCTTCGAAATTGGCAATTCAAACGGCTTGCCCTTTGAATCATCCGTAAAATCGGCCAGTGCCGTCAGATCCAATTTCACGATTTAGCCTCCATCTTGTCTTGAATCATCTTGAAAACAGCCTTGATTTCATGGCCTGCTACGCGCGCCGCGGTTTTCACCTTGCCTTTGCCGCCGTCCTCGTCGCTGTCCGCTTCCAGGCGCCATACAGGGACGCCGGCGCCGCATGCCTCGCGGTAGGCCGACCGGTCCACGACAAACGCCGGCAACATAAAATCCCGGTAACCGCTCATCAATTGCTTGAGGCCTGCTACTTGTGCGGGCTGGCGCGCGTCATACTCATTGGCCAAGATCCCGAGATTGATCAGGCCCTGGTTCCATTTGCCTTGAATGAACTTAATCCGTTTGAGCATTACGCCGGCAACGCTGATGCTGTACGGGTCGATTTTGCATGGGATGAGCGCAAAATCGCTGGCAACTAATAACGCATTCGCCACCCTGCTATTCGAGCCGGGCGTGTCGATCACACAATAATCAAATTCGTGCGCGATGTCGGCTAGGCGTGCGCGCACCGTCATCACCATTTCCACGTCGCTTTTGTCCGAGCGCTCGACCTCCCGCAAGGCGGCGCTGCCGCGTAGTAAGGCGATGTTTTGCGATGCCGCCAGGCGCTTGATCGGCGTATCGCCAAACAGGTCGCCGGCGCTCGGTGGCGCCAGATGGGCGGCCAAGCTCTTGCTGCTATTGGCCTGTTCGTCGGCGTCGACAAATAGGACGCGCTGGCCCGAATCGGCCAGGCAGTGCGCCATGTTGTAGGACAGGATCGACTTGCCGCTGCCCCCTTTTTGATTTACAAAAATGAGTTTCTTCACGGCTTCACCAAGAATTCTTGCTGTTTGAGTCGCGCTTTTGTTTGACGCGCCATGTCCGTCACCAGATCGGCCAAGTCGGGCGCCATCACGCCAATACTCAGCCTGCCCTCGGGCCGGCCATCGCGCTCGACGGGCGATAACGACACTTTGCCAGCCATCCGGCGCGCCGCTTCGTTAGAAAATTCCAACTCTGCCGCGACCGCCTTCGGCGCACGTCCGCCAGCAAGAGTTTCTTGAATGGCATGGACGTTGCGCTTCTTCAGGTTTTCCAGGCGGGGACGGATCGCATCAAATTCCTGTGCCGTGCAACGTTTCTTGCCTCGCATAATGTCCTCATCAACCAAGGTCAACAAAGCGCAAAGCATACATAATTGCCAATAAATTAATTTTGATTTTTGCCAAACTAAATATCAATGAAGACGTTATATTTAATTCTTTGATTTTTTAAAGAAGCGCCAATGGATAAGCTTAACATTTCAAAAATGGCGTTCTACGCTATCGCGCTTGTGTGCGCCGCGCCGGCGCCGGGCGCCTTTCCCGTCGTGGATCAAGCCACGCAAAAGACCCGCGACGCCATGCGCCGGACTATTCTGGAAACAGAGTTGGAGGCGGAAAAGAGCGCCTTGGACGCCGCCAAAAAGGCGCTGGCTGAGGCCGCTCCCGGCAAGCTTGATCTGCAACAGAGGGAAGTTGATCGACACGCGGCCAACGTGGATTCGATCAACATGGAACTGTCCGGAGTCGCCAAAATGACGGTGGTCAAGGCGTCAGGAACAGTTCGCTTGCCAGGCGCGCCGGCAGTTCGTCCGGCCGTTGGTGCCGAGCAGGTGCCGTTCTGGGATGTGTACCGGCGCCCCAAAACCAATGTGCCGGATGCGTCCGATGAAGCAGATGCAACCGTTGCGAATCATTAACCGACCACCACCCAGGGAACATCTGATGAATTCGAAAATCGTCCGACCTGTTGCGGCGCTCTGTCTGGGTGCTCTCGCCTTGACCCCCGTTCTCGCATTGGCGACCGCTCCGTTCACGGCCGCCGCGAGCGGACTGTCCGCCGACATCATGACCATCATCACACCCCTTGCCGGCTTGGCCGTCATCGTCATTGGCCTTCTCGCCATCGTCAACATCGTCCATTGGGCCTGGTTGGGTGGCGCCTTGATCGGCATGGGCTTGATCTTCGGCCACGATCAAGTCGTGACCTGGTTCCGCACCCTGATGGGCGTCTAGCGTGGAAAAAAACGAAGGCATCACCGTCGATGGCCTTGCCGTCGGGCTGACCCGGCCCTCGACCAAGTGGGGCGTCACCTACCCGGCCATCATGCTCAACTTGATAGTGTCGATGGAAGCGTTCATCTGGAGCCACAACCTGCTATGGGGGCTGATATTCGTCCCTGTCCACGGCATTTTCTATCTGATCTGTCTGAAAGACCCGCGCGCCTTCGAGTTGCTGTTCTTGTGGGCGCAAACCAAGGGGCGCACGCATCTGCTCACGCTTGGGTATTGGAAATCGTCATCGTACGGCCCGCTCGAGCTACACAAAAAACCGGGTTACGTCAGCCGGCGAAAGTTTGGAAAATCGGGGAAACAATGACGCCCGCTGCCGCAAAGCGCAGGAAGGCGATGCAGCGCGACGTAGCGGTGTCGGCAAACATTCCCTACGAATGCCATTTGACGCCCACCATCGTGCTCACCGACAAAGGCGATTACGTGTGCGCCTTGCGCCTGGCCGGCGCCAGCTTCGAGTGCGCCGACGACTGTGTGCTAAACAACCGGCATGAACGCCTCAACAAGATTCTCCTGAGTCTGGCCGACCCGCACATCACGATCTGGCAGCACATCGTCCGGCGCGAAGAGCACACCTACCCCGACGGCCATTTTCCCGATGGTTTCGCCAAAGACTTGAACGCCAAATACGCCGCTCGCGTCAGCAGCGAGACCCTGATGGTCAACGAGCTGTATCTGAGCGTCGTGTATCGGCCGCAAACTTCATGGATCGGCAATATTCTCTCCAACTTGATCGCATCGGGCGACCAGGCGTCGATTGCCGCCGCCAGGACGGAACACGTCGCCACGCTAAATGAAACTGTATCGGAGTTGGAGGCGTCGCTCGGCTACTACGATGCGCAGCGTCTGTCGGCCTACACGCATAATGGCGTGCTGTTTTCCGAGGCGGCAGAATTTTTCGGATACCTGGTCAACGGCCAATGGGAGAGAGTCGCCCTTGCACCCTGTCCGTTGAAGCACCTGATAGCGACCTCGCGCCCGTTCTTCGGCAACGAAACGATCGAAATTCGCGGCCCGACAAAAACCGCCTATGGCGCGATGCTCGGCATCAAAGGCTATCCGCCAAATACCAGTTCAACCTACCTTGACGACTTGCTGACGGTGCCGTGCAAGATCGTGGTGACGCAGTCATTTTCGTTCAAGCAGCAGGACGCGGCTCTCAGGCAACTGGGCAAGGCCAGCAATATCATGATCAATGCGGGCGATGCCGCCCGCTCGCAAATCGATGAACTACCTGATGTGGCCGATGACCTGGTGTCGCGCCGCGTCGCCATGGGCAGTCACCACTATACCGTGCTCGTCAAAGCCGACACGCTGCATGAATTGGCCCGCAATATCTCGGCCGTGCGCGCCATCCTGACGGGCGCTGGCATCGTCGCGGCGCGCGAAGACCTTGCCAATGAAGCAGCTTATTGGGCGCAGCAGCCGGGAGTTTTTACGAAGCGCCCGCGCTTGTCCATGGTCAACAGCCGCAACGTGTGCGGCTTCATGCCGCTGCATAATTTCCCGCTCGGCCGGCGCCAGGGCAATCATTGGGGCGATGCGCTAACGATGCTCATCACGGCGGCTGGTACGCCGCATTATCTCAGCTTGCACGCCTCGGACCCCAACGCGGCGACGGGTGGATCAAAAAAAGACGTGGCGCATACCCTGGCGTTGGGTCCGAACGGCTCAGGCAAGACGGCGACGACCATGTTCATGCTGTGCATGCTGCAAAAATTCGGGGTCACGTCGATCCTGTTTTCCAAGGACCGCGACACTGAAATCACGGTGCGCGCTCTGGGTGGCACGTTCTACCCGATCGAGACGGGCGTGCCAACCGGGTGGAATCCGTTCTCGCTCGATGCGGACGAACCCGGCACCCTCGCTTATTTGAGGCAACTGGTACGCAAGCTGGTGTCGCGTCCGCGCATGACGGACGGCGGCCTCGAGATTGACAGCGCGCCGCTAACAAGCGCCCAGGAAAAAGAGTGCGACGGCGCCATTGCATCGGTGCTGCGCCTCGACCAGGAAAACCGGCGCTTGGGCCGTGTCCTAGATTACCTGCCAAAAGGTGAGGGCAGCGTTTATGAGCGCTTGGCAAAATGGTGCTATTCACGCGAAGCGGGCCGGGCCGACGGCAACAACGCATGGGTCTTCGACAACCCGGTCGATACCCTGGCCAACACGCTAGGGTCGGTGCTCACCACAGCGTTCGACATCACCCAGTTCCTTGACGATCCGGAACTGCGGACGCCAATTAACATGCACTTGTTCCATCTGGCCAGCCGCTTGATCGATGGACGACGCCTGGCGCTGTTCTTTTCGGAGTTCTGGAAGGCGCTGGGAGATGCGCAGTTTGCCGCTTTCGCCAAAGACATGCTGAAAACCCTGCGCAAGCAAAACGGCTTCGTCGTGCTCGACTCACAATCTCCCAGCGATGCTCTGGCCCACCCCATCAGCCGCACTCTGATAGAGCAGGTGGCAACCATGCTTCTCTTTCCCAATCCGGGTGCGGACCGCGTCGAATACACGGAAGGGCTGGGCTTGTCCGAGCGCGAGTTCAATCTCATCAAGACCGATATCCCAGAAGGTTCCGGCATGTTCCTTTTAAAACAGGGCCATCACTCGGTGGTCGTCAAACTGCCCTTGGAAGGCTTCGATGACGAACTGGCGGTGTTATCGGCCAGAACCAGCAACATCGCGCTCATGGAAAAACTAATCGCGCAGCATGGCGCGGCGCCACAGCTGTGGCTACCCCATTTCAATGAGCAAAGGAGTGTGTCATGAGCTTCATGCGCCAAGCATCCGTGAGCGCTGCGGTGATCGCCGCAGCGCTATTTTCTGCTCCGGCCGGCGCTCAGTGGGCTGTGTTCGATGGCGCCAGCCTCACGCAAGCGCTCAAGCAGGTACAGGCGTGGCAGCAGCAGTATGCGCAGATGCAAAGCCAGATTGCTTCCATGACGGGCAATCGTGGCATGTCGACGCTGCTGCCGACCATCGTTCCCGCATTGCCGTCCAACTGGAATGGCGCAATGACAACGCTCTCGCCAGCGGCCCAACAAATTAAAAGCGCGCAAACCGTTTTGACGCCGCAACAGACCGCCAGCCTGACGCCGCAATTGCAAAACTATCTGGGACAGATCCAAACCCTGTCGGCCGCGACCCAGGCAATGGGACAGGCGGCGTTCAATGACGCCGCGGCGCGTCAAAGCCGGTTGCAAACGCTGACCAACACGCTTGCTACAACCAGCGATCCCAAGGCCGCCTACGACTTGTCCAACGCTATTGGCATTGAGCATGCCGGCCTCTTGAAAGATCAGAACCAACTGATAGCTGCTGCGAACAGTGCGGCGGCGCAGTCTCAGGCGCAGCAGCAAATGGAGAACCAGATGCGGGCAACCTCTGCCGGATCAGGCAATTTCCCGAAAATTGATACCTCCCTACCTTACTGACTTGGAGCAGGCCATGCTGAAATTCTATGTTCCGCTTATCGTTTTGCTCGTAGGCTGTTCCGCCAGCGGGACGCAAGTTCCATTCCTTGATCGTGTCATGACGGTAGCCGAATTTACCGCGCAGCCTGCATTACGTAAAAAAGTAGATGCATTTTGTGCAAACGATCCGGGTCGAACCATGCAGGATTCGAACTGTATCAACTCGCAGCAAGCAACGCGTATTGCTAGCGTGGGCAACGGCAATTTCCCGAAGATTAGCACCGCGCTACCGTGGTAAGGAGTCCATCATGGCGACGACATTCTACGGCGACAACTTAACGTACATCAACAATGTTTGCACCGCTTATATCGGGGAGAATGTGGCTGCCGTGGCCGCCGCCATTGCGCCGGCTGCTTTCATGCTGCTGGGTGTCTACGTGATGCTGTGGGGATATGCGAGTCTGCGCGGCTTGATCGAAGAACCGATCATGGATTTGGCCGCGCGCCTACTGAAGATCTCGCTGATCTTCAGCATTGGTATTGGACTGGCGGAATTCAACGTGCTTATCACCGACACGCTTTTCAACGGACCCGAGCAATTGGCGGCAGTGCTGACGCACGCGCCGAGCAGCAGCGGAGTCGTCAACAGTCTTGATGCTTTGTTCGATCAAGGCTTCCAGATTGGAAAACAGTTTTGGATTAAAGGCGGAATTTTGCATGGTGACTTTGGAATGTACATCGTCGCATTGACGGTATGGACCGAAACCGTCGCCGTGACGGCTTATGCGTTTTTTCTGATGGTGCTCTCGAAATTTGCCTTGACCATCATAATTTCGCTTGGCTCTCTGTTTATTATTTCGCTGCTGTTCGATTCCACCGCGGCTTATTTCAATTCTTGGGTGCAGCAAATGACGAACTACTTCCTGGTTCCGGTGCTGGTTGTTGCCACCAATTTGCTCGTTATGACACTGTTCTCACGGGCGGCCGAAGGGGCTGTGGCCATGACCAGCACAACCGATATTGACCAAATTTTTCCGTTTTTCGCCATGGGTCTGGTTTCTCTGCTAGTGCTTGGTTCCATCCTGACCATGGCCGCTGGCCTGTCCGGCGGCATGGCACTGTCATCGTTTGGCGTGGGCCGGCTTGCCGCAAGGATTCTGGGGACCGGTGCCAAAAAGGCGCTTGGCACTGGTGCAAAAGTGGCCGGCATCGGAACGAAAAAGGTGGCGCGGGCTGGATGGACTGCCTATCAGAACAGAAACCGCAACTCCATATCGACGCCAAAAGGAGAGCTCCATGCGCCGCCTTACTAAAATTGCCGCTGTAACTGTTGCACTGGCGCTTGCCGCCTGCGGCAGTGCCCCGCCATCCTGCGACGGCGCCGACCGCCGGCCCGTAAACCAGCCGCCGCAAGTGGGCGTCACGTACCTTAGCTGCGGCGCAACCGCATAGGGCAGGGGATATCGATGCCTACTCTCAAAAAAGATGCGCCCGATGACAAGATGCAGCAACAGTTGAACGAGTTGCGCGATTTCATCGCGGTGCATGACGATATCCAGGTACTGCTGGATCACTCGGCCTCATGGGCCGACAGCCGGACCGAATCCGAACAGCGCTCGCGCCGCGATGCATGGCGGGTCGCGTTTGGACTCGGAGGCTTGACTCTGATCGCTTTCGCTATCGCCGGTGGCGCGATCCGCACATCGCTTCAACCAGCTCCCCCGCCGCAAATCCTAGTCGTTGACCGGGCGACGGGAAAAGCGGAACCGCTCGTGTCCCTAGCCGTATTTCAGGCGACACCGGAAGACGTGACGATCCGGCGCTGCGTGACCACGTTCATGCGCGCGCGCGAAAACTACAGTTTTGACACCGCCGAAGAAAATTATCGTGACGCGGCCGCATTCATGGATGCTCCCATGCAAGCGCAATGGGGCGCGTATTGGGATACCTCGAATCCAAAATCGCCCATGAACACGTTCAAAAAAGACGGCAAAGTGCGAATCGAACTGGGCTCCATCACGCTTAACCGCAATGCGGCCGGGGTGGCAACTAGCGTTCGCGCTGGATTCACCCGTACCATCAAACGCAACGATCAACTTGTCGGTCCGGTGACGTCATGGATCGCCACCATACCGTTTCATTGGGTCAATGCGCCAACCCAGGAGCGCGAGCGCCGGGTGAACGATCTAGGCTGGGAGGCCACAGGCTACGATGTCGACGCCGACATCGGCGCGAGCGCCAGCGCACTGCCACCGCCATCCATGCCGCAGCAGCAAGCGGCCTCGGCCCAGGCACCGGTGTTGGCCCTGGTCGCGCCGCCGGCAAATCGGGTGCCTGGAGACGCCCGATGATCCTCAAAGCCTTGGCCGTCTGCTTGGTTCTGGCTGGCGCTGGCCCAGCGCTGGCCGCTCAGGCGACCCAAGCGGCGCCTGGCGACCCTAGGATCCGCTTCGTCGATTACGACCCTAATAATATCGTCACGATCTATGGGCGCGTCGGCACCGATACCCTGATTCTTTTTGAAAAGGGCGAGGTGCTGGTTGACATGACCGGCGGCGACACGGCCGCATGGGGTGCCGATACTCCGAAAGCGCGCAACGGTATTTTCGTCAAGCCGAAGGCGACCGTCGCGAACACGAATATCCACGTCATCACCAATAAGCGCGTCTACAACTTCGACATGAAACTGGCGCCCAAGGGGCAAAAGGGCTATCTGATGGTGTCGTTTCGCTATCCCAGTGCGGAAGCCATCCGCATGGCGGAAGCGGCCAACAAAAACAAGGCCCGCAACTTGCTGATGGGAGCCGCATCCGTGGCCGGTAATCGCCGCTACACGGTGCAAGGATCAAGCGCCATCGCGCCCATTGAGGCCGCGGACGACGGCACATCGACGTCCTTCCGCTTCGCCGCGCATGGTTCCGTGCCCGCCATCTATACCGTGGAGGAAGACGGCAAAGAACACCTGGTCAATTTCAACTCCGAACCGAACGACACGCTGACGATCCACGTCGTCAGAAACAAATTCGTGTTCCGCTCCGGCGAGCTGGTGGCCTGCGTATACAACGAAGCTTATGCCCCGGCAGGGGTTCGAGCGCCAACCAATACGGCATCCCCGGACGTGGAACGGGTCCTTAAACGGGGAAATTCTCAATGAGCATCTTTCCCCTGCGTCGCCGTGACCATGACGCCAACGACGCCGCGGATGAAAACACCGTTGAAGGCGAGCGCAGCGTCACCTCGGTGAACAAAGGCTTGGGCATCCAGGCGAGAATCACGAATTTCGTCATTATCTGCGCCGTCATCTTGCTTGCCGTGGTCCTGCTATGGAAATACTATTCTGCTGCCTATGACAAGCGCCAGGAAGCTGGCGTGGCCACGCAGAAAGACGCCAAAAAGACGATCACTAGCAATTTGCCGCCCTTAATCGCGCCGGCCTTTCCCGACGTGCCGGCAGCGCCCGCCGCATCCGCCACAGGCGCCTCCGTGCCGCCGGCGAATGCTTCGGCCGCTGCCACGGCAGGCGCGGATGGCAAGGTGGCACTGACGCCGGCGCAACTGGTCTTGAACCGGCGCCTCGATTCGCCGCTATCGTTCAAGACCGAGGGGGCGAACGCAAGCGCCAGCCCGGCGGCAGTTGGCATGCCAGGCGCCCACGGCGACGAACGTGGACCAGCAACCTACGGCGCTGACGATCCGCTCTCCAAAACGCTGCAAGCGGCGCGGTTTTCCGGCGCCAGGGCTTATCTGCTGCCAGATCCGAGCATGATGCTAACGCAAGGCGCCGGGATTCCGTGCATAGTGGTGCCTGCGATCGACACGACGCTGCCCGGCATCGTCACCTGCATTCAAAGCGCCGACGTGCGCGGCGCGGACGGCAAGGTTGTGCTGCTCGAACGTGGCACGAAATGGGTAGGCCAGCAGAAATTCGGCATGGCGCAAGGCCAGCGCCGCGTCGGCATTTTGTGGGCGCGCGGCGAAACGCCAAACCATGTGCTGGTCGATGTCGATTCAGCGGGCGCCGACGCGCTCGGGCGCAGCGGCGTCGATGGCGTCATCGACAACCACTTTTGGGACCGCTTCGGCGCCGCGATCATGCTCAGCTTGATCAGCGACGTGGGGCCGTACCTGACTGCCACCCACCAAAGTGGCGGCAACAACAATACGACCATCGCATTTCCAAGCACGGTGGCGGGTGCGCAAGGCGTGATGAGCGACGTCCTTAAAACCACGCTCGCCATTGCGCCGACGCTGACCAAAAACCAGGGCGCCGAAATCATCATTTACGTGGCACGCGACCTCGATTTCCGCGACGTCTACGAATTGCAGGAAAAAAAATGAAGGACGTCAACGCCCTCATGATGTTGAAACACCTTCCAAAAGAAGAGAAATCCACGCTCGCCATTCACCTCGAGGTATTAAATCACTTCCTCGACGATTCCAGTATTACGGAAATCGTCATCAACAAGCCCGGCGTCGTCATGACCGAAGGCCGCGCCCGGCGCTGGATGACGCATCATGTACCCGCCGTTACCTTCGACTGGTGCATGGACGCCGCCAACTTGTTGCAGAACCGCTCCAGCCAAAACATCACGGAGGGTTCGCCCCTGCTGGGCGCGCAACTGCCCGATGGCCAGCGGGTGCAGATCGTCATTCCGCCGGCGGTGCCGGCCGGCACGATATCGATCACGATTCGCCGCCCCGGCACCGAGGTGCTGAGCCTGGATGGCATCATTGCCGGCGGCGCCTTTGCGTCCACCCGCTGCGAGCAATCGTCGCTCCTGACCGGCGAGGAACGAGCCCGCCTTGAAGCCGATCTGCCCGAGTCCGACAAGGCGCTGCTAGAACTATTTCGCGCAAAAAATTGGCGCGCGTTTTGGCATGGGTCGGTGTCGGGCAAAAAAAACATCGTTTCATCGGGCGCCACCGGGGCCGGGAAAACGACCTTAGGCATCGCCCTGGCGGCCTTGATTCCGCCTGGCGAGCGCATCATCACGGTCGAAGATGTGCCAGAAATGCGGCTGCCGCATGAAAATCTTGTCAGCTTGTACTACTCGAAGGGCGGCAAGGGCGTCTCGAAGCTCACGCCCCGCGATCTGCTAGAAGCGGCGCTGCGCATGCGCCCCGACCGCGTGCTGCTGGCCGAATTGCGCGGCGACGAGACGTTCTTTTTCATCCAGAACGTGTTAAATAGCGGCCATCCGGGGACCATCACGACGCTCCACTCAACCCGCGCCAAACTGGCGTTCCGGCGCCTGGCCTTGATGATCAAGGGCAGCCCGGAAGGCTCCGGCATCAACTTGGCCGACATCATGGAGACCCTGTATGCGCTGATCGACGTGGTGGCGCAAATGGAGCGACCGCCAAGCGGCCAGCGCGTTGTGTCCGAAGTGTATTTCGACCCGGCATTCGCCGCCAAACAACTCGGCTGACCAGGAGAAGAATGTGCTTATATCCCACGCAGACAGCGCACGAGCCAAAGTTGGCGCCATAGTCGGCCTCGTCGCGGTCGGCTTCATCGTGGCTTTTTACCTGGCCGGATATTTTTTCCTGATCAAGCTGCACAACGCCGCGCTGCCGCCCTCCATGGCCACGCCATATACGCTCGTCGCCTACTGGAGCGACTATGGAGACGAGCCTTACACGCGCCGCTGGCTGACCATCTGCCTGATCGGCGGGTGCGTGCCGGCCTTCGCCTGCGTGGCTGCCCTGCTGGCCCCCGTGCGCCGCTCTCTGCATGGCGATGCACGGTTCGCCACGCGCCGCGAGGTGGAAAAAGCGGAACTATTTGGCGAATTTGGCTTGATCTTGGGTCAATGGGGCGGCCGCTTCGTGATGCTGGGCAAGCAGATGGGCGCCATCTGCGCCGCCCCGCCGCGCAGCGGCAAGGGTGCCGGCCTGGTGCAGCCGAACGCGTTGAGCTGGTGCGCCAGCTTTGTCGTGCTCGATATTCGGAAAGAGTGCTGGCGCATCAGCGCCGGCTGGCGCGCCACATTTTCCGACACGTTCCTATTTGATCCGCTGGCCGAGGACGGCCACACGGCGCAATGGAATCCATTGTCTTATGTGCGCGACGATCCGGCTCTACGCATCAACGATTTGCAAAAGCTTGGCAACATGCTTTCTCCCGATCCGGCGGTGGGCGATCCATTCTGGCCCGCCTCGTGCCGCGATCTCTTGACCGGCTTAGGTCTTTACGTTTTGGAGACGGCCAGCCTGCCGCGCACGATGGGAGAGATCATGCGCCAAATCATGCACGGCCAGGATGAATCGGTCAGTGAACACTGGAAAGCCGTGATCGAAGCACGCGATGCGGCAGGCAAGCCTTTATCGAACGCCTGCAAGGCAATGCTCTTCGACTTCATATCGCTTAGCCCGAACACGCAATCATCGGTGCGCAAGACCTTCACGGCCAAACTTCAACTGTGGGCCAATCCTTTGATCGACGCGGCCACCAGCAGCGATTCCTTTGACCTTAGCGAGTTGCGCCGCCAAAAACTGTCAATCTACGTTGGCGTCAATCCCGGCGACCTTGGGCGCTTGGGCTTGCTGCTCAATTTGTTCTTCACGCAAATGTTCGACCTGAACATGCGTGAGATGCCGGAGGATAACTTGGAGCTCAAATACGAATTGCTGGCCTTGATGGACGAATTCACGTCGATGGGACGGATGCCGATCTTTTCCGACGCCATCGGCTCCATGGGCGGTTATGGCATCCGCCCCTTCGTGATCGTGCAAAGCCTGTCGCAACTGCGCGCGACCTACGGCCCAGACATCGCGGAAACCATCGTTACCTGCTGCGGCGGCATGGTGGTGTACGCGCCAAAGGAACAAAAACATGCGGACGACATATCGAAGATGCTCGGCAATACGACGGTAAAGGCGAAGTCGCGCTCGCGCCAGATCATGACCGGCAGGCCCGGCAGCGTCAACACGTCGGATGCCGCCCGGCCGCTGATGAACCCGCATGAAGTCAAGCAGATTGGCAGGAACAACGAACTCATTTTTGTCGAAGGCGCATTGCCGATTCTCTGTAAAAAAATCTGGTACTGGAAGATTCCCGTCTTTAGTCGCCGCGCCAACCTGCCCTTGCCGCACATGGAGCCTATCGTCATCACGATGGCGCCACCCCACCTCTTGGCACCGAAATCGCAAAAGGTTGGCGTCACCAAAGACGCCAACGGCAATACCGTCACCATCACGGAGCGCGCCCTCAAGGCGGCCGACATGGACAAGCTCGATGGCCTCAGCTTGACTGATTTTGTGGCCGATTTCAGCAAGGTCGAATTGCCCAAAGGAGAAGCAATCACGGACGACGATTTTGCAAAAGCATTTGATTCTTTTCTAAGTGCTGTCGAAACCGCAAAGGAGAATTGACATGGATAGCGTAGATTCAGCCACTCCAGATCCGGCCCCCGCCAAAGTTGCGAAAGCAAAGGCCAAGGCGGCAAAAAGCACGACGCTGGAGGCCGGGGTCGCCAAGCGGGCCAGGGTCAAGGCCAAAGTCAACGCGCCGGCCAAGCCAGGCGCCGCGGTTAAGTTGGTCAAGGGCGATCCCGAAAAAGAGGCCGCCCGGGGTCTTGATGAACGGGCCGCCGCAGTCGAGCAGGCCCAGCGCGAAGGCTGGAATGCCTCCGTGAAGACGGGTTTCGATACTCCAAGCGAAAAGATGAATGCGGGTAAGAAACCCCTGGAACCCGTGAGCGCGGTTCAAAGCGCGGCACGCGTGCGTCGGCAGCGCGCGCCAGAAGCCCATGCAAAGGCGCTCGGGGTCGAAAACGCGATTGAATTGGGCCTTGAGCGCGCGCCGCCGCACGCGCTCTTGTTTGCCGAAAAAATGGACGATGCGGCCCAGGCCTGGAATGCGCACGATGCCAAGCTGCTGCGCTCGGTAATTGGCAACGCCGCATGGATGTTGAACGCGCCGAACGGCCAAGTGACCCGAGATGAGGCCAGCAATGCCGTCACCGATGATGTGCTGGCATGGCGGGAGATCAAAAATGATGCGACACGCCAGCGGGCCGCCCTGGCTATTTTGGAAAGCAAAAGCGCCCACTTCCAGTATGCCATCGAGCTTGAGCGGCAAGCGCCCGAGATCGCCGCAGAACATGGCGCGCGGGTCGGGAAGGGACGCGCGAACGCGCCAGCAAATAATGCGGAGACCCGCGCCCCCAAAGCGCGCTGGAGCAACGTCGGCTCTCAAACGCGGGCACGCAGCGCACAAGAGGCAGCCGAGGGTTTCGCCATACGCCACCCGGCGCAAGGGCTGCCCTTTGCCGTGGCAGCCGTTGACCGCTCGCAGGCCGTGCCAGACGCCGTCATGAAGCGCTTCTTGAAAGTCGAGAACGACTACTTTTTCCCCGACCGGTCACCGGCGTTCATCGATCGCGGCACCAGGCTCGCGACCCGAGGCGAAAACGGGGAAGTCATCCGGTGCCTGGTAGCCATCGCAAAGGCGCGCGGCTGGGGCCACGTCACCGTGCGCGGCAGCGAAATATTTCGCAGGGCGGCGTGGCTTGAAGCGTGCGTGGCGGGGCTCGACGTGGATGGCTACACACCATCCAAGGTGGAACTGGCCGACCTGGCGCAGCGCAAAGGCTTGTTGCCCAGTGCGCCGGAAAACAGCGTCGAGCGCGGCGGCGAAAGGCAGCGCACCCGGTCCGATCCGGCCAATTGGCAGCGGGCACAAGACGCGAATCTGGAAGGCTTGGGCGCCAACTCGAGCTTAAGCCGGGATGCTCCAGTCAGTGCGCCAGTCGGTACCCCAGTAAGTACGCCTGCGGCGCCGGCGACCCCTTTGGGGCCGCTGCCATCGGGCGCGGTGATCGGCAAGCTGCTCGAACACGGCCCGGCGCAGTACCAGAATGATCCAACGATGGAAAAAAGCTATTTCGTGAAAATGCAGACGGGCCATGGCGAAAAAACCGTGTGGGGCGTTGATCTGGCGCGCGCCGTCGCTCACGCCAGTGTTGTTATTGGTGAGACCATTTCGGTCGAAAAACAAGGCAAGTGGTGCGTTGGTTCACTTGACAAGGCGGCAGCGTTCGCGCAAGGCGAGCGCGCCGCGGTGGTTCAGCGCTATCCGGAATTGGCGCCAGCCTACGGCACCGTGGCGGCGGCGCAAAAGTTCGCGGAACGGCATTTTCCCGGCCATGAAGAACGGTTCGTTGCCATCGGAAAGCAAATCATCGCGGCCAAGATCGCCCGTGGCGAGCATGTGGCAGCGCCCGATATCCGCGAAACGAAGGTGCAAGCCAGAAAGGAGGGCCAGGACCAGGACCGCAGCCAACAGCAGCAAGGCAATCAGGAGCGTGCGTGATGGGGCGCACTGCCGTCCACCAACCCAGTTTGTCGTTGGGTCAGCGCCCGCCCAAAAGGGTCTTACCCGAACGGACGCACGCCGATCAAGACCCCATGCAGCCAAAATGCGAACAAGACCCAGGCCGCGATTCCTACGCTCACCGTGAGGATAGTCGCGCTCATTTTTCCCGCCGGATATTTTGTCCCGAGTGCGCGGTCCCGCCTGCGCGCCGCCCTAAAACAGAAGGCGGCCCAGACCAGGAAGGCGCCAAAGAGGAGCATGTCCGCCAGTTTGCCGTTGGCCAGCAAATGGGCGAAGGCCCAGACCTTTACGCCAAGGATCATCGGATGATGGAGGCGGGCCTTGATGCCATTTCCGGGCACGTAGGCTGCGGCCAGGAGAATGAAGGCGATTGCCGTCAGCAGCGCCGCGGCGTCTCTCATGCCACGGGGCGGAGCCCAGACGACAACCGGTTCTTGTCGCGCCAAGCCAAAGCCCCAGATGATCAGGCCCAAGCCAATTAGCGAGGCCAGCGAATACAGGCCTTTCCATGGACCCTCACCGAAGCGCGCCCGCTGCGCGGCACGCCAATCATCGGCATAGATGCGAACGGAATGCACGCCCAAAAAAATCATCAAACCCAAAATGAGAATCGTCATCGCTGCTTGCCTTTTCGTGGAAAAAGTGTGTGGCGCATTGCATTCTAGTTGGTTTGGCGCGCCTTGCGCTAGTGGAGGATCGGCAAAGGCAACGACAAGGATATCCCCAAGCCTCGCTCTGCAAATGGACCATGGTCAAGCGCCGTGGCCAGATGGTAGTTTTTTTCCAATTTGACTTCGTCCGTTATATGATAGGCAAACGTAAGACAAGAGTAAGTAAATTCTGCTAGCTTATGTGAAGTTGTCAAATAATTATAGGAGACTGCAAATGGAAGACGATCTCGTTAAGAAGATAAAGTCGAACCCCAAGTATCAAAAACTTGTATCAACCCGCTCCGCGTACGGCTGGACCCTCTCGTGGATCATGATGGCCGTGTACTACGGCTTCATTTTGTTGATTGCGTTCGACAAGGAATTGTTGAGCGCTAAAATCGGTGCGGGCGTCATGACCTGGGGTATGCCCATCGGGCTATTCGTGATTGTGTTCACGGTGATTATCACGGGTATCTATGTTCGGCGCGCCAACGGCGAGTTCGATGAACTGACGGCTGAAATTCGCAAGGAGGTGCTGTAATGACGAATTCGAAACGCATTCTTGGATTGGCATTGTTTGCGATGGCAGGTGTTGCATTTGGGGCCGAGGATCTTGGCCAGGCGGTGAGGCAGCCAACCAACTGGACCGCGATCTCCATGTTCGCCGCCTTTGTTATTTTCACTTTGTTCATTACCAAATGGGCGGCGGCGAGGACCAAGTCCGCGGCCGATTTCTATACCGCTGGCGGCGGCATCACGGGCTTTCAGAACGGCCTTGCGATTGCCGGCGACTATATGTCGGCCGCGTCCTTCCTCGGCATCTCGGCTGCCGTATTTCTAAACGGATATGACGGCTTGATTTACTCGATCGGCTTTCTGGTTGGCTGGCCGGTCATTACTTTCTTGATGGCAGAACGCCTGCGTAACCTCGGCCGCTTCACTTTCGCCGACGTTGCCGCCTACCGTTTCGCGCAGACTCCGATCCGGATTTTCGCGGCATCGGGCACTCTCGTGGTGGTCGCCTTCTACCTGATCGCCCAGATGGTCGGCGCCGGTCAGCTAATCAAATTGCTGTTCGGACTGGAATACTGGATCGCGGTCGTGATCGTCGGCAGCTTGATGATGATCTATGTGTTGTTTGGCGGCATGACCGCGACCACCTGGGTGCAGATCATCAAGGCCGCCATGCTGCTGTTTGGGGCCAGCTTCATGGCTTTTGTCGTGATGCAGCAATTTCATTTCAGCCCTGAAGCGCTGTTTGCCAAGGCGGTCGAAGTCCATGAAAAGAAGGACGCCATCATGGGGCCGGGGACCTTTATCAAGGATCCGATCTCGGCCATCTCGTTCGGCATGGCCCTCATGTTCGGCACCGCCGGCTTGCCCCACATCTTGATGCGTTTCTTTACCGTCCCTAGCGCCAAAGAAGCACGCAAGTCGGTATTTTGGGCCACCACCTGGATTGCGTACTTCTACATCCTGACCTTCATCATCGGTTTTGGCGCCATTGTTTTGGTGAGCACCAACCCCGAGTTCAAGGACGCAGCGGGCAAGCTCTTGGGCGGCAATAACATGGCCGCCATTCACTTGGCAAAAGCGGTGGGCGGCAACGTCTTCCTCGGCTTTATCTCCGCCGTCGCCTTCGCCACCATATTGGCGGTGGTGGCCGGCTTGACACTGTCGGGCGCGTCCGCCGTCTCGCATGACCTGTATGCCACCGTGTTCAAGAAGGGACAAGCGACCAGTGCCAATGAGTTGCGCGTTTCCCGCATGACGACCGTGGTGCTGGGCATCGTTGCCGTCGTCCTGGGCATCGTTTTCGAGAAGCAGAACATCGCCTTCATGGTGTCGCTGGCGTTTGCCATCGCGGCCTCGGCTAACTTTCCCGTGCTGTTCATGTCCGTGTTGTGGAAAGACTGCACCACGCGCGGCGCCACGATCGGGGGCTTCCTGGGCTTGATTACGGCGGTGGCCTTGACGGTGGTGTCGAAATCCGTGTGGGTCGACGTATTGGGTCACAAGGCGGCGCTGTTTCCCTACACGTCGCCGGCCCTGTTCTCGATGACCGCTGGCTTTGCCGGCATCTGGCTCTTTTCCATTTTCGATACCAGCGATCGTGCCCGCCTCGACCGGGAAGGCTACGAAGCGCAGAAAGTACGTTCGGAAACGGGTATCGGTGCCTCGGGCTCTTCCGGGCACTGACGGGTACTGCCGGCTGGTGGCGCCCGGGCGGGTGCCACCAGCCGGCGTTCGGCGTCAGACGGCTTGGCCCATGGCCGCGCCCCGCAAGGGATCGCGGCCGTTTTTTTAGGGCCCGCCGCCGCCGACCCCAAGCCGCGTTTGCTGGCGTTGACTTCATGGCCCCTTATGCTGCAATATTGCTATTGCATAAGCGTCGTTTTCGGCCATACGCAAGGAGGTTTTATGCTGCATCGTCCCCTCGTCGGTCAACGCCTGGTCGCCTCGTTTGCCTTGGGCTGGCTGCTGTTTAACTATCCGGTTCTCGCCTTGTTCAACGACACCGGCACCTGGTTCGGCATTCCGCGCCTGTTTGCCTACCTGTTTGTCGTCTGGGCCGCGTTAATCGGACTGCTGGCATTTATCGTGGAACGGCCGAATGATCCCCCTTCTTCTGCCCCCTTGAAGGATTGACATGCTGCAAGGCTGGGTCATTGCGCTGGCGTCGTTCGTCTACCTCGGCGTGCTGTTTGCCATCGCGTTCTATGGCGACAAGCGCGCCGACGCGCACGCCAGCATCATCAACAGCCCTTACATTTACGCGCTGTCGATGGCGGTCTACGCGAGCTCATGGACCTTTTACGGCAGCGTCGGCCGCGCGGCCGTCAACGGCATTGGCTTTCTGCCCATTTACCTGGGCCCGACCTTGACGGCGGCGTTATGGTGGACCGTGCTGCGCAAGATCATACGCATCAGCAAGGCCAACCGCATCACCTCGATCGCCGACTTCGTCGCCGCGCGCTACGGCAAGAGCGCTCTGCTTGGCGGGCTTGTCAGCATTGTCGCGGTCATCGGCGTGGTGCCTTACATCGCGCTGCAACTAAAGGCCGTGTCGGCCAGCTTTGTCGTTTTGCTCCATTATCCCGCCATCATTACGGGGCACGCCGCGGCCGGGCCGATCTGGTCTGACACGACACTTTATATCGCGCTGCTGTTGGCCGCGTTTACCATCTTGTTCGGCGCCCGTCACCTCGATGCCAACGAACGCCACGAAGGCATGGTGGCCGCGATTGCCTTCGAATCCGTGGTGAAACTGCTGGCCTTCCTGGCCGTGGGGATATTCGTCACGTTTGGCATGTACGACGGCTTCGGCGACCTGTTTCGGCGTGCTCAGGCGTTCCCCGCCCTGGAATCGTTGTTGACGTTAAAGTCCGGCGGCGCCGGCGTCACCTATGGCAGCTGGGCCTCCTTGATCTTGTTGTCGATGCTGTCCGTGCTGTGCTTGCCGCGCCAGTTCCAGATCGCCGTGGTCGAAAACGTCGACGAAACGCACTTGAACAAGGCCATCTGGCTACTCCCTTTGTATCTGCTGGCAATCAACATTTTTGTGCTGCCCATCGCATTTGGCGGCATCATGCATTTCCCCGGCGGCAAGGTCGATGCGGACACCTTCGTGCTCACGCTGCCCATGTTAGAGCAGCACTGGGGCCTGGCGCTGCTGGTGTTTCTCGGCGGCCTATCGGCCGCGACCGGCATGGTCATCGTCGAAACCATCGCTCTTAGCACGATGGTCTGCAACGACCTCGTGATGCCGCTGCTGCTGCGCTTGGCGCCGCTGCGCGCCCGCCAGGGCGCCGACATGAGCAGTTTCTTGCTAAATATCCGGCGCGGCGCGATTTTGTTGTTGATGATGCTAGGCTACATCTACTTTCGCGTTGCGGGAGAAGCGTATGCTTTGGTGGCGATCGGCTTGATCTCGTTTGCCGCCGTGGCCCAGTTTGCGCCGGCGATGTTGGGCGGCATCTACTGGAAAAACGGCACCCGGCGCGGCGCCTTGGCCGGCTTGGGCGCGGGTTTTTTGCTGTGGCTCTACACGCTCTTACTGCCGTCGTTTGCGCAGTCGGGCTGGCTGCCGGCCAGCTTTCTCGAGCAAGGCCCGTTCGGCGTAGCGTGGCTCAAGCCGCAACAACTGTTCGGCCTAGCCACTTTGGACCCGATCTCGCACGCCCTGTTTTGGAGCATGCTGGTCAATGTGGGGGCCTATGTCGGCGTCTCGCTGGCGGGCACCCAAAGCGGCCTGGAAAAGGCGCAGGCGATCCTGTTCGTCGATGCCTATGCCAAGCGCGCCGGCGCCGCCCGCGCCAACCTGTGGCGCGGCAGCGCCTCGGCCGACGCGCTGCGATCCTTGCTGCGCCGTTTTCTTGGCAGCGCCCGCGCCGACGACACCTTCGCGCGTTTCCACAGCGAGCGCGGGCGAGCCGACGCCGCCAGCGCCGACGCCGATCTGGTCCATTTCGCGGAAACCCAGTTGGCCGGTGCGATCGGGGCCGCATCGGCGCGCGCGATGATCGCCTCCGTGGTGCAAGAGGAGCCACTCGGGCTCGATGAAGTGATGGCGATTCTCGACGAAACGTCGCAAGTCATCGTCTACAGCCGCCAGCTGGAACAAAAGTCGCGCGCGCTCGAAGCGGCCTCAAACGAGCTGAAGGCGGCCAATTTGCGCCTGACCGAGTTCGACAAAATGAAGGACGATTTCATCTCGAATGTGACGCATGAATTGCGCACGCCCTTGACGTCGATCCGCGCGTTCTCGGAAATCTTGCGCGACCATCCCGACTTGGCGCCGGCCAAACGGAGCGACTATCTCGACATCGTGATCCGGGAAAGCGAGCGCTTGACGCGCCTAATTAACGACGTGCTCGATCTCGCCAAGATCGAGTCGGGCCACGCCGACTGGCAGGCCGGCCCCCTCGACTTGAAACAAGTGATCGAAGACGCTGTTAGTGCGAGCGGCGAACTGTTCAAGGGGAAAAACATCGCGCTAGAACTTAGTTTGGCGCCCCATTTGCCACCCGCTTGCGCCGAGCGCGACCGCATCATGCAAGTGATGCTGAACTTGCTGTCGAACGCGGCCAAGTTCTGCGACCGGACAGGCGGGCGCGTTTCGGTCAGCTTGGCCGCCGAGCGCGGCCAATTGCGCGTTAGCGTGGGCGACAACGGCGCCGGGGTGCGGCCTCAGGACCGTGAAGTGATTTTCCAAAAATTTCGGCAAGGCGGCGACGGCGCGCTCGGCCGGCCCCAGGGAACCGGGCTTGGTTTGGCGATCAGCCGTGAAATCATCGACCATTTTGGCGGTAAACTGTGGCTAGATAGCCGGCCCGGCATAGGAGCACTATTTGTATTTACCCTGCCGCTGGCGGGCGCACCGGAGACTATTCATGAAAAAATATAAAATTTTGATCGCCGACGACGAACCGAACATCGTCATTTCCCTTGAATTTTTGATGCAGCAGGCGGGCTATGAGGTCGCCATCGCCGCTGATGGCGAACAAGTACTGGCCCTGATGGCCACGTTTTTACCCGATCTGGTCTTGCTCGACGTCATGCTGCCGCTTCTCAACGGCTTTCAAGCGTGCCAGCAAATTCGCGAACATGGCGAGTGGAACCGGGTCAAGGTGGTGATGCTGTCGGCCAAGGGCCGCGATCTCGAGGTGAGCAAGGGTTTGGCGCTGGGCGCCAACGCGTATATCACCAAGCCGTTTTCCACCAAGGAATTGATAGCGCAAGTTCAGCTCTTGCTAGCGGACACTCCATAATGCACGGTCTGAAGACCAACTACCGCTTTCCCCTCGCCCTGGCGCTCCTGTTTGCAACGCAGGTGCTCGTCGTCGGTGCTATTTTCCTGTCCCTTGCGTTCGACATGGAGGCGCCGCAGCGCGCCATGTTCGGCGACATGCTGGCGCTGCGCGGCGCCCAGCTGGCGACCCTGGCCCTGTTCCTATTGGGCATTCTAGGCTTCGCCCTTTATTCGCTGTTCGACAATTACGTGGCGCCGCTGGAACGGCTGACGGAGGACGCGGCGCTTTTGACGAGCAACCCGAGTCACCGCGCAGCAGTAGAGGGCGCGCGCGTGGTGCAAAGTCTGGCGGGAAAAATCAACGCTTTGGCCGCCATCCACCAGACGTTGTACGACGAGGTGCAAACGAAAATTGCGGGCGCCAACCACGCCCTGGCGGAAGAAAAAGACCGCCTCGCCGCCTTGATGTCGGAACTGGTCCAAAGTGTCCTGGTCTGCAATATAGAAGGGCGCATCCTGCTCTACAATGCCGGCGCCAAACAGTTGCTTGACGCCGAACATGGCCAAGGCCAAGCCGGGTCCGCGGTTGGCCTTGGCCGCTCCGTCTTCGGCGTGCTCGAGCGCGGCTTGATTGTGCATGCCTTGGAGCAAATCCAGTACCAGCTGAACCAACCCGGCGAACGGGGGCGCCCCCTGTCGAGCTTCGTTGCGAGCTTGGCCGGGGGCCAGATCGTTCGCGCCCGCATGGCGCCCGTGCTCGACCGCGCGCAAGCTCTCGACGGCTTCGTGCTGACCTTGGAAGACATCACCCGTAGCGTCGAGGCCGACAGCCGGCGCGACGCTTTGCTGCAGTCCTTGACCCAGAACGAGCGCGCGACGCTGGCCAACATCCGCGCCGCCGTGGAAACGATGCGCAGTTTTCCGGACATGAGCGAGGCGAAAAAAATTCAATTCGCAGGCATCATCGACGACGAGTCGCAACGCCTGGCGCGCCAGATCGAGAGCGCCGTGCGCGACGAACATGTCGATAGCGACTGGCGCCTCGAGGAAATGCGGGGCGCCGACTTGATAGCGCTGCTGCGGCGCCGCATCGACACGCCGTTCCCGTACACCGTTGAGGGCGGGCCAATCGATGCGACGCTCTGGTTAAAAGTCGACAGCTACGCCTTGACGCAGGCGTTGGTGGCCTTGGCGCAGCGACTGTGCGCTGAACTGGGGGTTTGCGCCGTGCGCTTTGGCTTGCAAAAGGCCGGGCGCCTGGCCCACCTCGACATGATATGGAATGGCCCGCCCCTGGCCGCGGACACGCTGCGGCTGTGGGAAAATACGGCGTTGCCCGTGCGCGTCGGTGCGGCGGAACTGTCATTGGGCGCGGTGATCGCGGAGCAGGGCGGCGAGGCCGTCTATCATTTCGATCACGAAGAAGGCACCTCCTGCTATCGCCTGTTGCTGCCGCTGGCGGCCCCGCAAGCGGCGCTGCAAATTTCCGTGAAGCAGGCGGGACGGCCGGAATTTTACGACTTCGACCTGTTCCACCAGCCAGGGCAGAACGAGGAGCTCGATCAAGGCTTGTTGGCGCGCCTCAGTTTTACCGTGTTTGACACGGAGACGACGGGGCTGCAGCCGACCGAAGGCGATGAAATCATTTCCATCGGCGCCTTGCGCATCGTCAACGGCCGTCTATTGCAGCAGGAAAATTTTGACCAGCTGGTGCAGTCGGCTCGCCTGTTGAGCGCCGAGTCCATCGCCATCCATGGCATCAGCGCGGCCATGTTAGAGGGCCAGCCGGTGATCGAAAAGGTGCTGCCGCGCTTTCACCGTTTTGCCGAGGGCACCGTGCTGGTCGCCCATAACGCCGCCTTCGACATGCGCTTCCTGCAGATGAAGGAGGCCTCGAGCGGCATCCGCTTCACTCAGCCCGTGCTCGACACCTTGCTGCTGTCGCAAGTGGTGCACCCCCACCAGATAGAACACTCGCTAGAAGCCATCGCCCAGCGCCTGGGGGTGCCCATCGTCGGGCGCCACACGGCGCTCGGGGACGCCATCGTCACGGGTGAAGTGTTTCTCAAAATGCTGCCGCTGCTGGCCGAAAAAGGCATCTTGACGCTCAAAGATGCGCGTGATGCCGAGCAGCAAACCCCGTATGCGCGTTTGCGTTACTAATGCCAAGGACAATTGAATGAATGATCTGCCGCCAGCCGGAGCCGATGCCAATGCCAATGCCGATGCCGATGAAGAGAGCGGGGCGGACAGCTTGGCGCGGGCGCTGCAACAGGTCGAGCGGAGCATCGCCGCCGCCAGTGGTCTAGCCGACTTAATGCAGGTGTCGCGCGCCAGCCAAGCCTTGACGCAGCGCCTGGTGGAACAAGTGCCCGCCGCGGAAGCGCTAACGCGCATGATCTCCGCGCTCAACGACGCCTTGACCCGACGCGTCATACAGATCAGCAGCGCTGAGACAAAGCTGGGAACCGTGCGCTGGTGCTGGATTTCTCTTGGCAGCGAGGGCCGTCAGGAACAGACGCTGTCGAGCGATCAGGACAACGGCCTCATCTTTGCCGGCGGCGGCACGGCGGCGGCGGCGCGAGCGCTGCTGCTGCCCCTCGCGCGCCGCATCAACGACACGTTGGACGCCTGCGGCTTCCCCTTGTGTCAAGGACAAGTCATGGCCAGTAATCCCCAATGGTGCCTGAGCGCAGCCGAATGGCGCGATCAGTTCGGGCGCTGGATCATCGACGGGGATCCGCAGGCGCTCCTTAACGCGAGCATTTTTTTTGACTTGCGGGCGCTGTACGGGGAGGAGTCTATGGCGCACCAGCTGGCGGGCTGGCTGGCGCAGGAGGCGTCGCAGAACCGGCGCTTTCTGTACCAGATGGCGGCCAACGCCTTGCGCCGGGCTTCCCCACTCGGCCTATTGCGCCGCTTCGCGGTCGAAAAAGGAGGGCAGTTTGGCGGCACCATCGATCTCAAACAAAACGGCGCCACCCTGTTCGTCGATGCTGCGCGCATCTACGGCTTGGCCAGCGGCGGCGGTGCCAGTAACACGGCCGATCGACTGCGTCAGGCCCTAGGCGCGCATCGCCTGCACCCGAGCGACGTCGAAGGGTGGATCAAGGCGTTTTATGTGATCCAGATGCTGCGCTTAAAACATCAGCACCGCAGTTACACGGGCGCCACGCAAATGCACAATCATGTCGACCCGAACCATTTGGCCGCGCCCGAGCGGCAATCGTTGATCGACGCCTTGCGCCAGGCAACCCGCCTGCAACAGCGCCTCGAGCTCGATTACCCGGGCGCCCGTTAGGGCTGGCGCACGCAGGGCTCGGGCATGGTCGGGCATGATCGCCCCGACTTAGGAATCGGCACCGATTAACACTTTCACGTGTGCGGCGACGCTGCGTGCCAGGCACGACAACTCGTAGCCCCCTTCGAGGCAGGATACGATGCGCCCTTTTGCATGCTGATGGGCAACGTCGACGATGCGCTCGGTGACCCAAGCATAGTCCGCTTCGACCAGACCAAGGTTGCCCATCTCGTCCTCACGGTGGCCGTCGAAACCGGCCGAGATGAAGACGATCTGCGGCTTGAATGCCGCCAGCGCGGGCAGCCATTTTTCCGTCACGGCAGCGCGGAAATGGGCGCCGCCGGAGCGCGCCGGCAGCGCCACATTGAGCATGTTCGGGCCGCGCGGGCGGTTGCCGCAAAAGGGATAGATTTGATCCTCGAAAATCGAACACATGAGGACCCTTGGATCGTCGTAGAAGATGTCTTCGCTGCCGTTGCCGTGATGGACGTCAAAGTCGATGAGGGCGACCCGTTCCATGCCGTGCACGTTAAGCGCATGGCGGATGCCCACGGCGACATTATTGAAAAAGCAAAATCCCCCGGCCGCGGCGCGCTCCGCATGGTGCCCGGGCGGGCGCACATTGCAAAAGGCGCAGCCGGCTTTGCCTTCGACTACGAGGTCGGTCGCCAAGACCGCAGCCCCGGCGGCGCGCAAGGCGGCCTGGTAAGTATAGGCATTCATGGACGTGTCGGGATCGACCCGCACATAGCCTTCGGTGGGAACCATGGCAGCGATGGTATGGATATACAGCATCGAATGGGCTTGCGCCAGCTGGCTCTCCGTGGCGAGCGGCGCCTCGTAGGTTTGCATGCAATCGAGCAAGCCCTTGATCAGTAACATGTCCTTGATCGCCCCGATGCGATCGGGCGATTCGGGGTGTTGTTTGTCTCCCATTTCATGTTTCAGGCAATCCGGGTGGGATATATAGGCAGGCAGCATGTAGACACTTTATTTTGACGCAAAAATTTACTGTTGATCAGCCGGCCCTCCATGAATGGAACGAGCCTAGCCGCTCGAAGTTAGCATCCAGACGCTAGGGCCGTCTTGATAAATGCCAATACTTGCGTAAAAGAAGTTCTCCGGATCGAGCGCGGGGAGTCGGGCACCTCGGTATTTTGCGCGCGCGCCGCGCAAGCCTGTACGCTGCTTGCGCGGCGCAGGCTGAAGTGATCGACAAGGCAGTTGGAAGCTCCCGTCAGTGCTGCGCTCCGGCGCCCAAATAGGCGGCTTGTACTGCGGGGTCGTTTTGCAAGCTGGAGGCCGGCCCGTGCACGGAGATGCGGCCATTTTCCAGCACATAGCCATAATCGGCCACATCGAGCGCGGCCGCGGCAAACTGTTCGACCAACAACATGGTCATGCCTTCCTCTTTTAAGCGCGCGATGATGCGAAACACTTCTCCCACCAAGATGGGCGCTAGTCCCATCGACGGCTCGTCGAGCAAGATGATGTCCGGGTTCAGCATCAAGGCGCGCGCCATCGCCAGCATTTGCTGCTCGCCGCCCGACAGAGTGCCGGCCAACTGGTGCTGACGTTCCTTCAAGCGGGGAAACAGGTCCAGGGACTTTTCCAAATCGTGCTGTATGTCGCCCTTCGGGCGCGCTCCCGTGAAGCGCGCAAATGCGCCCAATAGCAGGTTGTCGGTCACGCTGATGCTGGGAAACACGCGCCGTCCTTCCGGAGAATGGGCTAGGCCGGAGCGCGCGATGCGATGCGACGGCAAGCCGCCGATCTCCTTGTCATTGAGCGTGATCTGGCCCGATTTTGGCTTGATCATGCCGGAAATGGCGCGCATGGTGGTGCTCTTGCCGGCACCGTTGGAGCCGATCAGCGTCACCACTTTCCCCCGCGGCACGTCGAGCGAAATCCCGTGCAGCACTTCGACCTTGCCGTAGGCCGCGTACAAATTGGATATGGTCAACATGGCGCTGTCCTAATGGGTTTGCAGGGCCGCGCCGTCACCTTGCAAGGCGCCCCCCAGATAGGCGGCGATCACTTTGGGGTCGCGCTGGACCCGGGCCGGTTCGCCTTCCGCGATCTTTTGGCCAAAGTCGAACACGGTGACGGCATCGCAGATCGACATGACGACGTCCATGTGATGCTCGATTAAGATGATGGTGACGCCGCGCTGGCGAATTTTGCGGATCATGGCCACCAACTCCTTGATGTCGGGCGCGGTGAGGCCGGCGGCAGGTTCATCGAGCAGCAAGAGAAGCGGGTCGAGGCCCAGGGCGCGCCCGATTTCCAGCAGTCGCTGCTTGCCGTACGGCAAGTTGCGCGCTTCCTCGTGGGCCAGGTCGAAGAGGCCGATGAAGTGCAAGAGGCTGGCGGCGCGCCGGCGCGCGCCAGCTTCCTCCCGGCAATAGCGCGGCGTGCGCAGCATCACGTCCACGACGCTACTTTTAAAGCTGTGGTGCAGGCCCACGAGCACGTTTTCCAGCGCCGTCATCTCGCCGAACAGTTCGACGTTCTGGAACGTGCGCGCGACGCCGCCCAAGGCGATGGCCGAGGGCGTGTTGCCAGAAATGACGACGCCTTTGAATTCGACGCTGCCGGCCGTCGGTTTGTAAAGGCCCGTCAAGACGTTCATCATCGTGCTTTTTCCCGAGCCGTTGGGCCCGATCAAGCCGTGCACGGTGCCATAGGCGACGTCCAGGTCGACTCCGTTGAGTGCCTTCAGACCGCCGAACTGCATCAAAATGTGTTTGGCGCTGAGCAAATTGGCCCCGGCGACAGTGGGCACGGGCGGCGCCGACCACGCCACCGTGTCCGTTGGTGCGCCCGCGCTCGCTTGGCCGCCCTGCGCCCGGCCAAGGCGGCTGCGCAGGATCGCCCCACGCAAAAAGCCGATGATGCCGTCTTGCAGGTAATACACGACAAAGAGCGTCATCAGGCCAAAAATCGTCAGGCGCCAGTCCGTGATGTTCTCCAGTCGGTAGGAAAAAAGCGCCATGCCCAGCGTGGCTGCGAGCGGTACGGCGACTTGGCGCACGCTCCTGCGTTTCGTCACGAGCACATAGGCGCTGGCAGCGATGCCGATCACGGCGGCCGCGCTGGCGAGCTGGCGGAATAAATCGATGTCGGACAGCAAGCTGGGCAGCATGACGACGATCAAGGCCCCCAGCAAGGCGCCGCTGCGCGTCTTGCGCCCGCCCATGATGACGGCCAGCAAAAACAAGATGGTCAATTCGAAGTTGTAGGTGTTGGGTGAAATGTATTCTTCCGAATACGCATACAGGCTGCCGGCCAGACCCGCTAAGGCGGCGCTGATGACGAAGGCGTACACCTTGTACCGGTAGACGGACACGCCCATGCAGTCGCAGGCGATGGGGCTGTCGCGCAGGGCTTGGAAGGCGCGTCCCAGATGCGACTTCAAGATGCGGTTGACCACCAAGAGAGAAGCCAGCATGAACCCGGCCACCAAATAGAAAAACGCCGTCTCGCCCAGCTTGTAGTCGAAAAATACAGGCTTGGCCAGTTTGATGCCCATTGGCCCGTTCGTCAGGAAAGTCATCTCGTTGATGAGAATCTGGACGATGGTGCCGAACGCCAGCGTGACCATGGCCAGGTAGGGCCCCGTAACGCGCAAGGCCGGCAAGGCCAAGATGGCGCCAAACAGCGCTGTCACGGCGATGCTGGCCGGTACAGCAAAGATGAAGGGCAGGCCCAGCTGGAAGTACAGGACGCCGCTCGTGTAGGAACCGATGCCAAACAGGGCGGCATGGCCGAGCGAGACCAGGCCCGTGTAGCCGACCACGATGTCCAGGCCGAACAGCAAGATGGCGTAGATCAGGATGGTTTCGGCCAGGTGGATGTAATACGGATTGTGGAAGGCGAGCGGGAACACCGCCAGGCAGATCAGCCCCAAGAGGCCCAAGGCGAATTTTGTATGGGCCATGTCAAACCTTTTTGATCGAGGTTTTGCCGAACAGGCCGGCCGGCTTTAACGCCAAGACCAAGAGCAGCAGCAAGAGGCCCGGCACTTCCTTGTAGCCCGTTGAAATATAAAAGCCCGTCAGCGTTTCGGCCACGCCCAGCAGCAGGCCGCCCACGATCACGCCCATGCCCGAGCTCAAGCCGCCGATGATGGCAACGGCAAACGCCTTCAGGCCGAGCGCGGTGCCCATGGTGGCGCCGGTCAGGGTCAAGGGCGCCACCAAGACGCCGGCAAAGGCGGCCGTGGCCGACGACAGGGCGTAGGAAAACACGATGACGAGGCGGGTGTCGATGCCCATCAGGCCGGCGCAATCGCGGTCGTTCGAGGTGGCGACGACGGCCTTGCCATAAATCGACTTGCGGTTGAACAATTCGACCGCCAGCATCATGCCCAGGGCGCCCAGCACGACGGCCACTTGCATGGCTTGCACGTTGGCGCCCAAGACCTTGAACGGGGTGGTGGAGAGCGGCGACGGGAAGGTCAAGTCGTCCTTGCCCCAGATGTTTTCGGCGACGTTCTTGAAGATGATGGCGAGCGCGATGGTGGACATGATCCAGCCAAATTCGGACTTGATTTTGAGGGCGGGGCGAACGGCGATGCGTTCGACCAACATGCCTTGCAGGGCGCCGAAGGCGATCACGATGGGGATCATGACCCAATAACTGACGTACGGTCCGCCGTGGATGTTGCCGACCAGGCTAAGGCCAACCAAGGCGCCCAGCATCAAAGCTTCCCCTTGGCCGAAGTTGAGGGTGCCCGAGGTGGCGAACGTGAGTTGGTAGCCAAAAGCAATCACGGCGTAGATCATGCCGAGCGCGATGCCACTAAAGACCAGTTGCAGCAGTATATCCATTGACGTCGCCCCAGGGCGGCTTTGGGCCGCAGATCGATCACACGTTTCGTTCGCGGCGCAGGCTGGCAGGCGCGGGATAGCTCGAGCCCGCCAGCCGTACTGGCCGTACTGGCCTTATTGGGCCAACACGACGCGCCGATCCTTGACCTGGCCGAACACGGGCATGCCGGGCTTGATGGCTTCATGGTCGGTCTTGCTAAACGGCTTGTTGTAGGTCGTCACAACGCCGTCCACCTTGGTACCCAGGTTTTCCAGTGCCGCCCGCACTTTCGGGCCGTCCGTCGTGCCGGCTTGGCGGATGGCGGCAGCTAAGAGGTAGACCGAATCGTAGCCTTGAGCGGCCGACACGGGTGACGGGATCCGGCCTTGCGGCGGGTTGTAGGTTTTGACGTAGGCGTCGATGAAGGCGCGGCGCTTGGGCGTGTTCGGGTCCTGGATGAAGGTTTGCGGCATCAAGGCGCCATCGCCATTCTTGCCGGCGTTGTCGACAAAATTACCCATGGACAGGGTCCAGCTGCCGATCATTGGCACCCGCCAGCCCAGTTTTTCCATGCCGTTGGCAATTTGCGCTAATTCCGGCCCGATGCCGTAGGTCAGGATCGCTTGCGCGCCGGCCTGCTTTGCTTTGAGCAGCTGGGCCGTCATGTCGACGTCCTTGATGTTGAATTTTTCAACGGCGACGGGCTTCACGCCTTTTTTTTCAAGCGCCTTTTCCAAGTCTTCGCGCCCCAGTTGGCCATAGTTGGTGGAGTCGGCCAGGATCGCGACTTTCGTGAATTTGCGCTTGGTGATGGCTTCGTTGACGATCATGCTCGACTGGATGGTGTCGTTGGCGGAGGTGCGGAAAATGTAATTTTCCGGTTGGTCGGCGAACTGCTTGGTGATGATGGAGCCGGTGGCGACGTTATTGATGACGGGGATCTTCGCTTCCTGATAAAAGCGCTGTGAGGCCAAGGCCACGCCGGTATTGATGAAGCCGAGCGTGGCGACGACTTTTTCCTTGTTGATCAATTCTTGCGCCACCTGCACGCCGCGTTCGTTTTTCGCTTCCTCGTCGCGCTCGATCAACTGCAGCGGGCGCCCCAGCACGCCGCCCTTGGCGTTAATTTCGGCCGCGGCCAACTGGACGCCATCGCGCATCGAGACGCCCATCGGCGCCGAGCCGCCCGTAAACGGGCCGGATACGCCGATTTTGATCGGCTCGGCCGCCATCCCGATGGCGCAGCAGGTCAATAACGCCGCGGCAACGATGCCATTCATTTTAGGGTTCATGTCATCCTCTTTCTGAGTTTTATATTGTTTACCCGTAGCCACTGATTAGCCCAATGCTCTTTTACCTGCTTCTCCTAACTTAGCCAGTTGCGGTCGCTGTCGCCTGCTCCCTTGCGTGCCATTAACCAAAACGGAACACATGGGATAGATACTAAACGAAGAACATTGTCAAATCATCTTATTTAAACGAATTTATTGCAATATTTGGATGATTTATTTGTCATTAAATGGCCCCACCCTGATGCTGCGCTGCGTCATCTTTCGTTGGGGCGCAGCAACAGGTTCTCGTTGCCGCGCACGTAGATGGACGCCCAAGGGCGGTGCCAAGCCGAGTAGCTAGCCAATGAATCTTGTTGGCGGTAACCCGAGGCCAGACCATCAGGCTCGCGCCATCGCCTGCGGGTGAAAGAAGGCGCGCGGTGAAGGGCGCAAAGCTGGACGGCTCGCCTCAACCCGGCCCTTTCACGTCACCAGCCAATTGACGCCTCGTTTCGCCGCCTTGGCGCTCGCAGCATGCGGCTGTGCCGACACAGGGGCGGTGACCGCTCACACGCAAAGAGCAAAACGCGACCGAAAGCGCGTGGTTTTCGTGTACAGATGCGCCCTTTTAGGGTATGGTGTGGGAGGACAGTTGCGCGCCACTTTTTGCGCTGCTTCTGCCGCCGCATCGTGGCATGCCGTTCGCGGTCGCGCTAATGTCAGCGCTAGCAGGTGGGTCCATTCAGAGCTTCTTGCCCAAGCAGCGAAACCGCGCCAGAGGCGACGTTTCGCACCGCCCGGGGCGGTGCTGGGATCCCGGAGCGTCGGCCTGTTTGCTGAAAAAAACGTTGTTAATTGAAGAAAGTTCGCCTTCCACCTGCCTGGGGGCACCTACAAAATTTATGTCTGAAACAGAGTCCACCTGTATGCCCGCGCTGGCGCCGACCGTGCGTTTTACCGACTTCGGTCTGGCGCCTGAGATTTTGCGCGCCCTAAACGATCAAGGTTACGTTCATCCGACGCCGATCCAGGCCGAAGCCATCCCAATTGTGTTGCAAGGGCGCGACGTCATGGGCGCGGCGCAGACCGGCACCGGCAAGACTGCCGGCTTTGCGCTGCCGATCATCCAGCTGCTCTTAGCCGACGCCAGCAGCAGCATGTCGCCCGCGCGCCATCCGGTGCGGGCGCTGATTTTGACGCCGACGCGCGAACTGGCGGTGCAGGTGGCCGAGAACGTGAAGGCTTATGCGCAGCATACGCCACTGCGCTCGACGGTCGTATTTGGCGGCATGGACATGGCCTCGCAAACGGCGGCGCTACGTGCGGGCGTTGAAATTGTGATCGCTACGCCGGGGCGCCTGCTCGACCATGTGCAGCAAAAAACGTTGAGCCTGGGGCAGGTCCAAATCCTCGTTATGGATGAGGCCGACCGCATGCTCGACATGGGCTTCTTGCCCGACTTGCAACGCATCATCAACCTGCTGCCGAAGCAGCGCCAGAACCTGATGTTCTCGGCCACGTTTTCACAGGAAATCAAAAGGCTCGCCAATAGCTTTCTGTCTAACCCAGTCACGATTGAAGTGGCGCGCAGCAATGCCACGGCCGACAAGGTCAGCCAAGTGGTGTACAAGGTGGCCGAAGAGAACAAGCGCGACGTTGTGTCGCACCTGATCCGCGGGCGTGACCTGAAACAAGTGCTGGTGTTTTCCAACACCAAGATCGGCGCCTCGCGCCTGGCGCGTCAGCTGGAACAGGAAGGCGTGAGGGCGACCGCGATTCACGGCGACAAGACCCAGCAGGAACGGATGGCGGCGTTGGAAGCGTTCAAGAAGGGCGAGACGGATGTGCTGGTGGCGACCGACGTGGCCGCGCGCGGGCTCGACATTACCGACTTGCCTTGCGTGATCAATTTCGACTTGCCGTACAACGCCGAGGATTATATTCACCGCATCGGGCGCACCGGCCGCGCCGGCGCCTCGGGCGACGCCATTTCGATTTTTTCCGACAAGGACGAACGCCTGTTGCTCGACATCGAAAAGCTGATCAAGCAAACCATCCCGCGCGGCGAGTTAAGCGGCTTTGTGCCGACCTCTAGTCACAGCGCCGAGCGCCATCCACGGCGCAGCGCCGACAGTGCCCCCGGCGAGCGTCCAGCACCCGGTCGGCCGCCCGAGCGCAGCAGCCGTCCTGGGTTTAACCCTTCTGCTCGCCGCGAGAAGATCGATCCCTGGTTTTTGAAACCCTACGAGCCGGCCAAAACGGTCGCGCCGGCCGCAACTGCGGCGGCACCGGCGGCGCAGCCGAAGTACCAGCTTGCCGCCTTGCTGGGCGGCTTGCTCAAGCAATAGGCGCGCGCGAGTTGCCGGTTGCGCGAAGCTCGTTCATGCAGCCCATGGTGTGACGGTCGTTCCGTAGATGACACTGGTAGCCGGGCGTGCCACTCGAACATGTTTCACGCCATGGTTGCGTTCAGTGTTTCGCTCGTAGTGCGCCTTCATGCGACTTTTGCAGCCGCGGTTTTCCCAGTGGTCTCTGTCTTTATCCAAATTTTGGACGCAACACGGCCATTCGTTTCACATTCCATGACAAACAAATCAGGCTTCATTCCCTCTCACTTTTTCGACGCCACGTAACGAAATTCAACCACGAATTTGACGATTCCAAATTCCGGATCGGCCGTTGGCTTGAGCACAGCGTAACCGGGTGAGGGGCGAGAGCCTTGCCCCTGTGCGCATTCTTATGTTCACCTTCGTCGCGCGCTGGGGTGGGCAGCTGAAGAAAATGTTTGTCGCGTAGCCACATTTCCACCTTTAACGATGAGCTGCGCCAGATGAATTAGCCAATCTCCCACCGATGGCGGTTTCAGGAAGTCTGTTTTGGGGACAGTGATGAAGCGAATTTGGTATTTCGTGCAATTTTGACCAAGGAAACTGAAGCGCGGTTAAAGGAGGTTGAGTTGTCGTTTTCGACATTTCAGGCCAACAGTTGGCAACACGGGTTGTGTTCGCTTCGGATTCGGTTTATTTTCACGATAGCGTGGCGAAGAAACGGTAGTTCGCCACTTCGACGAGCGCCGCCTGGCCGAAGTGCTCGGCTTGCAGAGACAAGCATTGGACGACTTGCACGGGGCCGCTGATAACGCCTTGAAATTATTATATTTTTTGGTGCGATTGCCTGGGTTATCCTTCGGGGCCCCATGAGACATGCTTTGGTGGGGGACCGCCAAACGCTCGAGACAATTGGCGCTAATTGTGTCGATGATGATATGAGCGTGGTTTCAGTACTGAGCGTTGCCATAATTTTTGTGTTGCATAAGGTGAATCAGATGATTCTAGTTACCGGTGGTGCCGGTTTTATCGGCTCAAACTTTGTTCATGACTGGCTCGCGCACAGCGATGAACCGGTCATTAATCTGGACAAGCTAACTTATGCGGGGAATATGAATAACCTGCAAGCGCTGAGCACGGATCGGCGTCACACGTTCTTCAAGGGCGATGTTTGCGACGGTGCGCACGTGGCAAAGCTGCTGGCCACCCATAAGCCGCGCGCGCTCGTCCATTTTGCCGCCGAGAGCCACGTCGATCGCTCGATCCATGACCCCAGTGCATTTGTTAACACCAACATCAACGGTACCTTCAGCCTGCTCGAAGCCGTCCGTGCCTACTTGACTGGCTTGCCCGCACCGGAGCAGGCCGCATTTCGCTTCCTGCATGTTTCCACCGACGAAGTGTACGGCACGCTTGGTCCTGACGACGCGCCATTTACCGAACAGACGCCCTACGCGCCGAACAGCCCGTATTCTGCAACCAAGGCAGCAGCCGATCATTTGGTGCGCGCTTATCACCACACATACGGCTTGCCGACGCTGACCACCAATTGCTCGAATAACTATGGCCCCTATCACTTTCCGGAAAAACTGATTCCACTGGTCATTGCCAATGCCCGCGCTGGCAAGACGTTGCCGATTTATGGCGACGGTCAGCAAGTGCGTGACTGGCTGTATGTGGGCGACCATTGCAGCGCGATACGGTGTGTGCTGGAGGGGGGCCGACCGGGGGCGACATATAACATCGGCGGCTGGAATGAAAAAGCCAATCTGGACGTGGTTCATAGCCTGTGCGACGTGCTCGACCAGCTGGCGCCGAAGGAGGCAGGCACCTCTTACCGCGAGCAGATCACGTATGTTGCCGACCGTCCCGGCCATGACCGTCGCTACGCGATCGACGCACGGAAAATCGAACGCGAACTCGGCTGGAAGCCGGCCGAAACCTTCGACAGCGGCATCAAAAAGACCGTGCAATGGTATCTTGATCACCAGGACTGGGTACGCGACGTGCAATCGGGCGCTTATCTGACGTGGCTGGAGCAAAATTATGCGCAAAGAGCCTGCCAGGAGGGCGTGTGATGACCACAGCACTCGAGCGTAAAGGCATCATTCTGGCTGGCGGCTCCGGTACGCGGCTATATCCCGTTACCATGTCCGTCTCCAAGCAATTGCTGCCCGTGTACGACAAGCCGATGATTTATTATCCCTTGACTACACTGATGCTGGCTGGCATGCGCGATATCCTGATCATTTCGACCCCGCAAGATACGCCGCGTTTCCGGGAGTTGCTGGGAGACGGCAGCCAGTGGGGCATCCGCCTCAGCTATGCTGTACAGCCGACCCCGGACGGCTTGGCGCAGGCGTTCATCATCGGCCGCGAATTCTTGGGCGATGCGCCGTCCGCCCTGATCTTGGGCGACAATATTTATTACGGTCACGATTTCGAGGTCCAGTTGGCCGCCGCCTCCCGTTGCACTGAAGGCGCCACCGTGTTTGCCTATCACGTGCAAGACCCGCAGCGTTATGGCGTGATCGAATTCGATGCCCAACGGCGCGCCGTCAGCATCGAAGAAAAGCCGGCCCGGCCAAAGTCTAATTATGCGGTCACCGGCCTCTACTTTTATGACTGCCTCGTGTGCGGCATCGCGGCTGGCATCAAGCCGTCCGCGCGCGGTGAACTGGAGATTACCGATGTCAATCGGACCTACCTCGAGCGCGGTGCGCTCCATGTTGAACGCATGGGACGCGGCATGGCTTGGCTTGACACGGGCACTCATGAATCGCTGCTCGAAGCCGGTCAGTTCATCGCCACCATTGAAAACCGTCAGGGGCTGAAAGTCGCTTGCCCTGAAGAAATTGCCTACCGCAAGGGCTATATCGATGGGGCGCAACTGAAAGTACTGGCACAACCGCTCAATAAAAATGGTTACGGGCAATATTTGTTGCGGCTGTTGGATGACAGGATTTTCTGACCATGAAAATCCAGGCGACCGCCATTCCCGCCGTTGTCATCATCGAGCCCAAGGTATTTGGCGATGAGAGGGGCTTTTTTTATGAGAGCTTCAACCAGCGCCGTTTCCAGGAGCTGAGCGGGACCCACGCCAGTTTCGTGCAGGACAATCATTCCAAATCCGCTAAAAATGTGCTGCGCGGCTTGCATTATCAAATCCGGCAGCCGCAAGGCAAACTGGTGCGCGTGGTGGCGGGCGAAGTGTTTGATGTGGCCGTCGATATCCGCAAAAGCTCGCTCACTTTCGGCCATTGGGTCGGCATCACGCTGTCGGCCGACAATAAGCGCCAATTATGGATCCCGCCCGGATTCGCCCATGGTTTCGTCGTGACCAGCCAATCGGCCGAATTCCTGTACAAAACCACCGACTATTGGGCCCCGGAACACGAGCGCTGCATCGCCTGGAATGATCCTGCGATCGGTATCGATTGGCCGCTCGACGGCCTACCCCTCCTGTCCGGCAAAGACGAGGCCGGCCAGCTGCTGGCCGAGGTCGAGGTATTTGCGTGAGAATTCTTCTGACGGGGAAAACTGGCCAGGTCGGCTATGAATTGGAACGTAGTTTGCAAGGATTGGGCGAACTCATTGCGCTCGACCGGCGCCAGATGGATCTGTCCGATCTAGCCCAAGTGCGTGACGTCATCCGCGCCGTCAAACCCGACCTCATCATCAATCCGGCCGCTTACACAGCGGTGGACAAGGCCGAGAGCGAGCCGGAACTCGCCATGCGCATCAACGGTGAAGCCCCCGCAGTGATGGCCATGGAGGCCAAAAAACTGGGTGCGGCGATGATTCATTTCAGCACCGACTATGTCTTTGACGGCGGCAAGGCCAGCCCCTATCTGGAGAACGATCCGACCGGCCCGATCAACGTCTATGGCGCCACCAAGCTGGCAGGCGAACAAGCGATTCGGGACGCCGGCATCGCGCATCTGATCTTGCGTACCAGCTGGGTGTACGGCATGCGGGGCAAAAATTTCCTGTTGACGATGTTGCGGCTGGCACAGGAGCGCGACGAATTGCGTGTCGTTGTCGACCAGCACGGCGCGCCCACATGGTGCCGCACCATCGCCGACACGACCGCCCACATGGTCGCCCAAAGTATGGTCTCGCCACTGGCGCCACAATGGTGGCAAGAACGGTCGGGCGTCTATCACCTGACATCACAAGGGCAGACGACATGGTTTGGATTTACCCAGACAATTTTGGACAATGCGGCAATCATGCAAAAACCAGTCCTGGTCCCCATACGGACCGAAGAATATCCTTTGCCCGCGCGGCGGCCCGGTCATTCCGTGCTCTCCAGCGAAAAGTGGATGCGAAGTTTTTGCGGCCTGCCCAATTGGGAAAACGCTTTGAAACTATGCATGAGTTGACTTCCCCCGCCTTTACCGGCGAACCCTGCCGGCGCGCGAACACCGGCTTGAGGCGGAAGCGGTCGAAAGCGGCAAAGCGGCATGATGGGCGCGACCATCGCGAGGAACGTCATTGACGTCGCACGGGTTCTCTCGTGCCAAGCCCTGGCTCTATGCCTTTCCGTATG
>PKWL01000048.1 GCA_003133225.1 Janthinobacterium sp.
GACTTGGTCTTTGTACTTGCGCATCGTAGTGACGACGTGAGCTGTGCCTGTTCTAGATGCCATGACAACCAATATAGTCCATATATTCATGAAATACAAGTTATTTTAGTGACTACACTTTAAATGCGAAAAAAGACCTCATTTGGCGATCGTCCCTAGTTACATGGTACTAAAATGTGATTTCGTGGCTTGAAAAAGGCAGGAACTTCAGGCTAAACAAACCAAATTCGATGCGTGCAGTGGTTACTTCGGGGATTCGGCCCTGCGCCGCCACATCCGTTGCTCTTGCTAGCATGGTGGAATCGATTGGCCCGAAGGTAATTCGCATCTGATGCTTCTCAGGGATGACTACCCCAACACGGCAACACCTCGAAATTGGTGTGTGCCCGCCTTCGCGCTGGCTAGTTTTATCCCGATTTCATTGTGCGAGATCCCGTTATTTGCCTCGATTGTCATCGCGCGCCTCTATGTCCAAAGCGTGGCGAACGGAAATGCACCGCTATCATCGATACGTTTCTTGCATTCAAGCAGCGCGCTGCCGGATCGCTGGAGCACATCTGTTCGGCGAACTGACGCGCGCCTGCGTCATCAGTTCATTCGGTGCAACGACACGACTGACATACCCCAAGCTGCGGCGCGCTCGACAGACAGGAATGGGCCTGCCAGGGACATCTCCACGGCACGACACCGATGGCACGCGACAAGCGAGCCGACAAACCCCAGTCCGGCAACAATTCGGCGCGGATATGCTTATCCGCGAAGCGACGTCGCTGGAAGCGACCAACAGATCGCACGCCGGCGCAGTCGCCAGTCCGCCCGTAATCGTTAGCCCGTTAATCTCGCGCGGATGAGTGGCCACCATCTTGCTGCGTAGCCACAGCCGCATCGGATGGCCTTTGGGGCGCGGGAGCTACTGTACAAGCGCATCAACGCATCATTATTTGGTCGGGTCGCAAGCAGCCAAGACACTGGAATTTAGTTGGACGCATACGTTTCTGGGAACCTCAATCGCCGTTTCGAGACCGAAGCTTCAACAAAATTTGCAGTTTTCTGAGTCAAGACAACTGATCACCATGAATATTGTGTGGTACCATACCTTATGATATATTTTAAAGACGCCCCAATTTTGACGCGGTCGGCACGTTTTGTTCGTCGAAAGCTGGCGCTCCAAGTTGCAGCATAAAACGATCGCTACTAGCTACTATTGAGTCGAATTTTTTTGAGGACGAACATGGATTTCACGTTAACTGACGACCAAATCGCGATTCGTGCCGCGGTAGAGGAAATTTGCTCTAGCTTCGGTGATGAGTATTGGCTGAAGAGAGACAAAGAGGGCGGTTTTCCTGAAGATTTTTACTCTGCAATGGCGCAGGCTGGCTGGCTCGGGATCGCGATGCCGACCGAGTATGGCGGCGCTGGTCTGGGTATCAGCGACGCGGCACTGATGATGGAGGCGGTATCGGGCTCCGGCGCGGGCATGGCGGGCGCATCAACGATCCACATGAACGTGTTCGGCCTGCATCCGGTGGCGGTCTATGGCAACCAGGAACAGAAGAAGCGCTGGCTGCCGCCGATCGTCAATGGCGAACACAAGGCATGCTTCGGTGTCACAGAACCAGATGCCGGCCTGAATACTCTGAAGCTCAAGACCATGGCCGTTCGCAAGGGCGACCGCTATGTTGTCAATGGCCAAAAGATCTGGATCTCGACTGCGCAAGTTGCGCACAAGATTATGCTGCTGGCGCGTACCACGCCAATCGACGAAGTGAAGAAGTCAACCCACGGTCTAAGCCTTTTCTATACGGATCTCGATCGCACCAAGATCGAAGTACGAGAGATTGAAAAGCTGGGCCGCAAGGCGGTCGATTCTAATCAATTGTTTATCGACGGTCTGGAAATTCCGGTCGAAGACTTGATTGGAGAGGAAGGGCGCGGATTCGAGTATATCCTGCATGGCTTGAATCCCGAGCGGGTGCTGTTGGCGGCGGAGGCAACCGGCCTGGGACGCGCGGCGCTTCGCCGTGCCACCAAGTACGCCGGCGAGCGCATCGTCTTTGACCGGCCGATAGGAAAAAATCAGGGCATTCAGCATCCGCTCGCGGAGCGTTGGATTGACCTCGAGGCCGGCACCTTGCTATACCAAAGGGCTGGATGGTTATATGACCAGGGTAGGCCTTGCGGTGCTGAGGCGAACGCCGCCAAATTCTTTTGCGCGGAAGCAGGTTTCCGTGCCTGCGAAACGGCCGTACTGACGCATGGCGGCATGGGATATGCGAAGGAATATCATGTGGAGCGTTATTTCCGCGAATCGATGCTGCCTCGGATTGCGCCAATCTCGCCGCAGCTTATCCTCAGTTTTATCGCCGAGAAAGTGCTTGGCCTACCGAAGTCGTACTAATCCATGGCTAAGCAAACAGGAACGGCGGCGCCCATCTGGCAACTATCTGCAGCGCATCGGCAGGCCGCCAGGATCACGGTCTATATGACATGGCTGGTCGACAGCGGGCGGGGTGCAAAGAAAAAATCTTGGCTAATGAACTTGAGCGTCGCATTCTGCGCTACTGCGCTTCCGCGCTATGGTGCCTCGGGGCCGTTTGGGCGGGCGGGTCACCGATTGTCTATCAAACAAGCTGGAAGCAGTCGTTGCGTTTCTTGCTAGCGAAATCAGGCATGCGGTTTTATGACATCGCCGATCGTGATGGAGCGCGCCAAAGTTGTGTATGAAGGCAGCAATCGCATTGCCAAACGAAGACAGCTTAGTGGAACGTTGGCGCGTTACCTGGATCGACCGTTGTTGCACTTTTGCCAGGAGTGCCTACAGCACTGAAGAAACAATAAGCGCTGACTAGGCGCGACTCAGTCATTTAAGCACCGACACAATTCAGGACATTTACCTTGGACCGCAGTCATTCATGAAAGAGAAATTACTATGAGCAAATCAAGTAAAGTCATTATCACCTGCGCCGTCACCGGCTCGATTCATACACCCTCCATGTCTCCCTTTCTACCTGTTACCAGCGAGGAAATCGAGGAAGCGGCAGTTGGCGCCATTGAGGCCGGTGCCGCGATCGTCCATCTGCATGCGCGCAACCCAGTGACGGGTCAGCCGACGCAAGATCCTGACGCATTCAAAGCATTTGTTAGTAACATTAGGCAGCGAAGCAACGGGATCATCAATTTGACGACTGGCGGCTCTCCTATCATGACGTTGGAAGCAAGATTGCAACCCGCCTTGCAGCTAAAGCCGGAAGTCGCATCATTAAATATGGGGTCGATGAATTTCGGCCTGTTTCCGATGCAGGGCCGGTATAAGGAATTCAATCATGACTGGGAGGTCCCGTACCTTGAAGGAACTCGCGACCTTGTGTTCAAAAACACCTTCAAGGATATCGAGTACATCATCAAGTCGTGCGCTGATAATGGCACGCGCTTCGAGTTTGAGTGTTACGACACGGCGCATCTATACAACCTCGCTCACTTCCTCGACCGTGGCTTGGTGAATGGTCCATTATTCATCCAGACGGTATTTGGCATTCTAGGCGGGATAGGCAGCCATGCCGACGATGTCGCCCATATGAAGCGGACTGCTGACCGCCTGTTCGGTCGCGACTATGTCTGGTCCGTGCTAGGTGCAGGGCGTTCGCAAATGCCGATTGCGGCAATTTCGGCCGCACAAGGCGGCCATGTGCGGGTCGGACTGGAGGATAATTTGTGGGATGGCCCTGGGCAACTCTCTAAGACTAATGCCCAGCAGGTTACTCGTATTCGAAACATTCTGGAAGGCATGTCCCTTGAGATTGCTTCCCCAGATGACGCGCGGAAAATGCTGGCTCTAAAGGGCGCAGATAACGTTGGCTTTTGAAAGAAAGCTACGACCGTCCTGTAACGTGCTGTCAAATCGATGTCTAAAGTTATTGATCTGTGGTTTATTTGTAATGCCTCGGGTGGATGTGGCGTTTTCCGGACGGGTTATTTCTGCCCCGAAGTTTCCTCCACCTCTGAGGGGAAAACTGGAATTGCCTATCAAAAATGGGGACCTTGGGAAAAATCGGAATGCGATTTTCATGCCAAATCTTTGACCGCATGGGGTGGTTTGACGATTTTGCGAACGGCGTGCCGGTGATCTAGCGACTACTTTGAGCTAGATGTCTAAATGTCAGAGGAATGGTGATTGATCAAAAGTGTTTTCAAAAAAAGCGCGGACTAGGCGCAGCATGAGGCGCAAGAACATTAAAGAGCTCAAACGTTCTGCACGGTTGCATAATAATCCAGCCGCGATGCTGGCGTTGCTGGAGTGATCGGTTAAGTGCGGTCACAAGCGCCTCGCATTGACACGGTGCATCTTGCTCGAACAAATGGGGGGGCAGGTGAGTTCTGAAAATCTCCGCTATTGCCAGTATGTTGCGGAAAGATTGCCCAGAGAAACTCTAGGAAAAATCCTGCGCTGGGCGGCCGATGCTTCGGCGGCTCGGTTCACTGAGAAAAATCCGCTCACCAAGGTGCCAACGATACGCCTCTAATACCCAAAGGAGAGTGGCGGCAAAAAAGTTCCGAATTCCTTTCATTTAAGAGTTTGCGCTTCATTGCCGTCTGAAGTACAAACTCATTTGGGTAGGGTGCGGGCTGTTGTAATTGTTCAAGAAGTTTTTGATTAAGGACGGGAATGCAATCTCAAAAAAACGTTGAAGCATGCGGTCCTCGCGAAACGATGGAATACGATATTGTCATCGTCGGCGGCGGCCCCGCCGGCTTGACGGCGGCGATCCGCCTCAAGCAGCTTGCTGCGGAAAAAGGCGACCAGGTCTCTGTCTGCGTGCTGGAAAAAGGCAGCGAGGTTGGTGCGCACATCCTCTCCGGCGCGGTGATGGACCCGAGCGCGATCACCGAATTGTTCTCCAACTGGAAGGAACTCGGCGCGCCACTCAACGTCGAGGTTACAGAGGACCGCTTCCTGTTCCTCACGGAGACGAAAGCGTATCGCACGCCGGAATGGATGCTGCCCGGCTGCTTCCGGAATCATGGCAATTATGTCATTTCGATGGGCAATGTGGTGCGCTGGCTCGGCCAGCAGGCCGAAGCGCTCGGCGTGGAAATTTTTCCCGGTTTCCCGGCGACCGAAGTACTTTACGACGATGACGGCTCGGTCAAGGGCGTTGCTACCGGCAACATGGGCCTCGACCGTCAAGGCAATCGGACATCGGCATTCCAGCTTGGCATGGAACTGCATGCGAAATACACGTTCTTTGCCGAAGGAGCACGTGGCCATCTGGGCAGGCAGCTGATGAAAAGATACATGCTCAACACCGGCAAGGATCGGCAGACTTACGGCATCGGCATCAAAGAATTGTGGGAGATCGATCCGAAGATGCATCAGCCAGGACTTGTAGTGCATACGGCCGGTTGGCCGCTCGACCGCAGCACATATGGCGGCTCATTCTTATATCACCACGAAAATAATCAAGTCGCGGTCGGGTACGTAGTCGGCCTAGGTTACAACAACCCCTATCTATCACCGTACGAAGAATTCCAGCGCTACAAGACCCACCCGGAAATCCGCAAATTCTTCGAAGGCGGCAGGCGCATCTCATATGGCGCGCGTGCGATCACCGCTGGCGGCTTGCAGTCGCTGCCAAAGCTGACATTTCCTGGTGGCGTGCTAATCGGATGCGATGCCGGTTTCCTGAATGCGAGCCGCATCAAGGGTAGCCACGCCGCGATGAAAACCGGCATGCTGGCCGCCGACGCCGCGTTCGAAGCGCTCAACAATGCCCGTCAGTTCGATGAGTTGAACAGCTATTCGGAAGCATTCAAAAAATCCTGGCTGCATGAAGAGTTACATGTTGCGCGCAACTTCAAACCCTGGATGAGCAAGGGACTGGTCTTCGGCACCTTGATGGCCGGCATCGATCAGGTTCTGTTTCGAGGCAAGGCGCCTTGGACGCTACATCACACCCATGCGGACTACGAGTGCCTGCAGCCGGCTTCCAACTTCAGGCCGATCACGTATCCGAAAGCTGATGGAAAACTGACCTTCGACCGGATGTCGTCGGTATTCATTTCGAGCACCAACCACGCGGAAGATCAGCCGATCCACCTGACGCTGAAAGATGCGTCGATTCCGGTGCATGTGAACCTCGCTCAATACGCTGGACCCGAAGCGCGGTACTGTCCGGCAGGAGTATATGAGTATGTGAAAGGCGAGGATGGAGCGGATCTCCTGCAGATCAATGCGCAGAACTGTGTGCATTGCAAGACGTGCGATATAAAAGACCCGACGCAAAATATTGTTTGGGTGCCGCCGGAAGGTGGCGGGGGGCCAAATTACGCCAATATGTAAATTTACAATCAATCTTTGGAATCTGGCGGTGGATGCCGACGCTGGGATGGCCGTGGCTTCGACCCTGACCGAGAATGATATTGGAGATCCTTCGCAGGTGGCGCCGATCTCGACCAGATCGATGCCGAGATCGGCAACCATGGGAGGGGCCGACCTATGACACCAGGACTGTACGCGCGGACGACATTCCAGTGATCATCCCGCCTCATGTGACCGCGGTACTGAGCAGCGATATCTTAAAATGTTGCACAAGTAATTTACTTTGCTCAATCCGAAGCGTTAGATGTAGCTACATGAACTTCATCGATAAGAAAATCAATAAATGCGCGCACTTTGGATGAAACGAACTTACGATCCGCATAAGCTACAACCAGCTCTTTGTCCGGTAATTCATATTCCGTAAGCACTCGGACGAGTGTCCCCCGATCAATTTCTTTCTGCGCGATATAGGAGGTAAACATGCCGATTCCCATATCCGCCAGCACACATTGGTATGCGAAGGCGGCAGTGTTACATAGAATTACCGGGTTGATTAAAATTGAGCAAAGCATGCCATGGTTGTCCTGAAGCTGCCATAAATCATTAGCGCATAGCGTTGCCGTCACGACGATGCAGTCATGCTCTGCGAGATCGACCGGTGTTTTCGGAGCAGATCGTCCGCTGAGATAATTAGGGGTCGCGCATAGTATCATTTTCGCCGCAGTCAGCCGCCGTGTCACCATACTTGCTTGAACTGTTCCAGCATACATTACGCCAAGATCGCGACCTCGGACAACAAGGTCGACCGGCTCGTCGGTTAAGATGGTATCTATATGGATTCGTGGATATGTCGAGAGAAATCGGGTCAACAAACCAGGCAATATGTGCAATCCAAAATTTACTGTGACAGACAGCTTTAGAGTCCCGGAAAATGCTATCCTGTTTGACGCCACAACAGCCTCGGTTTCGTCGATATCGGCAAGTATCTGAAGGACTCGCTGGCTGTAGAGATCGCCTTGCTCGGTCAAAGAAAGGCTGCGCGTCGTCCGATTTAACAGTTTCACGCCCAGCATCAATTCGAGGTCAGCGATATGGCGGGTGACGACGGGCGCTGACAAGTCCATGGCCTGCGCAGCCCGGCGAAAACTACCAACCTCGGCCACCTTGGCAAACACTCGCATTGCCATTAATTTATCCATAGGTCTTCTCTCTCAAATCGGATCGGTGATTGTGCGGCCGGAGCAATTTCGAACTCGGTTCTAAAATATTAATTAGCATGCTAAATATTAACATACAATCTATACCTCTGCATATCGTTGATCCATTTCCCGCGTCCGCGCTTCTGCTCCGTCGATGCCGGTTGATCCCTTTCAACTGATTACGAACTTTGGAAAAATACTGTTTTGAATTATTTGAAAATCTGAATTTAACGGAGAAATTTCATCGGAAATGGCGTACCCACATCCGAGATGGTGACCTGGAAACTGGCTTCAAAAGCATAGCACCCTCGGCGAACTAATGGGCTTTGACTTCGAAGCCATGCTGCACATGGGTCTGTACCGTGCCTCCGATATGCTGATGAAACATCGCAGGGGTGCTCGAAGTTCACATTTTTCCACGGTCAGCAACGTCTTCACGCGGTAAGAAACAGTCGCGCTCTACGATCTAATCAATACCTGTTTTGAAGGTGTCGAAGGCAACACCAAGGCGAAACCGGGTCGCTCGAAAGAGAACCGAACCGAACCGACTGCCAGGGTCACACCGGAACGGTGCGCCACAGCAGTAGCTTTGTGCGCCGTTTGCACTTACAAAGTGAATGCACCATTCTGGAGACGTAGGCAGGGTTTGCTGCCCCGCGCGGCGCCCCACCACGGACAATATCGCCTGGCTCATAGAGCACGGTTACCGCTATCTTGTTGCCAAATGCGGCGGGCCACGGCAATTCGATGGAGACAACTGCCTTCCTGTCGAGACCGCTGGCAGAGTCGGTATACATCTAGAAAGAGATCAACGCGGACGCTCGGAAGGGCGCCTACGTTGCCCCTCTAGCGGGACGGAAAACCTTTGCTGCACTTGCACTTGAGAACGCCCCTTCCGTCCCTCCCTCCTTCAAGTCTGATGTCGTGAAAATCCATTCATTAGGTAAATTACACAACAAAGAAATCACAATTCAGGTATGCATCAATATTGTTCTTTACATTGATCGTATCCTACGATACTGTTACATGCCTTTCAACAGAATTTTTGATCTGTTGAGGAAAATACCGGGAGGGTTATTGCGGGTGACTTGCAACCCCAACGAATGGCCGACCGGTTATTACGAATGCGGCTTCAGCGGTAACGATTTTGTGTTGCCAGCCTCATTCAATAGGGTTGTACTTTTGCACCGAGAAGAGAGTAGAGAAGAGGGGCCCCGATCGCGCGCCTATTTTGTATTCAAAAATTGCAATGTAGCTAGGAGACAGTAAATGAAAAGCAATCGTATGAGCCTTAAAAAAGGCCTTTTTTTTCAGGGTAGGACGTGCTGTTTGACCACGAAGACAACTTTGTATTGGCTGGTCGGAAAGAGAAGTCTTTATGGCGTCGCGTCGATGGGACTTGCCGTGGCGTCAACTGCGATGGCCAGCGATTTTCAACTGGGCGAAAATATTTCTGTTACCTCACATGCCGCCGTGACTTACGGGACCACCTATCGTACCGATAGCCAAAATCCCAGTTTGATTGCCCCAGCGAACGCAGCGGCTGAGGGTTTGGTTGGCACGGGCGCCGACGGCAATGTGGATGACGGCGACTTAAATTTCAAGAAGGGCGACCGCGTGTCGACGGTTCTGAAGGCCGTCGTTTCTTTAGACTTCAAGGAAAACGATTTTGGCCTTTTTATGCGGGCTAAGGCATGGAATGACTTTACGCTCAAAAATGGCGACGTGTACCATGGCAACTCCTTAGATGGCTGGGCCGCCAACCAGCCCCTTTCGGATGGTGGATTCGATAGTGGAGCCAAGTTCACAGGTGCCCAACTTGTCGATACTTATTTATATGGAAAATTCGATGTCGCGGGTTCAACCTTGTCGGCACGCCTAGGCCAGATGGCGATTCCCTGGGGCATGCCTGGCAGCATGGGCGGAGGCTTGGGCGCGATCAACGCTGTAGACTTGGCCGCTGCGCATAGGCCTGGCGCGCTGCCAGAGGAAATTATTGTGCCGTCCAAATCAGTGTTCCTCAGTTATGCAGTTAACAATGCTCTACGCTTTGAGGGTTTCTGGCAGTTCGACCATACGCACAATATCTTGGATGGTTGCGGCACATTCTATTCAACCAGTGACTTTGCGACGCCGGGATGTACCTCTGGTGTTCTCGGTGGAGCTCAGGACTCCGCTACGTCACCTGACCTCGTCTTCCAACTAGCAGATCCAAAGAGCAACGGTCGCCAGTTCGGTTTTGGTGGCGCATTCAAGCTACCAGATGGCAATACTGAAATAGGACTATATTTTGCCCAAACTGACTGGCGGGCAGAAATGGCTGGGACTGTCGCCTCGACGCGTCCGCTGCCGAACCCACCATTTATACCAAACGTCGCCCCGTACAATACGCTTTTCAACTATTCCGATAATTTTGGTTACTTTATTACGAATCCGTCTGATGTGAAGACATTCGCTTTAAATTTGAAGACGGTATTACCAACGGGGACCAAATTTACCGGTGAACTTACGTATCGCCCCAATCAACCGGTTTCCCTCAATGCTGACGACCTGCTTGGTGCTTTTGCCAGTTCAACTTCACAGTCAGAGCTTCGAGCGGACGCCAATGCGACGGCGCCCGGTGCACTTTTCCAAGGATGGGATCGATTCAAGACACTTCAGGGTGCGTTTACCGTGTCGGATTCATTCAGCAATGTCCTTGGAGCGCAAAACCTAAATCTTGGGGGTGAAGCGGCTATCAAACATGTATTTGACCTGCCTAGCTTGGACGTTCGCCGCTATGGGCGCTCGCTTGCTTACGGCGAAGGGCCTATAAATGGTGTCTGCCCGGCGTCAACTCCCGCAAACGGCTGCTCGTATGGAGGCTACTTTACAACTAATGCATGGGGTTTACGAGCACGTGCCGGGCTAGTGTATCCCAATGTCTTTGGGTCCGATTTTACGCTTACGCCCTCGATAACAATTGCCGCCGACGTTAAGGGCTGGTCTTATGATTCAGCCTTAAACCAAGGTCGGCGCACTGTAAACTACATTTTGCATGCTGACTACAAGAAACAGTATTACGCAGAATTGAGATATACGCCAACGTGGGGCGGAGATTTCAATACATCAAGTGACCGTTCGACGGCTACTGTCGTTATAGGTGCGATATTCTGATTAAGGGTGGCTACTCGGAAATTTCTGAATCAGAATGTTTGAAGGCCTTCCTTTAATTTTGCCTAAATAAGTCCCCGGCTTCGCCGGGTGACTCTACTAGCACATGCGCGGTTTTCTGGTGAAGGGTGTTATTTAAATTGCAGAATTTTAACCTGGACTCTATCCGTTTTACCCGCAGAATGGTTGCAGTCATCGTGCTGTCTGGTGCGGATTGACACCCAGTGCGACAGAAAATACATAAGGCAATTACCAATTACGAATTAATGAAACCTAAAATTCATTAAAGCATCAATCCAATGAGTTTGCAGACTGTTTTCTCGCAAATCGCGCCATTTCGCACCAGAAACAGGATTGCCCCATCGCCCTGCTCGGTGAAACCGCCTTTACCGTAGTTTGCATCAAACAACGTTTAGTTGCGTGTAATTACTTTGGTGATGCGATATGAAACGGAATTTTTAACGCGCTAATCCGTTAACCGCTCATAGTTAGCGCGGACCCGTAACGGTATCTGCCGCATTGATTGATGGGATGTCATATGCCGCAAAACTGGTATTCACAGCCCTTCCAAAAGTTTTGGCGTCTTGCAATTCAGCGAACGTTTTTTCGCGAGGTGTGGCATTTTCAGATTGTGCACGCGTCGCTTTGTTTGCGACAACGGCCGCGCCTAACCTCGCCATATAGATTGAAGTGTTGCCGTCGATTTTTGGTTTTTGCGATTCAGCGATGACCTGTGTGCGCGTTTTAGCCAAAACGGCGGTGCCGACCTCAGTCTGTTGTGCATATGTGGCACTGGCGGTGAAAAAAACGATGGTAGTGGCGATAAATTGTTTCGCATGCATTTTCGACTCCTTAAGATTTAACATTTGTATTGTTTCTAGATTCGACCGACTTAGTAAGTTTGCAAACCCTTGCATCCTAGCTCTATGACCGACTTCGTTGGTGGAGACAGGCCCCAATGCAAATTATTCTATTCTTTCTGTCTCGGGAGAAAAAGCCGACTTGGTGCAATTCACAATTTCTGATTTAAAAACAATAGCTGCCCTGGGAGCGGGTATATGCCGTTTGGCGCGGCTCTTGGGTGCGCTGCGAAGATGGCAAGAGGTAGTTGGTGAAAGCCCAATAACACCGGGCCATCCACAACAGTGAACCGGAGCCTCCATGCCGTCCAGCAATGGCGTCGTCCGTCACCCACAAGGCCGGCTGCCGCGCCGCCGAAGCCGGCGTCATACTCGGCAGTTCGCCACCTAAAATTTCATCTTTGGCATGTGGTATTTCGCTTGAGTTTTGTTGGGCATGGACGGGTACGGCTTGTTAGAGTCCCGCACTCTACTCGGTCGCTCTTGCATCCCTGCAAATGAGGCATCAAAAACTGAGCGGTTGCGCAAAATGCCGGCGATGCCGCGTTAGCTTGGCCAAATCGCAAGCAGCATTCTATGATTGACATCTATTCGTATGCAACAATATAATACGCATGAATATTTTAGAAGTGGAGGGTCAGTTACAAGAGAAGTTCGGATCCCGTTTTCATGGCGTTGATTACGGTTTTGTAAGTGATAAATCCAGTTGTTGTGGCATAAGGAAATACGAAAACGAATGCACCCAAAAAATACGGATTTTGGTATTGAGTGAGTGAATGGTGGTGTCGTGTCGAAGCATTGATGGCTCGCCATTAAGGTGATGAGTTCTATGTCGAAACCGTATCCTTTGTTGCCGCAGCGCCTGCCCGATAGATGCTTCGGCAAGTTTCTATTTACCCCTGCGGAGCTAAAGATTTCATCCGGCCATTTCGATCGGCGAGACGGAAGGGAGCGAATATTTTTTCCATTTTGATGGCTTGTATAACTTAATTAGCATTGGTTTTAAATCACTTGGCTTAGGGATATAAACATGAAAAAACTGGTTAAAGGCATTATATTAAGCATTCTTGTTGTCGCTTCTAATACTTCGGCATTGGCAGCGGAAAAAGCGACGAAAGAGGAAGCGGTTGCTCTTGTGAAGAAGGCGGTAACCTATATTCAAGTCAATGGACGTGAAAAAGCGTTTGTTGAATTCAACAAGCCTACAGGACAATTTCATGATCGAGAACTTTATATAATTGTTCTGGATACGAATGGAGTGGCACTTGCGCATCCGAATTCACGAATCGTTGGAAAATCGTTATTAAACGTGAAAGATGTCGACGGCAGATCACCCGTCGTTGACTACATTTCGGTCGCCAACCAGCGGGGAGGAGGGTGGATTGACTATAAATGGCCGAACCCCGCCTCCGGAAAGATCGAGTCTAAGTCCACCTATGTGGAAAAGGTCAATGATTTTATAATCGGTTGCGGTATCTATAAATAGATGATATCGGCGTTCTGGCGTGGTTGCGTTTATTGAATAGACGCCCCCTTTTAATAGTGCCTCGAGAGGCTAACTAAGAGCGATGTTGCCCTAAAATGGCGTCCATCAATGTGCACCGACCTATGACACAGCGGCTTCACGCGCGGGCGCCATTCCAGTGATCATCCCGGGTCACGAGAATGGATTGGCTAGCAGATAGAAATAGACTCCGGCCGAGCGCTCGCTTAATCGAGACGGCGATGGGCCGCTATAAGGAGACGCCATCATCGGACCGAACTTTTGCTCGCGCAGTCCGCCTGATCATCGCACGGAAGCGGCCGTCGGATGCCTGTGCTCAACCGCATGTTGCGCCTGGGACGGCCAAACTCCGTACGTAAATCAAATATCGGGCCCTTTCTGAATCTATGGGTGAGTGGGGATCATCGACCAGACCGATATCGATGCAGCAAACACCCATCTGAGTTCTCCACTTAAACATTGTAGATGACCCCGCGTAAAAAACGTGCCTTACGAGCCGGATAACAGAAGCCTAGTATTCATTGGAGGGGTAAATGAGTTTACGCGATTTTAAGATTGGCACACGGCTCGGCATTGGATTTGGGGCCATTCTGATGATTCTGGTCGCGATGGTATTGTCGGCCAATTTTCTGAATTATCAGAACAAGGCAAGGCTGATGGTCGGCATGGAGCTGTCTGCCGCAAAAAACCTCCAGACCGCGACCATGAAAGGGGCGATGCTGGAAACCGGCATCGCGATGCGTAACATTGGATTGCAGTCCGACGTCAGCTTGATGCAGATGGAAGAGGACAAGGTAAAGGAACAGCGCAAGCGCTTTGACGCGGCGCGCGACAAACTGCAAAGCATGGGCCTCGACGAGACCGAGAAAAGCATTCTGACCGACATCACCGCCCTCGATAAGTACGTCGATATTGCGTTCAAGGATGCCATCGGTCAGATGCAGGCATTTAACAGCGAAAGCGCGGCCAAGGTGATCGCCAACCGCATCGATCCTGTCAATCAGAAAACGCTGGCCCAGATCAACAAGCTCGTCGAAATACAGCAGGTGGCCTTGCGCGCCATCTTCGATGGCTCTGTGGCTAGTGACAAGCGCCTGATGCTGATCCTGTGCGCGATGGGCGTCGCGGCGGTGCTGATCGGCGTCGTGTGCGCCGTCGTTATCACGCGCAGCATCACCGTGCCGCTAGCGGGTGCAGTCGCGGTCGCGCAAAAAGTGGCAGGCGGCGAACTGAGCGCGCAAGTGGCGCTCGAAGGCAGAGACGAAATCAGCGCGCTGCTCAAGGCACTTAAGGACATGAACCAGAGCCTGGCAAAAGCCGTGGGCGACGTGCGCGCCGGCACCGCTAGCATCGAGCGGGCCTCCTCCGAGATTGCGTTGGGTAACGCCGACCTGTCGACCCGCACCGAGGCGCAGGCCAGCTCGCTGGAAGAGACTGCCAGCTCGATGGAAGAACTCACTTCCATCGTCACGCAAAACACGGACAATGCGCGCCACGCAAATCAGCTGGCCGTGTCGGCGTGGTCTGTGGCAGTCAAGGGTGGCAGTATTGTGGCGCGGGTGGTTGACACCATGGGCTCGATCAAGGAAAGCTCGCGTAAGATCGCCGACATCATCGGTGTCATCGACGGCATCGCATTCCAGACCAATATCCTGGCGCTGAATGCAGCCGTGGAAGCGGCGCGCGCCGGCGAGCAGGGTCGTGGTTTCGCGGTGGTGGCCGCTGAAGTGCGCAACTTGGCGCAGCGTTCGGCTGGCGCCGCCAAGGAGATCAAAGATCTGATTGGCCACTCGGTTGACAAGGTCGATCTGGGCAGTACGCTGGTGGAGGATGCCGGCCAGACCATGGACCTGATCGTCACCTCGATCAAGCAAGTGGCTGACATCATGGGTGAGATCACGGCCGCCACCCAGAAGCAAAGCGCCGGCATTGAGGAGGTCAACCAAGCCATCATTCAGATGGATGAGATTACCCAGCAAAACGCAGCACTGGTGGAGCAGTCGGCCGCAGCCGCCGAGAGTATGCACGTTCAGGCGGAGAAACTGGCCGAAACGGTTAGCATTTTCAAGCTGGCCAACAATCATTCGCAGAGGCCGTCTGCGCGCGCCAGCGGGCCAATGCTAATTTCTGCGTCATCGGCGAAGAAATTGGCGGTGAACACAGGAGTCAAATGATTCACGACGCCATGCTTGGATTGCGTATGGAGTTTCGACGTTGTCGCATGGATGCGGAGTTGCGTGGTGGCATTTCTTTATTGATCCGGACCATAAACGTTACCCTATGTTGGACTCCCGAGAGCCTGCCTGAATGATCATGTCCACTACCAATCGCCAAGTCGTACTAACATCCCGACCTGTGGGAATACCCCAAGCTGAGCATTTCACGATTGTTGAAACTCCCATACCTGACTTGGCAGAGGGCGAATTGCTCGTCCGCAACCAGTTTCTCTCGGTTGAACCTGCGATGCGCGGTTGGGTAAATCTGGTGACGAACTACTCGAATCCGGTCGCGGTTGGGGACGTCATGCGGGCGTTCGCAGCCGGCAAGGTCGTGGCGTCCCGGCATCCTGGCTATACCGAGGGCGACCTTGTCATGGGCATGCTGGGCTGGCAAGAGTATGCCATCTCGAATGGCGCTTCAATTCGGCGAAAAGTGCGGGAGACCGACCTGCCGTTGTCATTGTCACTTGGGGTACTCGGGATCAACGGACTGACTGCCTACTTCGCACTGACAGAAGTCGCGATGGCTCGACCAGGCGATACGGTTGTGGTTTCAACTGCAGCGGGTGCGGTCGGATCAGCGGTTGGTCAAATTGCAAAGCTAAACGGCTGTCGGACCATCGGAATCGCCGGGGGTGCAGAGAAGGTGAAGTTGTGTCTTGATGAATTCGGATTCGACGCCGCTGTCGACTACAAATCGCCCGACTTTAAGCAGATCCTCGCCGCCGCCTGTCCTGACGGCGTCGATGTCTATCACGACAACACTGGGGGCGCCATTTCCGATGCCGTATTAAGCCATATCCGCAAGGGTGCGCGCATTGTCATCTGTGGCACTGCATCGGTGGCAAACTGGGAATCTTGGCCCCTCGGTCCGCGTGTCGAACGGCATCTTCTGAATAACGCTGCACGAATGCAAGGTTTTCTCGTCTGGGACTATGAACACCGGTATGAAGAAGCTGTGAAATGCTTGGCTACCTGGGTGCGCGACGGACGGCTCCGATATCGTGAAGAGATTCTCGACGGGATCGAACATGCACCGGGCTCGATTGCCAGTCTTTACCTGGGTCAAAATACTGGCAAGCGTTTAATCCGCTTGCATCAAGGATGAACATGAAAAATAATTTTTTACCGGCTAATCATTGCGGCAATCTCGGCACCCGGCGGATGTGCTGTAGGTTCCTTGCTGTAGGTTCCTCTATCAATTAAGGCTGGCTGCAGTGTGCCATCGACAATTCCAGTATAAGCGTGGGCACCGCCAGCCGGAAAAACAAGTTGTATTCTGCATTTCGGGAACGTGGCCGGGTCGTCCAAGGAAAACATACCTCCAAGCAATCCCGCTATTCAGATTTGCATTGCGCCCTTCCTTTCGATCTTAAATGCGAAATTTCCCTCTGTATTGTTGAACGTGAGAGATTGTGACAGCAGTTCGGCCCGGCGGATAAAGCGCCGCTGCCTTACCGCTTACGATCAACCGTCGGTCAAGCCGACCGTTCTGCTACCCGCACATTGTGTAATGGAATTGAAAGAAATATGAGCGATCACTTACGGCCAATAAAGCTGTTTGCATGGGCCCTGCAGGCCCTATAGCCCGCGACTTTGTTGATGTCACCAGGAAGGCGCGCTCCCGCTCCACGTGGGAGTGCAGCTCTACTACGGGAAAAACTATTTTTTTCGTGGGACACTGACAGCTCAAATACATATGATGGTGACTTTCGGCCGGAAAATGGCTGCTGAGGCAACCCGGCAACTGTTTCCCAACTGTTGGCCTTGCAATCTCAAAGTGTGATCGGTGCCCCCGAAAATCACGTGGCGATTTTTCCAACTATGTGCACACTACCCCACCAACACCAAAACTCCAACTGAGCGGATTTAATTTTCATGCTAATATTTAGCTTGCTAATAAATGTGAATTGGGCCGCACCGTGACCAACTTCGACAAAACCCTGATGTCCCTGACCAATACCCTGGGCCATGTAGCGCGCGCCTACAAGGCCGCCGCCGACCGTATGGCCGGTGATTTCAACCTATCGCATGCGAGCGCGTGGCCCATTGTCATGATCGCCCGTCTTGGCGACGGTGTGCGGCCCGGCTTGGTGGCCGATGCGCTGGGCGTGGAGCCTCCGTCCCTGGTGCGCATCATCGATCAATTGGTCGCCGCTGATCTGGTGGTGCGTCAGGACGATCCCAGCGACCGCCGCGCCAAGACTTTGCATCTGACCGCAGAGGGCAAGCGCTGCGCCGCGCACCTGGAAAAAGCGCTGGTGCCGTTCCGCCGTACGCTGTTCAAGGGCCTGTCGCAGGCCGATGTTGAGGCCTGCGTACGCGTACTGATGCAGCTGGATGGGGTGCTGGCCGGGCAGTGCAAGCGCTGATTTATCCGGTAAATCATCATGAAAATACCTACCTCCGGCGAGATGCTGTTCTCGCTCAAATGCTTCGCCGCTGCCATGCTAGCGCTCTACGTGGCACTGGCGGCCGGCTTGCCGCGGCCGTTCTGGGCCATGATGACCGCGTACGTCGTCGCCAGTCCGCTGGCCGGTGCAGTACGCTCCAAGGCGCTGTTCCGCGTGTGCGGGACCATCATCGGTTCGCTGGCGACGGTGGTCATGGTGCCGCGCATGGCCAACGCGCCGGAACTACTGTCGCTGGCCCTGGCGTGCTGGGTCGGCCTGTGCCTGTATATCTCGCTGTTGGACCGCACGCCGCGCTCCTACGTCTTCATGCTGGCCGGTTACACGGCGGGCTTGATCGGTTTTCCTGCGGTGTCCGACCCATCCGCGATCTTCGACACGGCGTTGGCCCGGGTGGAGGAAATCAGTGTCGGTATCCTGGCCGCCACGGCGGTACATTCGATCGTGTTCCCGCAGGGGGTCGGTCCGCCGCTTCTGGCGCGCCTGGACCGCGCAATCGGCGACGCGCAGCGCTGGGTCAGCGAGGTGCTTTACCCGATGGCATCGAGCAAGGCCAAGGCCGCACACACCCGCCTGGCACTGGCCGGCGAGATCAGCGAAATGCGGGTGATGTCCAGCCATCTTCCCTTTGATACCTCGCACCTACGCTGGACCGCAGGCATGGTGAGCGGGCTGCACGACAGCCTGACCGTGATGGTGCCGCTGCTGCTGGCGGTGGAAGACCGCCTGCAAACCCTGCGTGACATCCATCCTGCCAGCCTGACGCCGCGCTGGCACGCACTGCTGCACGCTATTGCGCATTGGGTGCAACAGGGGCAAATGGCCGACCCCGGCCGCGCGGCACAGCTCCGTGCGGAACTGGCGCAACTGGTCCCGCCGCTGACGCGCGATGCCAGCTGGAGCGAGATCCTGTGCCTGAACCTGAGCCAGCGCCTTGACGCACTGATCAAGGCATGCGAGGAGGGACTGGAACTGCGCGGCAGCGTCGCCAACGTCATGCGCGGTGCCGCTCCCGGCCACACGCCGCACTTGACGCCGGGAGCGCTGCACCGTGATCACGGCATGGCCCTGCGCTCTGCGCTGGCTGCCGTGGTGGCGATCCTGGCCTGCTGCGGATTCTGGATCGCCAGCGCATGGCCGGCCGGGGCCGCGGCGCCTATGATGGCCGGCGTGTTCTGCTGCTTCTTCGCGACCCAGGACGATCCCGTCCCGGCGATCCGCATGTTCCTCAACTACACACTACTGTCGATGCCGCTGTCGGCCCTGTACATCCTGGGTGTGCTGCCGGCCGTGCACAGTTTCGAGATGCTGCTGCTGACCATTGCCCCGGTGTTCCTGGTCGCCGGCGCCTACGCGGCGCGGCCCTCGACCGGCGGACAGGCGATGGCCTTCCTGATCGGCATTGCAGGTACGCTGGCGCTGCAGGATACCGGCCCGGTGGACATGCCAACTTTTGCCAACAGCATGCTGGCGCAGTTGATCGGCTACGTCGCCGCCGCCGTGATTTCCAGCCTGATGCGCACCGTCAGCGGAGACTGGATGGTGCGCCGCGTGCTGCGCGCCGCCCGCAAGGAATTGGCCCAGATGGCAGGTGCGTCGTCACCGCAATCCTTGCTGGCGGTGTCGGCAAGCATGGTGGACCGCGTCGGCTTGCTGATGCCGCGGCTGGCAATAACCAGACTGGCGCCGGATGTCGGCGCCAGCGCCGCCGAGGCGATGCGCGAGCTGCGCATCGGCCTGCACATTGCGCAGCTGCGCACGCTGCAGCCGCAACTGGAGCATGCCGGGGTGCCGCTACGTCCATTGCTGCAGCGCCTGGTCAGCCATTTCCGCGCCGGCGCGATGAGCGACGCCGCGCCCGCACTGCTGGATTGCCTGGACAGCACGCTGCGCGCGGTCTGCGCCGCCACTTCCGGCGTAGCGCGTCCGCAGGCGGCCGCCGCGCTGGCCAGCATGCGCCGCGACCTGTTCCCCGGCGCCGCCTGTTATCAGGCAAACGCCGTCGCTATGGAGTACACATTGTGACCGCCGAAATCAGTCTGTACGGATTGTACGTTCCCACCATTTTGTTGCTCAGCCTGTTGTCGCTGGTTTGCACGCGCGCCTGCGGACGCCTGTTGATGCAGCTCGGCTTCTACCGCCTGGTGTGGCACCCTGCACTGTTCGAATTCGCGTTGTTCTTCATCGTGATGGGCAGCTTATCCTCTTTGCTAACGAATCATGGCTACTAATATGCAACTCAAACTCAAGCTGCTGGCAATCGGCCGGTTTGCCGTGACCATGGCCGCGCTGGCCGCTGCGGCGGCGCTGGCCTGGCGCCTGTGGCAGCATTACGAAGTCGAACCCTGGACCCGGGACGGCCGCGTCAAGGCCGACGTGGTGCAGGTGGCGCCGGACGTGACCGGCCAGGTGACCGCCGTGCTGGTGCATGACAACCAGCCGGTCAAGGCCGGCCAGGTGCTGTTCGAGATCGACCGTGCGCGCTTTGACTTGGCCCTGCGCCAGGCCGAGGCGGCCGAGCAGGCGCAACGCGCCGCGCTCGAGCAGGCGCTCAAGGAATCGCGCCGTAACACCGAGCTGCGCGAGCTGGTGGCGCAGGAAGCGCGCGAGCAGGGCGCGTCCCGCGTCGACCAGTTGCGCGCCGCATTGGCGCAGGCCGTGGTCAGCCGCGACATGGCAAGACTGAATCTGGACCGCACCCGCGTGGTTTCCGCCGTCAACGGCACCGTCACCAATCTGGACCTGCGCTCGGGCGCCTATGTGACGAGCGGCCACGCCGTGATGGCGCTGATCGATAGCGACTCTTACTATGTCGAAGGGTATTTCGAAGAAACCAAGCTGTCCGCCATCCAAGTTGGCGATCCGGTCGTGGTGCTGCCGATGGGGGATGCGCACCGGCTCAATGGCCGGGTGGAGAGCTTGGCCGGCGGTATCGCCGACCGCGACCGCAGCACCTCGGCCAATCTGCTGTCGAATGTGAACCCGACTTTCAACTGGGTGCGGCTGGCGCAGCGCATTCCGGTGCGCGTGAAACTCGATCCGCTGCCGCCCGGCGTGCGGCTGGTGGCAGGCCAGACCGTAACCGTGAACGTGCAGCACAAGACCGCAGTGGCAGCACATTCCTGAACGCTGCACGAGGAAACCAGATGAAGCTTTTGCAAATGATACGCAGCGCGCCGGTGCTGGCCGCGCTGGGCGCTCTGGCCGCTTGCGGCAGCGTCGGCCCTGACTACCGCGTGCCCGACGAGGCCGCGATTAGGCGCCCGGCCGCGGCCGCGCCATTCATCGGCGCCGCCGAAAAGTCGTTCAAGTCCGAGCCGCTGCCGCCGCAATGGTGGCGCCTGTATCAGGATACTGCGCTGGACCACCTGATCCAGCAGGCCTTTGCCGCCAACACGGATCTGCGGGTGGCGGCCGCCAACCTGAGCCGCGCCCGCGCGATGCAGCAGGAGGCCGAAGCGGAAACCAACCCACTGGTTGGCGCCACGGCAGCGCCTGGGTTTGGCCGGCCGTCGGCGGTGGCCATGGGGCTGGCCCAGCCGCTGCCGGACGCGGGGAGCTACGATGCGGGTGTCAGCATTTCGTACCAGGCCGATTTATTCGGCAAGATTGCGCGAGCCATTGAATCGGCCGGCGCCGACACCGAGGCCGCGCAGGCCGGCTACGATCTGGTGCGGGTAACCGTGGCGGCCGATACGGCGCGCGCCTACGCCGATGCCTGCGCGGCGGTGCGCCAGATCGAGGTCGCCCAGCAGTCCGTCGACCTGCAGCAGAAGTCCATGCAACTGACCGAGCGGCGCATCCATGCCGGTCGCGGCACGGCCATCGACGATGCGCGCGTACGCAGCGAGCTGGAACAGCGGCATGCGGCGCTGCCGCCGCTGCAGGCGCAGCAGCGCACCGCGCAGTACCGGTTGGCGGCGTTGACCGGACGTCTGCCGGCAGAGATGGCCAGGGATCAGCTGCAGTGTCACGCGGCACCCCGGCTGAGCGCGCAGATCCCGGTCGGCGACGGCGCCCAGCTGCTGCGCCGCCGTCCCGACGTCCGTCAGGCCGAGCGCGGCCTAGCCTCCGCCAGCGCGCGCATCGGCGTGGCGACGGCGGACCTGTATCCGAGTATCAGCCTGGGCCTGTCGGCCGGCAGCACGGGTGCGCTGGACCGCTTCGGCGCCGGTAACGCCTTCCGCTGGAGCCTCGGGCCGCTGATTTCATGGACCCTGCCATCGACCGGATCCGCGCACAGCCGCATCGCGCAGGCGGAAGCGGGCAACGCCGGCGCCCTGGCGCACTTCGACGGCGTGGTGCTGAATGCCCTGCGCGAAGTGGAGAGCGCGATGACGGTATATGCGCGCGAAATGGACCGCAACGCTTCCCTCAAGGCCGCGCGCGACCAAAGCGCGCTAGCGTCCGGGCAGTCGCATACGCTGTACGGCTACGGCAAGATCGACTTCCTGTCTATGCTGGATGCCGATCGCACACTGGCGGCGACAGACGCGGCATGGGCCGCATCGGATGCGCAGGTCGCCAGCGACCAGATCGCCCTGTTCCTGGCGCTGGGCGGCGGCTGGGAGCCGCAAGCATGCGACAGCTGCGTCGCCGTCGCCAGTCCCGCAGCCGACAAGGTCGGCACACGATGAGCGCGTCGCCTGCGGCAGGCCGCCGCAAGGCGCCAGCGCCGCGGCTGTTGGTGCTGGTCACCATCAGCGGGACGCTGGCAATGCATATGTTCGTGCCAGCCTTGCCAGACGCCGCGCGCGTCTTACAGGTCGGCAGCGCGGCCATGCAGATGACAATCAGCGTGTACATCATGGGCCTGGCCGGCGGTCAATTGGCGTACGGTCCGCTTTCCGATGCGTTCGGGCGGCGGGGCCCTTGCTGTTGGTCGGCCTCGCACTGTATACCGCAGGAGGTCTGGCGGCGGCGCTTGCGACCAATGTCAACGTCCTGATCGCCGCCCGGTTGATTCAGGCCTTCTGGCCAGCTACATCGGCCGCCCTCGGAAATCGGCATCTATCTCGGCTTGCTGATTGTTGGCATGTCCGTCGGCAACGCGTTGACCCGCCACCTGGTGCGCACTACCGGTATCGAGCGACTGCTGTTGGCCGATAACGCGACCAGTATCGCAACTAGCACGGGAAAGACCTGCACCATGGCACAGGTAATTGAGCGTTGCAGCGTTAGACGAAATGCGTGACTTCCGGGTTAGAACTTAAAACGAATGCCGGCAGCCAAACCGGTACGGCTTGTGTTGCCGCCAAGGGGAACACCCACAAAATCCATGACCGTATTCGTGTCGCCGCCGATTCCGATTTCACCTCCACGCAAAGTCGTGCGGTCGACGTCAACATAGACGTCGGTACGCTTGGACAGGTGGTAATCGGCGACCGCATAAAAGACTGAGATCTTGCCGCCGTCGCCAGAGTCCGATTCGTTCTTGACTGAATCGGTCATATAGCCAACGGTGCAGGCCAAAGCGGGCGTAGCCTGGAACAACACACCGGCCGTCCACACGCCGTCGGTACGCCGAAGCATCGCGTTGGTGTTGCCCATCAAGCTCGTGTTGGCAAGAGGCTGGCCGGTGCCGCTTTCCCCTTTTTGGAAGCCGGCATCGCGCTTGGCGTCAAGATAATTTAGGTACAGGGTGGCCGGGCCGGCGATGAATGAAGTACCCAAGCCGGAAATGGTCGCTTTTCTCGAGAGGGAATCGGATGACTGCTGAACCACGCCGCCAATGCTGAACGGGCCGTTCGTATACGATAATGCGCCCGCTTTTGTCGCGCCGATGCTAGTTGAACCAGTTTGACCGCCCACCGAGTACTGCAGCTCGGCGGTGACCGGGCCCCAGGTATTGGTGTACTTCAGCGTATTGTCGAAGCGCCCACCGTAAATGTACCATTCCCAGCCGTTTTCGTTGAAGTTGCCGACACCTAGGGGATCGTAGTTTCCCAGCAAGTCAAACGTCGCGCCGTATTGGCGGCCGGCATCGATTTCACCCCAAGACTTGTCCTTCAAGCCGACAAATTCCTGGCGGCCGAACAACTGACCTTGTTGGTCGAATGCACCGTTGTTACTTTGAAACCCGCTTTCCAACTTGAAGACCGCGGCCGTGCCGCCGCCCAGGTCTTCTTCACCCTTGAAACCAAGGCGCGGGCCTTGGAAAGCGCCTTCCGTCATTGCAGTTTGGTTACCTACGGCGCAGTTGCCGGTACAATTTGGGTCAACTTGTTGCTTCGTCGTATAGCGAACGGTGGTATCGAACAGGCCATATACCGTTACGTTCGATTGGGCCAAGGCGCCTGTCGTTGCGAGCGAAGCGATCAGGCCGACTAAAATCTTGTGGTTCATATTATTGTCTCCAGTGTTGAGGATTTGAGGTTATTTTCTTGCGCTAAATTTAAGATAAGGATCATTTCCCACTTCTTTTAGTTCTCCTGGTAAAGCGCCACGCCCATGCGTGACTTTTTTTTAAAAACACCCACCCAAAGACCGGTTCGGTCGCATTAAATTTGAAAAATTAGAATAGCTACGAGCGTGTTTGCCACGCCCTAAAACCGGGCGAATTTACCCTGGCGCCGGGGAAACTGGCCGGCAAAAGACGTCGCGTTTGCCGCAACGCCCGTTGAGATAGCGAGCCGACGCACCAGCATCGGTAATTGGCCTGCCGCCATTGACCAAATCGATTCGCCGCTTCGAATCAGCACGATTTTTTCGGGGGCGCCGCCAGCGGCTCGCCTGAAAAATCCCGCCCATGCAAAGGTTTTCGCAAACGCGGGCAAACGGATCGTTAACACATCTGGCGGCAACATCGACTGGCAAGGGCCGGCGAGAAACAGCGTGATTTGCCGCTTCATCGAACGCGGGGCCCATGTCCCGGCAATCAAGCATGAGTGTTAATTGCACCGCATCGCCAATAGCTTCGGCCCCGGTCGGAAACAATGACTTTTCTGGGCACGCTGGCCCGATTTGGGGCGGCGATGGGCGTGGCCAATCGGACGATAACTTTTATCAGGCACAACCTGATCACAGGCACGAGCAAACTGGACCATGGCGCCAACTGCGCAAAGGGTCGCTGTTCTTTTCTTTTTTGCAATTTCGCATTGGTCATGGATAGTCGGATCATGTCAGATTAAGGCGCAGCGCTTTTTATTGCTAAGAGACAATGCATAGTAAAGCAGCAATGGCACTGCAATACAGTGCCACTTTAATTTATCTCATGGAGCCACTTTGCCGATCAATCGCCAAATCTGGCACGGCGAGCCATCCTGTCCCATTTCTTGTAATTGGGTCTGCAACTGCCTTCTCTACGCCGGCTGGCGGGCGAACTAAAGGGGTCGCGCGCGCTAGGTTTGTGATGCCTGTGAGCAGTCGCCGCGGCTTATCCGCAAGCACGGGCGCAAGCCGGCGCTCGGTTCCTTCGCCTTGAAACGTTTTTTGATGGTTCGACACATTCATCAGAAAAATAGTCGACTAATGTGGACTGGCTGCCGTGGTTTTTATTGCTGAGTAATGCGGCGAAATCCTTTGTGGCGGGAAAAATCATGAAGGTTCGCTGCCAAAACAAACTACCATGCGGGGATGGAAACCAAATGGTTAGAAGACTTTATTTCATTGGCCGAGACCAGCAACTTTAGCCGCTCGGCGAAACTGCGTCACGTCACCCAGCCGGCATTCTCGCGGCGCATCCAGTCACTAGAAGCCTGGCTCGGCACGGACCTGATCGACCGCACGTCTTACCCGACACGTCTAACGCCGGCAGGCGAGGTGTTTTACCCGCAGGCGCTGGAAATGCTGGGCCAGATCAATAATGTGCGCACGTTGTTACGCGGCAAGGGCTCGGTAGTGCAGAGCACGGTCGATTTTGCCGTGCCCCACACACTGTCGCTGACCTTCGTGCCAAAGTGGCTCAATGCGTTGGCAGCGGGTTTCGGCCGGATCGACAGCCGCTTGATGGCACTCAACGTGCACGACGCCGTGCTGCGCCTGGTCGAAGGCGGATGCGATTTGCTCCTGTGTTATCACCATCCGCGCCAGCCGGTGCAGCTCGATGCCGGTTGTTACGACATGCTGGTCTTGGGCCGGGAAACATTGCGCGCCTATGCTCGCTGCACCAAGGGCGATGTTCCGCCGTTGCTCCTTCCCGGCAGCGCCGAGGCACCCGTACCGTTCCTAGCTTACGCCAACAACGCCTACCTCGCGCGCATGGTGGAACTGATCCTGGCCGACGCCAAGCACCCCCCGTGCCTAGCTCAATGTTACGAAACCGACATGGCCGAAGGCTTGAAAATGATGGCGCTGGAAGGGCATGGCCTGGCGTTTTTGCCCGAGTCCGCCGTCGTTCGCGAAGTGAGGCAGAAGTTGTTGGCGCGGGCCGACGGTGGCCAGGCGGAGTGGCAGCTCGAGATGGAGATTCGCCTGTATCGCGAACGACCGACCGCCGGACGCCCGGGCAAGCCGGTGGTAGCGGCACTATGGGAATTCCTCGCGCAGCAAGGCGATGGCGGCAAACGGCGCAAGAGCGTCCGCCTGGCCGATCCATCGGCGACTCATGCAAAATGCGCATAGTTACATGCGCACATGGCATTGGCTTTGCTGCCACGCAATCCCCTACGATGTGGTTTCACTTCAGCCGAGCACGGCGTGAGGATAACCAATCGTGAGAGGTCCAAAATGTCGCAGCGCCACGAAATTCCGTCTTACCTCACGCCGAAGGAAATCGGTCCATGGGGCGTCTATCTTGAGCAGGTCGATCGCGTCACGCCCCATCTGGGCAGCCTGGCGCGCTGGGTTGAAACGCTCAAGCGGCCCAAGCGAATCCTGATCGTCGACGTGCCCATCGAGCGCGACGATGGCACAGTAGCCCACTTCGAAGGCTACCGGGTGCAGCACAATATGTCGCGCGGTCCTGGCAAGGGAGGGGTCCGCTTTCACCAAGATGTGACCCTGTCGGAAGTGATGGCGTTGTCGGCCTGGATGACGGTAAAGAACGCGGCGGTCAATGTGCCCTACGGAGGCGCGAAAGGCGGTATCCGGGTTGATCCGAAGACCCTGTCCCAAGGCGAGCTGCAGCGCATGACCCGCCGCTACACCAGCGAGATCGGCATCATCATCGGGCCCACCAAGGACATCCCGGCCCCCGACGTGAATACCAACGAGCAAACCATGGCGTGGATGATGGATACCTACTCAATGAACGAGGGCAGCACCTGTAGCGGCGTCGTCACCGGCAAGCCGATCTCGCTGGGCGGCAGCCTCGGACGGCACGATGCGACCGGGCGTGGAGTATATGTCGTCGGCTGCGAGGCGGCCGCCCGATGCGGCGTTCAGATAGCCGGAGCACGCATCGCGGTGCAAGGTTTCGGCAACGTAGGGGGAGTGACAGCGCGCCTGTTCGCGCAGGCCGGGGCCAAGATCGTCGCCGTCCAAGATCATGTGACGACGGTGGTGCACGAAGGCGGGCTCGATATCCCTAGCTTGCTGGCGCACGTGGCTGAGTGCGGCAGCGTCGCCGGATTCAAAGGCGCCGAGGAATGCATTGCGCGTGAACGCTTCTGGGGCATCGAGTGCGACATCCTGATTCCGGCCGCACTCGAGCAGCAGATCACTGCGGCGAACGCGCACCAGATCCGCGCCAAAATCATCCTGGAAGGCGCCAACGGCCCGACAACGCCGGCGGCGGACGACATTTTGCACGATAAAGGCGTGCTGATCGTGCCTGACGTCATCGCCAACGCGGGTGGCGTGACGGTCAGCTATTTTGAATGGGTGCAGGATTTCTCCAGCTTCTTTTGGAGCGAGGACGATATCAACGCGCGTCTGACGCGCCTGATGAAAGATGCGTTCACGACTGTGTGGCAGTTAGCAAACGACAAGGATGTGTCGCTGCGCACTGCGGCCTTTATCATCGCTTGCACGAGAGTCCTACAGGCGCGCGAGGTACGCGGTCTGTATCCTTAACCGGTTACTGCAAACCGCTGACCGGATCCGGAAAGCGGCCCATTGGGTCAGCTGGCCCAGCGCAAAGCGGCCTCGCGGCAACTTGGGGGGCGCTTATCGGAACCTTTGGCGAGCGTATGAGTAGGTCATGCGGCACAAGCGAGCGGCAGGAGTCGATCGGCTCACGTGTTCAAATTTAAGGCATGGCCTCGGTAGCACTGGTTAAACGTCAAGGCACTCCTTCTGATAGATGGTTACATGCGAGCGGCGATCCGCAAAGTGGTCGTGCCGAAGCAGCGGCGGGGTACGCGCACTGCGCATCCCGACGGTGATTTCAGGCCGATGGCATCGGCTATGGCGCCTTGTCCATAAGCGAAGCGCACGCCTGACGGGAGAACGTGTTTGCCGTGCGGATCTTAGCAATTATGCTTCCCCCTCTGAACGGCACTCGTTGCAAAACAAATAGGGGCCTCCTGCATGGGCGGATTGAAGCTGAAATAAAATTGATAGGCGTAGAAACAGGGGTTGACGGGAAATGGGAAGTG